>CAZDJK010000043.1:0-44794 GCA_964505725.1 uncultured Bifidobacteriaceae bacterium | reverse complement strand
ACCTCGGCGAAGCGGATCGTGTTGTTGCGCCCGCTGAAGATCGCCTTGCTCGCGTCGAGGCCGACCTTGTCGGCGTCGACATCGAACGCGGCGACGAGCTCGACGTCGCGAACGTGGTAACCGCCGAGCGAGACGTGCATCAGCCCTGGCACCCGCTCTGACGGATCGGCGTCCTTGTAGTACTCGATGCCCTGCACGAGTGAACTCGCGCAGTTGCCGACGCCCGCGATGGCGACACGGATGTGACCACTCATGATGTGGGGGCTCCTTCGGGATGGAGGTCGCCCGAGACGGGTTCCGGCTCGGCACGACCGGACGGTGAGGGGGCGGGCGCGGCATCCGGGCCCTCTGCCGCGATGAGCGCCTCGACCCACTCGAGATCACGTTGGGTGGACTGGGTGCGGTGCTGGAGGAGCGACTCCGCGTAGCGGTTGGCGCCGCCGCGCGGGGCCGTGGAACCGGTGCGACCGGGGCGACGCGCGCGCGCGAGACGGTCGGCGAGCGCGGCGCGCCGACGCTCGAGGAGCTCGAGCCGTGACGCGCGATCGAGCTGGCCGCAGAAGACGAGCTTCAACGCGAACGTGCGCTCGTCGTCGGTCGAGGCGGAGTCGTCGTCCACGAGGAGGTCGCGCAGCCGGGCGGCGCCGCGGTCGGTGAGCCTGTACACCTTGCGGGTCCGGCGGCTCGCCTTGGGCACGCGGTGGGCTCGGGCCGCCGCGAGGTCGCCGTCGAGCGAGCCGGTGCTCGGGATCGGGGCGGCCGGACGGGCCATCGAGGGGTCGACGCTCTCGATCGACCCCTCCCGCTCGAGCCGGCGCAGGGCTGGATAGAGCGAGCCGTACGAGATCCCCCACAGGGTGCCCAGCGTCTCGCCGACGCGCTTCTTCAGCTCGTAGCCGTGGAGCGGCTGCTCCTGCAGCAGTCCGAGGATGGCGAGGTCGAGCACCGGGCATGAGCCTCTCGAGGATCGGTCGATACATCGGATCGATATATCGGGGACCAGTATAGCGACACGGTTCCCCTGGCGGGTGTCATGCCGGTGAAGGGCCGTAGGCGACGCCATCGGGCCCCGATGCGCCTCGGTACACTGCTCCGGTGCCCCGGCACATCGACTACACCCTGGCGCGACGAGCCGTGCTGCGGGATCTCGAGCGCGGCCGGCTGACCCGCCTCGACGTCTGCGACGCCCATCCCGAGCTGCTGCGCGCCGGACGCCACCTCGGCGAGGCCGCGCCCCAGGCGTGCCCGGTGTGCACCGCCCGGGAGCTCCGCTACGTCTCGTACGTGTACGGCGCCAGCCTCCGCGCGGCCAACGGCCGCTGCATCTCCCACGAGGGCGAGGTCGAGAAGCTCGGCGCGGCCCACGACGAGTTCGTCCGCTACGTCGTGGAGGTGTGCCTCGCGTGCGGGTGGAACCACCTCGTCCGGCGGGAGCTGCGCGGCCGCCGCCACGGGGAGGGCCGTCCGAGGGCCGGGGAGCGGGACGCGGCGCCCGCGGCCGGTCGCGCCCGGCGCTAATCTCCGGAGTGCTGCCGGGAGCCGAGCGTGCCCCGGACGGTGGAGGTGCCGAGATGACGCAGTCTCGTCCCATGAGCGCGCCCGACATCGTGGCCCGCAAAGGCTCGGGGGAGCCGCTGGTCATGCTCACCGCGTACGACGCGCCGGGCGCCCGCATGGTCGACGACGCGGGCGTGGATCTGATCCTCGTGGGCGACACGCTCGCGATGGTCGTGCTCGGCTACGACGACACGCTGCACGTCACCATCGACGACATGGCCCACCACACGGCCGCGGTCGCACGCGCCAAGCCGCGCGCCCTGGTGGTGGGCGACCTCCCGTGGATGAGCTACCACGTCACGTCCTCCGAGACCGTGCAGAACGCCGCGACGCTCGTGCGGGCCGGCGCGGGCGCGGTGAAGCTCGAAGGTGGGCGCAAGCGCCTCGAGGCGGTCAAGGCGATCCTCGACGCGGAGATCCCGGTGATGGGCCACGTCGGGCTCACACCGCAGTCGATCCACGCGTTCGGCGGGTTCAAGGTGCAGGGGAAGACCATCGACGCCGCGCGCGCGATCGTCGACGACGCGGTGGCGCTCGCGGACGCGGGCTGCTTCGCGATCGTGCTCGAGTGCGTGCCCGACGCGGTGGCGCGGCTCGTCACCGAGACGATCCCGGTGCCGACCATCGGCATCGGCGCCGGGCGCCACTGCGACGGCCAGGTGCTCGTGTACCACGACCTCCTCGGCCTGCAGGACTGGCTCCGGCCCAAGTTCGTGCGCCGTTACGCGAACTTCCACGCCGAGGGTGTGGCCGCGGTCTCGCGCTTTGCAGCCGACGTCCGGTCGGGGCGCTTCCCGTCGAGCGAGGAGACCTACCACGTCGCCGACGACGTAACCGCCGCGCTCTCCGACGCGGCAGGCGTGGCCGACGCCGACGAGGGAGCGGATACGGTCGACGCGTGACGAGGCGCGCCTGGATCGCGATCGCGTTGGTCGCGATCGCGGCGGCGCTGCTCGTCGTCGGCGTGGCGAAGCTCACCTCGGGGTCGTCGGGAGAGTCGTCGGGTTCCGACGCATCCGGTTCGGCGGCCGCCACACAGCTGCGTCGGCTCGTGCGCGCCGCGCGTCCGGCCGCGGATCCGTTCGGCGACCTGACGCAGTCCTCCGGTCTCGCCGTGGGCGGTCGCTGCGTGCACGTCGTCATCGCCGACCGCGAGGCGGAGCGGGTGCAGGGGCTCCGCCAACGCAGCGACATCGGCCCCTACGACGGCATGCTGTTCGTCTTCGACTCGCCGACCACCGTGGGCTTCACCATGTCGACGGTGCCGGTCGGGCTCGACATCGGCTTCTACCGCGCCGACGGGACGCTCGTGTCGACCCGGCGGATGCAGCCCTGCCCGAAGGCGGAGAACGAGTGCCCGGTGTACACCGCGGGTGCGCCGTTCAGCTACGCGCTCGAGACGCTGCCGGACCATCTGCCGAGCGGCGGCCTGGCCGTCGGCAGCTGCCCCTCGTAGCTGTCGCACCCCCACGGTACGATCCCCTTCGATAGATCACGTCGGAGAGGTCCTGCTAGCCTCGTCGGCTCACCGGGAACGCGCCGATCGCGCGCACCCCGGGTGCCCAGAGTGAGTCCTGCGCCCGTCGCCGCGCCCGCGGTCCGGCGGTCGCCCACAGCCCGGTCCCACCGAGGCTGCGGTCCGAAGGAGGTGGCGGCCCATGAGGCCGTACGAGGTCATGGTCATCCTCGACGCGGATCTGGAAGAGGAGACGATCCGGTCCGCGGTCGGTCGCTACACCGAGCTTCTCCAGTCGAGGGGGGCCGAGCTCGGCCCGGTCGACTACTGGGGCAAGCGACGGTTCGCCTACGAGCTCAAGCACCGCACGGAGGGCTACTACGTGGTCCTCCAGGCGAAGGCGGAGCCCGCGGCGATGGACGAGCTGCACCGGGTGCTCTCCCTGGCTGACGAAGTCGTCCGCCACAAGGTCCTCCGTATTCCCGAGCACGTGTACGGGAAGCTGGGGAGCGGCGTGGCCGGCGGCGCATAGGGAGCATCAGGAGGAAGCAATGGCCGACAGCACCGTCACCATCGTCGGGAATCTCACCCGTGACCCGGAGATCCGCTACACCGCGGGCGGCGCCGCGAAGGCGTCGTTCGGCGTGGCCGTGAGCCGCCGCTGGCAGAACCGCCAGTCGCAGGAGTGGGAGGAGCAGACCAGCTTCTTCAACGTCGTGTGCTGGCGCGAGATGGCCGAGAACGTCAGCGAGTCCCTCGGCAAGGGGTCGCGCGTCGTCGTCACCGGCCGTCTCGAGCAGCGGAGCTGGGAGACCGAGAACGGCGACAAGCGCAGCGTCGTCGAGATCGTCGCCGACGAGGTCGGTCCGAGCCTGCGCTGGGCAACCGCGCAGGTCACCCGCAACGAGCGCCGCGGCGGCGACTTCGGCGGCTCGGGTGGCGGACCGGGTGGTGGCTCGGGTGGCGGTGCGAGCGGATCGGGCGGTTCGGGCGGAGGGGGCGGGGGTGCCCCCGCCTCCGACTGGGACGAGAGCGGCGAGGAGCCCTTCTGATGGCGCGCGACCGACGATCGAGCAAGAGCGCGGCAGCCGATCGACGGCGGCCGCAGAAGAAGAAGGTGTCGATCCTCAACACCGAGGGCGTCACCTACGTCGACTACAAGGACGTCAACCTCCTCCGGCGCTTCATGTCGGAGCGGGCCAAGATCCGCGCGCGGCGAGTCACGGGCAATTCCACCCAGCAGCAGCGCGAGGTCGCGCGGGCGATCCGCGTCGCACGTGAGATGGCGCTGCTGCCCTACAGCGTGCGCCAGGTCACGCAGCGCAAGGGCGGGCGTCGCGACCGCGGCGACCGCGACGACCGCGAGCTGCGCGAAGAAGCGCCGCGCCCGGCCGATGGCGCGTCCGATGAGGTGCTCGACGAGGTCGTGGTGGCCGTGGACGACACGGGTGAGCCGGTGGCGGTCGCCGAGGTCGTGCCCGACGAGGAAGGCGACGCCGGGGAGGGCGCATGAGGGTCGTGCTCCGCGACGACGTCGAGAGCCTGGGCAAGAAGGGCGACCTCGTCGACGTCGCCGACGGGTACGCGCGCAATTACCTCGTGCCACGCGGCCTCGCGCTCCGCGCCACGCGCGGCGTCGTGGCCCAGGCCGAAGCGATGCGCCGCAACCGCGACGCGCGCGAGGTGCGCGACCGTGAGGGTGCCGAGGCGATCGCGGCCCAGCTGGCGTCCAGCCGCATCGAGGTGAAGGCGCGCGCGGGCGAGGGCGGCAAGCTCTTCGGCTCGGTCACCGCGGCCGACGTGGCGGCGGCGGTCGCGGCGCAGGTCGGTGTGGAGCTCGACCGGCGCAAGGTCGAGCTGGCGGAGCCGATCCGCGAGCTCGGCGCGGTGGAGGTCACGGTGAAGCTGCACGCCGACGTCGATGCGGTGGTCGCGGTCGACGTCGTCGCCGAGTAATCCGCCCCGCGCACTCCACGTCTTCGCGGTCTTCGCGCGTCTGACGGCGCGTCGCTTGCGCGTCTGACTCCGAGTCTCCGCGCGTCTCACTTCGAATCTCCGCAGCCTCTTACTCCGGGTCTCCGCGGGTCGCGTGCGGCCACCCGTGCTGCGGTCGCCGGCTGCGCCCCTGCTCGGCCGAGCCCCTGCGGCTCCTCGCTGCGCTCGGAGCCGGCCCTCCGGGCCGGGTCTCGGCCTTCGGGGCGCAACTGCCGGCGACCGGCACGGGCGTCCGCACGCTGGGGTCTTTCCGCGTCTTCGAGGGTCTCCGCGTGGCAGGGCGCCGTCCCAGGTCGGTTGTGGGTCGCGCGGGCGTGCGCGTCGGGGCTGGTCAAGGGGTAGCTGTCACAGGGGTGTGGCATGGATGGGGGCATGTGCGGCGGTGGTTCTCCCCAGGGTTGGGGACAGCGTGAAGCGATATCCACAGTGAAGTCACAAGGGTTTCGCTCTGTTTCTCCACAAGGGGGAGGCCGCAGAATGCGTGGTCGCAGGGGCGTGCGGTGACGGGCGGAGAGGCAGTGGTCCAGACCATCGAGTCGGTGCGCAGGACGGCGGCCGGGCGGGTCCCGCCGCACAACCTCGAGGCGGAGGAGTCCCTGCTCGGCTCGATGCTGTTGTCCCGCGACGCGATCGTGGCCGCGGTCGAGGCCCGGGTGGAGACCGACGACTTCTACAAGCCCGCGCACGCACACGTGTACGACGCAGTGCTCTCGCTCTACGGCCAGGGCGAGCCCGCCGACCCGGTGACGGTCGCGGAGGAGCTCCGTCGCGCCGACCTGCTCGAGTTCGTGGGCGGCCGCGCCGCGCTGTTGCGCATCCAGGCCAACACGCCCGCGTCGGCCAATGCGGGCCACTACGCGCGCATCGTCAACGAGCTGGCACTGCTGCGCCGGCTCATCGGCGTCGCCGGCGACATCGCGGAGATGGGCTACGACACCCCCGACGACGTCACCGAGACCCTCGACCGGGCCGAGTCGCTCGTGTTCGAGGTCGCGGAGCGTCGCGTGTCGGAGTCGATGGTCGGCATCCACGACGCGCTGCAGGACACCATCGACAACCTCGAGTCGCGCTACGACGACCCCAGCGACCTCGTCGGCGTGCCCACCGGGTACACCGAGGTCGACCGCGTGCTGTACGGGCTCCAACCGTCGAACCTCGTGATCGTCGCCGCGCGTCCCGGCATGGGCAAGACGAGCCTCGCGCTCGGCGTGGCGCGCAACGTGTCCACGCAGACGGGGCGGCCCGTCGTCTTCTTCTCGATGGAGATGGGCACGCTCGAGCTCACGAAGCGGCTCCTCGCGATGGAGGCGCGTGTCGAGGCGAGCCGCCTGTGGACCGCGAAGCTGAGCGAGGGCGACTGGTCGAAGCTCGCGCATGCGGTCGGGCGGCTGGGAGAGGCGCGTCTGTTCATCGACGACAACCCGCACTGCACCGTGATGGAGATGCGCGCCAAGTGCCGGCGGCTGCGCGCCCGGCACGGGGATCTGGCGCTCGTAGTGGTCGACTACGTCCAGCTCATGACGCCCAGCACGTCCCGCCGGATGGAGAACCGGCAGGTGGAGGTGTCGGAGATCTCCCGCGGGCTCAAGATCCTCGCCCGCGAGCTCGAGTGCCCGGTGGTCGCACTCTCGCAGCTCAACCGGCAGGTCGAGTACCGCCAGGACAAGCGCCCGATGCTCGCCGACCTGCGCGAGTCCGGTGGTCTCGAGCAGGACGCCGACGTGGTCGCGTTCATCTACCGCGACGAGGTGTACAACCCCGAGTCGGACGACCGCGGGAAGGCCGAGATCATCATCGCCAAGCACCGCAACGGCCCCACCGGCAAGGCCGAGCTCGCCTTCCTGCCGCACCGCGCCGAGTTCGAGAACATGGAGCGCGAGTAGCGCCTACGCCGGCACCACGCGGTCGGGTACGACCGTGTGCACGTCGCGCAGGAGCTCGTCGAGATCGGGCCACCAGCGGCCGCTCGCGAGGTGGGCCAACGTGTGCTCGGCGTCGGCCGCGAGCGTGGGCACGACCCGACTGGGCGCGGCAGCGTGCACGACGCCCAGCCACCAGTGGCGGCGCGTCGGCTCCCACGATTCGGCGTCGACCGCGAGGTAGTAGTCGGGCAGCTCGATCGAGCCCGGTCGCCAGCGCCCGAGCGTTGCCGCCACCGCGACCTCGAGCTCGCCGATCGGGCCCCGCTCGTCGTAGTAGCGCACCCACGCGGTTGCGACCGCGGCGAGGGGGTCGGCGTCGTGGACGAAGTACGGGGTGTGCGCCCGCGAGGCCTGCGACCAACCGTCGACGGCACGGTCGAGCGGGTCCGCGTCGGGATCGGGCACCACCCACCCGACGTTCGCCGCGCGTCCCAGGCGCTCGACGCAAGCGCGTGCCGCGTCGGCGTCCCCCACCACTACGACCACCGTCGTCGAGGTGCGGCGCGCCGTCGCCCTCATGCGGCCATCGGCCTAGAAGAGCCGGAGGTCGACGGGCGCGCCGGCGCGGAGCTCGTCGAGGTCGACCTCGACGCAGACGACGCCCCGGCTGGCGGCGAAGACGCGCGCCTGGGGCTTGATCCGCGTGGCCACGAACATCCCCTTTGTCGGCGCGAGGGTGCCGTCGAGGTCGAGGCGTTCCTGGTAGCGCAGGAGCTGTTCGACGCCCGCGATCTCGCCCACCCGCTTCACCTCGATCACGACCGCGGCGCCGTCGCCGTCGCGGCAGAGCAGGTCGACGGGGCCGATGTCGGTCGGGTACTCGCGGCGCACGAGCCGGAGATCGTCGCGGAGGGCGACGACCCGGCGGGCGATGAGCTCCTGGAGCTCGGCTTCGACGCCGTCCTTGGCGAGGCCGGGGTCGTCGCCGAGCTCCACGGAGTAGTCGTGGACCACGTGGTGGAGCTCGATCGTGAGCCGCTCGCCGCCCGCGGTCGTGGCGACCAGGCGCCCCTCCTCCTCGCGCACGGTGCACGGCGGGCTCATCCAGTTGAGGGGTTTGTACGCCTTGGCGTCGGCGTGTACCGCGATCGAACCGTCGGCCTTCAGCACGATCAGGCGCAGCGCGGGCGGCAGGCGGGCGCCGAGGCGGCCTTCGTATTCGACCGAGCAGTTCGCCACCAGCAGCCGCACGCACGCGTTCGTAGCACAGGTGCGAGCGGCGCCCGCCGGTTCCCTCTACGATCCCGGATCGGCTGCTCGCCGGCGAAGGAGGTCGATCGTGATCATCGGCGCGCTCACGATCCAGAGCAACTGGTACAAGCTCGTGCTCGTCGTGCACATCCTGTGCGCGATCGTGGGATTCGGCGCCGTGTACCTCAACGGCGTGTACGGCGCGGAGATGCGCAAGCGCCGTGGCCAGGACGCGGTTGCGATCTTCGAGGCCAACTGGCGGGTCACCCAGATCGGCCAGTACTTCATCTACGCGGTCCTGCTGCTCGGCCTCGCGCTCGTCGGCATGAGCGACAAGGCGTGGAAGTTCTCCCAGACCTGGGTGTGGCTCGCGGTCGTGCTGTACCTCGTCGGGATCGGGCTGTCGCACGGCGTGCTGCTCCCGGGCGTGAAGCGGATGGGCGTGCTCATGCGCGAGATGGTGGCCGCCGGGCCTCCGCAGGGCGGGCCGCCGCCGCAGGCGGCCGAGATGGAGACGTTGGGCAAGCGCGTGGGGACGACCGACGTGGCCCTGAACCTGCTCATCGTCGTGATCCTGGTGCTGATGGTGTTCAAGCCCGGCGCGCCCGGCTTCGGCTTCTGATCCCGAGCGGACGCGCCCGCGGGCCCGGCCGTACGATGCGGCCGTGGCTGGCGCGAGCTTCTACAACGAGGTGCTGCGCGAGCTCTTCGTCGCAATGGGTGCCGCGCTCTTCTTCGGCAACGCATTCGCGCTTGCCCGCCGTCGGCGTGACGCCGATCGCGTGCGGGCCACCACCGTTGCCCGCGCCCGTCCGGGGAGCCCGGTGCGGGGACAGGCGAACCCGAGCGAACGGCGCGAGCTCGCGCAGGCGCCCGTGATCCGGACCCTCACCTACATGATCCTCGGCCTCGTGATGATGATCGCGGGCATCGCCGCGATCGTCGCGACCTGACCCCCCTGAATTTGATCTGGTTGTTTCCCGTTCAAGTGACGCAAGTTGGCCGGACGCCGCGGGCCGTCAGTCGAGCAGGTCGTCGACGGTGACGCCGTCGGGGAGCGCGACGAGGCCCTTGGCCGCGAACCCCCGCACCACGAGCTCCCACGACGGCGCCTCGGCCACGAGCGCGTGCAGCTCCCGGCGGCCGGCGTCGTCCGACCCGGTCCCGAACAGCGCGCCGGCGTGGAGGAAACGGAGGTTGCGATCCCCTGGGAGGAGCTCGAGCGCCCGGTTGACGGTTCCCAGCGCGCCCGCAGGGTCGCCACCGGCGAGCTGGTCGACGCCACGATGGAAGCCGGCGTACGCATCGGCGGCGTCGAGCAGCGCGGCCAGCTCGCCGAGGGGGTCGTCGCTGTGGTCGACGCGCAGGTTCGTCACGGTGCCGCCCGCCGGGAGCTCCGGTGCCTCGCCGGCGACCACGAGGATCGCGGCCGACATGCGGCCGCGCGCATCACCCCCGGCTGCCTCACCGGCTTCGAGGGCGGCGAGGAGCCGGCGAGCGAGCGGGCCGTGGCTGCTCGCGAACGCGTCGGCCATCGCCGGCCACACGTACGGGCTGGCCATGATGTTCGCCTGCACCGAGAACCCGTCGCCGGTCACGTGGCCGGCATGGTCGACGCACAGCTCGCCCGTGAACGCAGCGGTGCGGCCGTCGGCTGCGACCAATCCGACCTGCCGGAGCACCGGCAACGGATCCCGCTCGCGCGCGGCGTCGAGCGCGGACGACGCTGACGCGCCGACCTGCACCGCGTCGAGGCACCACGGGCCGTACGCCGCCTCGGCGAACGCCTGGGTGGCCACCGCACCCACTCCGGCACGGGCACAGGGCACGACCGCCCCGGCGGCGAACATGCAGGACTGCACCGCGACCCCGAGCTCACCGGTGTCGCCGTCCCGAGCCACAATGGAATACGTCATGCGTCATCTTGTCGCGCGACACCCCCGGGGTCCTCGGGCGCGACCGGCCCGCCGCGTGGTGGAATCGCGGGATGGACGTCGGAGCGCTCCTGCTCGAGCTGTACGGGCGCATCCCGCCCCTCGCGCGCGCTGCGGTCGACGGGCTCGACCCCGCGGGCCTCACCGCGCAGGCCGCGCCCGGCACCAACCCGGTCGGGTGGTTGGTCTGGCACGCGACCCGTGTGCAGGACCACCACGTGTCGGAGCTCCTCGGCACCGAGCAGCTCTGGGTCGACGGCGACTGGGCCGGTCGCTTCGGGCTGACCCCCGACCCTTCCAACACCGGCTACGCGCACACGCCGGTCGAGGTCGCGGCGGTGCAACCCCAGAGCGCCGACGCGCTGCTCGCGTACCACGACGCGGTCGACCGCCGGACCCGCGAGATGCTCGGAGGCCTCACGCCCGCGGAGCTCGACCGGATCGTCGACCGGCGCTGGGATCCCCCGGTGACGCTCGGTGTGCGCCTCGTGAGCATCGCCGACGACAGTCTCCAGCACCTCGGCCAGGCGGCCTACCTGCGCGGGTTGCTCGGGCGCTGACGCGGCACGCGTGCGCGCTCGGCAGGCTGGGGCAAGATTGGCCTCCGCGCCACCGCGAGGCGGCCGGCCAGGAGGTGGCGACGTGACGACGGTCGAGACAGCGCGAGGTGCGGTCGATACCAGCGAGCTGGGCTCGGTGCTGATGCACGAGCACGTGTTCATCAGGAGCCACGAGTTTCTCGTGAACTACCCGGATGTCGTCGGGTTCGACGAGGAACGCGAGGTCGCGACCGCGGTCGATCGGCTGAACGAGCTCGTCGAATGCGGCATCTCGACCATCGTCGACCTCACCGTCATCGGGCTCGGCCGCGACCTGCCGCTGCTGTGCAAGGTGGCGGAGCAGACGCCGCTCAACATCGTCGTGGCGACCGGCTACTACACGTTCAACGAGCTCGCGACCTTCGTGATGGTGCGGTCGCGTGTGGGGCAGGTGCACGAGGCCGACCTGTTGGCCGAGTGGTTCGTCGCCGACATCGCCGAGGGCATCGCGCGCACCGGAGTGAAGGCCGGCATCCTCAAGGTCGCGACCGACCAACCGGGGGTCACGCACGGGGTCGACGCCACGCTGCGCGCCGTCGCACGCGCACACCTCCAGACTGGCGTGCCGATCTCCACGCACACGCACGCGGCCACCAAACGCGGCGTCGAGCAGCAGGACGTGTTCGAGGAGGAGGGCGTGGATCTGCGTCGGGTCGTCATCGGGCACAGCGGCGACACCGACGACATCGGCTACCTGGAGGAGCTGATGGGGCGCGGTTCCTACCTCGGGATGGACCGCTTCGGCATCTACGGGATCCTCTCGAAGGAAGCGCGCGTGCGAACCGTCGCGGAGCTCTGCGCGCGCGGTCACGCCGACCGCCTGGTGCTCTCGCACGACGCGTCGTGCGCGATGGACTGGTTCCCCCCGCGCGCGCCGCGCGCGCCCGAGTGGAACTACTGCCACATCAGCCGGGACGTGCTGCCACTGCTGCGCGATGCCGGTGTCAGCGAGACCGACATCAACACCATGCTCGTCGACAACCCGCGCCGCATCTTCGAGAACGTCGAGAAGTACTAGCGGGCGCGCCGTCCGGAGGTTGCGCCCTCCGGTTAGGGCGAGGACGACGACGAGGGTGGCGACGTGGCCGGGTTGGTGAGGTCCACGTGCCGCGGTCGGGTCAGATCGAACACCGTGGTGTCGCCGACCTGCTTCGACGCGAAGCCCTGCATCACGTACTGCAGGATGTCGGCCGACGGCTCGCCCGACGTCGCGTCGGGGCTCACCGGCACCGGGAAGTTCGGGATGAACCAGTGGATGCGGTGGTGATGGACCATCGCGATGAACTGGTCGAGCGTCGGGTAGGGATCAACCCCGTCGTGTCCGCCGAGCGCCAGGACGGGGAGCCCGGTGGCGAGCTCGTAGCCCGCGGCCTGCTGGCCGAGGATCGTGGCTGCCGTCCACTGGTAGCGCCCGGCGTCCTTGCGGAGGAGCGCCTGCAGCTCGGGGCTCGGGTGGCTGATGTCGATCAGCCGGCCGGTGAACTGGGCGATCGGCGATCCCGCGGGCGCGTTGGCGAGCGCCCCGATCCCCGTCCGCTTCACCTCGGGAGGCCCGGGCACGGGCACCGCGCCGGTGTGCCCCCGCGCCACGGTCGAGAGGCTCCAGGCGAAGGATCCCGCGAGGCCGACGACGACCGCGAGGTACACCACCACCGCGACGAGCCGGCCCGCGCGCGGCGCGCCGACCGCGAGGAGCACGACGACCGCGATGCCGACGACCAGCACCGCGGTCGCCAACCCGGGGTGCCAATGGGGGGCGCGGTGGAGCAGCACCACCGACCACACGACCGTCGCGGCCAGCGCCAGCGCCAATCCGACCCGCGCCGCGGTCTCGGCGCGCTTCCGCCACAACGTGACCGCGCCGATGCCGACGAGCGCGGCGAGCGGCGGCGCGATCGCGACCGTGTAGTAGCCGTGGATGATGCCCTCGCTCAGGCTGATCGTCAGCCCCATCGAGACGAGCCAGGTCCCGAACACCCCCACCGCCACGAACGTGCGTCGTCCCTCGGCGCGCCTCCAGGTGAGGAGGACCGCGAACACGACGAGCACGGCGGCGCCGATCAGGAGCCACGACGCGTAGTCACCCATCTCGGCCGCGAAGAGCCGGTCGATGGAAGGCGTGCCGGTGCTCCCCGCGGTCGACACCTTCGTGTCGCCGGTGAGCCGGCCGAGTCCGTTGAAGCCGAAGATCACGTTCCAGAGGCTGTTCCCGTCGGAGCCGCCGATGTAGGGCCGGTCGGCGGCGGGGATCGCCATTACGACCGCGACCCACGTGAACGCGGTGGCGAACAGCACTGCGCCCTCCGCGAGCAGCTGCAGCAGCCGCCGGCGGATCGCGGTGGGTGCCGCGAGCAGGTACACGAGCCCGAAGCCCGGCACGACCACGAACGCCTGGAGCATCTTGGCCATGAACGCGCCGCCGATCGCGGCGCCCACGACGACGAGCCAGCCGGTGCTCGGCGAATCGAGCGCGCGCACGAGCGCGTAGGCGGCCAGCACGAGGAGCAGCACCATCAACGCGTCGGGGTTGTCGTAGCGGAACATCAGGGCGGCCGCGGGGGTGACCGCCAGCACGAGTCCGGCGAGGAGCCCGGCGACCGCACCGAACCAGCGCTTCACCGCCAGGTACAGGAGCGCGACCGCGCCGACGCCCATGAGCGCCTGGGGCGCGAGCACGCTCCACGAGGTAGCCCCGAACAGCCGGACCGACAGGCTCATGGGCCAGAGGAACCCCGGTGTCTTGTCGACGGTGATGCCGTTGGCGGAGTCGAGCGAGCCGAAGAAGAACGCCTTCCAGCTCGTCGCGCCCGCGCGTGCGGCGGCCGCGTAGTAGCCGTTCGCCCATCCCGAACGGTCGAGATCCCACAGGTAGAGCACCGCGGTGCCCACGAGCAGTGCGACGAGCGCGGGCCGGGCCCAGCGCGGATCGGGTGGCGCGGGCGGCGGCTCCTCCGCCTCCGGCGCGTCGGGCGCGTCGGGCGCGCGCTCGGCCGTCGTGCTCTCGAGCGCTTCGACCACCGCAACCCCCCGGAGCGGCGTCAGCGTACGCCGTTGCCCGTGGGGTCGTCGACGCACGCCTAGGTACGCTCCTCGGATGGCCGACTACGAGATTCCCGAGCCGGAGCCCAAGGAGATCGACGAGAAGCTCTCGATCGAGCTGCGTCACCTCGCGGAGAACGCGGTGCTGCGGGGAGCGCCGTCGGGCGACGAGAAGTGCGACGACTGCCGCTACTACCTCGAGAACACCGCCACGATCTCGTACTGCTGGCACCCGAAGCTCCGCATCCTCGTGGGTGCGGGGTGGTGGTGCCAGTGGTGGGAAGCGATCCCGAGCTGACATGGCCGACCCCGAACGTCCGCCCCGAGTCGACATCCGCGAGCAGAACAAGGCCGTCATCGCCAACTACCGCGCGACCGGCGGCAAACCGGCCGACGGGTCGATGCCGCTCGTGCTCCTCACCACCACCGGCGCGAGGACGGGCAAGCCCCACACCACACCCGTATGTGTCCGTGAGGACGGCGCCGACCTGGTCGTCGCCGGATCGAAAGGCGGTCTGCCCGACCACCCGCAGTGGTACAAGAACCTCGTCGCCCATCCGGAGCTCACGGTCGAGTACCTGGGCGACACGTACCGCGCACGCGCGACGACGGTGCCGAATGGCCCCGACCGCGATCGACTGTTCGAGATGATGAGCGTCGTGATCGTCGGCCTCTACCAGTACCAGGACCGCTGCCGCGACCGCCGTCAGATCCCGGTGGTGAGGCTGGAACGGCTGCCCTGAGCGACGCGTCCAGACCGTGACCGACGAGCGCGTTCCCCTGTCGGTGCTCGATCTCGCGCCGATCGGGCGGGGTTCGTCGCCGGCCGACGCGCTGCGCAACTCGCTCAGGCTCGCGCCCGAGGTCGAGCGGCTCGGCTATCACCGGCACTGGGTGGCGGAGCACCACAACATGCCGGGGATCGCGAGCTCCTCGCCGCCGGTGCTGCTCGCGCACCTCGCGTCGGTCACCTCCACCATCCGCCTCGGATCCGGGGGCGTGATGCTGCCCAACCACGCGTCGCTCGCGGTCGCCGAGCAGTTCGGGATGCTCGAGGCGCTGCACCCCGGACGCATCGACCTCGGCATCGGACGCGCGCCGGGCACCGACCCGGTCACCGCGCGCGCCCTGCGCCGGAGCGCCGGCATGCTGGCGGCCGACGACTTCCCCGAGCAGCTCGTCGAGCTCCTCGGCTACTTCTCGGGCGAGCTCCCCGCCGGCCACCCGTACGAGCGCATCACCGCCGTCCCCGGTCTCGGGTACCGGCCCGCGATCTGGCTGCTCGGTTCGAGCACGTACAGCGCGCAAGCCGCGGGTCTGTTGGGCCTGCCGTTCTCGTTCGCGTACCACTTCATGCCTGCCGCACTCATGGACGCGCTCGCCGTGTACCGCGGCGCGTTCCGTCCGTCGGAGGATCTCGACGCGCCGTACGTGATGGTCGGGGTGTCGGTGCTGTGCGCGGAGACGACCGAGCGCGCCCGCTGGCTCGCGGGCCCGGGCGCGCTGGCGATGGTGCGGCTCCGATCGGGGCACCCCGACGTGTATCCCACGCCCGAGGAGGCCGCGGAGTACCACTTCACCCCGGCGGAGCGCAACCTCGTCGACTCGTGGCGCGCGACGCAGGTGATCGGCGACCCCGAAGCCGTCCGGGAAGGTCTCGACGAGCTCGTCGCGCGCACCGCGGCCGACGAGCTGATGGTGTCGACCGCGGTCCATGGCTTCGACGACCGCGTCGCGTCGTACCGTCTGCTCGCCGAGGCGTGGGGCCTGTCACCGCCCCCTGGCGGCTAAGTAGCGGTAGAAGGCGACTCAACCGTCGAGCTTGTCGATCTGTTCCTTCGCCGCGTCCGCGGCCTGGTCGGCCTTGGCGTCGTACTGGTCGGGCAGCTTTTCCTGCGCTACCTCGGCGCCCTTGTCGACGCTCTGGCCGAGCTTGTCCTTCTTGCCGCCGACCAGTCCCTTGACCTTGTCCATGAGTCCCATGTCGGCCTCCTTCGCGGGTCGCCGACGTACCGGGCCGACGACGATGGGTCGTCGTAGCCCACCTGCAGTCCTAGACCCGACACGCGCAAGACGCAAGGGCGTCTTGACAGGCGCGTGCCGGAGGCGTAGCGCGGTCGGTGTTCGGACGAACTCGGGAGGAAGGGAGCCACGGCCGATGAGCGTGTATCGAGTGATCGACGTGATCGGGACGAGCCCCAGCGGTTGGGCCGAGGCCGCGCAGGAGGCGATGCGCGTGGCACGCGGCTCGGTGCGCGACATCCGGATCGGCGAGGTCGTGAAACAGGACGTCCACCTCGAGGAGAGCGGCCAGCTCACGTACCGCGTGAGGCTCGCGGTGTCGTTCAAGTACGAGGAGGGTGAGCCGCCCGAGCCCTACCTCGAACGCTCGTAGCGCGGACGGGTCGGGCGCGCGTGCCCCCGCGCGCCCGTAGACTCGTCGGATGAAGGCACGCGTGCTGCTCTCCGTCGCAGCCATCGCCGCGCTCGCGGCGGGCTGCTTCCCGAACGGCCAGATCCCGGACTCGAGCCTCACGGCCATCACGCCGAGCTGCCGCATCAGCAACGAGCTGGCGGCGCCCCTCCGCGCGATGCTCGACGCCGCGCACGCCGACGGCATCGGGCTCGAGCCCGAGTCGAGCTCCTATGCGCTGCCCGGGTTCACGCCACCACGCATCGAGTCGTGCTACCGCTCGCTCGAGATGCAGCAGTGGTGGCGCAACTACTACTGCTTCCTCGGCCACTGCGAGCTCGCGGCCGTGCCCGGGACAAGCGTCCACGGGTGGGGTCGTGCGATCGACTTCGAGGACCAGTACGGCGAGCTCACGTTCCAGTCACCTGGCTACGCCTGGCTGCAGGCCAACGCGGCGCGGTTCGGCTTCCATCAACCGGCCTGGGCGTACACGCCGGGGCCCGATGCAGAGGCATGGCACTGGGAGGCCGTGTAGCGCTGCGCGATGAGCGACGACCTCACCGCGGCCATGCACGGTCTCATGCCGCTCACCGCGGTGATCGGCGCCGAGGCGACCGCGGCCTCGGCCGGGGAGGTGCGTCTCGGCCCCGGGCGAAGGTGATGTGCGCGCATCCGGACGGTGCGGGACGTGAGACTCATCGCCGGCCGGCGTCCTCGACGAGCTCCTGCAGACGGTCGAGCGTGTCGGACCAACCCTGCACGTGGAGCGCCCGGCGGGCCTCGGTCGCGAACTGTCCCTGATCGACGGTCACCACGGTCGAGGTGCCGCGGGCCCGGAGCGCGAAGGTGACGAGCGTCTCGCGATCGTCGGGGTCCGGCTCCTCGTACCGGAACGTGTACACGAGCCGGTGGGCCGGCGTGATCTCGCGGAACTCACCCGCGAGGTAGAAGGAATCACCCTGTGGGGGCTGCATCTCGATCCGGTAGCGCCCGCCGACGCGCAGGTCGATCTCGACGCTCGGTGCGGAGAAGCCTCGGGGGCCCCACCAGCGCGCCAGCTCGTCGGGTTCGGTGTGCAGCCGGAACACGAGCTCCGGCGATGCGGACAGGACGCGCTCCACGTGCAACGACAGGTCCGCGTCGCCGGCAGTGTCCGCAGTCACGGGCGTCTCACCGGCGAGACGACGCGGCCGTGATCGATCTCCACGCCCTCGGCGCGCAGGAGCCGCGCCTGCCCGGCGGCGTCGGGTGCATGCAGGCGGCGGTCGGCGCCGACGACGCGCCACCAGTGCGGGCCACCGAAGCGGTGCGCGAGGAATGTGCCGACCGATTGGGCGCGCCTAGCGTACCCCGCCTCGGCGGCGACCCAGCCGTAGGTGACCACCTCGCCGGGCGAGAGACCGACGATGACTTCCGCAACCGCGTCGTCGAACTCACGAGCAGACCCGGGTCCGGCCACGGCGATGCTCCTCCCCGTGTGCGTGCGGAAAGTATCGCAGTGTCTGGCGGCGGTGCGCCCGGCGGCGCTCCGCTACCGTTCGCGCGTGCCTAGCGACCGCCTCTTGAAGCTGCAGAACTCGGTGCACCGATCCGTCATCGGCCTGACCGGCGGGCGAGTCGGGTGGCATGTCGCGCGCATGCCCGCGTTGTCGCTCACCACCGTCGGCCGTCACAGCGCGCAGCCGCGCACGGTGATGCTCACGTCACCCCTCCAGGACGCCGACCGGCTGTTCGTCGTCGCATCGAAGGGCGGCGACGACCGCCATCCGGAGTGGTACCGGAACCTCCTCGTCCAGCCCGAGGTCGAGGTGTCGGTGCAGGGCGGGCCCGCACGTCGGATGCGCGCACGGGTCGTCTCACCCGACGAACGCGCCGAGCTGTGGCCGCGGATCACCCAGTCGCAACCGCGTTATGCGAGCTACCAGGCCCGGACCACACGCGAGATTCCGGTGGTGGCGCTGGAGGACGTGTAGCGCGCGTTCCCCGGGTGCGTCAGGTCCGTGTCGGATTCATTGTCAGATAAGCGCTCTCTACGAGCGCGTATACGACAATGAACCGGGAGACGCCAGGTGATCCTCGACCGCCCGCAGCCACGCGTCGGGATTGTCCTCCTGAGGGCTGTGGCCGGCATCGGGGACGACCTCGAGACGCGACCCCGGGATCGCGTCGTGCAGGAAGCGAGCCGAGTCGAGCAGCGGGGTGTCGTTCGCGCCGACGATGACGGTCACCGGCAGGTGCGCGAGCTCGCCCAGCCGGTCGGCCATCGACGGGAACGAAGCCAGGGAGCGCCCGAGGGTCACGAACGCGGCCGGGTCCATGTGCAGGACCTTGTACTCGACCCGGGCGGCGATCTCGGGCGGCGCCGCGGCCAGGAACGGTCGCATCCCGTCGAGGACTGCGCCCACGCCGTCGCGCATCGCAGTGTCGACCATGCCGTCGATCATGGCGCCCATGGAGCCGTCGCTCGGCGGTGCGGCGAAGGTGTCCATGAGGATCAGCGAAGCGAGGGGATCGGGGTGAGCGAGCGCGTACCTCAGTGCCACCACGCCACCCATCGAGTGCCCGAGGAGGTGCATCGGCGCGAGTTGGAGCTGCTCGACGACCGATTCCAGGTCGCCGACGAGCTCGTCGAGCGAGTACGACGTGGTGTGGACGGAGTCGCCGTGCCCTCGATGCGTGTAGCTCACGACGCGCCGCCTCGCGGCCAGCGCCGGCTGCACGTCAACCCAGTCGATGTCGCTGCCGGTGAAGCCGTGGACGAGCAGCAGCGGCGGCCGGCCGGCACCTTCGTCGACGACGTGGAGGTCCAGGGAGCCGATCTTCACGAGCAGAGCTTGTCACGCGCACGGATGTGAACGGGGACGGGCGGTTGTCGGCCTGTACGAGATAACCGAAGGCTCATCGCTCGCTGACATTCTCGCCCCCCGTCGCGATCACCCGCACAGCCTGCCGTTTTGGTGTGCCTACGCGTCCAACGCTCGTGGCCACCGGTGACCGTGGAGGCCCCAATGGGGAAGACCTCGTGGGTGGATGGAGCGGGTGACGGGAATCGAACCCGCGTTCTCAGCTTGGGAAGCTGATGTTCTGCCTCTGAACTACACCCGCGGACCCGCGGCACGGACGTGCTCGGTACGCCTTCCCCGCCGAACCCTTCCGGAGGCGAGATGGTATCGGGCGGGACGTCGGCCGAGGAAACGTGGGCCGCGCGGGAATGCTGCTGCGACGACGGGTCCCGAGCGAAGAGACTGGTGCATGCTCGAGCTCCGTCCGATCTGCGAGAACTGCGCGACGCCCCTCCCGCCGGCCTCGACCGAAGCCATGATCTGCAGCTTCGAGTGCACGTTCTGTCGCTCCTGCGTCGAGGACGTCCTCGGCAACGTGTGCCCGAACTGCGGCGGTGGCTTCTCCTCCCGTCCCGTACGACCGGTCACCAACTGGGCGGGCGACAACTTCCTCGGTGCGTTCCCGCCCGCCACCGAACGCCGGCACCGCCCGGTCGATGGCGCGTCACACGATGAACTGCGCCGGCGCATCGGCGACCTGCCTCCGGAGATCCGCTGACCGGCACGTTCCCGATCACCGACCAGATACGCTCCGCGGCATGATCCTGTCGGACGTCACGATCCGCGAGGAGCTCGCTGCCGGCCGGATCGTCATCGATCCCCTCGACGAGCGCGCGATCCAACCGTCGTCGGTCGACCTCCACTGCGACTCGCTGTTCCGGGTGTTCCGCAACGACACCACACCGTTCATCGACCCGAAACGATCGCAAGAGGACCTGACCGAGCTCGTCGAGGTGAAGCCCGACGGCGCGTTCATCTTGCATCCCGGTGAATTCGTGCTCGGCTCGACGCTCGAGCGGGTCGGTCTGCCCGACGACCTCGTCGCGCGGCTCGAAGGGAAGTCGAGCCTGGGGCGCCTGGGCCTGCTCATTCACAGCACCGCGGGCTTCGTCGATGCAGGGTGGGACGGCCATCTCACCCTCGAGCTCTCGAACGTCGCCAACCTGCCCATCGCCATCTACCCGGGGATGAAGATCGGCCAGATCTCCTTTCTCCGCATGACGACGGCGGCCGAGCATCCCTACGGGAGCGGGGACATGGGGTCGAAATATCAGGGTCAGCGCGGGCCCACGCCGTCGCGCTACTACCTCAACTTCGGCGGCGACGCCGACGAGTGACGGCCCCTACAGCCCGGGCTGGAACTCAGCCGTGAGTGGCGCCGGCGCGCGCTCGCCGGCCTCGATGGCCTCGATGAGCATCTCGGCGATGTCTTGGACCACAAGATCCTCGCGGCCCTTCTCCTTCACGCCGTCGTCCATCATCACGTAGCAGAACGGGCAGGCGACGGCGACGCGGGTCGCACCGGTGGCGATCGCCTCCTCGGCGCGGTCGATGTTGACCTTCTTGCCGATGTGCTCTTCCATCCACATGCGCGCGCCGCCGGCGCCGCAGCACATGCCACGCGTCCCGTTGCGCGGCATCTCGACCACGTCGATGCCCCCGAGCGAGCCGATCACGTTCCGTGGCGCGAGGTACACGTCGTTGTGCCGACCGAGGTAGCAGCTGTCGTGGTACGTCACGCGCTCCTCGAGCGTCGCGCCGGCGACCGAGAGGCGGCCGTCGGCCACGAGCTGCGCCAGCAGCTGCGAGTGGTGCACGACCTCGTAGTTGCCGCCGAGCTGCGGGTACTCGTTCTTCAGCGTGTTGAAGCAGTGCGGGCACTGCGTGATGATCTTCTGCACCCCGAAGCCGTCGAGCGACTCGATGTTCTGCATCGCCAGCATCTGGAAGATGTACTCGTTGCCGGAGCGGCGCGCGGGGTCGCCGGTGCACAGCTCGCTCGGCCCGAGGATCGCGAAGTCGACGCCGGCGCGCTGGAGGAGCCGCGAGACGGCGCGGCTCGTCTTCTTGTTGCGGTCGTCGAAGGAGCCTGCGCACCCGATCCAGTACAGGTACTCGTGCCCGAGCGGGCCGGAGCCGGCGTCGACGATCTCGACTCCGTCGAGCTCGGCGGCCCAGTCGCCGCGGTCGCCCTGGTTCATGCCATAGACGTTCGACGAGTTCTCCATCGAGCGGTAGGTGTTGCCGAGCTCGACGGGGAAGTCGCTCTCCATCAGTGAGAGGTACCGCCGCATGTCGAGGATCTTGTCGAGGATCTCGATGTTCACCGGGCAGATCTCGTCGCACGCCTTGCACGACGTGCAGGACCAGAGCTCTTCCGACGTGATGCGCTCGAACAGCGAGTCGGCGGTGATCGTGATCTCGCGGTCGACGCCGACCGGGGGCGACACGACGGGGTCGCCCGTCGCGGTCATGACCTCGCCGACCTTCAGCACGACCTCGCGGGGGTCGAGCGGCTTGCCGGTGGCGTGCGCGGGGCACACGGAGGTGCAGCGCCCGCAGACCGTGCACGCGTCGGTGTCGAAGAGCTGCTTCCACGTGAAGTCCTCGACCGTCGACGCGCCGAACGTGTCGAGCTCGGTCTCCATGAGGTTGGGCAGCGGTCTCATCGCGCCCTTCGGGCGGTCGCGGTCGCGCAGGTACATGTTCATGGGCGACGTGATCATGTGCCGGAGCTTGGTGGTGGGCAGGATCACGAGGAACGCGAGGAACGCGACGAAGTGGACCGACCACAGCCAGCGGTGCGCGTCGGACAGGGCGCCGGCGGACGCCGAATCGAACAGCGACGACAGCGGGTACCCGACGAACGACCACTGCTCGAAGCTCGGCCGGCCGACGTACGCGATCCGGAGCGCCTCGGTGAAGAAGCCGGTGAGCGCGATGGTGAGGAACGTGAGGAGGATGACCGCGTCCTCGGGCTTGGTCTTGATGCGGATCCGGTAGGGCCGCTCGCCGTAGCGACGTGCGAGGGCCCACACGATGCCGACGGTGAACACCGCGCCGCCGAGGTCGGCGGAGAACGCGTACCCCTCGTAGATCCCCCCGTGGAGGAACTTCAGGTTGTCGGGGAGCTGGTGGTCGATCTCGAGGACGACGGTGGCGACGAAGAGCCAGAGGAAGCCGAAGTAGATGAGCGAGTGCATGACGCCGGCCGCGGGGTCGCGCAGCAGCGTGCGCATCCAGACGCCGGCGCGGAAGTCGCGGAGGCGGCGGTGCAGGTTCTGGCGCGTGGTCCGGCGGTCGTCCGGCTTGCCGCGCTCGTAATTGCGCACCCGCAGGCTCACCAGCCACGCGCAGACGAAGAGCATCGTCGCCGCGGTGACGTAGAAGGCCCAGTAGAGGGCGTCGGGCACGTCGACGAACGGCTCACGCGTGACCCCTGAGTGGG
This sequence comes from uncultured Bifidobacteriaceae bacterium, assembly GCA_964505725.1. GTDB lineage: Bacteria > Actinomycetota > Acidimicrobiia > IMCC26256 > DASPTH01 > CAVRJC01. The sequence continues at coordinate 22,397 of CAZDJK010000043.1, read as the reverse complement.
ATGCCCACTCGGTGATGCGCGGGACGATGCCGGATGCGATGGTGCCTGCGGCGACGAGCGCGCCGACGATCAGGACGAGCTGGTGGGGCTTGGGGAGCCTCAGTCGCCGCACGGCGTGAACCTACCGCGACCGCACGCGCGCGTCGTCACTGGATCGTGGTGGCGTCCTGGTCGCGGAGCCTCCGCGCCATGCCCGCGAGCATCTTCTTCGCGATGTTGGGACCCGTCGCGAGCAGCTCGTCGAACGCCGGCTGGCGGATCACGATGAGCTCCACCGGCGTGGCCGCGACCACGGTCGCGTTGCGAGGCGCGCGGTCGAGGAGCGAGAGGTCGCCGAAGAAGTCGCCCGGCCCCAGGGTCGCGACCTTGCGCTCCTGGCGCAGGACCCGGGCGGCGCCCTCGAGGATCACGAAGAGCTCGGCGCCTACGGAGCCCTCCTTCACCAGCACCTCCCCGGCGGGAGCGCTGCGCCGCTCACCCTGCTTCGAGACGAGCTGGAGCTCCTTGCGGGAGCACGCCCAGAACAGCGGCACCGAGCCGAGGGCGTCCAGGTAGGGGTCCGAGCGGGGCATGTCCCCGCAAATTAGTGACGGTGTCAAGGTTGCCGGCCGGACGGGGAATGAAGCCGCCCCTCCGAAAAGTTGATAATTTCACACTCAATCTTCTCGCATTGAGCCAGTTCAACCAACAGCTCCAGGAGGCAATCCCCATGCCCAAGGCCGTCGGCATCGACCTCGGCACCACCAACTCCGTCGTCTCGGTACTCGAGGCCGGCGAGCCCGTCGTGATCCCCAACGCCGAGGGGTCCCGCACCACTCCCTCCGTGGTCGCGTTCTCCAAGACCGGCGAGGTGCTCGTCGGCGAGGTGGCCAAGCGCCAGGCGATCACGAACCCCGATCGCACCATCCGCTCGGTCAAGCGCCACATGGGCACCGACTGGAGCATCGACATCGACGGCAAGAAGTACACCGCGCAGGAGATCTCCGCGCGTGTGCTGCAGAAGCTGAAGCGGGACGCGGAGTCCTACCTCGGCGATTCCGTCACCCAGGCCGTGATCACCGTCCCGGCCTACTTCGGCGACGCCGAGCGCCAGGCCACCAAGGAGGCCGGTGAGATCGCGGGCCTCGAGGTGCTGCGCATCATCAACGAGCCCACGGCGGCCGCGCTCGCGTACGGCCTCGACAAGGAGCACGACCAGACCATCCTCGTCTTCGACCTCGGCGGCGGCACCTTCGACGTGTCGGTGCTCGACCTCGGCGAGGGCGTGTTCGAGGTCAAGTCGACTGCGGGGAACACGCACCTCGGCGGCGACGACTGGGACCAGCGCGTCATCGACTGGCTGGTCAGCGAGTTCAAGAACGCGCACGGGGTCGATCTCGGCGCCGACAAGATGGCCGTGCAGCGGCTCAAGGAGGCGGCCGAGAAGGCGAAGATCGAGCTCTCCTCTCTCCAGGAGACCACGATCAACTTGCCGTTCATCACGGCTACGAGCGAGGGTCCGCTCCACCTCGACCTCACCCTCTCGCGGGCGAAGTTCCAGGAGCTGACGAGCGATCTGCTCGACTCCTGCCGCGGGCCGTTCGAGCAGGCGATCCGCGACGCCGGGTTGAGCAAGGACGACATCCACCGCGTGATCCTCGTGGGTGGCTCCACGCGCATGCCCGCGGTGACGGATCTCGTGAAGGAGCTGACGGGCAAGGAGGCCGACAAGGGTGTGAACCCCGACGAGGCCGTCGCCGTCGGCGCGTCGCTGCAGGCCGGCGTGCTCAAGGGCGAGGTGAAGGACATCCTGCTCCTCGACGTGACGCCGCTGTCGCTCGGCATCGAGACCAAGGGTCAGATCATGACCAAGCTCATCGAGCGCAACACGACGATCCCGACGAAGCGGTCGGAGGTGTTCACCACGGCCGACGACAACCAGCCGAGCGTCGAGATCAAGGTGCTCCAGGGCGAGAGCGACATGGCGTACCGCAACAAGCTGCTCGGTACGTTCCAGCTCGTGGGCATCCCGCCGGCACCCCGCGGCGTCCCGCAGATCGAGGTGACGTTCGACATCGACGCCAACGGCATCGTGCACGTGTCGGCGAAGGATCTCGGCACCGGTCGCGAGCAGGCGATGACCATCACCGGCGGCACCGCACTCGGCAAGGACGAGATCGACCGCATGATGAAGGACGCCGAGGCGCACGCCGAGGAGGACCGCAAGCGCCGCGAGGAGGCCGAGGTCCGCAACAACGCGGACTCCCTCGTCTTCCAGACGGAGAAGCTCCTCACCGAGCAAGCCGACAAGGTCCAGCCGGATGACAAGCAGAGGATGGACGCGGCCCTCAAGGAGCTGAAGGACGCGCTCGCGGGCACCGACATCGACGCGGTCAAGCGCGGCCATGAGAACCTCGTGAGGGCGAGCCAGGAGTTCGCGCAGCGTCTCTACGCGCAGGCCCAGGCCTCGCAGTCGACCGGGGCGTCCGGACCCACCGGGGGCGCAGCCGGTTCCCCGCCGCCGAACGACGACGAGGTCGCCGACGCCGAGATCGTCGACGAGCCCGGTGAGGAGACGGCGTGACGGCCGACGACCCGCGCGTGCCCGTCGGCGAGCCCGGACGCGGGACCGCCGGAGAGACCGAGACCGATGACGACGACGACACCGCGGCGGACGCCGCCGCGGCCGTCGTCGAATCGGACCTCGCGCAGCTGCAGGCCGAGCGGAGCGAGCTCGTCGACACGCTCCGACGCGTCCAGGCCGACTTCGAGAACTACCGCAAGCGGGTCCTGCGCGAGCAGACCGCGCTGGTCGACCGCGCCACCGAGCGTCTCCTCGGGGACCTGCTCCCCGTGCTCGACTCGTTCGAGGGCGCGCTCGCGTCGATCGCGGTCGACACGCCCGAGATGGAGAAGCTGCGTGACGGCGTCACCGGCATCCACGCCCAGCTCGTGAGCGTGCTGGAGAAGGCCGGCCTAGAGCGCATCGACGCCGACGGGAGGCCGTTCGACCCCGCGGAGCACGAGGCGGTGCTCCAGAACGAGGGCGACGCCGACCCGCACGTGGCCGAGACCCTGCGCACCGGCTACCGCCTGAAGGGCCGCGTCGTGCGTCCCTCGATGGTGCGCGTCACGCGCGAGCAGAGTTGAGCTCCATCCCGGACGTAGCGAGCGGATAGCGATGGCGCCCCAGCGGGAGTGGTTCGAGAAGGACTACTACGAGGTGCTCGGCGTGTCGAGCGACGCGTCCGAGAAGGACATCGCGCGCGCGTACCGCAAGCTCGCGAAGCAGTACCACCCCGACGCGAACGCGGGGAACAAGGAGGCCGAGGAGCGCTTCAAGGAGATCTCGGCGGCGCACGACGTGCTCGGTGACGCCGAGAAGCGCAAGGAGTACGACCAGGTACGGGAGATGGCCGCGCAGGGCTTCGGCGCCGGCGGCTTCCCGGGCGCCGGCCCCGGCGGCTTCGGCAACGTCCGCTTCGAGGAGGGGGGCGACTTCGGCGGGCTCGGCGACCTGCTGGGCAACCTGTTCGGCGGCCGCGGGGGAGCCGGCCGTCGCGGGCGCGCTCACGCCGGGCCCCAGCGCGGCCACGACCTCGAGACCGAGCTGCACCTCGATTTCCTCGACGCGGTGCACGGCGTCACGACGTCGGTGAACATCACCGCCGAGGCGCCGTGCTCGGTGTGCGGCGGTTCGGGAGCCAAGCCGGGGACGTTCCCCGACGTGTGCCCCACGTGTGGCGGGACCGGTGCGGTCGCGGTCGACCAGGGACCGTTCTCGTTCTCGCAGGTCTGCCCCACGTGCGGCGGGCGCGGCACCGTGATCAAGGAGAAGTGCCGACACTGCAAGGGCCGTGGTGTGGAAGTGCGGCCGCGCACGGTCAAGGTGCGCGTGCCCGCGGGCGTCGACGACGGCCAACGCATCCGCGTCAAGGGACGCGGCGCGGCCGGCGCGAACGGTGGGCCCGCGGGCGACCTCTACGTGATCGTGCACGTTGCCCCGCACCCGATCTTCTCGCGCAGCGGCAAGACCGACCTCACGGTGAAGGTCCCGATCACGTTCCCGGAGGCCGCGCTCGGTGCCCAGGTGAAGGTCCCGACGCTCGACTCCGCGGTGACGGTGAAGGTGCCGCCGGGCACGCAGTCGGGCAAGACCGTGCGCGTGCGCGGCAAGGGGATCAAGCGCGGCTCGGGCGACCCGGGCGCACTGCTGGTGACCTTCGACGTGGTCGTGCCCACGGAGCTCGACAACGCGCAGCGGGAAGAGGTCGAGAAGCTCGCCACGACGCTCTCGGGCAACCCGCGAGAGCACCTGGGGGTGTGATCCATGGCCCGTGCCGAGTCCCCGTCGCCGCCCGACCGCGCGCTCTACATCATCTCGGTCGCGGCCGAGCTCGCGGGCGTGCACCCGCAGACGCTGCGGATCTACGAGCGCAAGGGGCTCATCGAGCCGACGCGCACCTCGGGCCGTAGCCGCCGCTACTCGGACCGCGACATCGCGTTGCTCCAGCGGATCCAGGGGCTCACCAACGACGGGGTCAGCCTGGCGGGCGTCCGCAGGATCCTCGAGCTCGAAGCAGAGATCAAGGACCTCCGCGAACGGATCGCCGAGCTGCGCGCGGCGCTGGAGCGCGCCGCCGCCGAGCGCACGGAGGCGGTCGACGAGGTCCACCGCGCCTACCGGCGCGACCTCGTCCCGGTGGCGCGCACCGTGGTGTCGGTCCGCGCGCCGCGCCGGTCCTGATCTCGTTGCTCTCGACCATGAGCAACCGAGCGGGGCGCCCTGCCCGCTCCGCGCCGACCCCTTGGCAGCCGGCCCTTCGGGGAATAAAGTTGACACCGACGTTGTCAGGTTTGGGGAACGGAATCATCAGCCCGAGGTAGGCCCATGCCGCTCGACCCCAACCGCTTCACCCGCAAGACAGGCGAGGCGCTCGGCGCCGCCCAGGCGCTCGCGCGCGAGCGCAACCACTCGCAGGTCACCCCGGAGCACCTGCTCGTCGGCCTGGTCGGCCAGCCCGAGAGCGTCGTGCTCCCGGTGCTCGAGCGCCTGGGGGTGGCGGCGAAGGTGGTGCGCGACCGCGCCGACGCCGCGCTCGCGGCGCTCCCACAGGTGTACGGGCCCACCGCGCAGCAGGCGCAGCTCTCGCCCGACGCCTACCGGCTGCTGGAGGCGGCCGACGGCGAGCGGGCCGATCTCGGCGACGACTACCTCTCGACCGAGCACGTGCTCCTCGCGATGACGGAGGTGACGGGCGGCGTGGGCGACCTCCTGCGCGGCCTGGGCGTCACCCACGACGCGGTCCTCGGCGCCCTGCGCGACGTGCGCGGCAGCCACCGCGTCACGAGCGAGAACCCCGAAGAGCAGTACCAGGCGCTCGAGAAGTTCGGGCGCGACCTCACCGAGGACGCGCGCAAGGGCAAGCTCGACCCGGTGATCGGACGCGACGAGGAGATCCGTCGCGTCGTGCAGGTGCTGTCGCGTCGCACGAAGAACAACCCGGTGCTCATCGGTGAGCCGGGTGTCGGCAAGACCGCGATCGTCGAAGGCCTGGCGCGCCGCATCGTGGAGGGCGACGTGCCCGAGGGCCTCCGCAACAAGCGCCTCATCGCGCTCGACATCGGCGGCATGGTCGCGGGCTCCAAGTACCGAGGTGAGTTCGAGGAGCGCCTCAAGGCGGTCCTCAAGGAGATCGCCGACAGCGAGGGCGAGGTGATCACCTTCGTCGACGAGCTGCACACGATCGTCGGTGCGGGCGGAGCCGAGGGCGCGGTCGACGCCGGCAACATGATCAAGCCGATGCTGGCGCGCGGTGAGCTGCGCATGATCGGCGCCACCACCCTCGACGAGTACCGCAAGTACATCGAGAAGGATCCCGCGCTCGAGCGGCGCTTCCAGCAGGTGTACGTGGGCGAGCCGTCCGTGGAGGACACCATCGCGATCCTGCGCGGGTTGAAGGAGCGCTACGAGGTGCACCACGGTGTGCGCAACCAGGACGCCGCCCTCGTCGCGGCCGCGGTGCTGTCGCATCGCTACATCACCGGGCGCCAGCTCCCCGACAAGGCGATCGACCTCGTCGACGAGGCCGCGTCGCGGCTCCGTATCGAGATCGACTCGATGCCGTTCGAGATCGACGTCGTGGAGCGCCGGATCCGTCAGCTCGAGATCGAGAAGGCCGCGCTCGCCAAGGAGACCGACGAGCACTCTGCGCAGCGGCTCGCCGCCCTCGACGGGGAGCTCGCCGAGCTCGCCGAGCAGCGTGACGCGATGGTGGCGCACTGGCAGAACGAGAAGGACGCCATCACCGAGATCCGCGCGCTGAAGGAGCAGCTCGAGCAGGCCCGAACCGATGCCGAGCGGGCCGAGCGCGACGGCAACCTCGAGCAGGCGGCGCAGCTGCGCTACGGCACGATGCGCGAGCTCGAGGGCGAGATCACGACCAAGACCACCCGCCTCGACGACCTGCAGCACGAGCAGAAGATGCTGAAGGAGGAGGTCGACGAGGAGGACGTCGCCGAGATCGTGGCCAAGTGGACCGGGATCCCGGTGAGCCGCCTCATGGAGGGCGAGATGGCGAAGCTCGTGCGCATGGAAGAGGTGCTGCACGAGCGGGTCATCGGGCAGGACGACGCGGTCGTGGCGGTCGCCAACGCGATCCGTCGTTCACGCGCCGGCCTGTCGGACCCCAACCGCCCGATCGGCTCGTTCCTCTTCCTCGGGCCCACCGGCGTGGGCAAGACCGAGCTCGCCCGGAGCCTCGCCGACTTCCTGTTCGACGACGAGCGGGCGATGGTCCGCATCGACATGTCCGAATACCAGGAGAAGCACAACGTCTCGCGACTCGTCGGCGCGCCTCCCGGGTACGTCGGCTACGAGGAGGGTGGCCAGCTCACCGAGGCGGTGCGGCGGCGTCCGTACGCGGTGGTCCTGCTCGACGAGATCGAGAAGGCGCACCCCGACGTGTTCAACGTGCTGCTGCAGCTCCTCGACGACGGCCGGCTGACCGACGGTCAGGGGCGCACGGTCGACTTCACCAACACGGTGCTCATCATGACGAGCAACCTCGGCGGCGGTGCCGACGAGCGCACGGTCATGAACATGGTCCGCAACCACTTCAAGCCGGAGTTCCTGAACCGCATCGACGAGATCGTGGTGTTCCACCGTCTCGACGAGTCGCACATCGAGAAGATCGTCGGCATCCAGGTCGAGCTGCTGCGGGAGCGCTTGGCCGAGCGTGATCTCGGGCTCGAGCTCACCGACGCCGCGCTCGCGTACGTGGCGCACATGGGCTACGACCCCGACTTCGGCGCTCGCCCGCTCAAGCGGGTGATCCAGCGCGAGCTGGCCGATCCGATCGCGTTGGCCCTGCTGCGTGGCGAGTACACCGACGGCGACGTCGTGGTGGTCGACGCGTCGGCCGACGGCACGCTCGTGTTCAGCACCCGGCGCGCGGTGCCGGTCGACTGACGCGAGGTCAGAGGCGGTCGGCCACCCGGGCCGGGAACCCACCGGTGGCGATCGGGCCCCAACGCTCGATGGTGACGCGCAGGAGCGACTTGTCCTGGCGCACCATCGCGGCGCGGTACTCGTCCCAGTCGGGATGCTCGCCGGAGATGCAGCGGTAGTAGTCGACGAGCGCGTCGAGTGCCTCGGGCATGTCGAGCACCTCGGCGCGGCCGTCGACCTGCACCCAGGCGCCGCCGAAGTTCTCGGAGCCGACGACGACCGAGACCGCAGGATTCCGCCGCGCGTTGTGGGCCTTCGCCCGCTCGGCGTAGGTCGAGATCACGACGCGGCCCTCGTCGTCGAGCCCGCACGTGACCGGCGACGCCTGCGGACGGCCGTCGCGGCGGGTCGTGATCACGACCGCGCGGTGGTTCGCGCGCAGGAACGCCTCGAGCCCGGCCCGGTCGACCTTCGTGTTCGTCGCGATCGTCGGCGCCATCGTGGGGCGAGCCTACCGTCGGCTACCATCCTCTCAACGTGGCGGGTGTCGCGTTCCTCCTTCTCGTTCCGGTTGTCCGGTCGCGCCGTCGGCCCGGTCGCAACCCACTCCGAGGTCAAGGCTGATGCCGGGAACCGTGATCGTCGGCACCCACTGGGGTGACGAGGGCAAAGGTCGCTTCACCGACTACCTCGCCAAGGACAGCGCGGTCGTGGTGCGCTACCAGGCCGGGCACAACGCCGGGCACACGATCGTGGTCGACGGCGAGGTGTTCAAGCTGCAGCTCGTCCCGAGCGGGATCCTGCACCCCGAAGTGACGCCGGTCATCGGCAACGGCGTCGTGGTCGATCCTGCGGTGCTCATCGCCGAGCTCGACATGCTCGAGGCGCGGGGCGTGCACACGGAGCGGCTCAAGCTCTCGGGCAACGCGCACCTGATCATGCCCTACCACCAGGAGCTCGACCGGGTGACCGAGCGGTTTCTCGGGAAGAACGCGCTGGGTACCACCAAGCGCGGTATCGGCCCCGCGTACGCCGATAAGGCCCTGCGCGTCGGGCTCCGCGTGCAGGATCTCCTCGACCCCAAGATCTTCCGGCAGAAGCTCGACCTCGCGCTGCGCGAGAAGAACGGCGTGCTGGCCAAGGTGTACAACCGGTTGCCGGTCACCGCCGACTCCATCTGCGAGCAGTACCTCGCGCTCGCGCCGCGCCTCGAGCCGGTCATCGCCGACACCGTGCACCTGCTGCACGAGTCGCTCGAGGCCGGGCAGCGCGTGCTATTCGAGGGCGCGCAGGCCACGTTCCTCGACCTCGACCACGGCACCTATCCGTTCGTCACATCGAGCAATCCGGTGGCCGGCGCCGTCTGCGCGGGCGCCGGTGTGGGACCGCGCGCCATCGACCGGGTCGTCGGCATCGTGAAGGCCTACACGAGCCGGGTCGGCGCGGGGCCGTTCCCGAGCGAGCTGCTCGAGGGCGACGAGGTCGGCGACGCCATCGTCGAGGCCGGCGGCGAGTACGGCACGAACACCGGTCGACGACGTCGCGTCGGCTGGCTCGACGCGGTGATGCTCCGCCACGCGGTGCGCCTCAACACGTGCAGCGAGATCGCGATCACCAACCTCGACGTCCTCACCGGTATCGATCCGCTCGCGGTGTGCGTCGCCTACGAGGACGACGCCGGCACCCGATACGGGCATGTGCCGTACCACCAGTCGGTGCTGCACAAGGTGCGCCCGATTCTCGAGACGCTCCCCGGCTGGGACGCCGACATCGAAGGTGCCCGGGTGATCGCCGATCTCCCGCCCGCCGCGCGCGACTACGTGAAGCTGGTGGAGCGGATCGCCGGGGTCCCGGTGAGCTTCGTGTCGGTGGGACCGGCACGTGACCAGACGGTCGTGCTCCCGCGCGCGGCATGAAGTTCCTCGTCGTCGGGTCCGGCGGCCGTGAGCACGCGCTCGCGTGGTCGTTGCAACGCTCGGCAGTGGCGACCGAGGTAACGGTGGCGCCGGGAAACGCCGGCATCGCGCAGAGCGCGCCGTGCGTCGCCGTCGACCCCAACGACCCCCGGGCGGTCCGAGAGCTCGCCCGCGACCTCGCGGTCGACATCGTCGTCCCCGCCGCCGACCGTCAGCTCGTGAACGGCGCGGCCGACGCGGTGCGCGCGGACGGCGTGCCCGCGTTCGGTCCCGGCGCCGACGGCGCGCGGCTCGAGGGCTCCAAGGCATGGATGAAGTCGCTGGTGCAGGAGGCCGGTATCCCCACCGCGCGTCACGCTACGTTCACCGCGGACGAGGAGGACGCCGCGCTCGCCTTTCTCGGCTCGATGCCCGGCCTCTACGTGGTCAAGACCGACGGCCTCGCGGAGGGCAAGGGCGTCTTCGTGACGCAGGACCTCGCCGACGCGTGTGACGCGGTCCGCTCGTACCTCTCGGGCGCCGCGTTCGGAGACGCCGGGCGCACCGTCGTGATCGAGGAGGGCCTCACCGGCCCGGAGCTCTCGTTGCTCGCGGTGTGCAACGGCGAGCCGGCCGGCGCTCGGCCGCTGACTCCGTCCCAGGACTTCAAGCGGGTCGGCGACGGCGACACCGGTCTGAACACCGGCGGGATGGGCGCGTACTCGCCGGTGCCGATCGCCGCCGGGCGCGTGGACGAGCTCATGTCGCGGTTCGTCACGCCGGTGCTCGGGCACCTCGCGGACCTCGGGATCGACTACCGGGGGGTGCTCTACGCCGGCCTCATGTTCACGCCGGAGGGCCCGAAGCTGATCGAGTACAACGTGCGCTTCGGGGATCCGGAGGCCCAGGTGGTGTTGCCCCGGCTCCGCACCGACGCCGGCGAGATGATCGTGGCGGCCGCGCTGGGCAAGGAGCTGCCCCCGCTCGACTTCATCGACGACGCGTGCGTGACGGTGGTGATGGCGACCGAGGGGTACCCCGTGTCGCCGTACCGGACCGGAGGCACGATCACCGGTCTCGAGCAGGCGGCGGGCCTGGCCGGCGTGACGATCTTCCACGCCGGCACGGCCGGTTCGGCGGCCGACGGCTTCGTGACCGCGGGCGGGCGGGTGCTCGACGTGACCGCTACCGGTCCCTCGATCGCAGCCGCCCGGAACCGTGCCTACGACGCGGTCGCGGCCATCTCGTGGCCGGGAGCGCACTACCGCCGCGACATCGCGGCCGCCGTGGGCTGAGTGCAACCGCGTTCGGCGAGGACCGGATGACGACTCAGAAGCCGCGGCGCCGGGTGCGGATCCCCGCCGCGACGAGCGAGCACTGGATGCAGCGAAGCGGGCCGCTCTCGCGCGGGGGCGGCACGAGACACTGGACGCACCAGCGCTCATGGCATTCCTCGCACTCTGCGACCGCGAGCTCGGTCCAGTGCTTCGCGCAGTTCGCCACGCCCGGTCTTCCTCCTCCGCGATCCGGCTCGCGTCGATCCGCCCATTGGGCGAACGAGCCCGAGGTCCGGCTCGTAGAGTGTCGGCAGGAGGAGCCGCCGCCTTGATAGACCGCTACGCGCTGCCAGAGATCGCCGGTCTCTTCACCGACGAGGCGCGCTTTCGCACCTGGCTCGAAGTCGAGATCCTGGCCACCGAGGCATGGGCGAAGCTGGGCGTGGTCCCGGCGGCCGACGCGGCGGTGGTGCGGGAGCGCGCCGACTTCGATCTGGATGCGATCCGCGCCCGGGAGGCGGTCACCGACCACGAGACCGCTGCCTTCGTGGACGTCGTGCAGGAACGCATCGGCGGCCCCGCAGCCAAGTGGGTTCACTACGGCCTGACGTCCTACGACGTGGTCGACACCGCGATGTCGGTCACGCTCGTGCGGGCGACCGACCTCGTGCTCGAGGCGGTCGACGCGCTCGAGGCGGTGGTGGTCGCCCGGGCCCGGGAGCACCGCGACACCCCGATGGTGGGGCGGACGCACGGGATCCACGCGGAGCCCATCACCTTCGGCAGCAAGCTCGCGCTGTGGGCGCTCCAGCTCCGGCGCGACCGCGCCCGGCTCGTCCGTGCGCGGCGCGCGGTCGCGGTGGGGAAGCTCTCGGGCGCGGTCGGGACCTACTCGAACGTCGATCCACAGGTGGAGGCGTTCGTGTGCGAGGGGCTGGCCCTGGAGCCGGCGCCGGCGACGCAGGTGCTCGCTCGTGACCGGCACGCGGAGCTCCTGTACGCGTGCGCGTCGCTCGGGGCGTCGATCGAGTCCTTCGCGCTCGAAGTGCGCCACCTGCAGCGCACCGAGGTGCGCGAGGTCGAGGAGCCCTTCGCCGCCGGCGCGCAAAAGGGCTCCAGCGCGATGCCCCACAAGCGGAACCCGTGGCGCAGCGAGCAACTCTGTGGGCTCGCGCGCGTGCTGCGAGGCAACCTTACCGCCGGGCTCGAGGACGTCGCGCTCTGGCACGAGCGTGACATGTCCCATTCGTCGGTGGAGCGCATCGTGCTCACGGACTCCCTCCTCCTCGCCTACTACATGGCCGTCCGGTTCCGCGCCATCGTCGCGGGCCTCGTGGTGCACCCGGATCGCATGCGCGAGAACCTCGAGGCCTCATACGGCCTCGTGTTCAGCGAAGCGGTGCTCCTCGCGCTGGTGGAGTCGGGGTTGGCGCGCGACGACGCCTACCGCATCACGCAGCGCGCGGCGACGCGTGCCTGGGAGGAGCGGCGGTCGTTCCGCGCCGTGCTCGCCGACGACCCCGACGTCACCGCGCACCTCTCCCCCGCCCGGCTCGACGAGTGCTTCGATCTCGAGCACGCCACGGAGCACGCGGCGCGGGCTGTGGACGCCCTCGACGACGCTCGAGAGGCGCCGTGAGCCGGATCGCACTGCCGCACCACTACACGGGCAAGGTCCGCGAGCTCTACGAAGTCGGCCTCGATCGGATGCTCGTGGTCGCGAGTGATCGCATCTCGGTGTTCGACGTCGTGCTGGAGGACGAGATCCCCGACAAGGGCCGGGTGCTCACCGCGCTGTCGGCGTTCTGGTTCGACCACACGCGCGCGATCGTCCCCAACCATCTCGTGTCGGCCGACCCCACCGACTTCCCCGAGACCGCGGGGCCCGACGTCGCCGGACGGGCGATGTTGGTGCGCGCCGCGCGCCCGGTACGGCTCGAGTGCGTGGCGCGCGGCTACCTGTTCGGCTCCGCGTGGGCCGAGTACCAGGAGACCGGCTCGGTGCACGGCCATGCGCTCCCTGCGCACCTGCGGGAGGCGGAGCGGCTCCCCGAGCCGATCTTCACGCCCACGACCAAGGCCGAAGCGGGCCACGACCAGCCTCTGACGCCCCTCGAGGCCGCCCAGCTCGTCGGCGGCGACCGCTACGAGCAGCTCCGCGAGCTCACGCTGCGCCTCTACGTCGCGGGCGCCAACCACGCCGGCGACCGCGGCCTCGTGCTCGCCGACACCAAGTTCGAGTTCGGGGACGTCGACGGCGACCTCAACCTGATCGACGAGGCGTTCACGCCCGACTCCTCGCGATACTGGGCCCTCGAGGAGTACCGCGTCGGCTCCTCCCCGCCGTCGTTCGACAAGCAGTACGTGCGCGACTACTACCGCAAGCTCGGCTGGGATCTCGAGCCGCCAGCGCCGCGGCTCCCGCCAGACGTGGTCCAGGGAACCCGCGCGCGCTACGTCGAGGCGTACGAGCAGCTCACCGGGCGCAGCTTCGACACGTGGTACGACGTGGAGCAGTGACGTGAGGTTCGGCGCCCGCATCGACGTCACCCATCTCCCCGGCGTCCTCGACCCGCAGGGCGCCACCGTCGAGCGCGCGCTTCCGGCGCTCGGCTACACGAACGTCACCGAGCTCTCGATCGCGAAGACGATCCGGCTCACGATCGACGCGCCGTCCGAAGCCGCGGCGCGCGAGCAGGTCGACGAGATGTGCCGGCGCCTGCTCGCCAACCCGGTGATCGAGCGCTACACGGTGGAGCTGACGGAGCTCGTGAGGCCATGAGCACGCGCGTCGGCGTCGTCCTGTTCCCGGGTACCAATTGCGAGCTCGACGTGTGCTGGGCGCTCGAGCGCCTCGGCGCGAGCCCGGAGATCCTCTGGCACGGCGACGACACCACGAAGGGTGTCGACGCGGTCGTGGTGCCGGGGGGCTTCGCCCACGGCGACTACCTGCGTACCGGTGCCATCGCGCGGTTCTCGCCGGTCATGCACGCGGTCGCCGAGCTCGCGGCAGGCGGGGGCCCCGTCGTGGGGATCTGCAACGGCTTCCAGGTGCTCACCGAGGCCGGCCTCCTCCCAGGCGCGCTGCAGAAGAACATCGGGCTCGCGTTCCTGTGCGACACCGTCGAGCTGAGGGTCGAGACCGCTCGCTCGGCCCTCACCAACCTGGCGTCGCCCGGCGCGCGGCTCCGCATCCCGATCAACCACTTCGAGGGGAACTACGTCTGCGACGCGTCGACGCTGCAGGCGCTTCGCGACCAGGACCGCGTCGTGCTCCGCTACACGCGCAATCCCAACGGGAGTCTCGACGACATCGCCGGGATCGCGAGCGAGGACGGCAACGTGGTCGGCCTCATGCCCCACCCGGAACGCGCCAGCGACCCCCTGCTCGGCTCGTCCGACGGCGTGATCCTGCTGCAGTCTCTCCTCGCGGCGGCGGCCGGGGTGGTCGCGCCCGCGTGACACCGGAGCCCGCGTCGCCCGAACCGCTCCACCGTCAACTCGGCCTCACCGACGAGGAGCGCGATGCAGTGGTCGCACTGCTCGAACGGGAGCCGAACGAGCTCGAGCTCGCGATGTACGCGGTGATGTGGTCCGAGCACTGCTCGTACAAGTCTTCGAAGCGCTACCTGCGGCGGTTCCCCACCGAGGCGCCCTGGGTTCTCGTCGGCCCGGGCGAGGGTGCAGGCGTGATCGACGTCGGCGACGGGCTCGCGATCGCGGTGCGCATCGAGAGCCACAACCATCCGTCCGCGGTCGAGCCCTACCAGGGCGCAGCCACGGGCGTCGGCGGCATCATCCGCGACGTGTTCTCGATGGGCGCGCGCCCGATCGCGCTCATGGATCCACTCCGCTTCGGCCCGCTCGACGACGCGCGCACCCGCTACCTGTTCGAGGGCGTGGTCTCGGGGATCAGCGGCTACGGCAACGCGGTCGGCGTGCCGAACGTCGGCGGCGAAGTCGCGTTCGACGAGTGCTACCGCGACAACCCGCTGGTGAACGTGTTCTGCCTCGGGCTGCTGCCGAGTGAGCGCCTCGTGCTGGCGAAGGCGGAGGGAACCGGCAACCTCGCGGTCCTGCTGGGCTCCGCCACCGGTCGCGACGGCATCGGCGGCGCGAGCGTGCTCGCGTCCGCCGGCTTCGAGGAGGGATCCGACGCCAAGCGTCCGTCGGTGCAGGTGGGTGACCCGTTCGAGGAGAAGCGCCTGATCGAGGCGTGCCTCGAGCTCCTCGACGCCGGCCTCGCGGTGGGCGTGCAGGATCTCGGGGCGGCCGGCATCTCGTGCGCGGCGTCGGAGACGGCGGCGAAGACCGGCGCGGGCATGGACGTCGACATCGCGCGTGTCGCCAAGCGCCAGCCGGGCATGAACCCGGTCGAGGTGATGACGTCGGAGAGCCAGGAGCGGATGCTGGCGATCGTCACCCCCGCCGACCTGCCCGCGGTGCTCGACGTCTGCCGGCGTTGGGAGATCCGGGCGACCGTGATCGGGCGGGTCACCGACTCGGCGCGCTTCCGCGTCTACGACGGCCTCTTCGACGCGGTCGGTGTCCCGGGCGCCAACCCGGCGGCGGGTGATGGGCGCGCGCGCGCGTCCTCCGACCGCGCGCCGATCGCGGACGTGCCGGTCGAGAGCCTCGGCGACGGGCCGGTGTACGACCGACCGGCGCGCGCGCCAGGCGACCTCTCGTCGCGCACGGCGCGCGACCCGGCGCCCACGCTGGCCGCGCGCTTCCCCGCCGGCACCGACCTGTCGGGCGAGCTGCTCGCCCTGTTGGCCACGCCGGGCGTCGCCGACACCGCGTGGGTGTGGCGCCAGTACGACCACCAGCTGTTCCTCAACACCGTGGTCGGCCCCGGAGGCGACGCGGCGGTGTTGCGGCTCAAGGGAACCGATCGCGCCCTCGCGCTCACTGCCGACGGCAACGCGCGTTTCTGCGCGCTCGACCCGCGTGCGGGCGCGGCGCTCGCCGTGGTCGAAGCCGCGCGGAACGTCGCGTGCGTCGGCGCCGAGCCCCGTGCGCTTGTGAACTGCCTCAACTTCGGGAACCCCGAGCACCCGGAGGTGATGTGGCAGTTCGGGGAGGCCGTCGACGGGATGAGCGAGGCGTGCCGCGCCCTCGGGATCCCGGTGATCGGCGGGAACGTCAGCTTCTACAACGAGTCCCGCGGCCGCGACATCGACCCGACTCCCGTTGTCGCCGTCGTCGGCGTGATCGACGAGCTGCGCTCCACCCCACCCGGCGCCCGGCTCGAGCCGGGTGAGTCACTCGTCCTGTTGGGGTCCACGCGGCCCGAGCTGGGCGGCTCCGAGTGGGCGCACCGTCATGGCCTGCGAGAGGGGAGCGCCCCCGCGGTCGACCTCGCGGTCGCCAACGCGCTGCACGGCCTGGTGCGCACGCTGGTGGCGGAGCGCGCGGTGCGAGGCGTGCACGACTGCGCGCAGGGCGGGCTCGTGGTCACGGTCGCGGAGATGGCGATCGCGGGGGAGTGCGGGGTCGAGCTCGAACTGCCGGTCGAGCTCGACGACGTCCCGGCCCTCGCCTGGTTCTCGGAGTCGGCCTCCCGGGTGGTGGTGGCAGCAGAGCCTTCTCGCGTCGATGACCTGCTCGCGCGGGCGGGCGCGGCCGGCGTCCCCGCCGCGCCGCTCGGGCACGCGCGCGGCGACCGGATCCGCGCGCCGGGTGCGTTCGACGTCGCGTTGGCGGACGCGGCGGCGTCGTGGCGCGACGCCATCCCAGGTCTCCTGAGCCGGGACCCGCATGGGATAATCGACGCATGAGCGCCGACCCGATGAAGCACGCGTGCGGCGTGTTCGGTGTGTACGCCCCCGGCCATCCGGTCGCCGACCTCACCTACCTGGGCCTCTACGCACTCCAGCACCGGGGCCAGGAGTCGGCCGGCATCGCGGTGAGCGACGGCCAGACGATCACGGTGGTGAAGGACATGGGCCTCGTGGCCCAGGTGTTCGACGAGCGGAAGCTGGCGCCGCTCGACGGCCACCTCGCGATCGGGCACGTGCGCTACTCGACCACGGGTTCGAGCAGCTGGCGCAACGCGCAGCCGGTGTACCGAGAGGTCGGCGACGCCGGCTTCGCGCTCGGCCACAACGGCAACCTCACCAACACCGAGGAGCTCGCGGAAGGGCTGGGGATGCTCCCGGGCATGCTCCCCGGGGAGCGCCAGCTCGACTCGACCACCGACTCGGCGCTGGTGGCCGAGCTCATCGCCGCCGAGTACGGCGCCGAGCCCCGTTCCGACGGCCGCGACCTCGAGGTGGCGCTCGAGCACGTGCTGCCCCGTCTTCGCGGCGGGTTCTCGTTCGTCATGATGGACGACGCACACCTGATCGGCGTGCGCGACCCGCACGGCATCTGGCCGCTGGTGCTGGGGATCGTGGAGGGCGGCTGGGTCCTCGCCAGCGAGACCGCGGCGCTCGACATCGTCGGCGCCCACTTCGTCCGCGAGATCGAGCCCGGTGAGATGATCGTGATCGACGCGTCGGGCCTGCGTGAGCACCGCTTCGCCGAACCCGACCCGAAGTTGTGCCTGTTCGAATTCGTGTACTTCGCGCGCCCCGACACGATGCTCTACGGCCGCAGCGTGCACGCCGCCCGTCAGCGGATGGGCGAGGAGCTGGCCCGGCAGTCGCCGGTCGACGCCGACATGGTGATGCCGGTGCCCGAGTCCGGGATCCCCGCCGCCCAGGGCTACGCGCGCGCGTCGGGCATCCCCTACGGCGACGGGCTGGTGAAGAACCGCTACGTGGGCCGCACCTTCATCGAGCCGAGCCAGCAACAGCGCGACCTGGGCGTCCGGGTGAAGCTCAACCCGCTCCCGGAGAACATCCGCGGCAAGCGGCTCGTCGTGGTCGAGGACTCGATCGTGCGCGGGACCACCACCCGCCAGCTCGTCGCCATGCTGCGCGAGGCCGGCGCGGCCGAGGTGCACTTCCGGGTTTCGTCCCCGCCGTACAAGCACCCCTGCTACTACGGGCTCGACACCGGGCGGCGCTCGGAGCTGCTCGCAGCCGACCTGTCCGTGGGCGAGATCGCCGATTTCCTGAAGGTGGACTCGCTCGCCTACCTCGAGCTCGATCGCCTCACCCGGGCCACCGGTGCGTCGCCCGACGGCTTCTGCACCGCCTGCCTCTCGGGCGTCTACCCGGTCGCGATCACGCGCGGCCCGTCGAAGCACGTGCTCGAGCTCACCGACGACGACGCGCGCGACCGCGAGCTCGTGGGTTGGATCGAGCCCGAGAGCAGCGGTTGGTGAGCGCGCCGGACGAGGAACGGCGCCCGCTCACGTACGCGGAGGCGGGCGTGGACACGGCGGCCGGTGAAGAAGCGGTCGAACGCATCAAGGAGCACGTCCGGTCCACGTTCCGGCCCGAGGTCGTGGGCGACATCGGCGGGTTCGGCGGCCTCTTCGCGTTCGACGGCCGTCGCCTGCGGGAGCCGGTGCTCGTCTCGTCCACCGACGGCGTGGGCACGAAGTCGCGGATCGCGCGACTCACCGGGAACTTCACGACCATCGGCATCGACCTCGTCGCGATGTCGGTCGACGACATCGCGGTACAGGGCGCGGAGCCCCTCTTCTTCCTCGACTACGTCTCGATGGGCAAAGTGGTGCCCGAGATCGTCGACGACATCGTCGCCGGTGTGGCGCGCGGCTGCCGCGAGGCGGCGTGCGCGCTCCTCGGCGGTGAGATGTCGGAGCACGCGGATCTCATGGAGCCGGGCGAGTTCGACCTCGTGGGGTTCGCAGTGGGCGTCGTCGAGCGGTCGCGCATCCTTCCCGGGCGGGTTCGCGCGGGCGACCGGGTGATCGGCATCGAGAGCCCGGGCCTGCGCTGCAACGGCTACACGCTCGCGAGGCGCGCGTTGCTCGACCGCGCGGGGCGCCGGCTCGAGGACCCTGCATGGGCAGGCGCGCGTCACTCGCTGGGCGCCGAGCTCCTCCGTCCCAGCCGGATCTACGCCCCGGCCATGGCCAAGCTGCGCGACAAGGTCGATGTCCACGCGTTCGCACACGTCACGGGCGGGGGGATCCCGTCCAACCTCGCACGCGTGCTGCCCGCTCACTGCGATGCGCTCGTACGTCGCGGCGAGTGGCCTGAGCCACGCATCTTCGGCGAGATCCAGGTCGCGGGCGACGTCGCGCCCGGCGAGATGGAGCACGTGTTCAACCTCGGGCTCGGCATGCTGGTGGTTGTCGATCGCGAGGAGGCGCCCGCTACCCTGGATTCGTTGCGCTCGTCCGGTCACGGCGCCTGGGCGGTCGGAGAGATCGTCGAAGGGCGCGGTCGCGTCACCATCGGCGGCGCCTGAGCGGGTCTCGGGAGTGGATGTGCGCCGCAAAGCCGCGATCTCCGCCCTTACGGACGGCGGGGCACAAACTGCTACTCTTCGCATACGGGACTGATCCCCGCAACCTGGCCGCGGGGGATGATCCAGAATCGAGGCCGATCATGGAGTCCAACCCCGAGCCTGAACAGCTTCTGACACCGTCGGAGGTCGCGGCCATGTTCCGGGTGAACCCCAAGACGGTCACGCGCTGGGCGCGCGCAGGGAAGATCTCGGCCATCCGCACGCTCGGTGGGCACCGGCGCTTCAAGGCCTCGGAGATCCGCAAGTTCCTCGAGCAGGTCGACGAAGCCACCGAGCTCTGACGCCGCGCAGGTGCAGTCTCAGGTCACCCCGTAGCTGCGCGTGACGTCGAACTCGTAGACCAGTCGCTGCTCCGCGACCATCTTCTCGAGGAACGCGGCCTCGTCGAGCTCGCCGCCGAACCAGCTGAGCGGTCCGCTCGGCTTGCCCTGCATCTCCCGGAACAGCCGCAGGTTGAGCGCCGGTGCGTCGGGCCCGTCGAGGATGATCACCGTCGTCTCCAGCGCGAGCCACCGGGGGGTCTCGTCGAAGACGAACAGCGTGGCGCGCGCGTCCTGGCGCAGACGGCGTGTCCGCACGCGATTCTGCGTGCCGCTGCTCCAGAGCCTGCCGTCGACGAGCGCGATGCCGACACGGGCGATCTTGGCGACCCCGTCGGCCGCCACCGTGATCATCGCGGCCGCGTGGTGCGACGAGAGGTAGGCGATCTCGTCCGGCGAGAGTGCCATCGCTCGTCACGGTACGCGCTGTGACCGTCGGCTGGTCGCCCGCTCCAGTGTCACCGCGATCCCACCGTCGGCGCGCAGGAGCTCGAGACGGCTCCCCGTGACCCGGTAGGTCGCGGCGAGTTGGAGCGCGACGACCGGCCTCACCGGCTGGTCGACTCGTGAGGCGGTTGACGTGATCCGGGACTTCGAGGCAGAGTCTTTGTGAAGAACTTCACAAGGAGGGTGGGTGGGCGGATTCGAGGTCGTGGACCCCCGGTATTGGGCGCTGTTCGACCGCACGCTCGCCGTCCTGGGCCCCGACCCCAGGGTGCTCGACGTTGCCGTGGCGGGCTCGATCGCCGACGGCAGCGCCGACCGGTGGAGCGACCTCGATGTTCAGGTCGTCACTGATCGCGACTCGTACGAAGCTGTCCTGAGCGACTGGCCGTCGTGGGTCGGGGCCATCACGCCGACGCTCTTCGCTCGCACGCCGATCGCGCCGTTCATCATCAATACGGTCACCGCCGACGGGTTGCCGTTCGACATCGCCGTGTACGCCGGTCAGGCTCGTGCGCCGTTCGAGGTCGCGGGGTACACAGTGGGCCTGCTCTCACGACAGGTGCACGCGACGGTCTCCGAGGCGCTCGAGTACGCCGTAGCGGAGCAGATGCGCGGCCTCTCGGGCCCGTTCATCACGCTCATCGGTCGCGACGAGCACTTGCGCCACCTCACCGGTGTGCCGCATCTCCTCGGCCTGCTGACCACCGTGTTCCTCGCCGAGAGCGACGCGAGGCCTCCAGGCAAGGTGTGGAACCGCACGTACACCGACGAGCAACGTCTGGCGGTCGCAGGCCTCCCACCCCTCCGCGCGACTCGCGAAGACGTGATTGCGTTCGGTCTCGGCCTCGCTGAGCTCCTCATTGGCCGAGCCCGCCCGCTCTACCCCAGGCATGGCCTGGTATGGCCCAGTGGTCTTGCCGCGATCGCCGCGACCCGACTGAACGAAGCGTTGGGAATCGACGCGACCGAGTGGCTGTACTGACCGGCGTCTCGTCCGCGGAGTACGCCCGAGACGCTCGTCGAGCCGACCATTCATCCGGAGCGGCTGCTAGGCCTGACCTGAGTGCTCTCGATGGGTGAGAACCAGGCCTGACCACTCACCGGACGTCCGGCGCTCGAGCTCCACGAGCGGACGGAGGAACCCGGCGACAAGCGAACACTGTGAGGGGGAGAACCCGCTCGCACCGAGCCATCCACTCGGCGACACGCGCGGGACGAGCTCTGGTGCGAGCTCCACGAGCGCCGCCCTGCCGACATTCGCCACGACTGCGTCGAAGGCGCCCTCGATCTCGCCGAGCGGAGCGAGCGTCGCCTCGACTTGTCCGTCCATGCCATTGAGCGCGGCATTGCGTCGGGTCGCCTCGATGGCGTCTTCCTTCGTGTCGATCGCCACCACGCGCGACGCCCCGAGTCCCAGCGCGCACAGTCCGAGCACGCCACTGCCGCACCCGAAGTCGAGGACTCGCTCGCCACCCCTGATCCGGTTCAACAGCTGCTCAACCAGCAACTGCGTCGAGGGATGCCGGCCACTTCCGAAGCCCCCGGCGCCGAGCTCGATCAACCTCGACGGGTCTCCACGCTCGTGCTCGGACCACACAAAGCACACGCTGAGCCGCTCCCCGAACGTGATCGGGCGGGTGTCGTGCATCCACGCCTCGAGTCGGGGGCCACTGTCGGGTCGAGTCACGGCCGACTTACCCTCGGCGCGGAGAGCCGAGGCCAGATGCGCAGCCTCCCACTCGTCATCTACGGTTGCCAGCACCAACCGCCGGGCATCGCTGGGTGCCACGACGTGCGTCGCTCCCACGCCATGCTCGTCAAGGCGGGCCCGCACGCCGGCCACCTCGTCCTCGGTGGTCGCGACCACGACGATCACCGTGTCAAGCTGCCACAACCCCGGTGCTCCCATCCGGACCGTGACCCGGTGTCCCCAAGCCCTTGGGGAGGTGACGGCGACTGCGGCAGGTGTCGCGCCGCACTCGAGTGGTCATGAAGAGGGGCCTCCCCGGTGAGAACGTGGGTTCTCGTCGGAACCAGTCACCAAGGAGGCCCTGGACCATGTTGCACGCTGGATTGGATCTGAGCCGCAAGCGATTGGATGTTCGGGTGCTCGACGACGCCGGTGACACCGCGTTGGAGACCTGGACTCCACCGGATCGGGACGGACTGCACAGTCTCGTCCGGCGCGTCGAGATGTTCCGGGAGCCCGTGCGCGGGGTGATCGAGGCGATGAACGGCGCGCGGTTCGTGCACGATCAGCTCGAGCAGTTGGGCTGGGAGGTCGAGATCGCCGACGCGGCGCGGGTCAAGGGATTGGCGCCGTTGGCGTGCAAGACCGACCGCATCGACGCGTGGGTGCTCGCTGAGTTGTCGCGCCGTGATCTGGTGCCCGCGATCTGGCTACCCAGTCCCGGCGTGCGCGCGGAGCGGGAACGAGTCCGCTGGCGGTTGCATCTCGTCAAGCGTCGTACTGCGTTGAAGAATCGGGTGCACTCGATCTTGATCGCGTTCGGCTACCCGAAGCTCGCCTCCGATCTCTTCGGCGCGGCCGGCCGTGCGCAGCTCGAGACACTCGAGTTTCCCGATCCGTGGCACTCGAACCTGGTGGCCGCCTTGCGCTTGATCGACGAGCTCGACACCG
>CAZDJK010000042.1:0-12618 GCA_964505725.1 uncultured Bifidobacteriaceae bacterium | reverse complement strand
CATCGAGGCCGCGCCCGACGAGTTCCCGCCCATCCCTCCCGACGTCGCCCCGCCGCTCCACCTCACGCCGGCGTTCACACGCCTCTACGCCGCCGGCACCGTGTTCACCCAGCTCGAGTACGTGACCCTGCACGACCACTCGCAGCTCACGCAGTTCTCACAGGACGTGGAGCGTCTCGCGCAGGGTCAGCCCGTGGGCTTCATCACCAGCCAGCCGACCGTCCGGCGCCACGTGCAACGGTCGTCGAGCATCGAGGCCAACGCGCTCCGGCTGCTCGCGTTGTTGACCGTGATCGCGCTGGTTGTCGTGCTCACGCAGACGATCGTGCGCCAGGTGCGCTTCGCGGCCCGCGACGACTCCACCCTCAGCGCGCTCGGCATGACGCGGCGCGAGCTGATGGCGATCGCGCTCGCGCGCGGCGCGCTCATCGGCACCGCTGCCGCGGTTGTCGCAACCGTGATGGCGGTCGCGCTGTCGCCGCTGATGCCGATCGGCCTCGCGCGCACCGCTGAGCTCGATCCCGGCATCTCCTTCGACTGGCTCGCGCTCGCGATCGGCTTCGTGGCGACGATCGCGCTCGTCGTCCTGCTCACGCTGTTCGCCACGTGGCGCGTGATGACGCGGACCGCTGCCCTTTCCCGGCGCCCGCAGCACGCGGCGACCACGATGGGGAGCCACGTCCCGCCGACCGCGTCGGTCGGGCTCCACCTCGCGCTCGACCGGAGCGGGCCCGGCGGTGGAGCCGGCGTGTGGACAGCGGTGTTGAGCGTCTCGGTCTCGATTGCTTTGCTCGCCGGCATCTGGGGCTTCCGGACGAGCATGCAGCGGCTCATCGACACGCCGCACTACTACGGCCAGAACTGGGACGTGAAGACCGGCGCCGCCGAGCTGCCGTCGATCGGCGACGTGCTCGTGCCACCGCTCACGTCGCTGCGGACGGTCGAGGCGGTCGCGGCCGGCACCGTCTCGCAGGTGGAGATCCACGGGCAGCGCGTCGACGTCCTCGCGATGGACGACGTGAAGGGACACGTCGCGCCGACCGTGCTGGAAGGGCGTCTCCCGAGGCGCGCCAGCGAGGTGCTGGTCGGATCCAAGACGCTGGCCCTCGCGGGAGCCCACGTCGGCGACCACATCGGGATCGAGATCGGGAACACCACCGCGCGCATGCGGGTGGTCGGGGTGGGCGTCTTCCCGGAGTTCGGCGACGCCGGCCAGCTCGGTGACGGCGCGCTGATGACATACCAGGGTCTCGAACGCGCGCTGCCCAACGCCAAGGAGAACACCTTTCTGATCCGCTTCCACAAGGGAGTGGACGTCACGCGTGAGATGGCGACGCTGCGTCGCAGCCTCGATCCCGTGCCGAGCTCGACCGCGGGACGGCCGCGCGACCTGCAGGAGCTGGCCGACGTGCAGAGCCTCCCGGTGATGCTGGCGATCGTGATCGCTCTCCTCGCCGCCGCCACGCTCGTGCACGCGCTGGCCGCGTCGATCCGCCGCCGCCGACGCGACCTCGCGGTGCTGAAGACGATGGGCTTCATGCGCCACCAGCTCGCGTTCGCGGTCATGTGGCAGACGACCGCGCTGGTGGGGGTGTCGTTGCTCATCGGGCTCCCCCTCGGGCTGCTGCTCGGTCGCTACGTGTGGAACGTCTTCGCGGTCGACCTGGGCACCGTCTCCAACGCGGCGGTGCCGATCGGCGCCGCGCTCATCGCGGTGCCGGTCGCACTCCTGCTCGGGAACGTGGTGGCCGCGATCCCCGCGTGGCTCGCCGGCCGCGTGCGCCCCGCCTCCGCCCTCCGCTCCGAGTAGCCACACCACGGTTCGCTCGCTGCGATGGCGGGATACCCGCCATCGCGGGCGCTCGCTCGGCCACCATGGTTCGCTCGCTGCGATGGCGGGATACCCGCCATCGCGGGCGCTCGCTCACTGCATCGACAACACGGCGGCGCCGCGGACGGCGTCGGAGGCGATGGCGAGGAGGGCGTCGTTGGCCGCTTCGAGGGGGAAGACCTCGTAGCTCGTGCGGATGCCGGCCTCCGCCGCGAGGGCCATGAACTCGGTTGCGTCTCGGCGCGTCATGTTCGCGACCGACCGGAGGCTGCGCTCCCGCCACAGCAGCGCGTAGTCGAGTGGGGGGATCGTGCTCATGTGGATGCCCGCGAGCGAGACCACGCCTCCGGGCCGCACCAGCTGCAGCGCCACCGGCACCAGCTCGCCCGCGGGCGCGAACACGACGGCTCGGTCGACCCCGCTACCGGGCGGCAGCTCAGCCTCGCGGCCGACCCACGTGGCTCCGAGCTCGCGGGCGAGCTCACGATGGCCCTCGCCCCGGGTGAGCACGAACACCTCGCACCCCCAGTGGCGCAACGCCTGGAGCGCGAGGTGGGCCGACGCGCCGAACCCGAGCAGCGCCACGCGGTCCCCCGGCTGCACCTCGGCGCGCCGCAACGCGCGGTAGCCGATCACGCCCGCGCACAGGAGCGGCGCGGCCTCGAGATCGGAGAGGGCGTCGGGGAGAAGGACGGCGTAGTCCTCGTCGACGACGAGCGCGTCGGCGTACCCGCCGTCCACGGTCCAGCCGGTGAACTCGGCGCGCTCGCAGAGGTTCTCCTCGCCGCGGCGGCAGAACGCGCAGACGCCGCACGTGTGGTGCAACCACGGCACCCCGACGCGATCGCCCACCGCCAGCCGGTCGACACCGTCGCCGGTCGCGTCGACCACGCCGACGGCCTGGTGGCCCGGTACCACCGGCAGCCGCAAGGGGTCGAGATCCCCCTCGACCACGTGCAGGTCGGTACGACAGCACGCGCACGCGTGCACGTGCACGCGCACCTCGCCGGGCCCGGGGTCGGGCGCTTCCCGCTCGACCAGCGCGAGCGGGCGTGACGCGATCGGGGCCTGAGCCGCGAGCTCCTGGGCGCGCACGTGGCCCCGCGACCTACGAGCCCGCTTCGCCGGGCGGCCCGTGTTCGAGCAGGTCGCGTAACTCGGTTTCGCCGATCACCGGCACGCCGAGCTGCTCGGCCTTGGCGAGCTTGGTGCCGGGGCTCGTGCCGGCGATGACGAAGCTCGTCTTCTTCGACACGCTGTTGGTGACCTTGGCGCCATGCACCTCGAGTGCAGCCTGGGCCTCCTCACGGGTCATCCCGTCGAGTGTTCCCGTGAGCACGAACGTGAACCCCGCGAGGGGCACACCGCCCTCCGGCACCTCCGGCCGCGCGGGCCCGGTGAAGTTCACGCCTGCGGCGCGGAGCTTCTCCACCAGCTCGCGGTTGCGCTCCACCGAGAAGAACGCGCCCACGCTCTCGGCGATGACCTGTCCGACGCCGTCGACCGCGGCCAGCACCGACGCGTCGGCACCCGCGATCGCGTCGAGGCTGCCCACCTCGCTCGCGAGCGCCCCGGCCGCGCTCGGCCCCACGTGGAAGATGCCCAGCCCCACGAGCAGCCGCGCGAGCGGCCGGCTCCGCGACGCGTCGACCGCGGCGACGAGCAGCTCCGCCGAACGCTGGCCGATGCGCTCGAGCGGCACGAGCTGCTCGACCGTGAGCGAGTAGATGTCGCCGGCGTCGGACAGCAGGCCCGCCTGCACGAACTGCCGCACCCGCTCCTCGCCCAGGCCCTCGATGTCCATGGCGGAGCGTCCGGCGAAGAACACGATCCTCGCGACGCGCTGCGCGGGGCACTCGAAATTGACGCAGCGATGGTTGGCCTCTCCCTCGAGTCGCACGAGCGGCTGGCCGCACACCGGGCACGATGTGGGGAATTTCCACCGCCGCGCGCCGCGAGCCCGCTTCGTCACGACCGGGCCCACGACCTCGGGGATCACGTCGCCCGCCTTGCGCACGATGACGGTGTCGCCTTCACGCACGTCCTTGCGCGCGACCTCGTCCTCGTTGTGCAGCGTCGCCAGACCCACCGTCGAACCCCCGACGAACACGGGCTCGAGCTGCGCGAACGGTGTGGCCCGGCCGGTGCGCCCGATGCTCACCATGATGTGACGCAGCCGCGTCGTCTTCTCCTCGGGCGGGAACTTGTACGCGGTGGCCCAGCGCGGTGCCTTGCTCGTGAACCCCAGCTCGGCGCGCTGCGCGAGGTCGTCGACCTTCACCACCGCGCCGTCGATCTCGTAGCCGAACGAGTGGCGGTTCGCCGCCATGCGCTCGCAGAAGTCGTAGACCGCGTCGATCGTGTCGAGCCGCTCGATGTGCTCGTTCACCGGGAGCCCGAGCCCACGGATCCACTCGAGCGTCTGGTGGTGCGACCCGAGCGCGGGTCCTCCCTCGATCACCCCGAGCTGGTACGCGTAGAAGGCGAGGTCGCGCGAGGCGGTCACGCGCGGGTCCTTCTGGCGGAGGCTGCCCGCACCCGCGTTGCGCGGGTTCGCGAACAGTCGCTCCCCCGCCTCGCCCTGACGGCGGTTCAGCTCCTCGAACGACGCGAGCGGCATGAACACCTCGCCACGCACCTCGAGCCGCTGCGGGACGTCGTCACCGGCGAGCCGGTGGGGGATCGCCGCGATGGTGGCGACGTTGGCGGTGACGTCCTCGCCGGTGTCGCCGTCGCCGCGCGTCGCGCCGCGCGTGAGCCCGCCCCGCTCGTAGAGGAGGGAGATCGCGAGCCCGTCGAGCTTCGGCTCGCCGACGAAGCGGACGGGGTCGGGGACGGCCCGCACGATCCGCCCGTACCACGCCATCAGCTCGTCGCGGTCGAACACGTTGTCGAGCGACAACATCGGCACCACGTGCCGGACGGGAGCGAACGTCGCCGACGGCGGCGCACCGACCTCGGCGAGCGCGGTGTCCTCGGCGTGGAGGAAGGGGTAGGCGTCGACCAGCGCGCTCAGCTGCACGACCAGCTCGTCGAACTCGGCGTCGGAGATCTCGGGCGCGTCGTGGGTGTAGTAGAGGTCGCGGTGGTACCGGATCAGGTCGCCGAGCTCGTCCGCGCGCGCCCGCACCTCGGCCGGAGCTGCACCGGGAGCGTCCCGCGTCGCCACACCTGCAATCTACCGACGGGCTACGACGCGGATGCCCGGGTGCTCAGGATCGCTACACCGGCGTCTAGGTGCTGGAAGTCGTCGCCGGCATCGTCGTCGACGTCGTGGTCACCACCGATGTCGTGGGTGCGACGGTCGTGGGTGCGACGGTCGTGGTGGTCGTGGTCGTCGTGCTGGTCGAGGTCGTGGTCGACGGCGACGTCGTGGTCGTGGTCGAGGACGACGTGGTCGTCGTCGACTCGGATGGGTTGTTCCCGCCGCCGCCGCTCGCGGCGAGAGCGATGATCACGCCGATCAACACGACCGCGACGGCGACGAGCGCAGCGATCAACCATCGCATGCCCGACGACATGCCGCCGTCGTCCTCCTCGCCGCCCGCGCCACCGTCGCCGCCACCGTCCCCCCCGCCGGCTCCTGCCGCACCCGCGGCGCCACCCGCTGCGGCCGCCGCGGGCATCGCGACGGTGGGCGGCTCGCCCGCGCCGGGAGCGGTCGCGTCGTCGGGTGGCACCGCGGACACCGCGGTCTGGTCGCCGGGCGTGGGCGATGCACCAGTCGGCTCGACGGCTGCGCCGCAGTTCCCGCAGACCGTGGCGCCCGGCTCGACCGGCGACCCGCACACACCGCAGTAGCGGAACGGCTCGGTCGGCGTCACGTCAGGCTCCCAACATCAAGCGAGCGGCGACCGCCTGGTCGTGGACGCGTCCGGCGAGCTCGCGCGCGACGCTCAGCAACCGTTCGGCCTGCGTCGCACCGTATCCGGCGAGGCCGCACGCCGGGGTGATCATCCCGCGGGTCCGCAGGGGCACGGGGTCGCAACCGGCGCGGGTGAGGTCGCACCAGACCCGCGCCAGCCGGCGCCAGTGCGGGTCGGCCGACTCCCCGACGGGGCGGTCGGTCGGCACCGCACCCCATGCGATCCACCCGTCACCGTCTAGGAAGCGCGCGATCGCGGCCGCATGGTCGACGAGGGCCTCGGCCACCTCGACGCCGACGACCTCCGGTCCCGCCTCGAGCGCGAGCTCGAGGTCGCCGTCGCCGCACACGTGCACGCCGGTGACGCTTCCGGCGGCCGCCAGCGCGCCGGAGAGCACGTCGATCGCGGCCTCGCGCTCGAGCGGGCCGGCGCCACGGCGCCAGCGCACGAGCGCGGGCTCGTCGAAGAAGAGCACCAGCTCGGTGTCGGGGAGACGCTCGTCGACCAGCTCCTCGATCGCGACCGCCCACGACCGGGCGACCTCGGCGGCGCGGCGGAACGCGTGCCGCTCCGGTACCCCCGCGGCGACGAGCGCGGTGCCGAGCGTCAACGGGCCGGTGAGCTGCACCTTGACGCGCACCGGCACGACCGCCCGCGTCGCCGCGACATCGAGGAACGCCAGCAGGCCGCCGTGTGCATCGGGCGTGAACCGGCAGCTCGGCGCAAGGTTGGAGACCCCGTCCACCGAGAAGGTCCCGTCGGGCGCGACTGCGACCTCGGGCAACGCGACGAGCCACTGGGCGAGCATCCCCTCGCGCGGGTCGCGCGCGGGAAGCTGCGGCGCGGCGGGGAGCTCGGGCAGCGCGTCGAGCACGACGGCGGCGGCGACGACGGGATCGGTGTGGGGGAGGCTCCCGATCCCGGTCGCGATCCCCGGTGCGAGCACCGGGTTGCGAGCGCCCCTCCGCATGGGCCGTACTCTACGCACACGTCGTGTGCACTCCCGCAAGCGGCGTTCCGAACTCGACGACCATGGCCGACACCCCGCTCACGCGTGCGACGCCCATCTGGATCCTGCGCGCCGTGTGGGTGACGCTGCCCCTCACGGCGGGCGCCGCGGCCGGCGCCGCGCTCGGCGACTGGTCGGACGCCACGCGCGTCACCGCCGAGACGCTCCTCTGGATCGCGTGGGCCGCGGGACTGCTCGCGACCATCGCGCCGCGGCCCGAGACGCTCACCGTGCTGCGCGTCGTGGCGCCCGCGTTCTTCGTGCTCGCAGTCGTCGTCGCGTTCGACCACGCACCGTCGGTGGTCGAGATCGCCCTCGCGCTCGCGTGCACGGGGGCGGCGGCGCTCCTGGCGTCGTCGCCCGACATCGGCATCGCAGCGGCCAACTCCGCGTCCTACGGCGACGAGCTCCGCGTGCCGTTGCGCACGCCGCCCGCGCTCTTCCTCGGGCCGTTGCCGCTCGCGCGGATCGTCGCGGTGCTGTGCGTCGCGGGCCCGCCACTGCTGATGGCGAACGGAGAGATCGTGCTCGGGGTCGTCGCCGTGCCCGTCGCGATCGCACTGCTGTACGTGGCCGGCCGCGCCCTCTACGGCCTCTCGAAACGGTGGGCGGTGCTGGTGCCCGCCGGGTTCGTGGTGGTCGACGCCATCGCCCTCGCCAACCCCGTGCTCTTCCTGCGGGAGCACGTGACCGGGATGGGGCCCGCCGATCCGGGCCCGCCGCCCCCCGAGGTGACCGATCTCCGGGTGGGTGCAGCCCTCGGCTCGATGTTCGTGCGGTTCGACGAGCCGGCGCAGCTCGTGCTCGCGGCGCGCGCCCGCCGAGGAGGCGAGACGATCCAGACGCGCGAGCTGCGGGTGGCGGTGGTCCGCCGCGACGGCCTGCTACGGGACGCGGCGGCGCGCCGGCTCCGGGTGGGGTGACGGCGCGGCGACGCCGCCGCCGAGCAGCTCGACGCCGTCGTAGAGCGCGACGACCTGTCCTGGTGCGACACGCGGCTGCGAGGTCTCGAACACCACGGTGGCTCCGTCGAGGACGGAGGGGACGGGCTCGCCGTGCGCGCGTACCTGCGCGAGCAGCCGGTCGCCCGGCGCGGGCCGGCGATCGACGAACACGAGGTCGCGGAGCGCGACCGAGCGCCGCAGCAGATCGTCGCGGGTCCCCACCGTGACGGTGGCGCTCGTCGCGTCCACGTCGATGACGTACCGGCGCGCGCCCGCTGCGACGCCGAGGCCGCGTCGCTGCCCGACGGTGAAGTGCGCGGTACCTCGGTGCTCCCCGAGTACCCGACCCTCGGTGTCCACGATCGAGCCGGCGCGAGCCGGAACGCGCGCGTCGAGGAACGCGGCCCGACCGCCGCGGGTGATGAAGCACACGTCCATGCTCTCGGGCTTGTCAGCGGTGCGCAGCCCGAGCGATGCCGCCTCCGCGCGGACCTCCGCCTTCGTGAGCTCGCCGACCGGCAAGAAGGTGCGCGCGAGCTCGTCCGGCCCGAGCATGTACAGCACGTACGACTGGTCCTTGGCCCGATCCGCGCCGCGGAGCAGCCGCGGCGCGCGTCCGGTGCGATCGACGCGCGCATGGTGGCCGGTGGCGAGGTGGTCGAAGCCGAGCAGGCGTGCCCGCTCCAGCAGGGCGCCGAACTTGATCACGCGGTTGCACTCGACACACGGGTTGGGTGTGGCGCCCTGCGCGTACGAGCGCACATACGGATCCACCACGCCGTCAGCAAACGGCGCGGTGTAGTCGAACACGTAGTGGGGGATCCCGAGCTGGGCGGCGACCCGGCGTGCGTCCTCGACGTCGGCCACGCTGCAACAGCCGGAATCGGACTCGCCGCCCCAGAGCTTCAGCGTGACGCCCGTGACGTCGTGGCCCTCGCGCAGCAGCAGAGCCGCGGCTACGGACGAGTCGACTCCGCCGCTCATGGCCACGAGCACGGGCCCGCGCGGTCGTGACGTCATGCGACGACGCCCGGACGGCGGAGCTGTGCCACCGCGCGCGGGATCACGTCGAGTGCGGTGTCCACGTCGTCGCGCGTCGAGGACGCACCGAGGCTCAGCCGCACCGAGGCGAGCGCCCGGGAGCGGGACAGGCCGATGGCCTCGAGGACATGTGACGGCTCGGCGGCACCGGACGAGCACGACGAGCCCGCGGCTGCGTACACGCCGGCACGGTCCAGCAGCACCAACAGGGCCTCCGACTCGACGCCCGCGAAGCCGAGGTGCACGTTCCCGGCGATCTTGCGCGCCCGATCTCCGTTCTCCCACGCGTCGTCGACCCGTGCGAGCAGCCCGTCGGCAAGCGTGTCACGCAGGGCGAGCACGCGCTCGGTGGTCATGGCGCGGCGCGCGAGCGTCACCCGCAGCGCGGCGGCCATCGCGACGATGCCGGCCACGTTGCTCGTCCCGCCCCGCCGGCCCGCTTCCTGGCCGCCGCCGTCGACGAGCGGCTCGAGGGCCACGCCGTCGCGCACGATGAGCACGCCGACGCCCTTGGGCCCACCGAACTTGTGGGCGGAGACCGCGATCAGGTCGGCGCCGGCCGCCGCGACGGCCACGTCGAGCCAGGGCACGGCCTGCACCGCGTCGGTGTGCAGCAGCGCGCCCGGGGCACGCTCCCGCACGACGGCCGCGACGTCCGCGAGCGGCTGGATGGTGCCCAACTCGTTGTTCACCAGCATCACGGAGACGAGCGCAGTCCGCTCGTCGATCGTGTCCGCGAGCCGGTCGAGGTCCACCATGCCGTCCGGCGTGACGTCGACCCGGGCGACGCGGAAGCCCTCGCGGGCGAGGCGGTCGGCGGCGCCGAGCACCGCCTTGTGCTCGAAGGCGGCCACGACGATGCCGTCACCGCGACCGGCGGCCCGCGCCGCACGCGCCGCGCCCTTCACCGCGAGGTTGTCGGCCTCGGACCCTCCGCCCGTGAAGACCACCTCGCCCGGTCGGCCACCGAGGGCCGCCGCGACGTCCTCGCGCGCCTGCTCGAGCGCCGTCTTCGCGGCCCGCGCCACCGTGTGGCCGCCCGACGGGTTCCCGAACTCGCAGGTGAGGAACGGCTCCATGGCCGCCACCGCTTCGGGGAGCATCGGGGTGGTCGCGGCGTAGTCGAGGTATGCGGATGATTCGCGCACCCGGCGAAGTCTACGGGCCTGCTCCTGCGACCGGTTCGGCGGTCACCCGCCCGGCCGGTGCACGGATCACCGCGTCGCGCCCGGCCCGCTTGGCCCGGAGCAGCGCCGCATCCGCGTCGCGGAGGAGCCGTTCGATGTCGCCTTCGGTCATCGTCGCCACCCCGACGGAGATGGTCACGTCGATCGCGCCGCCCGACGTCTCCGTCGGCTCGTCGGCGATACGGCGGCGGAGCTGCATCGCGACATCGCGGCACGATGTCGTGCTGTCACCGGTCACGACCGCGGCGAACTCGTCCCCGCCGTAGCGCGCCAGCAGGTCGGATGGCCGCAACACCGATGCGCACCGGGACGCGACCGCGCGGATCACCTCGTCGCCGACCGCGTGACCGTACCGGTCGTTGATGTCCTTGAACTGGTCGATGTCGACCATGGCGACGGTCACCGACAGGCCGGCCATCCGCGCCTGCACGACGATCCGGGGCGCGGTCTCGAACAGCCGCCGGCGGTTCGCGACGCCGGTGAGCGGATCCGTGTTGGCGAGCCGGTGCATCTCCTCGAGGAGGCGTTCGTTGTCGCTCAGGACGCTCACCTGGCGCGCGACGACGATCAACGCGAGGCCCAGCGCGCCGAGGAGGAGCACGGCGAGCGGGCCGCCGAGATCGCGGCTGGTCTCGTTGAGCACGAGGACGAGCCCGATCAGCACCGCGGCATACGGGAGCTTGCTGACGGGCGGGATCGGATCGCGCGCCTCCGACACCGGCGATTCCGGGGGCGACGACGCCTGGACCAGGCCCGCGAGCGCGACGCCGAGCAACGCGAGCATCCAGAGCGCGTCGGGAAGCGTGCCCGGTCGGTACATACCCGAGAGGTCGAGCCGCGCGTACCCGATGTCGGCGCACGCGAGCGCGACCATGCCCGCCGCCAGCAGGACGGGCGCGCCACGGGCGTCGGTTCCGGTGCCCCGCCGGAGGAGCATGCGGGAGACGCCGAGAACCAGGACGACGTCGGCGACCGGGTACGCCAGCGCGAGCGTGCGCGTGAGGAGGTCCTCGTCCATGCGGGCGGTCGGCTCGATCACGAGGTACCACACGACCATCACGGTCACGAACATCACGGTCCCGAGGTCGAGCGCGAACGTCAGGCGCTCCTTCCGCGCCAGCTCGCGCACCGGTACCTGCACCACGCCGGCGAACACGAGCGCGTAGAAGCCGAGGTAGAAGCCGTCGGCGGGTGACGGGAACGGGCTGCGGTGCCGGAAGACCTCGAAGTACAGCCAGAGGCACTCCCCCAGAGTCCAGCTCGCGCACCCGAACGCGATGAAGCGCCAGAAGCGCTGCTGCCGTGCCGGCGCCCTCGGGTCGTGACCCGCGAGCCATGCGAGCACGGTGGCGGCGACCGCCATCGGGATCGGCGCGACGTCGCTGACGAGGGTGCGGCTCCCGCTCCAGTGGAGCGCGGTCCACGACACGTACACCGCGGCATAGGCCACGAGCACGACCGCAAGCGGGGCGAGGCGGGGCCGGACGGCAGGCGCGGTGGGGCCGGCCGGCGCGCCCCCTGTCCTTCTCACCGCTGCACCTCCCGCGACGGGGTCCGCCTCCTCTCCCGGGCTCCCTGCTCCCTTTCGACCACCCTCACGACACTCTGAAGCAGGGCGGCCCGGGTACCACGCGACGTTGCGTCACTCGGGCCGGAATAGCCCGGTCAAGCGACGCAACCTTGCGGGGGCTTCGGGAGAAGAGCGGGCTGAGAGCGCCGCGGAATAACTGTCACACCCCGGGGTGATACTCCAGTTGTGACGCAGCAACTCCGCCTCGTCGACCCACCCCGGGCGGCAACCCCGCGCGCCCGGGCCAACGCCCCCAGGAGCGTCCGTCCCACCCGTACGGCAACCGCCCGGACCGCGCGTTCCGCCCCGCACGCGCGGCGGGCGGTCTCCTGGGGGGACTGGACGCTCGACTCCCGCACGCGCCGCGTCGGCCGAGCGGGCATCGCGGCCGCGCGTCGGGCCCTCGCCGACGCTGCCTCCCACCCACACGCGCTCGAGGCAGAGCGCAAGGCGAGCTGACCCGCCTCGGCGCGGGCCGAGCGGCCCGTTGATCCGGGCTGCGCGTCGCTCCATATCGACCTCTACGCTTGACGCGTGGCCGAACACGAGACGCATCCCGACGTCGAGTTCCCCCCGGCATGGGAGGAGCTCGCGACCAAGGAGCTGAAGGGCTCCCCGGAGACGCTGGTCTGGGACACCCCGGAGGGGATCCCGGTCAAGCCGCTCTACACCGCCGCCGACCTCGAACGGCTCGAGACGGCCGACTCGCTCCCGGGCATCGAGCCGTTCCTCCGTGGGGTGCGGGCGACCATGTACGCCAACCGGCCGTGGACGATCCGGCAGTACGCGGGGTTCTCCACCGCCGAGGAGTCGAACGCCTTCTACCGCGCCAACTTGGCCGCGGGTCAGATGGGACTGTCGGTCGCGTTCGATCTCGCCACCCATCGCGGGTACGACAGCGACCACCCGCGCGTCGTGGGCGACGTCGGCAAGGCGGGCGTCGCCATCGACTCGGTCGAGGACATGAAGGTCCTGTTCGACGGGATCCCGCTCGACCGCATGACGGTGTCTATGACCATGAACGGCGCCGTGCTGCCCGTGCTCGCCGGCTACGTCGTCGCGGCCGAGGAGCAGGGCGTCTCCCAGGACCAGCTCGGCGGGACGATCCAGAACGACATCCTCAAGGAGTTCATGGTCCGCAACACCTATATCTACCCGCCCGAGCCGAGC
>CAZDJK010000041.1:0-21585 GCA_964505725.1 uncultured Bifidobacteriaceae bacterium | reverse complement strand
CTAGAACCGAGCAGGGTCCGCGTCAACGACGTTCACGAGCGCGGCACGAGATCGACCGGGTGTCGGTGGAGGGTCACCAGTGCCACCCGATCCGATGCCGTTTCCTTGTCGCCGTGGCGCCTGAAGCTCTCGGTCTCGGACTGGTCGCGAAGTCAGCTCTGGCCACCGGCTGCGGTGACGACCGAGCCCGTGATGAACGATGCGGCGTCCGAGAGCAGGAAGACGGTTAGATTCGCGAGCTCTTGGGGTGTGCCGGGGCGGCCCAGGGGGATCAGCTTGCGCATCTCGGCCCGAAGCTCCTCGCTGATGGTCTGTTCGCGAGGTGTCGCGACGATGCCGCACGCAATGGCGTTCACCCGGATGTTGAGCGGTGCGAGCGCCATCGCCGCCGCGCGAGTGAGCTGGTCCAGACCCGCCTTCGATGCTCCGTAGCCGATCATGTCGGGTCGTGGGATCTGACCGCCGAGCGAGGAGATGTTGACGATCGATCCGCCTCCGGAAGCGATCATGTCCTCCTTCGCGGCCCACATCGTGAGGAAGGGTCCGTCGAGGTTCGTGCGCATGAAACGCTGCCAGCGCGCGAACGTGAGCTCTTCGTGGGTCAGGAGATGCGTGTACGCGGCGTTGTTGACGAGCAGGTCGATGGAGCCCAGCTCACCGCGTGTCCGATCGACGAGCGCCGAGACTGCCTCGGCGTCGCCCATGTCGGCCTGCACGGTGATCGCCCGGCCACCCTCGCCGCGCACGAATGCGGCGACATCCTCGGCCGCATCCACCTGACCCCGGAAGTTGACGGCAACGTCGGCGCCTTCGCGCGCGAGGGACTCGCAGATCGCGCGACCGATCCCGCGTGCGCCGCCCGTCACCAGCGCCACCTTCCCCTCGAACAGCCTCATTCGTCGCTCGTCCTCTTGTCCACGGATGCCCACGCGGCCTCGGCCCGGCTCTTGGCGACCCCGCGCGGCCCGCCGGAGTAGCCGCGCTCCTGGTTCTCCTGTCGCCACACCGCCACGTCACCCGCGCGGCCGACGAGCTCCATGAGCTGCTGCGACATCTGCCAGTGCGTTCGCAGTCCCATCATCTCCCACGCCGTCTTCACGAGGGACTTCGTGGCCATCAGGGTCGACAGCGGCGCCTGCGCGATCTGCGCCGCGATCTTCTCGACCGTGTCGTCGAGCTGATCGCGCGGCACGACCCGGTTGACGAGCCCCATCCGCATCGCCTCCTGCGCGTCGACGGTCTGCGACAGGTAGAGGTACTCGTACGCGCGGTGGTAGTTCATGAACAACCACGGCTCGGCCATGGTCTCGCCCCCGGGGAAGCCCAGGCCCTGCACGAGGGGCATCTGGAAGTACGCGTCGTCGGCGGCGACGACGATGTCGGGGATGAGCGCGAAGTACGTGCCTCCACCGATCGCGTAGCCGTGCACCGCGGAGACGGTCGGCTTCTGGAACTCCCACAGGTGGAGGACGGGCCACAGGAAGAGGTCGGCCTGACCCTTCCAGGGGTGGCCTGCCTCCGCGGCACGCGAGAACTCGGGCAGCCCGGGGCCGCCCGGTCCCCCCATGACGTCGTGGCCGGCGCAGAAGCCGCGCCCGTTCGCCTTCATGATCACGACCTTCACCGCGTAGTCGTCCTCGGCATCGCGCAGCGCATGTTCCACGTCCCATACCAGCGCGGAGTTCTGGGCATTGGCCCGCTCGGGTCGGTTCAGGATCACACGGGCGACCGCGCCGTCCTTCTCGTAGATGACGGTGTCGAGCTCTCGACGCTCCACGGGTCCTCCTCGGTCAGGCCTGCGTGGCGGCCTGATCGGGGGCGCGTGTCCCGCGCACGCGGTCAGGCGTCGAGCACGCTACAGGTCCTCGGCGAGCTGGGACCCGAGCTCGGCGAGCGCCCGGAGCGCGTCGTCGCTCATGGCGGTCAGATCGCCGCGCGCCCCGCGGCCGAGCCATTCCTCGAACGCCCTCGATTGCGCGGCCGCGAGCGCCGATGCGATGACCTTGAGTCGCAGGGCGCCCTCGGCACCATCACCGAGGCGCGCCGCGAGGAAGTCGTGGTATGCCTCCCCGGCGACTGCCTGTGATCCGGCCGGCCAGGCAGGACGCGATGCACACACGCGTCCCCACCGGAGCAGGCTCATCCGGTCACCGATCACGGCGTCGGCGGCGCTGAGCGCGCGCCGGAGCGCGGTCATGGTCGGGACCTCGGAGCCCTGTCGTCCGAGCTCCTCGTGGATGGCGTCGAGTATCCGGCGGGGCAACGCCCGGAGCATCTCGTCCTTGCTCGAGAAGTAGCGGAAGACCGTTCGGTCGGAGATTCCGACAGCACGCGCGATGTCCGCGACGCTCACGGCATCGAAACCGTAGGTAGCGAAGAGGTGCATCGCCGCCTCTTCGATCTGCCGGGAGACGCGTACCCGTCGAGCATCCCAACCGTTGGGAGCGGTCGGCTCGACGGGTGATTCGGATGTCTCTTGCGCCAATGGTGCAACCATCGTCTTCTCGTCGGGCGTCTTCTCGTCGGGCTCAGCGCGTGACGACGACGCGGACGCGTGCCAGGTTCCAGACGGGATCGCCCTTGCCCTCCGTCCCGTGGCGGTGGGATCCGACGCGGAAGCTGGGAAAGTAGGTGCCCGGTCGCGTGTACGTGTAGGACTCGGAGACCGCGATCGACTCGGAGGATCCGTCGGCATCCTTCGCCGACTGGCCGAACGCCCCGACACCCTCGGGGTCCCACTGCGCGCGGACGATGGTTCCCGTCCCGGGCGGCACCTCCGCCCGCCCTTCCAGCTCGACGGCTTCGCCGACCGAGACCTCGACGCGAGGTCCGCCTCGCACCGAGGCGGTGACGACGGGTTGGATCCCGCCGCGCTCGGCGGCAGTCGGCGCGAGCACCAGCTCGTTGTCGAAGTCGAGCCGGTAGCGCGTGCTGGGGGGCGGCGCGATCCCCTGCTCGGCCCACGCGACCACGTCACGCAAGGCCTGCGCGGTCAAGGGGTCGTAGTCGACGAGCCGCGAGTTCCAGACCGCGGGGTCGTTCTCGGTCTCGCTGATCGTCGGTGACACGACGGACGGCGCGACGTGGCTCGCGTTGTCGACCCACCACATCCGGTAAGTGTCGTCGGCTCGGTCGCCGAGCTCGCTGCGGACGACGCGGTCGTACGCAGTGCCGCAACCGTGGGGC
Organism: uncultured Bifidobacteriaceae bacterium; assembly: GCA_964505725.1. Taxonomy (GTDB): domain Bacteria; phylum Actinomycetota; class Acidimicrobiia; order IMCC26256; family DASPTH01; genus CAVRJC01. The sequence goes on along the minus strand of CAZDJK010000041.1, from coordinate 18,399 downwards.
ACGCAGATGTCCTGCTTGCACATGACCACGATCGCCTTGGCCTTGAAGTCGCCGCGCTTCTCGACCGGCATCCCCTCGTTCGCCATCGCCGCGCAGTACTGCTGCGCGTAGATCGGCCGGCCGCCGACCGCGAGATGGCGGAACTCGTCGATGACGCCCCGCGGCCCCGTCAACTGCGGGATCGCTCCCGCCACGTTGTAGCGGTGGTAGTAGAGGTAGGCGAGGTAGTCGCGGTTGTCGATCGTCACCTCGTCGCCCGGTGCGACGCCGTCGAACATCTCCGGGCACTCCTCGGCGAAGGGTGTGAGGATGCCGCCGAGGACGTTGTTGACGTACATCTCCCGGCCGGCGGCTCGGCCCGACGTGATGCGCAGCGTCGTCATGAACAGGCGGTCCGGATCCGGGTAGTCGATCTCGGCTCCGAAGGCGGACGGCACGGTGCCCGATGCCCCGGCGCTCAGCGCCAGCTGGAGCAGCGAGATCCCGGCCTCCGCCACGTCCTTCGGTCCGACGACTCGGGTGACGGTCGCCTTGTCATCGACGAGCATGGCGCGCAGGCTCTCGGGGTTCTCGTAGCCGAGGTAGCCGGGCTTGGTCCAGAAATCCTCGTAGTACCCGGGATTCTTCTCGCCGATCATGACGACGTTGAACACCCACGCAGTGAATCGTCCGAGCTGGCTGACCGCGGTGGGGGAGAACCCGATGCGGAAGAGGTTGGCGAGCGCCGCAGCCTGCTCGGAATCGAGTCCCGCGTAGGGGTCGCCGCTGCCCCCCGGTTCGAGCGCGTCGACGACGGAGTGGAGCTTGTCCTTGCGGAGCAACTCGGTCGCCAGCGCCTGTGACGACCACAGCGGCATTGTCGCGAGCGCGGTGCCGACCTCGGGCACCCCGCCGGCCCACACGTCGCTCACGTTCTCCAGGCACATGCCCGACCGAACCCCGCCGCCGCTCTGGCCCCAGACGTAGCCGTGATGCGGCTCGGCGTCGTACATCTCGGCGGCGATCCTTCTCGAGTACCGAGCGGCTTGCGCGCTCGCCCGATAGAGCTGCACGTCGTCGGCGAAGCCGACGCCCTCGCCGGGGTAGTGACCCTGGTTCGACTCGACCAGGTATCCGCCGAGCTCGTCGAAGGCCAGGTCGAACACCCACGACGTGCCCATCACCTCGGCATAGCCCGCGCCGTCGGCGCTCGCCGCGAGCAGGCTCTCGTGGCCGCCCGCGCCCCCCTCGAGGTACTGGAAGAAGCGCCCCTGGTACTGCTCCGGCGGGGGCAGATAGAACGAGAACAACGTGTGCGTACCCTCGAAGCCCCCGTGCACGTACCGGTGCCGCAAGGGCGCCTCGCGCCACTCGTCGATGTCGACAAAGGGCGTACCGAACGCGGGATCGTCAGCCATCTCGGCTCCTTCACATCGCTCGCGGCGCACCGTCGCGGCGCATCGTCGCGGGTCCGGCCGACCGTACAGCAACTGACGTAGTGCGACAACCCTACGGACCGTACGGGCCCCTCCTGGCGCAGCCTGCTCATCGGTGCATCGCTGTCCCGTCGTCGAGAGAAATGGCGTCGTGCGACACACGCGGCACCGAGGCGTTGACGAGGCGCGCCGGTCCGTCGTAGGTTGCCGCGCCGTGGCAACCCGGTCGGCGACGCGAGCCGGCAACGAAGCCCGGGTTCGACGAGTCGTCCCCTGAGCCCATGCGCATCGGGATCAGCCGCCCTCCGACACCTCGGCACCCGATCCCCGACGTCGACGGTGCTGTCGTCGCCAGGGAGGCGGAAGACCTCGGCTTCGAGTCCATCTTCTACGGCGAGCACCCGATCCGTCCGGTCGACCAGCCGGGGATGGGCGTGCACGTCGATGGTGTCCCGTTCTTCCAGGACACGCTGGTGATGCTGGCACGGGCGTCTGCGATGACCTCCACGATCAAGCTCGGCGGTGGCGTGTTCCTGGTCCCGGAGCACAACCCCGTGCAGTTCGCCAAGGAGCTCGCGTCGCTCGACCACTACAGCGGTGGTCGTCTCATTGTGGGGGCCGGGGTCGGCTGGAGCCGCACCGAGTGCGAGCTGTTGGGCGGCGACTTCGATCGCCGATGGGCCCAGACGCGCGAGGCGATCGTGCTGATGAAGAGGCTGTGGACCGAGGACACCGTCGCCTTCGAGGGCGAGTTCTTCCACGTGCCGCCGGTCCAGCTCTTCCCCAAACCCGTGAGCGAGCCGTGGCCGCCGGTCCTTCTCGGCGCGACGCCGTCACACAGGAGCTTCCGCAGGATCGTCGAATACGCCGACGGCTGGTTGCCGGCGTTCGTCACCCGCGACTCGATCGCCACCGCCCCGCACTCGATCGCGGAGCATCGCCGGCTTCTCGACGAAGTTGCGATCGAGGCCGGGCGTGACCCTGCGGATATCCAGATCACGGCGATCGTGCGTGGGCCCGACGTGCGCGGCGACGCCAAGCCCGACGAGCGTGTCGACCGGGCGTTCGTGGCGCGTCTCGCGGATCTCGGCGTGCACCGGGTGGCGATCTCCCTGTCGACGATCACGTCGGAGGGCGAGGCGCGCGAACGGCTCGCGCGCATCGCGGATCACATCCTGTAGCTGCGGACCGCGCGTTCGCCCGGGCCAGAAGCGGCTGGTGTGTCGGCGCCGTCGGGTCAGCGGAGAGTGCTGACGCCCACGAGGTCCTGTTCGACCGCGGCCTCGAGCGCGGCCACGTCGATCGGTTCCACCGGTCGGCTGTAGCCGGCGCGGGTGTGGAAGTGCGAGACCATGCGGGGGTCCACGCCGACATCGCCGAAGACCTCGGAGGGCTTGGGACCGATCCGCTCGGTGACCGCTTCCAGCTTGGCGCGATCGAAACCGAAGTAGCGGATCGCGTTCTCACCCGCGATGAGCCGACCTTCCGCCTCGGGGACGCCGATGAGCGCGTCGCGGATCCACTAGCGGGTGTTCGGCCACGTGCTCTCGCGGTGCGGGAAGTCCGCGCCGAACATGAACCGCTCCACCCCGATCTCGTCACGAAGCTGCACCTCCGACCGGCGGGGCGAGGAGGGAGTGACTGCGCAGTTGCGCACGAAGTATTCGCTCGGCTTCATCGTCAGCGGCGTGTGGCTTTCCTCGGCCATCTGGTCGAGATGCGCGAGCGTGGCCGGAATCCAGTCGGCGCGGACCTCCGTCAACACCAGCTGCAGCCCGGGATGGCGGTCGAACACTCCTGCCATCATCAGCTGCCACAGCACGCGGCGCGGTCCGAGGTCGAGCTGGAACGGCGACTCCTCGTCCGCGTCGAGGCGCTCGCGCAAGATCTGGCCGAACGCCTGCTCCGGGTCGACGCCCTCGGGCACCAGCACGCCGCCGGACATCATCTGGGCTGCAGCCTCGAGGAATTGCTGGATCGACCCTTGCGGGGCGCCCCACCCGGCGTGCACGACGAGTGGGAGGTCGTTCGCCGAGCAGGTCGCCCAGAAGGGATCGAAGTGGGGGTCGTACAGCGGGGGCAGATCGGGGTCCTGGACAGTGCCGGGCACCATGACCGCGCCGAAGCCGTGCTGCGCGGTCCATTCGACCTCGCGCACCGTCTCGTCGACGTCGAGACAGGGGCCCGTCTCGGCGGCTCCCAGGAACCGCCCCTCACCTTCTGCCATCGCGTCGGCCAGCCACCGGTGGTAGGCGCGCGTGCCGGCCATGCGCAGCTCCGGCGGATAGGGGACGTTGACCGGGCCGAAGAACGGGGTCGCCGCGCTCGCGTGCCCCGAGAGCAGCAGCTCCGCCGCGATGCCCTCGCCGTCGAGCTCGCGCATCCGGCGCGCCATGTCCCAGATCCCGAGCTCGTCGCCCTCGGCGGCGATGGCACCCCGGCCGTCGATGACCTCCAGGATCTCGGGCGTGCGATCGCTGTGCTGCACCGGGCGGGCGAGCGCGACGTACTCGTCGCTCTCCTTGCTCAGCTGGTCCAGAGCGTCGTGGTAACGGGACTCGAGGTACGGCCGAAGTGTCTCGGGCGGGCCACCGGTGTGGCCGTCGCACGACACCACGATCACGTTGCTCATCTTCCTCGTACCTCCCGGATTCGGTGTTTGCCTGCTCGTCCCGTGCCCGTCGGTCGACCACGAGTACACCATTCTTGACACGGTACGTCAATGCGTTCGGCAGCTCGGAGGTGCGCTTCTCGGACTCTCGGGGCGTTCGAGCGTCGGCCGGACGGTTCGTGATGAGGCCGCCGGAGCCCAAGAGCTTCAGGTAGTCGGGGAGCATCGCGTCGCGAACTCGAGCAGTTGGCGACCTTCCACCCACACGGTGACGACCTTGAAGAGGTCGTGGTCAGCGGGTCCCGTGGTCGAGCAATTCGTCCTCCGTTCGCGGCGCATCGCGAACGTGCGAGCCCGCGGACCGAACGGTCGACAGCCTACGGTGACCGCGTATGGACGTTCGGAGCCAGACCGCGATCGTCACCGGTGCGAGCCGCGGCATTGGCAGGGCGGTCGCGATCGAGCTCGGTCGCCGGGGCGTGAACCTCGTCCTGGCGGCACGCACGGTCGAGGTCGAGGGCCCCTTCAGCGGGACGATCATGGAGACGGCTGCCGCGGTCGAGGCCGGCGGGGGTCGAGCGGTCGCCGTCCGTACCGACATGACCGACGTACGCGACATCGAGAACCTGGTTCGGACCGCGGAGGATCGCTTCGGCGGCATCGACATCGTGGTGAACAACGCGGCTGCCACCATGGCGCCCATCGCCATCGAACGCTCGGGCGGGCTCGACGAGCTTGCCGGATCGTCGAACGCCGATCCGGTCGGCGGCACATCGCTGACCGCGCTCTCGCGGGAGGACTGGCTTCGCCAGTTCGACACGAATCTCCATGGGCCGTTCTCGCTGATGCAGGCGGCGGTGCCGTCCATGCAACGAAGGGGTGGCGGGGTGTTCGTCAACGTCACTTCCGGTGCGGCGGACCTCATGCCGGTGCCGCCGTCGGCTCCGGAGTCTTCGACCCGTCCCGTCGGTGCCGCCGCACGCGTGGCGGACATCCCCGACCGCATCGGCTACGCCGCCAGCAAGGCCGCCCTCAACCGGCTCGGGAATGTCCTGGCACCCGAGCTGCGGGCGCTCGGCATCGCGGTCGTGAGCATCGATCCCGGGTACACGCGTAACGAGACCGTCGAGCTCCTGGGTGGACTCGGGATCGTCGACGCGGACGCGGCGCTGCCGATCGAGGTGTCCGTGCGCGCGATCGTCCGTGTCATCACCGCCGACGACCGCCTGGCCTATTCGGGCACCGTCGTGCGCGCCTCGGACATCGGTGCAGCCTCGTGACCCGTGCACGGCTGAGCGGGGCTCCTTGGAGCTGATGCCTCCCGAGCCTCGCGGTTGGTGACGATCGGCAGCGAGACGTGCACTGCAAGGAGGTCTGCAATGGGCGAGATCGAAGACCGCTTCGCGATCCACGACGTGCTGTGCCTGTACGCGTTCCTCGCGGACACCGACCAGTACACGCGGATACCCGAGGAGGTGTTCACCGAGGACGGCGTCCTCGACTGGGGGCTCGGCGAGGTCACCGGACGAGACGGCCTGAGGGAGTGGTTCGCGCGCCCACGCCCCGGGCTCCTCGGGACTTCGCACACGATCATGAACGTGATGATCCGCGTCGACGGCGATCAGGCGCGGTCGTTGCACAAGATGGTCGCCTGGCACTGGTTCGCCGAGTCGGACGGAACCGACTCGTTCCTCCAGGAGGCGAACGCGGTGCTCGTCGGGGGCTACGAGGACGACCTCCGGCGCGAGCCGGTCGGATGGCGCATCGCGCGACGGCGGTCGCACCAGTTCGGGCCGGGTGGTGTCGGGATCGGCCCCGCGCCCCCGCCGATGATCGCGCGGCTCCTGGAGGCGACGAAGGGTCGCCGCCCCGAGTGGTGACGCCGGGCTCAGGCCTCCACGGCTTCCTCGGGCACGGCTTCCTCGGGCAAGGCGTTCCCGGGCAAGGCGTCCCCGGGCAAGGTGTCCTCGGGGTACTCGATGACATCGCGCTCGCGCAGTGACACGATCTCTCCGTCGTCGTATCCGAGCCACCGCATGATCTCGACGGTGTGTTGGCCGACGACCGGCGGCGCATGCTCGACCCTTCCGGGTGTCTCCGAGAAACGTACGAGCTGGCCGACCTGACGCAGCCGCCCGTGCACGCGGTGCCGGGTCTCGGCGACGATTCCGAGCGCGAGCAGCTCGTCGTCGAAGAGCACGCTCTCGCCGTCGTTGGTGTCGACCGCGATCTCGCACGGGACGCCGACCGCGTCGAGCGCGCGACGCCACTGCAAGGGTGTACGCGTGGCGAACTGAGGCGCGAGCTCGGCTTCCAGCTCGGAGCGGCGGTCGTGGCGGGCAGAGGGCGTCGCGAACCGAGCGTCCGATTCGAGATCGGGGCGGCCGAGCGCGGCGCAGAGCGCGGACCAGTGCTCGGGCCGGACCGCCGCGAGCTGGATCCAGCCGCCCTGCGCGGCGTAGAGGCGGTAGAGCGCGGAGAGGCCGGTCTGGTCACGGTCGAGCCGTTCGTACTCGCAGGGCCCGTCGGGAGTGAGGTACACGCCGGAGGACCAGAGGGCCGACGCGTGGAGCAACGTCGCCCACACGGGCTGGCCGTTCCCGGTGCGCTTGCGATGGTGCAGTGCCATGAGCACGGCGACGACCGACGACAGCGCGTTGGCGGTGTCGCCGTGCCCGAACCGGTACCACAACGGCACGTTGCCCTCGTGGACGGGCCCGGCCTCGTACTCGAGGCCCGCGGCGGCCTGTGCGAGGGGGTCGAGGCCGCCGAGGTCGGAGAGCGGGCCCTCCGGGCCGTACATGAAGGTATTGCAGGAGATGATGTCGGGCCGGATGCCGGCGAGGGTGGCGTGGTCGATCCCGAGGCGCTCGGCCACACCCTTGGTCATGTTGTGGTGCACGACGTCGGAGCGCTCGATGAGCCGGTGCGCGACGCGCCGGCCATCCGGGTGCTTCATGTCGACCGCGATCGAGCGCTTCCCCTGGTTGCACCCGAGCTCGGGACCGCCGCTCATCCCCGCCACGCCCGGCGCCTGCACCTTGATGACGTCGGCGCCGAGGCCCGCGAGGATCATGGTCGCGAAGGGTCCCGCGAACGCGCGCCCGAAATCGAGCACGCGAACATCGGCGAGCGCGTGTGCGTGTGCGCGCAGGGGCGCTCCCGACGCCGCTGCCGGTAACGAGGCGCTCGCGAGCGAGCCGAGGACCTCGTCGTTGTGCGCGCCGAGCGGCGGGCGCGGGCCCCGCACGCGACCCGGTGTGTCGACCAGTCGCAGGGTGATGCCGAGCTGGGTCGTCGGTCCGACCTCCGGGTCCTCGACGTCGACGACCGCAGCGGTCGCGCGCAGCTGCGCGTGGTGGAGCACCTCGCTCATCGGCACGATCGCCTCGGCGCCGAGCCCGTTGGCGTGGAATTCTTCCACGAGCGCGTCGCGCTTCTGGCGACGGTACGCGTCAGAGACGACGGCACGGAGCGCCACGGCGCGTTCACGATCTTCCGGCGCCTCGGACATCGACAGCAGCGTGAGCATCATCGGATCGTGCTCGGGCGGGAGCCCGAGGACCTCCGCCATCGGCCGGGCCGCGCCGCGGCTCGCCGACGTGTGCACCCAACCGTCGGACGTCTCCCAGATGCTCGCCTGATGGATCCCCGGCGGATACGACTTCGACATCGCGCGTTGCACCTCGATCTGGCCGTGCTCGGCGTGCAACCAGATCATCGTCGTGAGCGTCAACGCGCCCTGGAGGAGCGACGTCTCGACGTGTTGCCCCCGCCCGGTCTCCTCGCGGGCGGAGAGCGCCGCGAGGATCCCGATCGGGACGAGGTACGCGGCCGCCATGCTCGGGAGCTGGTTCTGCAGGAAGATCGGACCTTCACGCCAACCCGGCTGCTCCCACTGCAGGCCGCTGCGCGCCTGCACCAACGCGTCCCATCCCGGGCGGGCCGCGTGGCGACTCCCCGACGGGTAGGCGGGGACCGAGACGTACACGAGCCGCGGGCAAGACGCCGCGAGCGCGTCGTAGCCGAGGCCGTGACGCCCCATGGTGCCCGGAGCGAAGCTCTCGACGAGCACGTCGGACACGGCTGCGAGCTTGCGCAGCTGCTCGCGGCCTTCCTCCGTCGCGAAGTCGATCGTGACCGACCGCCGGCTGCGGTCCCAGACCCGGTGCTCCTCGCGGTCGCGATCGCGGAGCCCACCGGGTGGCTCGACCTTGATGACGTCGGCACCGTGCTCGGCGAGCAGCAGCACGCCGAGCGGACCGGCGATACCGGTCGTCAGATCGAGCACCCGCACGCCCTCTAGCGCGTCCATCAGCTCCTCCGAACGCGCGGGCGGCGGCCGGTTCGATCCACCACGCGGTGTTCCCACCCGGTTCGTCGCTCCGCGCCGCGTTGCCGCGTCACGTACTGAACAACGTTCACCGGCGAAGCTAACACCCGGCCCAAATGCGCACAATCGGTCGGGCGTGAGGGGAGGGGGGTGGTGACCCGGGCCGCCGCGTTGCTCAGCCGGTCGGCACCGTACCGAGCAGCTCGAGAATGCGCGCCGGGGGAAGGTGCTGCTCGCGCACACGCACGCCGAGCGGCGCGAGGGCGTCTTCGATCGCGTTGGTGATCGCGGCGGGCGCCACGATCATCCCGCCTTCGCCGACGCCGCGGAAGTTGACGTCGGGATCGAGCAGCACGCTCTCCACGTGGTGGATCTCGAAGTTGGGCACGACCGTCGTGGTCGGCAACAGGTAGTCCATGAACGTGCTCGCAAGGAACTGGCCGTCGTCCCCGTACGCGGCGTGCTCGAGCAGCACGGCGCCGATCGCCTGGGTCACGCCGCCGCGCACCTGTCCTTCGACGATCGCCGGATTGACGGGTAGCCCGCAGTCCTCGACGACGACGTAGCGCGGGATCTCGACGAGACCGGTCTCGATGTCGACCTCGACGAAGCAGCAGTGCGTGCCCCCCGACCAGCCGCCCATGCCGCCGTCGTAGTCGGCGGTGGCGCGGAGCTCGGTGTCGGTCCCGGCTGGGAACCGGTCGGGCTCGTCGGCGGCGATGCGAGCGAGCTCGGCGAGCGGCAGCCGGATGTTCGGGCTGCCGACGACGCTGACCGTGCCCCCCGCGATCTCGAGGTCGTGCGGATCCGCTTCGAGCAGCTCGCTCGCGATGGCCGAGATCTTCTCCCGGAGCGCGCGCGACGCGTGGAGCACGGAGCCGTTCGCCATGGTCGCCGCCCGGCTCCCACCGGTCGCGACGAGAGCGAAGGGTGTGAAGTCGGTGTCGCCGTACCGCACAGTGATATCGCTGATCGCGACCCCGAGCTCGTCCGATGCCACCTGTGCGAGCGTGGTCTGGTGGCCCTGGCCGTGCGGGTGTTGCTGGGTGATGATCGTGATGGCGCCGTCGCGCTCGAGCGAGACGTGCGTGACCTCGTTGCCCAGGATGCCGCCACCTGCGCCGCTGGCCGCGGGGTTCCTCGGGCCGGGCGCGGCCTCGAGGTACGAGGCGATGCCCAGCCCGAGGAAGCGACCGCGCTCACGCGCGGCACGCTGTCGTTCCCGGAAGCCGCCCCAGTCCACGATGCGCGCCGCCTGCTCGACGGCCTCCTGCGTGGTGACGCCGGTGAACGGCTGTCCGGTGAGCATGGCGAGCGGAGGCTCGTCGCGGTGGACGTAGTTCCGCCGCCGGATGTCGATCGGATCGAGATTCAGCTCGCGGGCGATGATGTCGAGCAGCCGCTCCCGCATGAAGTCGGCGGTCGCCCACGGTCCGCGGTACGCGACGTAGGTCGCCTTGTTGCTGAAGACCGCAGTCGTCGTCGCGGCCAGTGCCTGGAGCTTTGTCGGCCCCTGGAACGACGCGCTCACGCTTCCGGCGTACATGGCGCCCGGGAATGGGTCGCTCGGGTACGCGCCCGCGTTCAACTTCACATTCATGCGGACGCCGACGAGCAGTCCGTCGGCCGTGACCGCGGCTTCGATGTCCGCCATCTCCTCGCGTGCCTGGCCGCCGGTCGTGAGGTGCTCGACCCGATCCTCGATCCACTTCACCGGCCGTCCGAACTGCATGCTGGCGACCGCGAGCGCGACGTCCTCCCGGAAGACACCGTTCTTCAAGCCGAATCCGCCGCCGACGTCACCGGAGATCACACGGATGTTCTCCATCGCCAGGCCGAGCTGCGGCGCGAGGAGCATCCGCACCATGTGGGGCGACTGGGTCGACGTGTAGAACGTCAAGTGGGCGGCGGCGGCGTCCCAGCACGCGATGGATCCGCGACCCTCCATGGGCACCGGTTCGTGGCGATGGACCCTCACGGTCGCGGTCACGACCCGGTCGGCGCCGGCAAAGACGGCGTCGATGTCGCCGATCACCATCTCGCTCCTCATCGCGATGTTGTCGCCGAGCTCGTCGAAGAGCGCAGGGCGCCCGGGGTCGAGGGCGTCCTCGTACGTGACGACGGGTGCGAGAGGCTCGATCTCCTCGACCACCAGCTCGAGCGCGTCCTCCGCGACGGCACGGCTTTCGGCCACGACCAGCGCGATCGGGTCGCCGACGTAGCGGACCTTGTCGGTGGCGAGCGCATGGAACGACGGGATCCGGATGCCCGGCATGCGATCCATGCCGATGGTCGCACCGGGCGTGCCTGCGACGGAATGTGCCGCCACGTCCGCCCCCGTGAGCACGGCGACGACGCCGGGCAATGCTCGCGCCTCGGATGCGTCCAGGCCGAGGAGCCGACCGTGCGGGATCGTGCTGCGCAGGAACGCGGCGTGCAGCATGTCGGGCACGACCACGTCGTCGATGTAGCGACCCGTGCCCGTCAGGATCCGAGGATCCTCGACGCGAAACACGCGTGCGCCGACGCTGCGGGCCCCGATCACGTCGGTCACGTCGGTCACAGCGGGACTCCTTCGTCGCGGGCTCGCCGTGCCGCGAGCAGGACGCCCTCCACGATCGTCTGGTACCCCGAGCACCGGCACAGGTTGCCGGAAAGCTCCTCGCGCACGGTCGCCTCGTCGGGCATCGCGTTCTCGCGCAACAGTGCGAGGGTGGACATCACGAAGCCCGGGGTGCAGAAGCCGCACTGAAACGCGTGGCTCTCCCAGAACGCCTGCTGGACGGGGTGCAGCTCGGCTCCGTGCGCCAGACCCTCCACCGTCACCACGTCGGCGCCGTTCGCCTGCACCGCGAGCATCAGGCACGACCGCACCGCCTTTCCGTCGACCAGCACGGTGCACGCGCCGCAGACACCGTGCTCGCAACCGAGGTGGGTCCCGGTGAGGCCGAGCTGCTCGCGCAGGCAGTCGGCGAGCGAGGTCCGGACGTCGATGGTCGCGGGACGCCGGGCACCGTTCACCGTGATCTCGATGACTCGCTCGGTCATGGGCTCGCTCCTGCTCCGCCGGCTCGCTCGCCGGCGCTCGTGAGTGCCCGCCGGAGGGTCACTCCGGAGAGATGTCGTCGGTAGGCAGCGGATCCGTGCACGTCGGAGGCCGGTTCCAGATCCGCCACGGCGAGACGGGCCGCGTCGGCGAAGGCCTCCGATGTCGGCTCTGCGCCTCCGAGCGCGTCTTCGGCGGCGCGCGCGCGGATCGGCGTGCTGGCCACTCCCATCAGCGCGATGCGGGTGTCGGCGACGCGGCCGTCGGATCCGAGGGCGATGGTCGCGGCGACGCCGACGAGCGCGAAGTCGCCGTGGCGCCGGGCGACTTCCACGAACGCGCAGCCTGTGCCTGCTTGTGCTGATGGTACCCGGACCTCGACGAGGCACTCGTCGGCGGCGAGAGCAGTAGTGAAGTGGCCGACGAGGAAGTCGTCGGCGGCGATCGTGCGCTCCCCGCGCGCGCTGCGCACGACCATCTCCCCTTCGAGTGCGATGACGACCGCCGGTATCTCGGCCGATGCGTCGGCGTGCGCGAGCGTGCCCCCGATGGTGCCCCGGTTGCGGATGGCAGCATGACCCACGAGGGGCAGTGCCTCGGCGAGGAGAGGCAGCCGCGCTCGAACCATTCTCGATCGCTCCGCGTCGCGCTCGCGCACCGTCGCGCCGAGGACGACTTGCCCGTTGCGCTCCTCGAGATGCGACAACGACGCAACGCGGTTGATGTCGACGAGGTGCGCCGGGTGGGCGAGTCGCATCGCGAGCAGCGGGATCAGGCTCTGACCCCCCGCGAGAATCTTGGCTTCGTCGCCATGTTGGGCGAGCAGTTCGAGCACCTCGTCGAGGGTGTCTGGCGCGTGGTACTCGAACGGCGGCATCTTCACCGAGCATCCGCTCCCTCGCGCCCGGTCAGCTCGTCGGCCGCGATTCGGGCCGGCGCGACGCGCGCAGGACGTCCTCGGACCCGGTCATGGTGCGCTCAGCGGCAACGTGTGGCGCACCATCGAGGTTCCCGACCCCGCTGCTGTCGATGTCGGCTCCCGTGGGGCCAGCCGTCATCGCCGTGGACATCGCCACATCATGGCAGGAACCGCAAGTCCCGATCAGAGGGCGGCCCAGGCTGGTCGTCGGTCGCCGGGAATGTCGTACGTCGTGAAGCTGAAGCGCGCGCCGTGCGTCGTTGCGGGATCGGCGATCAGGGTCTCGTCGTCGGAGTCGACGAAACCGACCTTCTTCTCATTCAGGAAACGCGAGGCGTCGTCGAGGTCGGCGACCCGGAACGCGATCGAATAGAGGCTCTCGCCGTTCTCCTCCATGTCGGCAGCGACGGGGCCTCCCGAGCCGAGCGGCTCGGCCAGCTCGATGACGAGGTCGTCGCCGAGCGCGACGAACCCGCTGCGAGTCGCCGTGAGCTCCCGTTCCTCCTCGTGCAGGAAGCGGCCGGCCAGCACATCGACGAACAGGTGCTTCGCCCTTTCGACATCGCGCACGGCGATCGTGACGTGCGAGGTCCTCGTGATGTGGAGTGGGTGGTCGCGGGTCCACCATCCGGCGTCGAACCGATCGCCGAACCTCGGGTCCTCGATACCGCCGACCCCGTCACCGGTGTACGCCATGAACTGGAGCTGCGTGTAGGTGTCGCGCGGATGGGTGAACAGGGCGCCGGGCGGCGGTTCGGTAGGCGAGCGATCACCGCGCCCGCCGAAGATGCGCACGTCGTTGGCGACGAGCGCACGGAAGATCTCCTCGACGTCGCCGCGCGTCTTCGTGTACCACGCGATCGAGTGGAGCCGCGCGCCGAATCGCTGCCAGAAGCGACCGATCGCGACCTGTTCCCAGCCCTGGTCCTCGAACGCGGGCTGCATCGGCTCGATGCAGAGATCGCCGATCAGCACGAGCGATCCGTGGCGCTTCAACACGTCCGAGTACTGCTTGTCCATGAACCTCGTCACGGAGAAGACATCGTCGTACCACGCGTCGAGCGCGGGGAGATCGTCGGTCATGTGGATGATGTGGAAGTTCTTGGTGATCGTGAACATGGTCCGCATCATGCCCCATGTCCCGCCCCCACCTTGCCCTCGAAGCGCCGTTCCACGGCCGTCCGCCAGGTTCGGAACGCGCCTCGCGGGCCGCGGATGGCCGCACGGTGCAGCGGTGGTCGACCGGGTCGCCCGACGCTGGTACGGTCGAGGCAGGACAACCGGCTCGGAAGGAGCGATCGATGACCGAGACGCAGCAGCGGATCATCTCAGCGGACTCGCACGTGACGATCACGAACGAAGCGTTCTTCGAGAACCTCGCGTCGAAGCACGTGTCGGAGATCGAGGCCGCGCTCGCCGAGCAGATGACGGCCATGGCCGCATTGAACATGCCGGACAACCGGGCGCATCGTGACTGGCCTGCGCAGGGCCGTCCCGGCGACCGCGTCCAGGAGGACCGGATCCGCGACCAGATCGAGGACGGGATCGACGCCGAGGTCCTCTACAGCCAGAGCGTGTTCGGCTTCGACGGCGGCGTGTTCTACAAGCTGAGCGACGAGGCGAGGCGCGCGAGCTTCGAGGCGTACAACAACACGCTGCTGCAGTGGATCGACTACGACAAGCAGCGTCTGATCCCGGTCGGGATCGTGCCCGTCCTCGATCCGAAGGAAGGCGTGAAGGAGCTCGAGCGTCTGGTCGAGCTCGGGTTCAAGGCGTTGACCATCCCGACCTATTCCGACTCCTACGGGTTGGCGCCGTACTGGGAGGACCAGTACAAGCCCCTGTGGCAGGCGTTCGCGGCCAACCGCGTCCCGCTCAGCCTGCACACCAACGCGTCGCCGAGCTTGCGCACGATCCAGGTCGCAGATCCGACCCCGGCGAAGGGCATCTTCCAGTCGCTGCCGCCGATCGTCATGGCCGAGCTCATCAGCACCTGGATCCTGGGTGGCATGGTGCCGGCCAACCCCGACCTCCACATCGTGCTCGTCGAGTCGGGCATCGGTTGGATCGCGTACTACCTCGAACGGCTCGACACCATGCAGCGTCGTCACAACTGGGCCGGGCGCGGCATGATCACCGAGCTTCCGAGCTCGTACTGGAGGACGCAGTTCCACGCCACGTTCGAGGACGACATGGTCGGCATGCGCACCATCGACCTCCTCGGCGCGGAGACCCTGATGTTCGCCACCGACTACCCCCACCCCGACTCCACGTGGCCCGAGTCGAGAGATGTCGTCGAACGCCACTTCGGCGGCCTCGACGACGACGTCAAGCAGAAGATCGTCTGGAAGAACGCCGCCGATCTCTACGACATCGCCTGAGCCGCGCGCGAAAGGAGTACCCATGGCCGAGAAGACGGCGGTCGGGAACCGCGGCGTCTACGTGGCGGAGGTCGAGCGGAGCCTGCCGTACCGCGTGTTCGACGCCGACCACCACTTCTACCCCCCGGCCGACGCGCTGACGCGGTACCTGCCGGAGCGCTACGTCGACCGGGTGTTCCTCCCGGGCGAGTCGCGGCGGTTCGTCGACGAGGAGGGCGAGTCGGTCGCGCACGACCGCCGGACGATCGGTGTCCACACACAGCCCGAGGGTGGGCACGGCGGCGTCGATCTGAGCGACGTCCCCGAGATGGAGGGCAACATCCCGATCCCCGGCGCCATGCTCAACCGCCTCAACCCGATGCGCGACCTCGACGGCTTGAGCCGTGCCGAGCTGGTCGAGCGCTACAACGACATGCGTCCCGCGTTCGAGCACAAGGAGCCCCGGCTCTCGCTGATGGACGTGCAGGGCGTGGAGGCAGCCGTGCTCCACACCGGCGGGAGCGCCGGAGACGGTGCGTTCGCACGCGGCGACCTCGAGGCCGGATACGCCGCGGCGCGTGCGTTCAACGACTGGCTGTTCGAAGACTGGGGTTACGCGCACGACAACCGCATCTTCGTGCCGGTACCGGTGCCGCTGGCCGACGTCGACTTCGCGGTTGCCGAGCTCGAGCGGGTGCTCGACCGCGGTGCCCGCATCGTCAACCTGCCCGCCGGTCCGGCGTACGGACGCTCGCCGTTCGATCCGTACTTCGATCCGTTCTGGGGGAGGGTCAACGAGTCGATCGCGCGCGTCGCCATCCATCTCGGCGCGCCCTACACGCGCTACGGGGCCGAGTGGAGCGAGGATCCCGACGCGCAGTACCAGGACCTCAACGGCTTCCAATGGGTGTCGTACTGGAGCGATCGACCGATCATGGAATCGGTGACCGCGATGATGTTCCACAACCTCTTCGGGCGGTTCCCGAACATCCGGGTGCTGATCGCGGAATTCGGCACCGTGTGGGTTCCCTACCTGATGAGGAAGTTGGACCATGCGATGTTGCTCGGCCGGAGGCCGAAGTGGGGTGCTCTCCCGAGCCGGCCGACCGCGATCTTCCGCGAGCACTGCCTCGTCGCGCCGTATCCGGAGGAGAACGTCAGCCGGCCCATGGAGGTCGTGGGCGCCGACTGCCTGGTGTTCGGCTCCGACTTCCCGCACTCCGAGGGCATTCCCGATCCCGTGCAGTACGTGTCACAGCTCAAGGGGCTCGACGACTCGACCGTCGAGAGGATCATGCGCGGGAACCTCGCCGGGTTCCTGGGTCGCGACTGAGACGCCCCGGTGCCGACGCGGGTGCGTCCTCAGGCGGGCTCCTGGTCGATCGGTTCCAGGACCCAGTTGCGGTGGTGCTCGTAGACGAGCGACGTACGGGTGTCGGCGACATCGCTGCGACTCGTGATGTGCTCGAGCACGAATGTACGCAGGCGATCGACGTCGGGTACCGCGACCTCCACGAGGAAGTCGTCGGCCCCGGTGACCACGGCGACCGAGAGGGTCTCGGACGCGGCGAGGATCTCCTCCTGGAACGCCCGCACCGAGCTCGTCGTCTTCGGCTGGAGCCGGACGCTGATGCTGGCGCGTATCGGGCGGCCGAGGGCGCCGAGATCCACCTCCGCGTGCCAGCCGCGGATCACGCCGCGGCTCCGGAGCGACCGCACGCGTTCGAGGCAGGTCGACTCCGCGATGCCCACGAGACGCGCGAGCTCCCGGTTGCTCAGCCGGGCGTCCTCCTGGAGCAGGAGCACGAGCGCCCGGTCGGTCGGCGTCAGCACCGCCCCGGCCATCGCCACCCGAGGCGTTCCGGCTCGGCCGGCGCGATTTCTCGCGTGATTTCTTCGGTCGTGGAGGCTCCCCTGAGCATTCCGGTGATCATCCTTCGGAATCAAGGTGGTATTTCGGAATTCTTTTCAGCTTAGTAGCAAGCGATCCGCTGATGGTTCATCATGGAGCCGAGCGAGAGGAGAGCGTGGTGCTCGACGTGTACGTCGGCGAGTCCCTCGACTGTGTGCAGCTCGTGGCCCCCGACGGCGCGCCTGTCGTCCAGCACCGCTACGACCCGGAGCGCGGGCTCGACCGTCTCGCGTCGCTCTACGAGGCGATGGTCCTGACGCGCGGCCTCGACGAGGAGTACATCAACCTCCAGCGCCAGGGGCAGCTCGCGCTGTTCCCCTCCTGCCGGGGCCAGGAGGCGGCCCAGGTGGGTTGTGCCGCGGCGCTCCGCGACACCGACTGGTTGTTCCCCCAGTACCGCGAGCTCGGGTGCTTCGTGTGGCGCGGCGTGGATCCCGCGGGGATCGGTCACTACTGGCGCGGCGCGTCCGCGGGCGGCTTCGGGTTCCTCGAGCGCGCGATCGCGCCGTTGTCGATCCCGGTCGGCACGCACGCCCTGCACGCGGTGGGCGCGGCCATGGCGACGAGCTGGCTCGACGACGGCGGCCTCGCCGTCGCGTTCGTCGGGGACGGCGCCACGAGTGAGGGCGACTTCCACGAAGCGCTCAACCTCGCGGCGGTACGCGACGCTCCGTGCATCTTCTACGTGCAGAACAACCAGTGGGCGATCTCGACGCCTCTCGCCGAACAGCTCCGGGCGCCTTCCATCGCGCACCGGGCGAGCGGTTACGGAATGCCCGGTGTGCGAGTGGACGGCAACGACGTGCTCGCGTGCCTGGTCGTCGTCGAGGAGGCCGCCGACCGCGCCCGAGCGGGCGGGGGCCCCACGCTGGTCGAGGCCGTGACGTACCGCATGGGCGCCCACACCACGTCCGACGACCCCACCCGCTATCGCGACGCCGCCGACGTCGATGCGTGGAAGGCGCGTGACCCGATCGACCGTACCCGCCGGCACCTCGAGCGGCTCGGCCGTTGGGACGAGACGCGGGAGGGGAACGCGCGCGACCGCGTGGCCGCGGCGCGCGAGCAGCTCCGCGCCGCGGTGTACGACGCGCGCGACCCGTCGCCGCTCGATCTGTTCGATCACGTCTTCCGTACCCCGACCCCGGACCTCGCCGCGCAGCGGACGTTCCTCGCGGGCGAGCTGGAGCGGGAGGGTCCGTGACCGAGCTCACGATGGTGGGCGCGCTCAACACCGCGCTGGCGGAAGCGATGGCGGCGGACGATCGCGTGGTCGTGTTCGGCGAGGACGTCGGCCGCTTCGGTGGCGTGTTCCGGGTCACCGAAGGATTGCGCGATCGCTTCGGGCCGCAGCGGTGTTTCGACACACCCCTGTCGGAATCGGCGATCGTCGGCGCGTCGGTCGGGATGGCGTTGCGCGGCTTCCGCCCGGTACCCGAGATCCAGTTCGACGGCTTCACGTACCCGGCGTTCGAGCAGATCGCCAGCCACCTCGCGAAGTACCACAATCGCTCCGGTGGGCTCGTCGCGATGCCGGTTACTCTGCGTGTCCCGTCGTTCGGCGGCATCGGCTCGCCCGAGCACCACTCGGAGTCGACCGAGACGTTCTGGATGCACACCGCCGGGCTCAAGGTCGTGGTCCCGTCGAGCCCGAGCGACGCATACTCGCTGTTGCTCGATTCGATCGAGTGCGACGACCCGGTTGTGTTCCTCGAACCCAAACGCTGCTACTGGAGCCGAGAGGACGTCGTGGCGGGCACCCGGCTCGAGCCGATCGGCCGTGCCGTCGTGCGGCGCACCGGC
>CAZDJK010000040.1:0-28107 GCA_964505725.1 uncultured Bifidobacteriaceae bacterium | reverse complement strand
GATCCAGCCGATGCCGGCTTCGACGAGCACGACGCGCAGGTCGGGCCAGCGTTCGAGGACGCCGCTGACGGTCCAGTCGGCGACGCACTCGGCCATGAAGATGGGCGGCAGCGACTGGATGATCCCCTTGTAGGGCGTCGGGTCCTCCTGCATCACGTCCTCGATCAGGTACCGGCTCGCGCCGACGTGCTGGCTGATCGGCACACCGGTGTGGCTGAGGATCTCCCACAGCGGGTCGTAGGCGCGGTCCCAGTAGGGGAGCGCGCCCACTTCGCGCGGGATGAGCGGGAGCTGCACCGCCTTGCCGTGCTCGGCGACGACCCGTTCGACCTCCTGGACCGCCATGCCGATGTTCTCGACGGGGAGCACGTAGACGGGCATGAGGCGCTTGGGGTCGATCGACGCCCACTCGATCGCCGCGGAGTTGAGCGCGTGCACCGCCTCGACCCGCTCGTCGGGATCGAGTGCGGCGAACGACGCGCCGCCCGAGCCGACGTAGAGGATCTCGGCCTCGACCCCGTCGATGTCCATGTCCTTCAGGCGTTCGACCGGGTCGTGGTCGCCCGCCCGGCCGGCGGCCGGCCAGGGCGCGCCCTTGCCCATGTTGGGCACGCCGGTGGGTGCCCGGCCCTCCTTGAGCTCGGCCTGCTTCGCCTTCTGTGGCTTGGCCGCCAGCATCTGCGCGGCGTACGCCGCCTCGGCGGCCTCCACCTTCTCGCGGAGGCGACTCGGCAGCTGCGCGTACACCTGCTCCTTCGGGAGGGTGACATGCGAATCGGCGGAGATGATCCGGACACGGTCGCTCATGGCTCCCGCTCCCTTCGCTCAGGTGACTCTCGTGAGGGTAACCCATTTCTGACGCCGTTGTCAGCGGCCGGGGGGCACGGACGACGGGGCGGCGTTCGCCACGATGCGCGTCGCTTCCGTGGCCTCGTCGGCGGTGAGCCGCCAGCCTGAGGCTGCCGCGTTCGCAGCGGCCTGACCCGGACGCGCCGCGCCCGCGATGACCGTCGCCAGCGTCGGCTGCGCGAGCAACCAGGCGAACGCGAGCTCGAGCAGCGTGTGTCCTCGTTCGACGCTGTACCGCTCGAGCGCCTCGAGGCGGGCGTACGCGCGCTCGGAGAACACGCGGCCCCGGGTCGCGTCGTCGACCTGATCCGTCAGCCGGGTGCCCGTCGGCGGCGGTGCGCCGCGTCGGTACTTGCCGGTCAACATCCCGCTCGCCAGCGGGTAGTACGGCACGAACGCCATGCCGAGATCAGCGCAGGCCGGGAGGACGTCGTCGAGCGCGCCTCGGGAGAACAGGTTGAGCGCGTTCTGTGCGCTGGCGAACCGTCGGTGTCCGAACCGATCCGCGGCTCCTGCGGCCGCCCGCAACATCGCGCCCGAGAAGTTGCAGCAGCCGATCTCGCGGACCTTGCCAGCGCGTACGAGCTCGTCGAGCGCGCCGAGTGTCTCTTCGATGGGTACTGCCGCATCGGGGAAGTGCACCTGATAGAGGTCGATCCGGTCGGTGTCGAGCCGGCGCAAGCTCTCTTCGACGGCCTGGCGAGCCCACCGAGCGCGGTTCCCGCCGCGCCCCTCGTCCCCGCCGTGGGGGCGCGCGCCGAACTTCGATGCGATCACGACGTCGTCGCGCCGCCCCGCGAGCGCGCGTCCGAGGATTTCCTCCGAGCGCCCCCAGCCCTCGGGATCGGTCGGGTCGAAGTAGTTCGACCCGTATTCGTCGGCCGTGTCGAAGTAGTCGATCCCGGACTCGATCGCCTCGTCGACGATCCGGCGGCTCGTCGGCTCGTCGCACGCCTTGGTCCCGAACTGGTTGCAGCCGAGGCCCACGACCGAGACGGAGAGACAACCGATCTCGCGGTGCTCCATCAGGCACCGACGCTACGAGTCAACCCGCCGAACGAAGAGAAGCCTGACACTCGGCCGACGCTACGCCGCGCGGGCGCTGCCGTGCACGACCAGCTCCCGTAGGCGAACACGCCGCGGTCGGAAGCTTGCCAGCCCGGCCCGGCTGTGCCAGCATGACGGCAGTGTCAGAAACAGGGCGACGTGAATGGTCAGAGCGGACCGCGTGACGGAGCACGACGACGTCGCCAGCCGGGTGGTCGAGAGCAACGCCCGCAGCGTGTTCAACTTCCCGCGCACCCCGTAACCGGGAGCGTGCGGGTACAGCGCGAACGGAGCCCCCAATGGCTAGCCCCCCCTGGCCCGCGGCTCCGTTCGTGCCGTCTCCGGCCGCCGGGTCGGAGCATGCCGAGATGATGCGACGATGAAGCCGATCCCAGCGCCCGACGAGGTCTCGGAGTTCTACTGGGAGGCGGCCGCGAGGGGTGAGCTCGCGGTCGCGGCGTGCGTTCCGCACGGCCACCTCAACTACCCGCCGGATGTCTCGTGCAGCACGTGCGGTGCCCGGGAGCTCGAGCCACGGGTCGTATCGGGCCGCGGCACCGTCTACTCGTTCACCGTGGTCCGCCAAGCCTTCACCCCGGCGTTCGCCGCCGATGTCCCGTACGTGATCGCGCTCGTCGAGCTCGCGGAGCAAGGGGGTCTCCGGCTGCTCACCAACCTCGTCGAGGTGGCTCCGGAAGCGGTCGCGGTCGGCGACGCGGTCCACGTGGTCTTCGAGGAACGTGGCGAGCAGTGGCTCCCTCAGTTCGCGCCCGACGGGAGCCGGACGTGAATCGTGCCGGACGTGAGGTCGCGGTCGCGGGCGTGGGCTACTCCGCCGTCACGCGCCCCGGTTCCCCCGATATCCGCAGGCTCACGCTCGATGCGTGCCAGGGAGCGCTCGCCAACGCGGGCTTGGCCGCGCACGACCTGGACGCGATCTTCGAGTACAGCTTCGGGGGCGCGGCCGGCGATTCGCCGATCGCGACCTCCGCGCAACGACTGCTCGGTGTGGGCAACTTGACCGCCTTCAACGACATCATGGGCAGCGGGCCCTCCGGACTGGCGAGCGCGATGGACGCGGCGATGGCGATCGCGTCGGGTTCGTGCGAGGTTGCACTCGTGTACCGGACGATCACGCGGGCGGCCGGGCACACCGGCGCGATGCGCGAGGGTCCGCCACTCGCGGCCGGGCCGACGCAGTTCACTTCGCCGTACGGGTTCGGCGGCGGGATCATGCTGGCCATCGCGATGAAGCAGCGCCGTCGGATCGCCGAGCTCGGGGGCAGCCTGGAGGACTACGGGCACATCGCGCTGAACGCGCGACGCTGGGCTGCGCTCAACCCCCGGGCCGTGTTCCGCGATCCGATCACGATGGACGACTACTTCGCGTCGCGGATGATCGCCGATCCACTGCGCCTGTTCGACTGCGACTACCCGGTGAACGCGTCGTGCGCCGCCATTCTCACGACCCGCGCGCGGGCACGCGACCTGGCGAACCCGGTCGTCCTCGTCGACGCGCTCGCGTACGGAACCGGCGCGCGCCCCGACTGGATCTTCGCGGACGATTTCGTCTTTGGAGGGACGATCGAGTGCGGTAGGGAGCTCTGGAGACGGTCGTCGCTCGCCGCCACCGACGTCGACATCGCCGAGCTCTACGACGGTTTCACCCACATCACGATCTCGTGGGTCGAAGCGCTCGGCCTCTGTGGCATCGGCGAGTTCCACGACTGGATCGACGATGGAAGACGCATCGGCCCCGGTGGTGCGATGCCGCTCAACACCTACGGTGGCCAGCTCGCAGCCGGCCGAATGCACGGCCTTGCGTTCCTGTGCGAGGCGGTGGAGCAGCTCCAAGGCGCGTGCGACACGCGCCAGGTTCCGGACGCGCGGGTCGCACTGGTCGCGAACGCCCACGGCCCCCAGTGCGGCACGATGGTGCTGCGTCGCGAATAGTACGGCCAGTCACGCCTCGCTCGAGAGCGCGCCTTCCCCGAGGTAGGCGGACCGCACCAGAACGCTGTTCATCACTTCCCGCGGCGTGCCGTCGAAGATGACGCGGCCGAAGTCGATTACGTACACGTAGTTGCAGATGTCCATCACGAGCGCCATGTCGTGTTCGACGAGGAGGACTCCCACGTTGCGAGTCGCCACGACGCTACGCAGCACTTCGTCGATCCGCGTGGTCTCGTTCCGGTCGAGCCCCGCGGACGGCTCGTCGAGCAGGATCACGTCGAACGGCCCCGCGAGGCACCGCGCCAGCTCGACCAGGCGGCGTTCGCCTGTCGAGAGAGCTCCGAGGGGCGCGTCACGCAGGCCCCAGAGCCCGGTGAGGCGCAACGCCTCGTCGACCGCGGCGGCCACGATGGCACGATCGCCCTTGCGCGTCGTCAACTGCGCCCAGGGGTCGCAGCCCGCGAGGCTCGCCTCCCGGCCCAGGGCCACGGTCTGGCCCACCGTCATGCCCTCGAACAGCTGCGGCTGTTGGAAGGTCCGGCCGAGTCCCCGACGCGCGCGAGCGGCGGGGCCCAGACGCGAGAGGTCTCGACCGCGGAGCCGCACCCGCCCGGCAGCAGGCCTGATGATGCCCGAGCTGACATTGAACAGCGTCGTCTTGCCGGCCCCGTTGGGCCCGATGAGACCGGTGATCCGACCGATGGGCGCGGACAAGTCGACCCGGTCGAGCGCCACGATCCCGCCGAAGCGGACCGAGATCCCGGTCATGTCGAGCCCGGGCTCGACGGACGCAGACGCCGCGCGTGCACGAGCTGTCGCGTGCGCGACGGGGAGGACCGCGACCTCACTCGGCGCGTGCAGCCTCGCCGGCTGGTCCCTCCGCCGGCGCCGATGGGCCAGGTCGGCACGTCTCACGATGACGAGCACCGAGACGACGGATACCGCGCCGAAGACGAACGACGTCCACGACGCAGGATCGGAGACGTTGAGCTTGACCGGCAGGAGGTAGTAGACGATTGCCGCCGCGACGGCGTACCAGGGCTCGGCGACCGGTAGCACGAACAACACCGCCACGATGACCAGCGAGTCGGTCGCCGAGAACGCCGCGGAGCTCGTCACGTTGTCCAGGCTGGTGAGGAGCGCTCCCGCGAGGCCGGCGAGAAACGCCGACAGCGCGAACACGACGAGCTTCGTGACGTTCACCGTCGCGCCCTGTGCCTGCAGCGCGACAGGCGAGTCGGCCATCCCGCGCAGCAGCCGGCCCATGCGCGTACGGTCGAGCACCACGACGAACACGGACGTGGCCGCCACGATGCCCAAGACCACGTAGTAGTAGTCCGAGTCGCGCGTGCCGATGAACGGTCGGGGCGCGGGAATCGCCACCGAGCTGCCGAACATGAGATCGGTTCCGTAGAAGAACTGCTGGAGGATGTACCCGAACGCAAGCGTGGCGAGCGCGAGGAACACGCCGGACAGGCGGATGGCGGTGATCGCAACCAACGCCCCGACGATCGCGGTCACGAGCGCGGCGCCAATCGCTGCAACCGCCCACGGGAGGCCGAGGTTGGTGGCGAAGCGCGCGAAGGTGGTCGCTCCGATTGCCGCCAGCCCGAGGTGGCACAGCGAGAGCTGTCCCGACTCGCGAACGAGCATCCCCAACGACAGGAAGATGAGCACGTACACGAGCGCGGTCGTGTAGATGTTCACCTCGAAGCCCGCCCAGGTCGGCGTGAAACCGAGGACGACGAAGAGGGCGACCGAGCCGGCGAGCGCGACCCGTCGCCCCGGCCTCGGCGGACGCGTGACGACGTGCGTGGTTCTCCAGCGTTCGGTCAAGCGTCGCGTCGGCGTGACCATCAGTGCACCCAGCAGCACCACGACCGGTACGGACGGGGGCAGGGCCAAGAGCCAGCTCGCGGTGACATAACGGGTCAGGACCGACGACGCGATCCCGATCGCGAGCGCGCCGACGTACACGAGCGGCAGGTTGGTGAAGTAGCCGACCGCGGCGGCGGCGAATGCCGGAATGATGAGGCGCCCGACCTGCCCCGAGTCGGGCCCGAAGCTCGGGGCGATCGCCAGCAGCACACCGGAGAGCGCCGCGAACGTGCATCCGATGATCCAGGCGAGCCGTCGCAGCGCACGGGGATTGCGCCCCGAGCAGTTGACGAGGTCCGGGTTGTCGACGACCGCGCGCAAGCCCAATCCCACGCGCGAGAACTTCAGGAACGCGGACAGGAGCAGCATCGCGACCAGGGAAACCGCCATCATGATCAGCTGGTCCTCGCCGATGTTCACGCCGACGACCCTGACCGTCGCGGCGGGCAGCGGGGGAAGCGTGAAATGGGGCGTCGGCCCGGGAAGGTGTGGCGCGAGTAGCGCCGAACCTCCCTGGATCGCCAGGAGGATGCCGACGGTCGCCGCGACCCGCAGCGCCGGTGCCGATCGAACGAGGACTCTTCCCAGGAGCTCGAAGGCGAGGCCCATGAGGGCACCGACCAAGAACACGCTGATGAGCCCGGACAGTTCCCACGAGTAGCCACGGTTCACAGTGAGGTAGATGTAGGCGTCGACCGCGACGAGCGCGAGCGCGCCATGAGCGAAGTTCAGGATCCCCGACGTCTTGTACGTGAGCGCCAGACCGATCGCGATCAGCCCGTAGATGGCGCCGGACGTCAGGCCGACGACGACGAAGATCAGGATGATGTGCATCGGACCTGGCAGGGGCCTGGAATCGGGATGTCGTGTTACACCGGGGCGTCGGTCCCGGCGCCCGAGTACAGGGCGAAGATCTTCTCCTCGTCCAGCCCGGCGGCAGGACCGCTGTACACGATCTCTCCCTGGCTGAGCAGGTACACGGACGACGCCAGCGCGAGGGCGCGACTGACGTACTGCTCGACGAGGAGCAACGCGACCCCGCTCGCCGCGATGCGTTCGAGGAACGCGAAGATCCCGTCGACGACGAGTGGTGCAAGACCGAGCGATGCCTCGTCCACCAGGACCACTCGGGGCTCGGTGACGTACGCACGGGCGAGCGCGAGCATCTGCTGCTCACCGCCGCTCATCGTGCCCGCGACTTGCCGGCGCCGGTTCCCGAGCACGGGAAAGGCCTCCGCGGCGCGCTCGATGATGTCGGATTCGCTCATGTGAGGCGGCGCCTGCATCAAGAGGTTCTCGCGCACGGTCAGGGAGGGAAAGACGCCGCGTCCCTCGAAGATGTGGCATATCCCCCGGCGCGTGCGCTGGTAGGGGTTCAAACGCGTGACGTCCTCACCGCCGAGGAGGATTGTGCCTTCCCTCGGCCGGAGCAGGCCCGACGCCATCCGGAGCGTCGTGCTCTTGCCTGCCCCGTTGGGCCCCAGGAGCGCGACGACCGACGAGTCGGCGACGCTCAGCGACACGTCGCGAAGAACGATCGACTCGTCGTAGCCCCCGACGATGTTCTTGATCTCGAGCATCCGTCGGCTCCCTTTGCCGCGGTCAGGAGCGTGAGCGCTATCCCACGACGGTATCGGTCGGGTCTACGGCTCCGGCGGCCCTGCCGTTTGCGCCGACCGTGACCACTTCGCTCCCCAGGTATGCGCTGCGGACGATCTCGCTCTGCATGGTCTCGGGAGCCGTCCCCTCGAAGATCAGCAGGCCGAAGTCCATCACGTAGATGTAGTCGCAGACCTGGGTGACAAACGTCATGTCGTGCTCGACCAGGAGGATTCCCGTGCCTCGCGTCTGCACGGTTCTGAGCAGCACCTCGCCGAACCGATGGGCTTCTGTCGTGTCGAGCCCCGAGCTCGGCTCGTCGAGCAACAGGATGTCGAATGGTCCGGCGAGCACACGCGCGAGCTCGACGAGACGCTTCTCGCCCGTGGAGAGGCCGGCTACGAGGCGATCGGCGATCTGGGTGATCCCGGCGAGCTCCAATGCTTCCGCCGCCTCTTCTGCGACCCGGCCCGGTTCGCCGCGCGCGGCGACAAGCTGTTTCCCCAGGTTGCCTCCGGCCATGCTCGCTTCACGGCCGAGCGCGACGTTCTGTGCGACGGTCAACGAGTTCCAGAGCTCCGGAATCTGGAACGTGCGGCCGATGCCGCGCCGCGCTCGGGCGGACGGTCCGAGCCCCGTAACGTCGGCGTCGTTGTACAGCACGCGTCCGCCCGCCGGGTGCACCAGGCCCGAGCACGCGTTGAACGTCGTGGTCTTGCCGGCTCCGTTCGGTCCGATCAGCCCGGTGATGCGACCGAACGGCGTGTGGAGGTTCAGCTTGTCGACCGCCAAGAAGCCGCCGTAGCGCACGACGAGATCGCGGACCTGCAGTCCGCTTCCCTCTGGGTGCTCACGGGTGACCGAGGAGACCGTGCGCACCCCGTCGGCCGGGCGTCGCCGGAACCGTTCCCAGAACCGGACCAGGGGCTTGGGCATGGGCTCGATGCGTGACATCGACAGCGCGATCGCAACCGCGCCCACACCGAAGAGCAGCGCCAGGTACTTCGTGAAGTCGGTGTTGAGCCATTTGCCGAGGTAGTACGGCGCGATCTCGAGGTTCACCGCGCCCAGGAGGGCGAACCACGGCGTGCCGACGAGCACGAGGAGCACGACCGCGAACAGCTGGAGCGACGTGAACGGCACATAGAACGGCGCCCCGAGGTAGACGGACTGTGACGCCGAGGCGTACAGGGCCCCCGCGATGCCGGCCATGAAGGCCGAGATCGCGAACACGCTCACACGCGTCACGTTGACGGTCGTACCGGTCGTGTTCAGCGCGAGGACCGAGTCGGCCATCGCGCGTGCGAGCCGGCCGAGGCGTCCGTAGTGGATCACGACCAACACGAGGGCCGACACGATCGCGAACGCCAGGACGACGTAGTAGTAGGCCGTGTCGCCGGTGGCCCAGCTCGGCCGAGGAGCCGGGATCCCGGCCGCGTCGGTCCCGAACATGATGCTCGTCGGGTAGACCATCTGCTGGAGGAAGATCCCGAACCCGAACGTTGCCAGCGCGAGGAACACGCCGGATACGCGGATCGCCGGCACCGCGATCACGAGCCCGACGGCTGCGGCGATGAACCCCGCGAGGAACACCGCCACGATCCACGGAAGACCCCAGTCGGTGGTGGTGTGGGCGATTGCAGCACCTCCGACCGCCGCGAGCGCGGTCTGGCACAGCGAGACCTGGCCCGACATCTTGACGAGGAGGCCGATCGACGCGAAGAGGATCATGTACAGCAGGCCGAACGTCCAGACGCTCAGGTCCGTCCCGGCGAACGCCGGGACGAGGGCGAAGAAGCCGATGAACACCAGTGCGAACACGAGCCGGATCGGCGGTGGGGCGAAGTAGCTCGGTTTGATGGGGTGAGGCGGGGCGACGCGACGTTCTCGCAGCTTGTTGGGCGGGATCACGATGAGTACGACGAACAGGACGAGGAAGGGCAGGGCGCCGCGCAACCCCGCCAGCCAGCTCACGTCGAGGACGTACTTCGAGGCGACGTCACCGGCGATGCCGATCAAGAGGCCGCCGATGAAGGTCAACGGCAGGCTCGAGAATGCGCCGATCGCGGCCGCACCGAACGAGGAGATGATGATCGTGAGGAACCCGCCGGCGTTCAAGGTCGCGACGATTGGACCGAGGAGCACCCCTGACGCCGCCGCGAAGCTCGCGCCGATGACCCAGGCCCAGCGCCGCACTGCGTTCGGGTTCCGGCCCTGCACGTCGAGGAGCGGCGGGTTGTCCACCACCGCTCGCATCGCGACGCCGAGACGCGCTCGCCGGAAGAACACGTAGAGGGCGACGACCACGACCAACGAGAAGAGGAACAGGATCAACTGGTCGATCCCCACGAACGTCCCGAAGATCTTGATCGTCCGCGTGGGGAGGAAGGGGTTGTAGGGCAGGACGCCGGCGTTCGGATAGAAGAGACTCAGCGTCCCAATGATCCCGAGCAGCAAGCCGACCGTCGCCAGGACCTGGAGCGCGGTCTGGATCTGTACGAGCCCTCGGGCGATGAACTCCATGCCCAGCCCCATCAAGGGACCGACGACGAGCACGGTGATGGCGGCGGCCACCGGCCACGAGAACAACGGGCCGGGCGTGAGGTCGTCGTAGTGCAGGAACCAGAAGGCGTACGCGGCGACGGCAGCGAGCGCCGGGTGCGCGAAGTTGAAGATCCCGGACGTCTTGTACGTGATGACGAATCCGGTTCCGCAGAGACCGTAGATGGCACCGACCGTGAGGCCGCTCACGATGAACGGCATCAAGTCACCGAACATCACTCTCCCAACGTGGAGTCGATCCGGGCTGCCGGGCACCGCGCCCGACAGCCCCAACCGATCACTTGCTCACGGCATGCAGGTAGGCGTAAGTCCTGCCTTCGGCACGCGGAGGAACACGAGCCCGTTCCACTTGTACAGGTAGATGCACTTGATCTGGGGGCTGGGCTTGGTGCCGTCGCTGTACGTCAGTCCCGGTGCGTAGCCACCGAGCATCTCGTTGGAGAACATCGACAGGCCCCGGATCACGTCAGCCGTGTTCGCGGTGGCGGTCGCGGCGACGTTGGCGTTCGTGATCGCCTTGGCGAACGCCTCACCCGACGCCCACGCCTTGCAGTCGCCCGGTCCGTTCTGGATCCACTTCGCGGTCCCGCTGTTGTACTCCGGGTGGTACTTCTTCATCGCGGTGTAGAAGTCCTGGGTCCCGGTCGTGGGCTGACCCTGGCAGCTCCACTCCTCGGAGGAGCCGACGGCCTGTCCGAGGGAGGGCGCAGCCTTGATCGCGGCACGCCCCGGACCACCGTCGGCGTTGATCCACTTCGGGTTGAACCCCTGGCGCGAGCAGTCGCGGGCGAGCACGGTGTCGTTCACGAACGCCGCCAGCGCCTCCGCCCCGGCCGACTTGGCCGCCAGGCACTCGGCCGTGTAGCTCGGCTGGGTGGCGGACGCGACCGCGTCGTAGACCTCGGTCATGCCGTTCGCCTCGGCCATGGCCTTGAACACGGGCCGCGCCTGACCGCACGCGGGACTCTCGGTGCACAGCAGCACACCGACCTTCTTCACGCCCTGCACCGCGGCCGACTTCATCTGCCCCCACAGGTTGGCGATGACCGAGCCGCCCACCGCGTAGAACATCGGGTTCGTGAGCGGCAGCGTGTCGACGTTGTTCGGGCCGATGATCGGCATCTTCTGGGCCGCTGCGTAGCTGGCCCATGCCTGCTCCGAGCCCGACGTGTCGCCGACGACGGCAATGACCTTCTTGTTCTCGACCAGGTCCTTGATGTCGGCGAGGGCGACGGCCGGGTCGCCCTTGTCGTCGGGCTCGTACGCGAACTTGATCGGGTGTCCGGCGATGCCGCCGTGGCTGTTCGTCCACTTCGTGAATGCGTCGAGTGTGTCCACTGTCGTGGTGTTCTTCGACGGTGCAGCCGCACTCGTCTGCGAACCCAGCCAGCCGACCAGCAACGTCGTGCCCTTCGGCGTGCTGGCGGCCTTCACCCGGGCAGCGCTCGCGCCGGTGCCAACTGCCAGCACGGTAACGGTGGCCAGCGCGACTGCAATAGCCGCGTGGCGCAGCGGAGTCTTCCTCGCCATAGTGTTCCCCCCCGCGGCCACTTGTCGAAGACAGCCGCTGACGGCGACGTTAGAACACGAACACTGCCCGATCAAGGCACCCCCGTGGCGCGAGTCCGCGCCTCGCGGGAAGACCATCCCGATCGTCTGTGTGCGATCGACGAAGGTGTCACAAAGTGTCGAACGCGTCCGGTCGTCGGTCGGACCTGGTGCGGCGGTCGTCAGCGACGACGCCGACCGCCTGCTCGACACGGCCACGCGCGTGGGCGTCGTCGCCTGATCCGCTCACGTGGTGATCACGCGCCCCGTGTGGGTGGGCGTCGGCAGCGCCGCTCGTGGTCGTGCCGCAGGTGGCGCGCCAGATGTAGAACGGCCGGCGGCACCCCGCGGGGGCCGGCTCTTGCCCGGCGGGCGACCGAGGCGTTGTCGACCCAGCGGCTGCCATCGAGGTCGAGCTCGTTGAGCGGCTCACGGGTCGCGCATCAGGATCAGGACGAGAACGGTCACCGGGCTTCCGCGTCGTCTTCTCGGGTGCTAGGTCCGATGACACGCACCCGCGGTGTCCGTACGGTGCGTCTGACGACCCGAAGGGAGGAGCTGCCATGAACCCGAACCGAGCGCGCTGGGAGAAGGGTGACGTCACCCGCAACGCGGCGAGCATGCGCACCAGCGGCGAGGCGCTGGTCGACCGGCTCGGGATCACCCAGGGGCTCGATGTGCTCGACCTCGGCTGTGACGACGGCGCTACCGCGCTGCCGGCGGCGCGCCTCGGCGCCAGCGTGCTCGGTGTCGACATCGCCCAGAACCTCGTCGACGCGGGGAACAAGCGCGCCGCCGACGCGGGCCTCGAGCTCCCGCCCGATGCGCCCAGCGGAGGACCTGCCCGGACGTCTGCGACTATGGACGGAGCAACAATGCGGGCGGCGCTGCGGGCTCGGGCTGCGCGCGTGGGATCGTGGACGGATCCGGCGCCTGGGTGCCGCTTCGCGGTCGTTCGCGGCCGAGCCGAGAGGAGGGTGAACGGTGGGAGCCGACGAGGAGCAGGGGGATCTGCCGTTGGCGCGCCTGCGGGTCGTGGACACGACCGATCGCACCGCCCTGTCCGCGGCCCGTCTGCTCGCCGATCTCGGCGCCGAGGTGATCCGGGTCGAGCGGTCGGCCGGTGAGCTGGACGCGCTGACCGCGTCGCGCAACGCGAACAAGCGATCCGTGGTGCTCGAACGTCCCGAGGATCTCCGCGCGCTGCTGGCGCACGCCGACGTCTGGTTCGACACGGGCGGCAGCGGTCTCGACCCGGGTGCGGTGCACGCCGAGATCCCCGATCTGGTCGTGGTGTCGCTCTCACCCTTTGGGACCACCGGGCCGTACCGCGACCTCGCGGCGACGCACCCGGTCGTCTACGCGCTCTCCGGCCAGCTGAAGGCCTGCCGGTCCGGCGACCGGGAACCGCTGCTGCCACCCGGTCAGCCGGCGTTCGAGGTCGCGGCGGCGATGGCCGCGTACCTGGCGCTGGTCACGCTCTGGAACCGGGCTCTCATCGGCGTCGGCGATCACATCGAGCTCTCGGTGCACGAGGCGTTCATCCAGACGACGGACACTGCGATCCCCAACGCGAGCGTCCGCATGGGCGAGGCACCCGGTGTGGTCCGGGCCGGGCACCCGGCGTTCCCGACGCGTGACGGCCTGGTGCGGCCGGTGGTCGTGAGCGCGCGCCAGTGGAAGGCGTTGCGCGACTGGGTCGGCAACCCGGCGTACCTCGACGACCCGGAGCTCGCCAGCTACGGCGGGCGTCTCCTGCACGGCGACGTGCTCGCGAAGCTGTACGGACCGCTGTTCGCCGACACCGAGACCGAAGCGGTGTGCGAAGAGGCGCAGCGGCGAAACGTGCCGGTCACGCCCGTGATGTCGCCGGCACAACTGCTGACGAGCGGACCGATGGCCGAGCGCGGATCGTTCGCGGAGACGACCGTCGGCGCCAGGAGCGGCACGCTCCCGGCCGGCTACTGGGAGTTCGACGACACCCGGGTGGGCTTCCGAGAGCCCGCGCCGGAGATCGGGGCGGACACCGCCGACGTCGTCGCCGCGCTCGCCCGCGGCGAGTCGCCGTTCGCCGCGCCGGGCTTCACGATGGTCCCACGTGCGGGGTCGGGCGAGCCCCCGCTCAGCGGCCTGCGCGTGCTCGAGTTCACCCAGCTCATGGCCGGGCCCGAGGCAGGCAGGTTGTTGCGCGACCACGGCGCCGACGTGATCAGGGTGGAGAGCCGCGCCTTCCCCGACCAGAGCCGCGTGTTCGGGGGCCCGGCGAACATGTCGGCGCAGTTCGTCACCATCAACCGCGACAAGCGCAGCTTCGGCATCGACCTGACGCGACCGGAGGGCCTGGCGCTCGTGCTCGAGCTCGTCTCCCGCGCCGACGTGGTGATCGAGAACCTCGGTCCGGGCGCGATGGAGAACATGGGCCTCGGGCGCGACGCGCTGCGCAGCGCCAACCCCGACCTGGTCGTGGTGAGCAGCCAGCTGTTCGGCGACAACGGCCCCTGGGGTTGGTGGCGCGGCTTCGGAACCCATGCGCGGAGCGTCGGCGGGCAGACATGGCTGTGGCGGTATCCCGGGAGCGAAGCCGAATTCGCGGAGAACACCATCTTCTTCCCCGATCAGTTCGCGGCGCGGCTCGAGGCGCTCGCAGCGGTCGCCTGCGTCGGCGCGGCGATCCCTCACCACATCCGGGTGTCGCAGGCGGACGCGGTCTTGAACAGCCTGTCGGAGCTCGTCCTGCAGGAGAGCCTGGAGCCCGGGTCGGTCGACGCGGTCGGGAACCGCAGCCCGCTCGGTTGCCCGTGGGGGGTGTACCGCTGCGCCGGCGAGGACGACTGGTGTGTGATCACGGCGCGCGACGACCGTGACTGGGCCGCGCTCGTCGACGCGATCGGCAATCCTCCGTGGGCGCGCGACGAGCGCTTCGTCACCGCCGCGGGGCGGTTCTCGCGCGCGGACGAGCTCGACGCGCACCTCGGCGCGTGGACCGCCACGCTGCCGGCGCGCCGGGTCATGGAGACGTTGCAGGGTGCCGGTGTCCCCGCGGCCGCGGTGCTCGCGGCGGCGGATCTCCTCGAAGATCCGCACCTGCAGGCGCGTGGGTTCGTCGAGCTCATCCTCCAACCGGGCTTCGACGCCGTGTTCGTGGAAGGCGACTGCTACGCAGCGGAGCGGCTCCCGACGAAGCCCCCGGGGCCCGCCCCGCTGCAGGGCCAACACACGCGGGAGATCGCGAGCGAGCTCCTGGGCCTGGACGCGGAGCAGGTGCAGCACCTCGTCGACGAGGCCGTGCTGGAGCCCGCCGCCGACGAGACGTCCGCGTCGTAGGACAGCAGTGCCGAGCCGCGCGGGCCGCGCGGCGCAAGCTACAGGAGACCGCCCCGGGTTGGCACCGAGGTACGATCCGCGGGCATGGAGCTTCGTGAGGTCATGAGGACGACGCCGGCGTCGCGCGAATTCACCGACGACGACATCCCGGATGCCGATCTGTACGACATCCTCGAGCACGCTCGCTTCGCGCCCAACGGCGGCAACCGCCAGGCGTGGCGGGTGATCGTGGTGCGCGACCCGGCCAAGAAGGAGTGCATCTCCGAGCTGTACGACCTGGGCTTCCGTGAGTACGTCGGGCACGCGCGGGCAGGCCTGGTGCCGTTCGTGGCCGAGAACGACGGCAAGGATCCGCAGATCGACCTCGAGGCGGCGCGGAGGGTCCCGCTCGACCAGCCGTTCGTGCACATCTCCGCCGCCCCGGTCCTCGTGGTCGTGCTCCTCGACGTCACGGTGGTGTCGTCGCTCGACAGCGGGCTGGGCCGCGTCCCGGTCGCGGCCGGCGGGTCGGCGTTCCCGTTCGCGCACAACATCCTCCTCGCCGCGCGCGACAAGGGCTACGGCGGGCACATCACCTCGGTGCTCGCGCGTCAGGAGCCCGCGTTGCGGGAGCTGCTCGACATCCCCGACAAGTACATCCTCGCCACGATGATCCCGCTCGGGATGCCGACCAGGGTGCTCACGAAGCTGCGGCGAGCCGCGGTGGAGGACTTCACCACCGTCGACTCCTTCGCCGGCCCCGCGTTCAGGGCGCCGCGGTAGGGCTGCCTGCGCGTCAGGTCCAGAGGCGCGCGGCGCGGAGTGCGTCGAGCGCGGGTCCCTGCGCGCCCGACTGATCCTCGCCGTAACCCCGGGCGCCGTCCCACGCCCAGTGGAAGTAGCCCGTCCCCTGACCGCGTTCGCCGTGGTGGCTCACCAGCTCGCCGACTGCCGACAGCTCCCTCCCGTGCTCGTCGACCGCCTCGAGCCAGATCGTCCTGATCCAGCCCATGTCGCGATCGAGCTCGCAGCGCCGGTTGCCGTCGAGCAGCAGCCCGTACCGTCCGTCGCGCACCAGGTAGCCGGTGGTGACGAGGTCGCGCCCCTCGCCGTCCCAGATGCAGGGCAGGGTGTACGCGAGGAACATCTCGTCGGCGTCCTGGGTGCCGAACACGTACCCGATCCCGAACGGGCTGTACGGCGGGTGGCCGGCTTCGGTGGGGTCGCGCGGCTCGCGCCGGCCGCCGCTCCGGCTGCCCGGCGGGCGCGGCCCCGGTCTCGGCCCCCACGAACGGTCGCGCACCGACAGCGAGTCGATGTCGATGGTCTCGCCGAGGAGCTCGACCTGGCCGGTCACGTGCATCGCCTGGTCGAAATGACGCCCGCGCCAGAACGGCGCCACCCCGACCGGGTGCGAGTGCGGCTCGCGCAGTCCCTCGAAGACGAGGTCGGCGGTGAGCTTGCCGGGATCGTCGCGCTGGACGCGGTACTTCATCAGCGGCTCGAGCATCTCGATTCGATTGCCGTTCGGGAGCTCGATCCGGCGGAGATCCATCGAGTCCTTGTCCACGAGGGGCAGCTCGCGCTCGCTCACCTGGTAGAGCGCGCCCGCCGGTGAGTCGTCCCACACCCAGGCGCCGCCGTTGCAGATCCCCTGGTTGAACAGGACCTGGTTGTAGAACCAGCCGCCGAGCCGGCGTTCCGAGTGGTGGAACGACACCCAGAACGTCTCGGTCTCGTACGGGTGGTCGCTGTACGGGTGGAACTTGTCGTCGTCGCCGGTCAGCGCGATGACCTCGGGTCGCTCCATCTCGGTCTCCTCGGATCGACCGCGCCTACATGATGCGGTTGTAGTCGCCGGTGTGGTCCTTGGTGTCGGCGAAGCCGCGCACGAGGTTGTCCTGCGTGTAGGTCGCGACGAGGCGACCGTCCTCGGTCCAGATGTTGCAGCGCCCGTGCGTGCGGCCGCGGCCGGCCCAGATGCTCTCGGCCGACATCAGCAACCACTCGTCGGCGTGGAACCGGTCGTGGAAGTTGAGCGTGTGTGCGATCACGCCGGTCGAGATGGTGCGGTGCGCCATGTGCTCGTTGAGCTCGGCGTGCGGCAGCATCGCGGTACCGATCAGGTACCCGTCGGTGGCCCACGAGAGGATGGCCTGGTTCACGACCACGGGGAAGTCGTCGGTGAAGCGCGTCCACACGTGCTGGACCGCGGGGCCCACCGGCTGCTCGGCGCTCCACGTGTCGATGCCGTACACGCAGAACGCCTCGGCACCGGGGAAGACACGCCCGTCCTTGCGGTTGCCGGGGTCGTCGGGGCCCGGTACGTCCGGCATCTCGACGATCTCGGTGTGGCGGATGAGGTCGGGCTCGTCCTTGCTCCAGAGGATCATGCCGCGCGACATGATGCGCCCGTCCTGCGAGAACGTGACCGTGTCGCTCCCGAGGGTGCGGCCGTCGTGCATGCGCTCGACCTCGTACTCGATCGGCTTCGCGTAGTCGCCGGCGCGGGCGAAGATGGCGTGGATCGACTTCACCTCCTTGTCGTCGGTGCGGTCGACGTTGCGGTCCATGTGCGCAGCGATGATCATCTGAGCGAGAATCTGTCCGCCGAACACCACGTTGCGGAATTCGCCGTCGTGCTCGGGGTGTCCCGCGTAGCGATGCTCGTCGACCTGTTCGAGCCGGAGCAGGTCGGGGACCGTCGTTGCGTCCATCGCCATCGCGTCGTCCTCCTCTTCCTTGGCGGTCGCGAACCTAGCCCTCCCACCCGGGGGCCGCCGTCGGGTGACGACCCGGTCCCGACCGCTCGGCGCGGGAGCCGTCACCCGGTCGCGAGCCCTCCGTGACGGGTCGCGGCGACGACGCCGCCGTCGACGAGAACGTCGGCGCCGGTGACGAACGAGGCGGCGTCGGACAGCAGGAACGCCACGACGGCCGCGACCTCCTCCGCGGTTCCCTCGCGCGCGAGCGGCGTCATGTCGACCATGACCTGCATGAGCGGTTGCGCGTCGAACTCCTGGCGCCCCATCGGTGTGTCGATGATCCCGGGACTGACGCTGTTGAGGCGTGCACCGCGGCGGCCCCACGCCGCCGCTTCCCGCTCGACGAGACGCCAGACCCCGCGTTTCGCGAGGCCGTAGGCGGTACCGGGATCCTCGATCGTGGTGCCGACGGCGCGCCGCAGCCGCTCGAGCAGGTCCGAGTCGAGCGGAGCGTCGAGGGCGGCGTCGACATCGGGGTCGGCACTGTCGGCTGCGAGCCGTGCCGCGATCGAAGCGAAGCAAACCATCGCGGTGCCCGGTACCACGAGGGGCGAGAGCGAGTCGACGAGGAGCGCAGTACCGACGAGGTCGACCCGTACGACGCGCTGCCAGTCGGCCATCGTCGGCGAGACACCCGCAGCGTGTGCCACCGATCGCAACGAGCCCGTGGCGGCGATCGCGTCGGCGAGGGCGCGGACACCGTCGGCGTCGGCCACGTCGAGCTCCACCGGCACCACGCGCTTCGCCGGTCGCGAGAGCTCCTCGGCCGCGGCGGTGACACCGGCGCCGTCGCGGTCGGCGACGAACAGCACGTCGACGGTGTCGACGATCCTCCGCGCACTCGCGAGTCCCATTCCGCGCGCCGCTCCGGTGACGAGGCCGACGGCTGCGTTCGACGTCATCGCGGACGAGCCGATCCCCGGACGGCCGGCTCAGCCGCGGATGACGCCGCGCTCGCGGAGGTCGGCGATGTGCTCGTCGGCGTAGCCGAGCTCGCGGAGCACCTTGGTGGTGTGCTGGCCGATCGTGCACCCGGGCAGGGCGACGGTCTCCGACCGCGAGAAGCGCACCATCGGCGCCAGCCGCTGGTACTCGTCGAAGATCGGGCTCGTGACCTCGGCCAGGATGCCCGCTTCTTCCCCGAGCCCGCTCAGGAACGCGTCCTCGGGGAGCCGCTCGGTGACCTCGACGCAGCCGACGCCCGCGTCGAGCAGATCCGCCTCCCACGCCGCGGGTGCGCGCGTCGCGAACGCCGCGGCGAGCACCTCGGCGAGCGCGTCGGCGTGCTCGGCGCGTCCTCCCGACGTCGCGAATCGCTCGTCGACGGCCACGTCGACGTGGGGGGCGAGCGCGGCGACGAGCCGCGCCCACTCGTGGTCGTGGGGGGCGGCCAGGAAGATCCAGCCGCCGTCGGCGGGGTAGAGGCGGTAGAGGGGCCCGAAGCCGTACATCTCGTCGTCGGCCCGGACCAGCTCGGGCTTCCCGGCGTACTCGACCATGTCGTCGGAGAGTGCGTGCGCCACGGTCGAGAGCATGGTGGTGAGCGCCGTCTGCCCGCCCGTGCCGCGGTCGCGCCCGAGGAGGCAGAGGAGCGACGCGGTCGCGACGCCGAGGGCGGAGAGCCCGTCGGTCTGCGCGAATGCCACGTTGTTCGTCCCGATGAGCCGCCACGAGTTGTCCCTGATCTCAGGGATGGTCATGCCCGGTCGCTCCTCGATGGTGTCACCGGCGTTGCGGCGAGCCACGCCGGCGCCGGCACCGATCGTGGGCGCGTACGCAGGCCGGTCGCCGCACGGGCCGTCGATGCCGTACCCGGGGGCGTTGACGTACACGAGGTCGGGGTTCACGGCGCGGAGGCTGTCGGCGTCGAGGCCGAGCCGGGCCGCCACGCCGGCCCGGAACGTCTGGAGCACGAGGTCGGAGCGGCGGGCGAGCTCGTAGACGATCTCGCGTCCCTCCTCGGTGGCGATGTCGACGGCGACGCTCTCCTTGCCCTGCAGCACGCGCGCGGCGCCCGCCTCGGGGAAGGGGATCAGAAAGCGGAGCGGGTCGCCGTCGAGCGGCTCGGCCTTCACGACCCGCGCGCCGAGATCGGTGAGAACGGTCGCGCCGAACGGGCCTGCGTAGAACGTGCCGAGCTCGAGCACGGTGACACCGGCGAGCGGCAGGGAGCGCGGCTCGGTCGCGGGGGCTGCGGGCGCAGCCGGTGGGTCGGTCGCACGCGCGCGGAGCTCGGCGTGGTGCTCGTCCCGCCGCGGCGCCGAGGTCTCGGCGCGGCCCGGCGTGCCCGAGAGCATGACCATCGGTCCGGGCTGCCGTACGGGGCCGCGCTCGGCGTCCTCGATCACGACGACGCGCCGGTCGTGGACCATCTGCGGATGGTCGAGCAGCTCGGTGCCGTGCCGGAAGAGCTCGGCCCACACGTTGTGGTCGGCCTCGAAGATCTCCTGCCACTCGGCGAGCGTGAACGACTGCACGCGCTCGAGCATGGTCTCCCAGAGCTCGACCCGCAGCTCCTCGGACTCGAGCACGGGGATGCCGGCCCACTTCGGATCGTCGAACATCCACTCGAGGTCGAGCTTGTTCATGAAGGCGCGGTACAGGTGCGGTTGAACCTGCGAGAACTGGAGCCAGCGGCCGTCCTTGGTGAGCGCGACCATCAACATGTAGACGAACGGGCTGTTCGGTGTGCCCCGTTCACTGAACACGGGCGCGGAGGTGAACGCCTCGGAGTACCGCTCGATCACCACGTGGTTCATCCAGTTGAACGGGTCGAGGCTCGCCACTGCCTGGAGCAGCGTGGTCTCGAACCGCTGACCCGCGCCGCTCTGCTCGCGCTCGTGCAGCGCGGCGAGGATGCCGTGCAACGCGGTCTGCACCGCACTGAACGATGAGTACGGAACGCTGGCGAACGCGGGGCCCGGCCGCTTCACCGAAGGGGCGAACGCGTGGAAGCCGCCGGCCTTCGCCAGCACCAGGGCCTCGTATCCAGGGATGCGCCCGAGCGGCGACGCGGTCGGGAAGCCCTTGATGGACGCGTACACGAGGCGCGGGTTCGCGGCGCCGAGCACGTCGTAGCCGATGCCGAGGCGCTCGGCCGCGCCCGCACGGAAGCTCTCCACCACCACGTCGGCGCCGCGCGCGAGGTTCACCACAACCTCGCGGTCGGCCACCGCGCGCAGATCGAGCTCGATGCTGCGCTTGCCGCGGGCCCACAGCGGAAAGGCGGGCAGCGCGCGCAGGCGGCTCCCCCCGGGAGGCTCCACGTGGACCACGTCGGCGCCGAAGTCGGCGAGCAGTTGGCCCACCTGCGCGCTGGTGGGGGTGTCCGACAGCTCGACGACGCTCAGGCCGTCCAGGATCCCTTCAGCCATGGCCATCGGCCCCCTCGTCAGCCGCACAGCCCGACGGACCCGCACGCTGTCGCGCGGGTCGTCTCCTACGGGTTGATCTCGTAGACCACGTCGAAGTTCCGGAACGTCCGCTCGTCGCACAACGCTGCCATGCGCTCGGCCATCTGCGTGGTGTCGTCCCGGTTGGAGTTCTCCATCGCCTCCTCAACGGAGGCGAACCTGGCGACGATCCGGTACGTGTTCGGGTTGTCCCGATCCCTCAGGTGAACGACGCTCGTCGGCTTGGGGCCTCCAGCGGTCCGCCGCTTCTCGATGAACTCATCACCAACGGCACGGAGCTCGTCGTACTTCGTGGTCGTCAACTCGATCGTCTGAACGAATTCCATTTCCCCCACCTCCAAGCCTCCACAGGTGCAGCCTCCAGCAACCGGCGCCCGCCGTCAACCGGCATCTGCCCGGAGCAGGGAGGGCCCAGCAGAGCGACGATCGTGCCTTGCCGCCATGCCGGCTGGGTTCGATGCGTCGCAGCTCGGCCAGCGGGTTCAGCGCTCCAGGACGTAACGCGAACGGTTGCCTCAGATGACGAGCGCCGCCAGCTCGTCGGTGGCGGTGAACGCGTCGCCGTAGGACGCGGCATCGGAAAGACACCGCTTGTAATAGAGGTGGATGTCGTGCTCCCAGGTGGCGCCGACGCCGCCGTGCACCTGGATCGCGTGGTTCCCGACGGTCACCAGGCCGTGTCCGGCGTACGACTTGCCGACGAGCGCGACGCGGTGGCACTCGTCGTCCTCGTGGGCGTCGGCGGTGAACGCGCCCACGTAGCCCGCGGCGCGGCACATCTCGACCGCCTGGTACATCTCGACGCACAGGCGCTGCACGTGCTGGAACGATCCGATCGGCTTGCCGAACGCGACGCGCTCGCGCGCGTAGTCGAGGCAGATCTGGAGCGCGGCGTCGGCGGCGCCCACACCGTCGACCACCGTGAGGATCGCGATCCGGTCGACGGCCCGTTGCAGGGCAGCCGTCGCGTCGCCAGTGCCGACGCGCCGAGCCGCGGCGCCGTCGAGGCGGATGGTCGCCTGCTTGCGCGTGCCGTCCAGTGCCGCTTCGGGCTCGCACGCCGTCAACGCCGACGCCTCCACCGCGAACAGCCCGAGGCCGTCCGGCGCCGCGGCGGTGACGAGCAGCACGTCGACCGCGGCGCCGTCGGGGACGTGCGCCTTGGCGCCCGAGACCGTCCATCCGCCGCTGCCCTCCGCCGCGGTCGCAGCCGGCGCCCGCCACTCGCCACCGCGGCCGGGCTCGAGCAGCGCCAGCGACGCGGTGCGCTCACCCGACGCCAGCGCCGGGAGGAGCGCGGCGTGGTCGTCGTCGTTCCCGACGAGCAGGGTCGCCAGCGTCGCCGCTCCCGCGGACGAGAAGAAGGGGCCGGGGTGCAACGCGCGTCCCATCTCCTCGACCACGAGGGTCATGTCGGCGAGGCCGAGCCCGAGCCCGCCGTTCGCCTCGGGTACGAGGATGCCGGTGAGGCCGAGGTCGACGAGGCCCTTCCAGACCTCGGGCGTCGTGCCGTGCACGGGATCCTCGTAGACGGAACGCACGTACGCGACCGGAGCGCGGTCGGCTAGGTAGCGGCGCACGGTGTCGCGCAGCGCGAACTGCTCGTCGCTGAACTCGAGCGCCATCAGTAGCTTCGCGGGAGCCCGAGGCCCCGGTAGGCGAGGTTGTTGATGTGGATCTCGGTGGTGCCGCCGGCGATCGTGTTCGTGCGCGCGCCGGCGCGGGCTGCGGCCGACGCACCCACGAGCCCGTCGGGCCCGAGCAGCTCCGCGGTGAGCTCGGCGATGCCCTGGCTCACGTCCTGCCACAGGAACCGGGCGATCGCGGTCTCGGGGCCCGGGCCCTTCCCGCTCAACTGCGCGGCCGTGAGGCGGTCGGCGAGGAACGCCATGATCTCCCCGGTGGCGTAGAGCTCGACGAGCCGGTGGCGGATCGCCTGCTGGTCGGCGGCGACGCCGGACCCGACCGGTGCGGAGCGGCTCAGCTCGATCAACCCGGCGATCTGCTTGCGCATCGCGTTGTGGGTGTTGATCACGACGCCGCGCTCGTGTGCGAGGGTGGTGTGCGCGACCTTCCACCCGTCGTTCTCGGGGCCGAGGAGCGCGCCGACCGGGACGCGCACACCGGTGAAGAAGAGCTCCGCGAAGCCGGACCCGCCGGTGAGCATCCGGATCGGCCGCACCTCGATACCGGGCAGGTGCATGTCGACGACCAGGCAGCTGATGCCCTGGTGCTTGGGCGCCGAGGGGTCGGTGCGCACGAGCAGCTCGCAGTAGTCGGCGCGGTCGCCGCCGCTGTTCCAGATCTTCTGCCCGTCGAGCACGTACTCGTCGCCGTCGCGCACCGCTCGGAGTCGCAGTGAGGCGAGATCGCTGCCTGCGTCAGGCTCGGAGAAGCCCTGGCACCACATGTCGTCGGCGCTCAACATGCGGGGGATGAACCGCGCCTTCTGCTCCTCGGTGCCCCAGTGGAGGATCGCGGGGCCGATCTCGCCGATGCCGAGCTGGTTGGGGTGGCCGGGTGCGCCCGCCCGCGCCATCTCCTCCTCGAACACCATCTGCTGGATGGCACCCGCCTCACGCCCGCCGTACTCGCGCGGCCACGCGACGCACGCCCAGCCGGCTTCGTAGAGCGTGCGCGCCCAGGCCTTGGCGGCCTCGAAGTCGTACGCGCCGCCCTCGTATCCTCCGCGTACCGCGCGCCGGTGCTCGTCGGTGAGGTTGGCCGCGAGCCACTCGCGCAGCTCGGCGCGGAACGCCTCGGCCTCGGGCGGGTACTGGAACTCCATCGCAGCCTCTCTCGTCGCAGGTCTGCCGGTGGCGGCAGCCTACCGAGGAGGCCTACGCAGCAGGCTCGAGGACCCGGAGCAGGTTGTCGCGCATGATCATCCGCTGCTCGGCTTCCGGCATCGGCTCGACGAATTTGCGGAAGTCGCCGGGCTGTGCGGTGCCCTCGGGGTGGGGCCAGTCGGAGCCGAACAGCACGCGGTCGGCCCCTATGAGGCCGGCAAGCTCGGCGATGTCCTCCTCGGGGAACGGCGCGACGTA
This sequence comes from uncultured Bifidobacteriaceae bacterium, assembly GCA_964505725.1. Taxonomy (GTDB): domain Bacteria; phylum Actinomycetota; class Acidimicrobiia; order IMCC26256; family DASPTH01; genus CAVRJC01. The sequence goes on along the minus strand of CAZDJK010000040.1, from coordinate 4,143 downwards.
GCAGTGCTGCCGGAACACGTCTGAGGGCCGCCCGACGAGCTCGCCGTCGAAGGTGGTGACGCGCCGCTCGACCAGGTTGGAGCCCGCGTGGTCGAGCTCGTGCAGGCAGTACCCGACCCACGCGGCGCCGACCTCGATGCTGAGCGCCGTGAGGTTCGGGAACCGGTTGAAGAGGCCGCCGAGCGTCATCGCCATCATCGAGTCCATCACCGGCCGGTGGAACGGCAGGATCGCGCTCATCAGCATCTGGCTGTGCATCTGGTTGGTGACCGGCGCGCGCGCCCACTCGCGCTCGTAGAACCGGCGGTACGCGGTGGGGATGCCGCCGTAGGCGTGGAACACGAGCGCGATCTTGTCGTCGTTCATGCGCTGCCAGAAGGGATCGAAGTAGGTGTCGGCGGGGGAACGCCCGTACCACGGACCTGGCGTCATGGTCACCACGCGACAGCCGCGGTCGATGGCCCACTCGAGCTCGTCGAGCGAGCGGTGCACGTCGGCCATCGGGATCACCGGCGGGGCGTAGATGCGGTTCCGGTAGTTGAAACCCCAGTCGTCGTCGATCCACGCGTTGAACGCGTGGAAGAACTGGTAGAGCAGATCCCAGTCGTCGACGAACAGGTGCTCGCAGCTCAGCCCGATCGTCGGGTAGATCAGGGTCCGGTCGAGGTTCTGCTCGTCCATCGCGTCGAGCCGCTCGTCGCGGTACATGAACGCGGGGTCGAGCGGCGCGAGCTCGCCGTAGCGGGGGCCCTCGGGGACCTCGCCGCGCTCGAGCGACTTGAGCGTCTCGTGGAACGCGCCCGGCTTGGCCACGGGGTTGAAGGTGGGGTTCCCGTTGCCCGGCGCGTACGCGCCTCCGAACAGCAGGAACTTCTTCTTGCCCTGGTCGACCCACTGGACGAAGCGCTTCACCCGCTGGCTGCCGTGGCGGGAGAACGCGTCCGGCGCCTCGTAGAAGTGGTTGTCAGCGTCGATGTAGCGGTAGTCGACCACGCCTGCTCCCCTCGTCACGGGCAGCGCGATCGTACCCAGGATCCGCGCGCCATCGACGCGGGAGCCTCTCCCGCGGTGACAGCATGTGGTCGTGGGAAAGACCTCGCGCGAGAGGAGCGCCATCCCCGAGACCTTCGTTCCGAGCGTCGATCCGACCCGGCCGCCGACGCTCCGAAGCTCGTGACCACGGTCTCGGCGGGGGCGGAGCTCCTCTCTCGCGCGACGATCGCCGGGCTCGGGATCACCGAGACGGGCAAGGTGTTCGGCCGGACCGCAGCCGACTTCGCGGCGGACGCGGTGCGGCTGGCCGTGGCCGACGCGGGCCTCACCCTGGACGCCGTCGACGGCCTGCTCCTGAGCAACGGCGTCTCGGGCGGCGTCGAGTTCCTCCTGCAGCGCGACCTGGGCCTACGCGACCTGCGCCTGATGACCCAGATGAGCGCGGCGGGAGCCACCGCGATCGCGCAGGTGCAGTACGCGGCCATGGCGGTCGCGACCGGGCTCGCCACCACAGTGGTGTGCGTGCACGCGGACGCCCCGCTCACCGTGCCGGGCGCGTCGTCGGGAGATGTCTACCGGCGAAGGGCCCGCGCGCGAGGCCCGAGCGGCTTCGGCGCGGTGGCGTTTGCCGGGGGTGCACGCGGCGCGACCAACGGTTACGCGCTCGCGGCGCGACGGCACATGGAGCGCTACGGCACGACCAGCAAGCAGCTCGGCGCGATCGCAGTCGCCGAGCGTGCATGGGCCGCGGGCAACGAGCGTGCCCGGTTCCGCGAGCCGATCACCCTCGAGGACCACCAGGCGTCGCGTTGGGTCGCCGAGCCGCTGCACCTGCTCGACTGCTGCATGGTCTCGAACGGCGGCATCGCGATCCTGGTGACGGCGCGGGACCGGGCGCGCGACCTCGCGCAACCCCCGGTGCACATCTGGGGCGCGGCACAGACGCACCCCGGCTACACGATGGCGAGGGGCAGCGAGTTCGGGCTGGTCACCGGGGCCGCGATCGCGGGCCCCGCGGTGATGGCGATGGCCGGCATCTCGCCCGCCGACGTCGATGTGTGCGAGCTCTACGACTGCTACACGTACACCGCCCTCGTCTCGCTCGAGGACTACGGGTTCTGCGACAAGGGCGAGGGCGGCCCGCTCGCGGCGAGCGGTGCGCTCGACCCCGGCGGGTCGCTGCCGCTGAACACCGGGGGAGGTCAGCTCTCCAGCTACTACCTCTGGGGTATGACGCCCCTCTCCGAGGCCGTGATCCAGGCGCGTGGCCAGGGCGGCGACCGCCAGGTGGAGCGGCACGATGTCGTGCTCGTGAGCGGCAACGGCGGTGTCCTCGACCACCACGCGTCACTCGTCATCAGCCCGCAGGCGCGCACGTGAGCGGGTTCTCGATCGAGCGCGATGACGCCTCGGCGGAGTTCTTCGACGCGGCTGCGGCAGGCCGGCTCCTCATCCGGCGCTGCCCGGTGTGCAGTCGCGCGTTGGCGCCCCAAGCTCTGCGATGCGCCGACAGCGACGTGCTGGAGTGGGTGGAGGCGTCGGGCGACGCGACGCTCGTGACCTGGGCGGTCGACCACGTGGCACCGCTCGCCCCGGTGCTCGCGTCGCCCGACGGCGCGACCTCCGTGTTCGGGTACGTGGAGCTCGAGGAGGGACCGTGGCTCCAGGTCCCCCTCGTCGGCGCCGATCCCGGCGCGCTCGCGGCCGGCATCGCGCTGCGCGTCCAGTTCGTGCGACCCGGCGACGGGGAGGTGCTCCCCGCCTTCGGGCCGGCATGAGCATGGCGACGGACGGAGCGAGCTCCTAGCCGAGTGCGGCGTCGAGCGTCTCGACCGACGGGGCGAAGTAGAAGGAACCCGACGCCGGCGTCGAGTAGTCGGTGAGCGCGTCACGCGCCTGCCCGTTCATCCCGTAGATGGCCTCCATCCGCTCCCGCATCGGTGCCTGCTCGCGGCAGAACCCCATGAAGTACAGGCCGATGGTGCCGTCGTGGAACGCGTACGGCGTGGAGCGGCGCACCATCTCACCCCGCTTCGGCTTGCTGTCGTCGGCGGTCTCGCCCTCGCGCAGCTCGACGTGGCTCAGGTGCGACGTGGGAGGTTGGACGGAGAGCCGGGTGGAGTCGGCCTTGGTGCGGCCGAACAGGTTCTCCTGGTCCTGCTGCGACAAGCTGTTGAAGTAGTGCAGGTCGTGGACCCAGCGCTGCGCGATGCAGAACGAACCGCCCGCACCCGGTTGGCCGTCGGGCACGATGGCGCGGTCGTGCTGGTCGTCGGGCACGGGGTTGCCCGTCCCGTCGATGAAGCCCGTGAGGTCGAGGCTGTTGCGGTAGATGAACGTCGGCGTCTCCCGCGCGACGGCCATGTGACCCTCGACCGCGGTGCGGAACCGGTACTGGGTCTCCCAGCAGAGGTCCTTCTCGTCGGAGTGGATCCAGAGCAACAGGTCCTCCTGCGTCGCCTTCGCGACCTTGCCGTCGGGCGACTCGTAGCCCGGGTAGGGCTGGAAGTCGTCGGGCACGTCGTCGGTCAGCTCGGGCAGGAAGGAGGGCCCGACGAGGAGGCACACGTTCACAGGCGTGGTGACTCCCACCTGCGCGCCGGCCACCCGAACGTCGCGCATCGCCTGCTTGATCACGTCGAGGTCCGCGCCGTCGGTACGGCTCAGGTGCGTGTACCACTGATACTTCGTGAGATTCGTCAGGATCGCGTGTTGCGGGTTCGGCATGACCGCCTCTCCTTCGTGGACTTCCGCGCCTTCGTCCGGCTGCCCGACGACGCGCCCGCACGGGCCCGCCGGCGCATCGGCCTCATCATGTTCTCGTCCGCGGGTCGGGCGCAACGCGCCTGCTCAGGGTGGGTCGTCGACGGCTTCGACCCACTCCACCAGCTCGAGGGTGATCCCTTCGGGTCCCTCGAACAGGCGCAACCGGCGGTTGATGTAGTCCATCTCCTCGCTCAGCATCCTCACCCCGCCCGCCTCCAGGCGCGCGGTGGCGGCGGCGATGTCGTCGACCCGGAACGCGAGGTGGTTGTAGCCGCGGCGCCTGAGGTTCGTCGGCTGCGCACCGGGGTCGGACGCCGGCGTCGGGTCGAACGCGAGGAGCTGGATCTCGAAACGGGGTGAGGAGCCCTCGAGCGCGAGCGTGAT
>CAZDJK010000039.1:0-17834 GCA_964505725.1 uncultured Bifidobacteriaceae bacterium | reverse complement strand
GCCGGCGCGAGCTGCTGGAGGTCGACCAGCCCCAGCCGAACCACAACGGCGGCCAGCTCGCGTTCGGGCCCGACGGCGACCTCTTCATCGCGCTCGGCGACGGCGGCGCGGCGAACGACACGGGCCCCGGTCACGCGCCGGACGGCAACGGGCAGTCGCTGTCGACGCTGCTCGCGAAGATCCTGCGCATCGACCCGACGCCATCGGGTGGCATGCCCTACACGATCCCGGCGGACAACCCGTTCGTCGACCGCCGGGGAGCGCGCGGCGAGATCTGGGCCTACGGGCTCCGGAACCCCTGGCGCTTCTCCTTCGACCGCGCCGACGGCGACCTCTGGATCGGCGACGTCGGCCAGGACGACGTGGAGGAGATCGACCACGCCCGCGCCGTCGACGGTCGCAACTCGGGCGCGGGCGAGCTGTACGTGCTGTCCCAGGACCGCGGGCTGTTCCGGATCGAGCGCGCCCGGTAGGGCGCGGCGGCCGGCGCCCTACAGCCCGAGCGCGGCCGACACTGCGGACGCGGTCGCGTCCACCGCGTCGCCGAGGCGCACCTCGGCGATGGCGCGCTGCGGATCCTTGAGCCCGTGGCCGGTGACGGTGCACACGACGGTCTCGTCGCCGGCGACGTCGCCGTCGCGCGCCGCACGGAACAGCCCGGCGACCGAGGCCGCCGACGCGGGTTCCACGAAGCAGCCCTCCTCGGCCGCGAGCACGTGGTACGCGTCGAGGATCTCGGCGTCGCTGACCGCGCCGATCAACCCGCCCGACTCGTCGCGCGCCGCCACCGCGCCCGCCCACGACGCGGGATTTCCGATCTGGATCGCGGTCGCGAGGGTCTCGGGGTGCGGGACGGGCTCGCCGCGCACGATCGGCGCCGCACCCGCCGCCTGCCAGCCCAGCATGCGCGGCGTCGTAGCGGCCCTTCCGAGCGCGCGGTACTCGCAGTAGCCGCGCCAGTACGCGGTGATGTTGCCCGCGTTGCCCACGGGGATGCAGTGGACCTGGGGCGCGTCGCCGAGCGCGTCGACGATCTCGAACGCCGCCGTCTTCTGGCCCTCGATGCGCACCGGGTTCACCGAGTTCACCACCTCGACCTCGGGATCCTCGCCCAGCTCGCGCACGATCGCGAGCGCAGCGTCGAAGTTGCCGCGCACCGGCACGACCTTGGCCCCGTGGATCAGCGCCTGCGCGAGCTTGCCGAGCGCGATCTGGCCCTCCGGGATGACCACCGCGCACAGCAGGCCGGCGCGTGCGGAGTACGCCGCCGCCGACGCCGACGTGTTGCCGGTCGACGCGCAGATCGCGACCTTCGCCCCACGCTCCAACGCGGTGGAAATCGCCATCGTCATCCCGCGGTCCTTGAACGAGCCGGTCGGGTTGAGGCCCTCGACCTTGAGCAGGACGCGCGCGACGCCCGCTCGCTGCGCCACCCGGGGCGCGTCGAGCAACGGGGTGTCACCCTCGAGCAGGGTGACCACCGGCGTGGCGTCGGTGACGGCGAGATGGTCGCGGTACGCCTCGATCACCCCCGGCCAGCTCGCGGCCATGGCTACTCCTCCTCGCCGGTCACGCGCAGGACCGAGCCCACGCGGTGCACCGCGTCGACGCTCTGCAGCGCGTCGACCGTGGCGCGCAGGTCGCGCTCGCGCGCCTTGTGGGTGATGAACACGAGCCGCGCGTCGTCGCCCAGGCCACGCTGGCGCATCGAGCGGATGGACACGCCGTGACGCCCGAACTCGGTGGCGATCGCACCGAGCACGCCGGGACGGTCGGCGACCTCCACGAGCAGGTAGAACTGCGACTCGACGTCGTCGATGGAGCGGATCGGCTTCGGCGCCAGCGTGCCGATGGTCGCGCCCTTGCGGCCCTCCACGAGGTTCTTCGCCGCGTCGACGAGGTCGCCGAGCACGGCCGACGCGGTCGGCGCGCCGCCCGCGCCCCGGCCGTACATCATCAGCTCGCCCACCGCGTCGCCCTCGATGAACACCGCGTTGAACGAATCGCGCACCGATGCCAACGGGTGCCGTTGCGGCACCATCGCCGGGTGCACGCGCACCGCGACGCCGTCCTCCAGATCCTCGGCGACCGCGAGCAGCTTGACCACGTAGCCGAGGTCGGCGGCGGAGCTGATGTCGTCGGCGGTGACCCCTGCGATGCCCTCCCGGTACACGTCGCCCGCGACGACACGCGCGCCGAACGCGATCGAGGCGATGATCGCGGCCTTCGCCGCGGCGTCGTATCCCTCGACGTCGGCGGTGGGGTCGGCCTCGGCGAGGCCGAGCTCCTGGGCGTCGGCGAGCGCGTCCGCGAAGGACGCGCCGGAGTCGGTCATCCGGGTGAGGATGTAGTTGGTGGTGCCGTTCACGATGCCCATCACGCGGCGGATGCGGTCGCCGGCCAGCGACTCGCGCAGCGGCCGGATCAGCGGGATCCCGCCGGCGACCGACGCCTCGAACAGGATGTCGACTCCGGCGCCCTCGGCGGTCTCGAACAGCTCGCGTCCGTGGGTGGCGACGAGCTCCTTGTTGGCGGTGACGACCGGCTTCCCGGCCATGAGCGCCTCGACGATCAGCGACCGCGGTGGCTCGATGCCGCCGATGACCTCGACCACGATGTCGATCTCCGGGTCGCCCACCACCTCGGAGGCGTCGGCGGTGAAGATCCGGGCGGGCACCGGGAGACCGCGGTCGACGGCGAGATCGCGCACCGCGATGCGCGTCACCTCGAGCGGCACGCCGGCGCGCGTCTCGATGATGTCGGCGTGGTCGTGGATGAGCCGCACGAGCGCGCGGCCGACGTTGCCGCAGCCGAGGATGCCGACCCGGACCCGGTCCTCCATCACACCGATCCCCCCGCGACGACATCGCGCGCGACGAGGTCGTCAAACGTTTCGCGCCGGACCACGACCCGGGCCCGGCCGTCCCGCACGAACACGACCGCCGGGCGCGCGAACAGGTTGTAGTTCGACGCCATCGAGCTCGAGTAGGCGCCGGTCACCGGCGTGGCGAGCACGTCGCCGGCCACGACCCCCGCAGGGAGGTGCGCGTCGCGCACCAGCAGGTCACCCTGCTCGCAGTGGCGGCCTGCCACGGTCGCCACGAGCGGGCGCGCCGCCGACGCGCGCTCGGGGAGGAACGCCTCGTATCGGCTGCCGTACATCGCCGGGCGCGGGTTGTCGCCCATGCCGCCGTCCACCGCCACGTAGGTGCGCACACCCGGGATCTCCTTCACGCTGCCCACGGTGTAGAGCGTGATCCCCGCCGGACCGGCGATCGAGCGGCCTGCTTCGAGCACCAGACGGGGCACGGGGTCGAGCCCGGCGGCCGCGGCCGCGGCCGCGTACGCCCGGCGCACCCCCGCGACGTGCTCGGCGATGGACGGGGCCGAGACGTCGTCCGAGGTGTACGGCACCGCGAGTCCCCCGCCGAGATTCAGCTCGCCCGGTGGCACGCCGGTGGAGCGGCCGATGTCGGCCGCGAGCTCGGCGACCACCGACGCCGCGCGTGCGAAGGGTGCGGCGTCCGCGATCTGCGACCCGATGTGGCAGTGCAGCCCCGCCAGCTCCATCGCCTCGCTCTTGTGCACCCGCACCGCCGCGTCGCGCGCCGCGCCGGTCGAGACCGTGAAGCCGAACTTCGAGTCGTCGGCACCGGTGAGGACGTGCTCGTGCGTGTGTGCCTCCACCCCGGGGGTCACGCGCACCCACACCTTCGGAACGGGAAGCCCGGACGCAATGAGGAGCTCCACCCGGTCGACCTCCTCGAGGGAGTCGACGACGATGCGGCCCACGCGCTCGTGGAGCGCTAGCCGGAGCTCGGCTTCCGACTTGTCGTTGCCGTGGAACACCATTCTCGCGGCCGGGAAGCCCGCCCGGAGGCCGAGCTGCAGCTCGCCGCCGCTCGCGACGTCGAGCGCGAGACCCTCGTCGTCGACGAGGCGCACCATCGCGCCGCACAGGAACGCCTTGCCGGCGTACGCGATCAGGGATCCGTCGCCGAGGGCGGCGGAGTACTCGCGGCAGCGGACGCGCAACTCCTCCTCGTCGTACAGGTAGAGCGGCGTACCGTGCTCGACCGCGAGATCGGCGACGTCGCACCCGGCGACGTTCAGCCGTCCCCGTGCGTCGATGCGCGCGGAACGCGGGAGGAGCCCGAGGTCGATGGGCGCGCCGGCCGTCACCCGATCCCCATCTCGTCGTCGGCTTCGTCGTCGCGCGTCATCTCATCGGGCGCGTGCACACCGAGGATGGCCAGCGCGCTCGCGAGGCCGAGCCGGCACGCCTCCGCCAGCCACAGCCGTGCCTGCGTGAGCGCGGCGTCGTCGGAGATGACCCGACAGTCGCGGTAGAAGCCATGGAACTCCTTGGCGAAGTCGCGCACCCAGGTGGTGACCCGATGGGGCGCGCGGAGCTCGGCGGCCTCCGCCACCACGTCCGGATACGCGGCCAGCGCCCGAAGCAGCGCCACCTCGCGCTCGTGCAGGAGCGGGGCGAGGCTCACGTCGAGGAGGGGCCGGCGCGTGACCCCCCGCTCGGCGGCGCGTCGCACGATCGACGCGATGCGGGCGTGCGCGTACTGCACGTAGTACACGGGGTTCTCCGTCGACTGCGCGGTGACCACGTCGAGATCGAAGGTCTGCGGCGAATCGATGCCCTGGAGCAGGAACGTGAGGCGCGCCACGTCGGGATCGACGTCGTCGAGGATGTCGGCGAGGGTGACGATGTCGCCGGTGCGCTTGGAGAGCTGCACCAGGCTCCCACCGCGCTCGAGCTTCACGAGCTGTCCCAGCAGCACCTCCGGCTCGCCCGGCGGGTAGCCGAGCGCCTCCACACCGGCCTGGAGGGACCGCACCTGACCGTGGTGGTCGGCGCCCCAGATGTCGATGAGGTGCTGCCACCCTCGCTCGAGCTTGCTCCGGTGGTACGCGATGTCGGCGAGGAGGTAGGTCGGCGCGCGGTCGGATTTCACGAGCACGCGGTCGCGCGTGTCGCCGAAATCGGTGGCGCGCAGCCACACGGCGCCGTCCTGCTCGTACACGACGCCCCGGGCGCGCAGGTCGGCGAGCGCGCGTGCGACGTCGCCCTGCTCGTGCAGCGTGCGCTCCGAGAACCAAGTGTCGAAGTGGACGCCGATGCGCGCCAGATCCTCCTCGAGCCCGCGCACGGCATCGCGGTAGCCCCATTCGCGAGCGTCGTCGAGGGTCACCCCGTCGCCGAGCTCGGCGCGCATCCGGTCGGCCATCTCGACCAGGTACTCGCCGTGGTAGCCGTCCTCGGGCAGCCCCTCCCCGCGTGCGCGCGCGAGGAGCGACGCCGCGAACGTGTCGAGCTGGTTGCCGGCGTCGTTCAGGTAGTACTCGCGGTGGACCTCGGCGCCCTCGGCGGCGAGGAGGTTCGCGAGCGCGTCGCCGACCGCGACCCAGCGGCCGCCGCCCGCATGGAGCGGTCCGGTCGGGTTGGCGGAGACGAATTCGAGGTTGATACGGCGGTCCTGGAGCAGATGCCCGTGCCCGTAGCGCTCCCCCTGCGCGACGACGGCACGGAGCACCTCGTGCAGCCAACCGACCGAGAGATGGAGGTTGACGAAGCCGGCGCCGGCGATCTCGGCGCGCTCGAGGTGGGACGGCCGCGCCGCCTCCAGCGCGTCGACGATCTTCGCCGCGATGTCGCGGGGCGGCATCGACAACGGCTTCGCCAGCTGCATCGCCACATTGGTCGTGAAGTCGCCGTGGGCGGGGTCCTTCGGCGGCGACAGCGCGATGCCGCCCGCGGGCTCGGGAAGACCGGCGTCGGCGAGCGCTACGTGCAGTGCGGCGAGGAGCTGGTCACGGATCACGAGGCTGATCGGTCGGTGACGGCCGCATCGGCGCATGGTAGCGGGGTACCTCGCGCCGGGATTTCGATTGACGCGTTAGGGTCGTCGCGGGCGCGGTGGGTCCAGCGAGTCGAGCGAGGGGTGGGTGTGGGCGACACGCGACTGCGGTTGGTAGACGTCTGCACCGACCCGCCCTCGGGTGCGCTGCTCGTCCGGCTGGCACGCGCCGACGAGGAGTCGATCGGCCGCGCACCGGCGGAGCACGGGTTGCTGGGCGCGGTCGAGGCGACGGTCTACGCGATCCGGGCATTCGTCCCCGACCTGGCCTTCCTGCCCGGATGGGCGCGCACGGTCGAGACCCTGCCCGACCGCCGCTTCCTCGTGGTCGCGTCGGTCACCGACCCCGACACCCGCCGGCACCGCCGGGGCGTGGCCGAGGGCGCGACCCCGATCGAGGCGACGGCCCGCGCCACGCTCGCGGCGTTGAATCGGTCGATCAGCGGCGACCTCTGAGGCCGCGGGCGCCGGGCCGGGACCTGCCGCCCGTTTGTCACGCCCACCGCAACGGGAAGCCTCTTCTCGGCACACCGCCGCGAACCAGGGAGGCGATCATGAGCGACGCCCAGGGCAAAGCCGACCAGATCAAGGGCCGCGTGGAGCATGCGGCTGGCGATCTCACCGACGACGACGATCTCCGCGGACGGGGAAAGGCCGACGAGGCCGCGGGCGCCGCGAAGCAGAAGGCGGCGGACGCCGAGAGCAAGATCGAGGAGGGGATCGACCGGATGCGCGACGCGGTGAAGGAGAAGCTGAGGCCCTCCAAGCACTGAGGCCGTCGACGCGCTGAGGCAGCTCAGCCCTCGCCGTCGCCCTGGTCGATACCGGCGCGGCGCGCGAGCCTCTGCAAGTCGGCTGCGTTGTGCGCCGCGCAGCCGTGCGGGTCGTTGTTGCAGTAGAGGTAGCCGTCGACGTCGTGACCCCAGAGGTCGACGATCCGGTCGATCCAGGAGGCGAGCGCTCGGTGTCCGTAACACGGAACCGGAGCCGCCCGCCCTTCGTGCAGTCGCACGTACGCCCAGCCCGCGGTGCGCCTCCCGCTCACGCGGCCCTTCCGGTCGGCGAGCACACACGAAGCATCGTGGGCCCCGAGCACGGCGTCGACCTCGGCGCTCTCCCACGACGGGTGACGGAACTCGACCGCGACCCGCGCGTCGTCGGGGAACGCGTCGAGCACGGCCTCGAGCGCCTCGCAGTCAGCGCGCAGATTGGGAGGGAGCTGCACGAGCACGGGGCCGAGCTTCGGCCCGAGCGCACGGGCGTGGTCCATCAGCCGCGCGACCGGGTCGGCCGGATCGCGCAGCCGTCGGACGTGCGTGAGGTAGCGGCTCGCCTTCACCGCGAAGCAGAAGCCGTCGGGGACTGCGGCCGCCCACGTCGCGAACCGGCTCGGGTCCGGGAGCCGGTAGAAGCTGTTGTTCAGCTCGACGGTGTCGAACATCTCGGCGTAGCACGGCAGCCATCGCCGTGTCGGCTCTCCCTCCGGGTAGACGGTGCCGCGCCAGTCGCGGTACTGCCAGCCCGAGGTGCCGATGCGCAGCGTCACCGCCCGTCAGCGCGTGATCAAGGGGAACAGCCCGTCGGCGCCGGTCGCGACCACCTGGGCACCCAGCGCGCGCCGCCACGAGCGACCGGTTCCGTATTCGTGGCGCCACGCCCACAGGCGCCGCGAGTAGTGGTGCAGCGCGTACTCCCGTGTGACGCCCATGGCGCCGTGCGCCTGGTGCGCGGCGCGGGTCGCCTCGACGCTCGCGGTGTCGACCACGACTCTCGCGGCTGCGATCTCGAACGCCGGATCCTCGAACGACGGATCGTCGGACTCGAGCGCGCGCGTCGACACGCCGGCCGCCATCGCGGCGCGCACGGCGCACTGCGCGACGGTGACCAGGTGCTGCTGCACCGCCTGGAAGGTGGCGACCGGGCGGCCGAACTGCTGCCGTGCGTTCGTGTAGTCGACGGTGAGCTCGCTCAGGCGGTCGAGCGCGCCGGCCGCGAGCACGACGCGGGTCAGGCAGCCGCGGAGCGCCAGCTGCTGCTGGTCGACGCCCGACGGCGCGGGCGCGTGCGGGACCGCCGCCAGCTCGGTGTCGACCCGCGCGATGTCGCGCGGCTCGCCGGCCATGTTCGTGCGCGGTTCGACGTCGATCCGCTCGTTCGGCACCGCGACCACGAGCGGACCATCGGGCGATGCGACGACCGCGAGCACCTGGTCCGCGCGTCGTGCCCACGGAACCGTCGCCTCGCCGCGCAGGCGGTCGCCGTCGAGCTCCCACGCACCAGGGTCGCCCACGACCGAGACCGGCCCGTCGGGGACCGGGAGCCCGGCGGACGCTGCGAGCCAACCCCCGAGCACCCCGGTCTCCGCCATCGGCACCGGCGCCGCGTGCCGGCCCACGGCACGGAGCACGGCCAGGGCGTCGGCGACCGATCCGCCGGTGCCACCGGCGGTCTCCGGCACCGAGATCCACGGGAAGCCGGCCTCGGCCATCGCGTCCCACACCGGCGCGCACCACCCGTCGGCCTCGGCGCGCTCGATCGCGTCGGGCGTGCTCGCCGCGGCGAGCAGCCGCTCGGCGGTGTCGACGAGGAGCGGGTCGACGCCGAGGGTCGTCGGGCCGCTCACCGGCGCCCCCCGGGCTGCAGCCCCTTGGCCGCCACCGAACGCAGGATCTCGTTGGTGCCGCCCCGGATCGTGTACGACGGCGCGGTGAGCGTCGCGGTGACGAGGAGCTGCTCGAGGAGCGATCGTGGCGGGAGCCCCGGCTCGAAGTCGACGAGCGCGAGCACGCCGCTCAGCACGTCCTGCTCGAAGCGGGTGCCCATCTCCTTCATCAACGACGCCTCGATCGACGGCGAGCGGCCCTCGTCGATCGCACGCGCAACCGACAACGTGAGGTGGTGGAGCACCCAGTAGGTGGCGGCGGCGGTGCCGAACAGGTCGAGCGCGTCGTCGGGCACCACCGAGGCCTCGTACGCGTCCTGCTCGTACCCGTGCTGCTCGTACCCGCGGAGCAGCTCCTCCACCACGAGGTAGGTGCTGAGCCAACGGTCGGGCCCGCCGCGTTCGAAGGCGAGCTCCGACGTGTTCTGGGTCCAGCCCGCGCCGGGCGTTCCGAGCAGCAGCTCCTCGGGGACGAACACGTCGTCGAGCAGCACCTCGCAGAAGTCGGCCGTGCCGTCGATGAACGGGATCGGCGTCACGGTGACGCCCGGCGACTGGAGGTCGACGATCAGCTGCGACAGGCCGAGCCGCTTGTCGCCGGAGTCCTCGATCGGGGTCGTGCGGCACAGCACGATCATCCAGTCCTGCACCGCGGCGAGCGTGGTCCAGATCTTGCGACCCGACAGCACCCAGCCGTCTCCGTCGCGCACGGCGCGCGTCGACAGCGACGCGAGGTCGCTGCCGCTGTCGGGCTCGCTCATCCCGATCGCGAACGACAGCTCCCCGCGCGCGATGCCGGGAAGGAACCGCTGTTTCTGATCCTCGGTGCCGAAGCGCGCGATGACCGGCCCGCTCTGACGGTCGGCCACCCAGTGGTGCCCGACCGGTGCGCCCCAGCGCAGGAGCTCCTCGGTGACGACAAGGCGGTCGACCGCCGAGCGGTCGTGCCCCCCGTACGCCGCCGGCAGCGCCATACCGAGCCAGCCGCGCGCGCCGAGCTTGGCGGAGAACCCGGCGTCCTTCGCGCCGTTCATGCCGAGGCCGGGGGTGAAGGAGCCGCGCGGCAGCTCCTCGGCGAGGAACACGCGCACCTCCGAGCGCAGCGCACGCTCGGCGTCGGTGAGCTCGGTCGCGTCGAAGCGGATCACCGACGCGCTCCCCTGCCGCCGGTCACGTCCACGTCCACTCGGGCGACCGCTTGTCCCGCCACGCCTCGCGCGCCTCGGCCGAGTCGTTGAAGCCGGTGACGCGGATGGTGTAGTCCTGCTCGAGCTGGTAGCCGGGCTTGAGCGGGAGGTCCTCGACCCGGTTCAGTGACTGCTTGGCGAGCCGCACCCCCACCGGGCTCTTGCTCGCGATCTCGGTGGCGAGCGCGCGCGCCGTCGGGAGCAGCTCGGGGCCAGGGACGACCGCCTCGATCGCGCCCAGGCGGTAGAACTCGTCGGCGGGGACGAACTCGCCGGTGAAGAACATCTTGCGCGCCTTGTACGGACCCACCATGCGCTGCAGGTGACGGCCGCCGCCGAGGACCCCCACGTTCACCTCGGTCAACGCGAAGCGCGCGTTCTCCGACGCGTAGATGATGTCGCACGATGCCGCGAGGCCGAGACCGGCGCCGACCGCGGCCCCGTTGATCGCGCCGATCACCGGGACCGCGCAGTCGGCTACCGCGAAGAAGCACTCGCGCGGCACGATGCCGGGATCGAGGACGTCGGCGATCGTGTCACCCTCGCCGAGCTCGCGGCGGCGTCGCCGCGCCGAGTCCTGCAGGTCGACGCCGGCGCAGAACGCCCGCTCGCCGGTCGCGGTGAGGATCACGACCCTCACGTCGGTCCGGTCGCCGAAGCCGCGGAATGCGTCACGGATCTCGCGGAAGGTCGGCGCGTCGAGCGCGTTGACGGGCGGGCGGTCGAGGGTCACCGTGGCGACGGCGTCCTCGATCTCGATGCGCACGGAGTCCACGGCGGCATCCTTTCGTCGGCTCGAGGCTACCGTCGCCGATCCCACACGCGCCGAGGGCCCGCACCAGAAGTGCGGGGCCTCGGACCTGGTGCCCGCCGTGCCGATCAGGTGGTGCCGGTCAGCCGGTGCTCGACAGCTTCCCCGCCTTCGTGACCGTGAACGGCTGATCGCTCGTGACGAAGCCCTTCACGATCGGGATGAGCTTGCCGCCGACGACCCGGGTCACCATCTGCGACGTCGAGAAGATGCGGAGCCCCTTGAACAGACCCTCGGTGTACGCGGGCTTCGCCCAGTCCCACGGAGCCATCGGGCCGTACTGGAGCTGACCCGCCGACTGCATCGCGGTGACGAGCGCCGCGGGCGTGATCTCGGTCATCTTCGGGATCAGGTCGACGATCACGTGCACACCCGTCCACGCCATGATCGACGCCTCGGTGCGGGGGTTCTTCTTGTCCCCGTACGCGTCCATCTCCTTGTTGTACTGCCTCACGCCGGGATTCGCGTTGAACCCCGCGGGATACGACGCGCCGATGAAGTACAGGCCGCTGGACTTCGAGCCCAGCGGCTTGAGGTCGTCGAACGAGACCACGTTGGTGTCCGCCATCACCGCCGTCTTGTGGAAGTCGACGCCCTGGGTCAGCAGCGACTTCATCACCGACACACCGCCGGGGCCGATGTCCATCGAGATCATCTGCGCGCCCGACCCCGCCGCGGCCGCTGCGATCGGCGTGTAGTCGGGAGTCGACGTCGCCGACGCCGAGACCTTCGACGTGCCGAGGAGCTTGACCCCGGCCTGGTCGTAGGCCGCGTCCTGTTGCGGCTTGAGCGCGTCGGCCTGCGGCGCGTCGACCGAGACCGACCATGCGGTCTTGAGCCCCAGCGCCTTGCCGAGGTACTGGAACCCGCCGATCGTCGACTGCACCGAGTTGATGATCGGGAACGACAACGGGCTCGTCAGCGCGGCGACGTCGTAAGCACCACCGGCAACGAAGGGAATGCCGGCGTTGAAGGAGATCGGCAAGGACTGCGCACCGTACGCCGTCTGCGAGCCGACCGTCGCGAGCGCGCCTTCCGACACCGCCTTGCGGGCACAGTCCGCGGCCGCGTTCGGGCCACTGCTGTCATCGCACACGTCGATCGTGATGGGCCGGTTCGGGCCGCCGGCCGGATCCTTGACCCCACCGGCGTCGTTGATCGCCTTGGCCGCGGCCTTCATGCCGGTTCCCACCGCCGGGAATGCGCTCGGGGCCGCCTCGGTCTGGAAGACGATCGCCTTGCCCGTCGGCTTCTTCGCCGCCACCGCGGTGCCCGCGGACGCGGCGACGAGCGTCGTCACGCCGAGCGCCAGGACCACGAAGCTCGTCAGCCAACCCCTCCGAACCCGCCGAGCCCGCTTGCCAGCACGTGCCGTCCTACTCCCGCTCACGAATGACCTCCCCCACTGAGTCGATGCCCGACTGTTCTCACGCGCCCGAGCGGCTGCCCGAGCGCTGCATTGGTCGTGAGTATCGCGTTTGCCCGCGACGAATCGTCGTCGCGCTCACGACTCACCTTGCTCGCCGTCCCCGGTAGCGGCGAAGTACGCGGCGCGTATGTCGTCGAAACGGTCCGCGAATTCGCTCGTGCGCCCGGAGAGCTCGATGCGTCCGCGTCGCATCACCAGCACGCGGTCCGCGATGTCGAGCGCCTTGCGAACGTGCTGCTCGACGAGGAGCACGCCGATGCCGCGGTCGGCGGCGGCCCGCACCTCCCCGAGGAGGCGGTCGACGACCAGGGGCGCGAGCCCGAGCGACAGCTCGTCGGCGAGCAGCACCGATGGCCGGCGCGACAGGATCCGGGCCAGCGCGACCATGCGCTGCTGTCCACCCGAGAGCAACCCGACCTTGCGCCCCATGTGCGCGTCGAGGTCCGGGAACAGCTCGCGGGCGAGAGCGACGTCGCAGTGACTGACCTTGAGGTTCTCGAGCACGGTGAGGGTCATCAACACCGGGCGTTGCTCGCTGACCATCCCGAGACCGCCACGCGCGCGCCGGAAGAGCGGCGCCGGCTTGGCCGATCCGGCGAACACGACTTCGCCGTCGAGAGGCGGCTGGAGCCCGCTCAGGGTGCGCAGCGTCGTGGTCTTCCCCGCGCCGTTGGGCCCGACGAGCGCGACCACCTCTCCCGGGTAGACCTCGAGATCGAGGTCGCGCACGACCGTGATCTTGCCGTAACCCGCGTACAGACCACGCGCGGCGATCAGCGGCTTGCCGGCGGGAGCAGACGTGTCGGCCGTGGCGAGCGACTGCGTCATGTCGGCACCACGTCGGTCGAACGGGTATCCGCGGTCGCCGAAGTATCGACGCCAAGGTACGCCCCGATCACGCGCTCGTCGCGCAGGATCTCGTCGGGCGACCCGAGTGCGATCTGATGACCGAAGTCGAGCACCACGATGCGGTCACACGTGGAGGTGACGAGCTCGACGTCGTGCTCGACGACCACCACGCCCATCCCCATGTCCTCGGCGAGCATCCGGATCACCGTCGCGAACTCCGCAGTCTCGTGGGTGTCGAGCCCGGCGGCGGGCTCGTCGAGCAGGAGCACGACAGGCTCGGCGACCATCGCCCGAGCGAGACCGACGAGTCGCGCGCGCCCGTGGGGCAGCGAGGTCGTCCGCTCGTCGAGGACGTCGGCGAGGTCGAGCGCGTCCACGACGTGGTCGATCACGGCGGAGCGCGGGAGCCGGCCGGGGTGCACCAGGTCGAGGAGGTATCGCAGCCGTGACTGGTTGTCGGCAGCGACGAGCAGGTTCTCGCGCACGGTCATGCCGTCGAACAGCTCGACCGACTGCCACGAGCGGCCGATTCCCGCGCGCGCCCGCTTCTCGGGCGACCAGCCGTCGATCGCGTTGCCATCGAGCAGCACCGAGCCCGACGCCGGCTTCGTGAACCCGGTGACGGTGTCGAGCAACGTCGTCTTCCCGGCGCCGTTGGGGCCGATCAGCCCCAGGACCTCGCCGGGGCGGATGGTGAAGCTCACGTCCTCCAGCGCCGCAACGCCCCCGAAGCGCACGGAGATGTCGCGCACCGCGACCTCGAACGGCCGACGCGACCGCGACACCTCGATCGGGCCTCCGCGCGGTTCGCGCGTCGGGAAGCGCTTGAACAGGCGCGTGCTCCGGAACCGCTCCGAGATCTGCGCGGCGATGCCGTCGGGGGCCTGCGCGATCACGAGCACGGTCCCGAGACCGGCGATCGGCAGGATCCAATTGGCGAAGTTGAAGGTCGAGGAGAACAGCTGCGACAGCGGCGCCCCGGGCGCGCTGATCGACCCGACCACGGTGCCGCTGATCCATCCGATGCCCCCGATCACCGCGTACTCGACCGCCGTGATCGACGTGAGAACGTCGAACTGCGTGAGGTTGAGGTAGTTCACCTGGAACGCGATCAGCACGCCCGCGAGGCCGGCGATGGCGGCGGCCAGTCCGAACGCGTAGAGCTTCGCTCCGTAGACGCCGATTCCGAGGGCCGATGCGGCGCGCTCGTTGCTCCGCACGGCGAGCAGTCGTCGTCCCGCGCGACCACGCCGGACATTGGCCACGAGCAGACCCGCGAGCACGAACAGCGCGATGACGACCAACGCGTAGTTCTGCGCGTGCCTGATCGGGTCGATGTTGATACCCAGGAACGTCTCGTTGCGTACCTGGAAGCCGGTGAACCCGCCGGTCAACGCGCCATTGCTGAGCACCAGTGACTGGATGAGGGCGCCCAACGCCAGAGTCGCGATCGCGAGCGTGATCCCACGGGTGCGCAACGCGGGCACGGCGACGATCAGGCCTACCGGCACGGTGATGACCATCGCCAGGATCACCGCGATCTCGAGGGGGACACCTGCCTCCACGTAGAACTTCGCCGCGATCCATGCACCGAACCCGGCGAACGCCGCCTGGCCGAGCGAGAGCTGTCCCGCGTAGCCGACAACGACCACCAGCGAGAGCACGAGGGTGGCGACTGCGAACATGACCGCGAACGCGGTGGCCCAAGCATCGTCCACGAGGAGGACCACGACCGCCACCGCCGCGACCCCAACGACGACGCGCGCGATCGGGACCCGCCCCGCGCCCGGGAACGGGAGGCGACTGATGATGTCGCCGCGCGTGAGGCGTGAGCGCCCGCCGACCACGGTGACGATCACGATGAGGAGCACCGGCACCGCGTCCGACAGCCCGACGAGCTTGTCGATGTTGATCAGGTGGTTCACGCCGATGAAGTCGAGGATGTCCGTCTTGAATCGCACGATCTCCGTCTGCATGACCCCGATGATCGCGGCGCCGACCAGGGTCAAGGAGAAGGAGGAGAAGCGCCCGAGCAGCGCTGCCGCCATCGCGGGGACGATGATCAACGTCAACGTGATCGCGGTGAGCCCGATGATGGGGCCGAGCAGGATGGCTGCGCCGGCGGCGAGCACGCCCGCGATGACGAAATTGGTCAGCTCGATGGTGTTGGTCGACAGGCCACCGGCGGCCGCCGCCTCGGCGTTCTCGGCTACCGCGGACGTCGCGAGCCCGAACTGTGTCTTCGAGTACACGAGACGCAGCACCACGCCCAGCACGATCACGAGAGCGATGATGATCAGGCGGTCCTTCGTGATCGTGAGGTCCTGGATCCCGAACGGGTGGACCAGGTCGTCGGGAGTGTCGGGAAGGAACGACGTCGGCAGCACCGCGAGCTGCGTGTTCTGCGAGTCCGGCCACGCGAGGATGATGAAGCCCTGGGCCGCGCTCAGGATGCCCAACGTCGCCACCGACTTCGACAAGATCGAGGCGTTGCGCAGGATCCGCATCAGGAGGATCTGCGTGAGCGCGCCGAGCGCGGCTCCGACCAGCAGCCCGAGGATCACCGCGAGCTGCCACTGCATGTGCGCGTCGCCGTCGCGCAGCTTGTACGTGACGAAGGCGCCCACCGCGCCGACTGCGCCCGCAGAGAAGTTCAATACGCCCGAAGCGCGATAGCTCAGCACCACGCCCAGCGCGACGAGGCCGTAGAGGCTCCCGACCGCCAAGCCGAGCAGTGCGAACTGCAGGTACTGCATACCCCCCTCGCCTGGTCGCGTACGGCCGCGTACAGCCACGCGTCGAGGCCGCACGCGGACCGTGGCGTGAACCTATGACCGGCTCAGGATCCTGTCAACCGTGCCACAATGTCACACCAACAAGATCCCGGTGAGTTTCCCGGCGCGGAGCCACAAGATGACAACAAGTGACGAAGTATCCGGCGCGACATTGGACGACGCGACGACTCGCGGTCAGGAGCTCCGAAATCGTCGATGGATGAGCACCGCCTCGAGCATCGAGCGCGCCGCGCTCGATCTGTTCGCAGAGCGCGGATTCGCATCCGTGACCATCGACGACATCGCCGACGCGGTCGACATCTCGCGCCGCACCTTCTTCCGCTACTTCGCGAGCAAGGAGCACGTGCTCTTCGGCGCGCCCCTCCGGAGCGAGCTCGAGCTCGCCCGAGCGCTCGCGGAGCAGCCCACCGACAAGTCACCCGTCCAAGCGCTGCACGACACGCTCATCGACTTCTCACGCGCCTACGGATCCGATGCCGAGCGGACCGGACTCCGGCTCCGGATCCTGGAGCACTCTCCCGACGCGATGGCGCTCGCGTTCCAGCAGCGCCGGTCGTCGCAGAACGAGCTCACGCCGCTGGTCGCCGGGCGCATGGGTGTCGACGAGCTGGCGGACCTCCGTCCGTCGCTCATCGTCAGCCTCTCGATCGCGGCGACGCACATCGGCACCTGGTACTGGTTGACCAACGGCGCCACCGAACCGCTCCACGAGGTCATCCGCCACGCGCTCGACGACACCGCGGTCGGCCTGAACGTCGTCGCCGCCCGCCGTGCGAACGGCCGCCGCACCCGCACCTGAAGCCACTCAGCGCGGGCCGCCTATGCCATATCCCCGAAAGCGCGTCGCGTCGTCGGGGGCGCGCGTGGGATTCGGTTGTCAAGGTGCGTGTGTGTCGGGTTGTTGGTGCGCGTGCGCTTCAGGGCCCGGCACGGCGGTTGGTGGCCTGCCATTGCTCGATGGTGACCAGTTGGAGGCCGTGGGGGAGGTTGGGGTTGCCGACGAGCATCCAGCGACCGTGCGGTGCGAGGGTCGCGTGGCAGCGGGTGCAGACGGCGGCGAGGTTGGCGGGGTCGTCGCGGCCGCCCCAGCTTCTCGGTATGAGGTGGTGGACCTCGAGGTGGTGGCGGTGCTCGCAGCCGGGGCGGCGGCAGTGCCCGTCGCGCAGCAGGACCGCCCGCGCCACTTTGGGCGACAGGGCAGTCGAGCGCCTGCCGACGGTGACCGGCGCGCCTGACTCGTCCACGAGGACCGGTTCGACCACCGCGTCGGCGCGCAGCGCCTCGACCATGGCGTCGGGCAGGGGGATGCCCGCGATGGTCGCCCGCCCGGTGCGCGGCACGCTCACCTGGAGCAGGGTCCGCGGGGCCCGGGTGGGCCCGTCGCACTCGACCGACTCGTAGTTGGTGGCGAGGGTGACGAGGGCGGCGGCGGCGCGGTGGGCGAAGCTGTCCCACGGCTGACCCTTGGCCGCGCGCATCTGTTCGGTCAGGTGCTCGATGGCGGCTTGGAATCGGCCGCCGTCGAGGTCGGCGTCGCTCGCCGGGTCCGCCAGCGTGCAGACCGACCCGAGCTGTTCGGCGCTCAGCTCGCCCGCGTGCGCGGCCGCCGCCACCGCGGGCAGCGACTCGAGCGCCCGGGCGGTCTCGACCGTCTCGCGCACACTGCGACACGACACCCCGTCGCGCGCCGCGACCGTGTCGTCGAACGCGCCGCGCTCGTCGAGCACCCGGGTGACCGTCAGCTCCTCCACCCGCCACCGGCGTTGCTCGCGCACCGCCTCGTCGCGGCGGGCTACCAGCCACTCGGTCGGCCGGCGCCGCAACTCGTCGAGGTGCTCCGCGACATCGAACATGCACGCATCACACCACCGGGGTGTGACACTCATCGCCGAGCCGCGCACCACGCACGGCGAACGACCGAGAGCTCGCCGGCATCCTCCGGGTAGTCTCGCGGGTCCCGCCCTCGTAGCTCAGGGGATAGAGCATCGGCCTCCGGAGCCGTGTGCGCAGGTTCGAATCCTGCCGAGGGCGCCGCTGCGCCTGCTTCCCCGCCAGGACCTCGACGTAACCCTCGACGCAAGCGCGAGGCGCCGTGACGCTACCGGCGACGCATCGCGATGACGCCAGTAATGCCGTCGCGGCGTGGCCGACTGGCAGACGATCTCGTCCCTCGCGACCGCGGGCGGCACGCTCGTGCTCGCGGCGGCGACGTTCTCGGCCGTGCGTTC
>CAZDJK010000038.1:0-54123 GCA_964505725.1 uncultured Bifidobacteriaceae bacterium | reverse complement strand
TCGTCGCCGTGGCGGGCCGCCCGACCCCCTCGTGGGACGACCTCACCACCGCGATCCAGTCGCACGGCAACGACACCATCGTGTTCACGGTGAAGCGCGACGGCCGGCTCGTCGACGTGACCGCCACGCCGCGCGAGCAGGACGGCCGCGGCTTCCTCGGTGTCTCGCCCACGAGCGCGACCAAGTCGGTGAACCCGATCACCGCAATCCCTGAGTCGTTCCGCTCCCTCGGCGACGTCACTACCAGCGCCGGCGCGGGAATCGGTCGGTTGTTCTCCCCGTCGGGCGTCGAGAGCTACTCGAAGAACTTCACGTCCGCGGCGCCGACGGCCGGCTCCACCGCCGACCTGAACCGTCCGCGGTCGTTCATCGGCATCGTCGACGAGGGCAGCCAGATCGTCGGCGGCAACGTCTGGGCGTTGCTCTACCTCCTCGGGGGTATCAGCCTCGTGCTCGCCCTCTTCAACCTCCTGCCCGTGCTCCCGTTCGACGGCGGGCACGCGGTCGTCGTGCTGTTCGAGTGGGGGCGTTTCAAGCTCACCGGCAACCGGGAGCACGTCGACTACCGCAAGCTGATGCCGGTCGCCGCGGTCGTGCTCATGGTGCTGGTGACCCTGTCGCTCTCCGCGATGTTCCTCGACGTACGCCAGGCGTTCGGCCAATGAGCGCGGCGTGAGCGTCGAGCGGCGGGTCACGCGCCAGATCCGCGTCGGCGACGTGGCCGTCGGCGGCGACGCGCCGGTGTCGGTCCAGTCGATGACGACCACCAAGACGGCCGACGTCGACGCCACGCTCACGCAGATCTACGCGCTTGCCGCCGCGGGATGCGACATCGTGCGGTGCACGTGCAATGAGGAGGCAGCGGCCGAGGGCCTCGCGCAGATCCTGCCGCGCTCGCCGGTGCCGATCGTGGCGGACATCCACTTCCAGTACAAGCTCGCGCTCGCCGCGATCGAGGCCGGGGTGCAGGGCCTGCGGCTCAACCCGGGCAACATCCGCAAGCCGGAGCAGATCAAGGCGGTGGCGCAAGCCGCGCGCGACCACCGCGTGCCCATCCGCATCGGCGTGAACGCAGGGTCGCTCGACCCGGACATCGCCGAACGGCACGGCGGCGCGACTCCCGAGGCGCTGGTGGCGTCGGCCGAACGCGAGCTCGCGTACTTCGCGGAGGTCGGCTTCGACGACGTCAAGATCTCGGTGAAGTCGTCGAACGTGCCCGTGATGATCGACGCCTACCGGCTGCTGTCCGAGCGGGTCGACCACCCGTTGCACCTCGGGGTCACCGAGGCGGGCCCGCTGCCCGGCGGGCTCGTGAAGGGCACCGCCGGGATCGCCACGCTGCTCGCCGAGGGCATCGGCGACACCATCCGCTTCTCCCTGACCGCGGACCCGGTGGAGGAGGCCAAGGCGGGCCGTCAGCTCCTCGAGGCGATGGGGCTGCGCGAGCGCAAGGGTCTCGACCTGATCGCGTGCCCGTCGTGCGGTCGCGCCGAGGTCGACGTGATCGGCGTCGCACGGGCGGCGCAGGACGCGCTGGAGGCACGCCGGATCCCACTCCAGGTCGCGGTGATGGGATGCGTCGTGAACGGGCCGGGCGAGGCGCGTGACGCCGACCTCGGCATCGCCGCCGGCCGGGGCAAGGGCCACCTGTTCGTGCGGGGTCAGGTGGTGCGCGTCGTCCCCGAGTCGGAGATGGTCGCAGCGCTCGTCAACGAGGCCGAACGCATCGTGGCCGAGGGCATCGAGGCCCGCCTCGCGGCCGCGGACGCTGACGCCGAGGCGATCGCGGCCGCGACACGAGAGGAGCTCCTGCAGATCCAGGGCACCGACGCCAACCGCAGCGAGGAGCGCGTCGCCCGGATCCGCGACATCGTCGACTGAACCGGATCTACGATCCGAGCGTGTGCTTGATCGGGTATCTCCTCTACCGGGGCGTCGCGTACCTGGCGTCGCGCCTTGCGCGTCGGGACCCCCGCAAGCCACCGCCTGAGGCGCCTGACGACGAGCTCGTGCTCGCGGCCTGAACGCCCGGCTCCCTCGCTGGACCGGCCCCAGTCGCTCGCGGCCGGAGTCGCGGGTTTCAGCCCTGGCTGGGTGTCCAACCGTGCAGGCCGCACTCCAGCTTGCCGGTGCCGGCCCAGCGCCCGGCGCGCGGGTCGTCGCCCTCCGCCACCGGCTGAGTGCACGGCCAGCATCCGATCGAGGGGTAGCCCTTGTCGCGGAGCGGGTGCGAGGGGAGCTCGCGGTCGCGCACGTAGCCCTCGATGTCGTCGTGGGTCCAGGTCGCGATCGGGTTCACCTTCACGATGCCGCGGCCGACGTCCCAGCTCACGATGGGCGCGTTGGCGCGCGTCGCGGCCTCGTCGCGGCGCAGCCCGGTGAGCCACGCGCGCTTGCCCTCCAGCGCGCGCGCCAGCGGCTCGACCTTGCGCATCTCGCAGCAGGCGTCGGTGTCGACCCGCCACATGTCGTCGGGCTCGACGAGGGGGGAGACGACGCGGAGGTTGAGGTCGTAGCGCTTGCGGACCTGCTCCACGTACCAGAGCGTCTCCGCGAAGTGGTATTGCGTGTCGAGGAACACCACGTCGATGTCGGGCGCGACCTGCACCGCGACGTCGATGAGCACGCAGTCCTGGAACGACGCCGCCAGGATCGCCTCGTCGCCGAAGGTGTCGAACGCCCAGCGGACCGCTTCGCTCGCGGGCAGGTGCTCGAGCTTCTCCGATACCGCGGCGAGCTCGCCGAGGTCGGGAACGCTGGTGACGTGTGGCTCGGCGGGTTCCTCCGCCTCGGCGAAGTCGCGGACGAAGGAGCTCACGTCGCGCACTCCGACTCGCCCGTCTCGGCCACGTACGGGCCGGTCTCGTCGAAGTCGACGTAGTACTCCGGCGATTCCTCGGGGGTGGGGAACTCGTCGAGATCCTTGAGCGTCCGGCCCACCGCGGCGGCGCCGCCGGCACGCACGAGCCATTCGGAGAACGTCTCGCCGGGATCGCGCTCCCCGGCGAATTGCTCGACCACGCGCACGACGGCCTTCGACGCGTTGCGCGCCGGGAGCTTCACGGCCTTCTGGGCGAACTCGATCTCCATGTTGCCGACCCGCCCGCCGAGCTCCATGTGGTACCCGGGCGCGGCCCGGCCGTGGGCGCGCCGCTCGATGCCGAGGAAGCCGATGTCGGCCACGTGGTGCTGGCCGCACGAGTTGGTGCACCCGGAGATGTTGATGCGGATGCCCCCGACCTCGGCGAGGCCCGCCTCCTCCAACGCGTCGCCGATGTCGGCGGCGAGGCCGCGCGACTGGGTGACGGCGAGGTTGCACGTGTCGGCACCCGGGCACGAGACCACGTCGCGCACGAGCTCGGCGCCCGCCTCCGCCATACCGATCGCGTCGAGGCGCTCGAACAGCTCGGGCAGCTGCTCGTCGCTGGGGCCACGCAGCACGAAATTCTGGCGGTTGGTCACGCGCACCTCGACGCCGAAGTCGCGCTGGATGTCGGCGAGGGCGCGGAACTGGTCAGCGGTGATGTCGCCGAGCCGCGCCCATGCGTACGCGCTGACGGTGCCGTTGGCGCGCCCGCGCACGACGTTCGCGGTGTCCCAACGCGAGAACGGTGACAACCCGCGGAACTCGACCGGGGTGGTGGTGCGCGCGTAGCCGCTGAGCCCGCCGTCGGCCGTGACCGCGGTGCCGATGCCGGCCGGCGCGTCTCCGTGGGCCTGCACCACGTCGGGGATCCCGCCGGGATAGGTCGCCGATGCGGGCAGGAACCGGCGTTCCTTGAAGATCCGCTCGCGCAGCTCGTCGATCCCCATGGTGTCGACCAGCCACTTGAGGCGCGCGCGCAGCTTGTTGTCGCGGTTGCCGTGGTGGTCCTGCACACGCAGGATCGCCTCGATCGTGGGCAGGAGATCCTCGCGGGAGGTGAACTCCTCGAGCGCCTGCGCGGGGTGCGGGTTCGCGCCGAGCCCACCGGCCATGAACACGCGGAACCCGGCTTCGACGTTGCCGTCGGGGAGCGGCCGGTTCACCGCGATCACCCCGACGTCGTTGAACATCGCCTGCCCGCAATCGGTGGCGCAGCCCGAGAAGTTGATCTTGAACTTGCGGGGCAGCCGCTGCGCGATCGGGTTGCGCAGGAACAGCGACTTCGCCGCCTCCGCCCAGGGGCTGATGTCGAGCACCTCGTAGGGGCACGCGCCGGCGAGGTGGCACCCGGCCACGTTGCGGACGGTGTCGCCGCAGGCCTCCCGGCTGGTGAGGCCCACCGAGGCGAGCAGCCGCAGCGCCTCCGCCACCTGCTCGAGCTGGACGAAGTGGAACTGCACGTTCTGGCGCGTCGTGAGATGGCCCCACCCGCGCGAGTAGGTCTCGGCGACGTAGCCGAGGACCTCGAGCTGGTCGGGCTCGAGCTTGCCGTAGGGCACCTTCACCCGGAGCATCTGGTTGTTGCCGCCCTGGCGCTGCCCGTAGATGCCCTGGTTCAGCCGGAAGACGCGGAAGACGTCGTCGTCGATCTCACCGGCGAGGAACTTGTTCGCGTGCTCCTCGAAGCTCTGGAGCTCCTCCTCGATCTCGGGGTCGAGCACCTGTGAGCGGAGCTGGCGGACGTCGATCGCCATATATGAGGAATCTACCCGGTTTTTCCGTCAAATACCAGCGGCCGAGTCGGGATTTCCCGCCTCGCTACCGTGGGCCGCCATGGCGAAGGCGCCCGTCGTCACCCCTCGCGGCCACGACTTCCCCCGGTGGTACCAGGACGTCGTGACCAAGGCGGAGCTCGCCGACAACGGCCCGGTGCGCGGCACGATGGTCATCCGCCCCTACGGGTACGCGATCTGGGAGCGGATGCAGGCCGAGGTCGACGACCGGATCAAGGCGTGCGGGGCGCAGAACGCGTACTTCCCGTTGTTGATCCCCGAGGCCTACTTCCGGCGCGAAGCCGAGCACGTCGAGGGCTTCAACCCCGAGCTCGCGGTGGTCACGATCGCAGGCGGCAAGGAGCTCGACGAGCCGATCGTCGTGCGACCCACCAGCGAGACGGTCATCGGCGAGTTCATGGCGAAGTGGATCCAGAGCTACCGCGATCTCCCGATGTTGCTCAACCAGTGGGCGAACGTGGTCCGGTGGGAGCTGCGCCCGCGCCTCTTCCTGCGTACGACCGAGTTCCTCTGGCAGGAGGGCCATACCGCGCACGCGACGCAGGAGGAAGCGCGCGCGTACGCGGAGCGGATTCTGCGCGACGTGTACACCGACTTCATGGTGAACGTGCTCGCGGTGCCGGTCGTCCCGGGCCTGAAGACGGCCAAGGAGCGCTTCGCCGGCGCGGCGAACAGCCTCGCGCTCGAGGCGATGATGGGAGACGGCAAGGCACTCCAGATGGGCACCAGTCACGAGCTCGGTCAGAACTTCGCCCGCGTGTTCGGCATCCAGTTCCTCGACGCCGACGGCGCGCAGCAGCTCGCGTGGACCACCTCGTGGGGCGCGACCACCCGCATGGTCGGCGCGCTGATCATGGCGCACGGCGACGACGCCGGCCTCCGGGTGCCGCCACGCCTGGCACCGGTCCAGGTGGTCGTGGTCGCCGTCCGCGACGAGGGCGAGGTGCTCGCGAGCGCCCGGGCGCTCGGCGACGCGCTCGCGGCGGAGGGCCTCAGGGTCGAGGTCGACGACCGCACCGGCGTCTCCCTCGGGCGGCGGGTCACCGACTGGGAGCTGAAGGGCGTCCCCGTGCGCCTCGAGCTCGGGCCCCGCGACCTCGCCGACGGCGCGGTGACGCTCGCGCGCCGGATCTCGGGAGACAAGCAGAGCGTCGCGCTGGCGGGCGTCGCCACCGCGGTGGCCGAGGAGCTCGAGCGCGAGCAGGCCGCGCTCCTCGCGGACGCGACCGCGTTCCGCGACGCGCGCATCGTCGACGCGGGCTCGCTCGACGCCGCCCGTGACGCCGCGGCGACGGGCTGGGCGCGCGTGCCGTGGGACGCGGTCGGCGCCGAGGGCGAGGCCGAGCTCGCCCAGAGCGGAGTCACCGTGCGCTGCCTCACGCGCGCCGACGGGTCGTTGCCGGCGCACGCCGACGAATCGGATCTCGTGGCCTACGTCGCCCGCGCGTACTGATGGGGCTCCCGGTCAACCCGCCCGTCTCGCCGATGCTGGCGAAGCTCACGCGCGAGCTCCCGGTCGGCGACTACCTCTACGAGCCGAAGTGGGACGGCTTCCGCGCCATCGTGTTCCGCGACGGCGACGAGGTCGAGATCGGCAGCCGCAACGAGAAGCCGCTCACGCGCTACTTCCCGGAGCTGATCGGTGCCGTCCGGAGCGAGCTCCCGCCGCGCTGCGTCCTCGACGGCGAGATCGTGATCGCGGGAGAACACGGGCTCGACTTCGACGCGCTGTCCCAGCGCATCCACCCGGCCGCGAGCCGGATCGAGAAGCTGGCGGGGGAGACCCCGGCGTCGTTCGTCGCCTTCGACCTCCTCGCCGAGGGTGACGACGATCTCCGTCCGCGCCCCTTCTCCGAGCGGCGGGCGCGGCTCGAGCGGGTCATGGCGTCGGCCGAGGCCCCGATCCGACTCACGCCCGCGACCCTCGATCCCGACGAGGCGGCGGACTGGTTCGAGCGTTTCGAGGGTGCCGGGCTCGACGGCGTCGTGGCGAAACCGAGGTCGGCTCCGTACGCGGAGGGCGAGCGGACGATGGCGAAGGTCAAGCACCTGCGCACCGCCGACTGCGTCGTCGCCGGCTTCCGCCAGCACAAGGACGGGAAGGGCGTGGGCTCGCTCCTGCTCGGCCTCTACGACGACCGCGGCGACCTGCACCACGTCGGTGTCGCCAGCAGCTTCGCGGCGCCGCTGCGCGCCCAGCTCGCGAAGGAGGTCGAGCCGTACCGCGACCACGCCCTCGACCACCACCCGTGGAGAGACTGGGCCCAGGCCGCGGCCGAGCCCGGGCAGCGGATGCCGGGCGGGCTGAGCCGCTGGAACGCGGGCAAGGATCTGAGCTGGGAGCCGCTGCGCATCGAGCTCGTCGCCGAGGTCGCGTACGAGCACCTGCAGGGCGACCGATTCCGCCACACGGCGCGGTTCGTCCGCTGGCGGCCCGATCGCGAGCCCGGATCCTGCACGTACGCGCAGCTCGACGTGCCGGTGCCGATCGAGCTGCACGCCGTCTTCGGAACCTGACGCCCCGCTATACTGCGGTGGTTCGATC
Source organism: uncultured Bifidobacteriaceae bacterium (assembly GCA_964505725.1). Lineage (GTDB taxonomy): Bacteria > Actinomycetota > Acidimicrobiia > IMCC26256 > DASPTH01 > CAVRJC01. The sequence continues at coordinate 46,919 of CAZDJK010000038.1, read as the reverse complement.
AGGCGAGTGAACACCCACCGGTCCGGGAGAGACGTGGGCGCAAGCCCACGTTTTTTCTTTGGGGGGCGAGCCAGTCGGGAACGTGCCAGGCGGAAGGCAGCGGGTAGCAGGAGGAGGTGAGACGGGCGTGAGCCTCGTGGAGGACATCCGGGAGTTGGTCACCCCCGAGCTCACCGCGCGGGGATGCTCGCTCTACGACGTCGAGGTCGCGGGCACCGGCCGGGGTGCGGTCGTCCGCGTGCTCGTCGACCGTCCCGGCGGCATCGACCTCGACACGGTCGCCCGGCTGAGCGAGGTCCTGTCCCGGGCGCTCGACCACGACCCGGGTGCCACCGCGCTCCGCGGGCCGTACTCGCTCGAGGTCAGCAGCCCCGGGCTCGAGCGCCCGTTGCGGCGCTCCGAGCACTTCCGCGGCGCGTCGGGTGAGCTGGTGTCGGTGAAGGTCAAGGAGGACGACGGGCCGGCTCGCCGGCTGCGCGGCGTGCTCGGCGCGGTCGACGACACGACCTGCGAGCTCACGCTCGACGACGGCGAGGTGCGGCGGATCGCGCTCGCGGACGTCGTGCAGGCGCGCACCTTGTTCGAGTGGGGGAGCGGCGCTAGGGGGAAGACGAAGGAAGTGGCACCGCGATGAACTCAGAGATGATGGAGGCGCTCGAGAACATCGAGCGCGAGAAGGGCATCTCCATCGAGATCATGCTCGAGGCCCTCGCGAACGCGTTGCTCACCGCGTACAAGCGCGGTCCGAACGCAGCCGAGGAGGCGCTCGTCGAGATCGACATGGAGACGGGCGCGATCCGCGTGATCGCGCAGGAGCTCGACGAGGAGGGCAACGTCACCCGCGAGTGGGACGACACGCCCGACGACTTCGGGCGCATCGCGGCCCAGACCGCGAAGCAGGTGATCTTCCAGCGGATCCGCGAAGCGGAACGCGAGATGAAGTACGAGGAGTACGCCGGCCGCGAGGGCGACATCGTCACCGGCATCATCCAGCAGACCGATGCCCGCTACACACTGCTCGACCTCGGACGCGTGGAGGCGCTGCTGCCGCAGGCGGAGCAGGTGCAGAACGAGCACTACGACCACGGCAGCCGGCTGAAGGCGTACATCGTCGAGGTGCGCAAGACCGCCAAGGGCCCGCAGATCGTCGTGTCGCGCACGCACCCCGGCCTCGTGAAGCGCCTGTTCGAGCTCGAGGTGCCGGAGATCGTCGACGGCGTGGTCGAGCTCAAGGCGATCGCCCGCGAGCCTGGGCACCGCACCAAGATCGCGGTGGCGTCCAACGACACGAACGTCGACCCGGTCGGCGCGTGCGTGGGCGCGCGCGGCTCGCGTGTGCGGATGGTCGTGAACGAGCTGCGAGGCGAGAAGGTCGACATCGTTCCTTACAGTGACGACGCGTCGGAGTTCGTGATGAAGGCGTTGGCGCCCGCGCGCGTGCGCGAGGTTCGCATCCATCCCGACACCGGTACCGCGGAGGTCATCGTCCCCGACTTCCAGCTCTCGCTCGCGATCGGCAAGGAGGGCCAGAACGCCCGGCTCGCCGCGCGCCTCAGCGGCTGGCGCGTCGACATCAAGAGCGAGACGCAGCTCGCGGAGGAGGAGTCGGGGGTCGGCGTCGAGTACGCCGAGGGTGAATGGGTCACCAACGAGGCGGGTGAGCTCGTGTGGCAACCGGCCGGCGGCGGCGACACGATCTCGGCCGCGGAGGCCGGATACGCCGCACCGGACGCGCCGGTCGCGGGCGACGGCACTGAGACACCAGCGGCGGACACGGCGCCCACCGGGGACGCGGCGCCCGCCGCGGAGTCGCCGGACCGACCGGCCGCGGAAACGGCCGACGAGTCGGCCGTTCAACCGGCCGCGGACACGGAGGGAGAGCACGCCTGAACGCACATGCGTCGGATGCCGCCGGAAGGCGCCTGCCGTCGAGCTGCTCCGGGTCCGCGTCGAAGCGGGTGTGCTCGAGCTGGGCCGCGGGCCCGGTCGCGGCGCGTGGCTGTGCCGCGACCGTGCGCTCGCCTGCCTCGAGCTCGCGGCACGGCGGGGCGCATTGGCGCGGGCGCTGCGGGCGCCGGTGTGCACTGAAGACGTCGTTCGCCTGCGTGCGAAACTAGGCGGGTCGCGAGAGCGGGACGCCGGGGACAACTAGGGACGAGCTTGGCCACGAAGAAGATCAGGGTCTACGAGCTGGCGAGGGAGCTCGGGGTCGAGAACCAGGTGGTGCTCGACCTCTGCGAGCGACTGAAGATCGGCGTCAAGAGCCACTCCTCGAGCATCGACGATCCGTTGGCGGACCGCGTCCGGCGCCTCGCCGACGCCGAGGGGCTCCGCCGCGAGCCCGAGGGGGAGGAGCCCGAGCCGGCTCCCGTCGCCGTCGCGCCCGAGCCCGAGCCGGCGCCACCGCCGCCCGCGCCCGAGCCGGTCGCGGAGCCGGTCGTCGAGCCCCGCGCGCCGCACCGGGTCGTCCGCTCCACCGGAGTGATCGCGGATCCGCTCGCGCCGGCGCCCCGGCCTGCGCCGGCCCCGGCCGAGCGCCCCGCCGCGGCCGCACCGGCCGACGTCGTCGCCGCCGCACCGGCCGACGCTCCACCCGCACCGTCCCCCGCGGCTCCGCCGCCCCCGCCCACGCCGTTGAAGAGCGTCTCGGGTCGCCCGATCCCGCCGCCTCCCGGCGGTGGGCGCCGGATCCCGCCGCCACCCGGTCCCCGCGTCCCGCCGGGTGTCCGGAGCGGTGGCGGCGCCGGAGGGCCCGGTGGCGCCGGGGGTGCCGGTCGCCCCCGCCCCGGCGGTCCACCTGCCGGTGGCGGCGCCCGCCCGGGCGGTTTCCGCCCCTCGCCGGGCGGCCGACCGGGTGGTCCCGGTGGCCCGGGAGGTCCCGGCGGCGGCCCCGGCGGCGGCCCCGGTGGTCGTGGTCGTCCCGGCCCGCAGGGCCAGCGACCCCGTCGGAAGAAGCGCCGCCGTCGCGACTTCGAGGACCTGGGCCCCGCGTCAATGCCCCAGCTCACGCCGGCCGACGCGCCGGTGCCCGACGACGAGATCGTCGTCGAGCGCGGCATCACCATCCAGGAGCTGGCGCCGAAGCTGAACCGCACCACGGCCGACCTCGTGCGGCTGCTCTTCGACGCAGGCGAGATGGTCACCGGCACGCAGTCGCTGGCCGACGAGATGGTGGAGCTCATCGCGGAGGCGCTCGGTGCCGACGTGCTCCTCGTCGAGCCCGGTCAGGAGGCCGAGCTCGAGCTCCAGGCGCTGCTCGGTGACGACGACCTCGACGACGCGCTCGCAGAGCCCCGCGCGCCCATCGTCACCGTCATGGGCCACGTCGACCACGGCAAGACCACGCTGCTCGACTCGATCCGCCACGCGAACGTCGTCGCGGGCGAGGCCGGCGGCATCACCCAGCACATCGGCGCGTACCAGGCGAACTTCAACGACCACCCGATCACGTTCATCGACACACCGGGTCACGAGGCCTTCACCGCCATGCGCGCGCGCGGCGCCAATGCGACCGATATCGCGGTGCTCGTCGTCGCGGCCGACGACGGTGTCATGCCGCAGACCGTCGAGGCGATCGACCACGCGCGCGCGGCGGAGGTCCCGATCGTGGTCGCGGTCACCAAGGTCGACCGCGAGGACGCCGACCCGACGCGTGTGCGCCAGCAGCTCGTCGAGCGCGAGCTCGTGCCCGAGCCCTGGGGCGGCGACACGATCGTGGTCGACGTCGCGCCGCCCGCAGGGATCGGCGTCGACGAGCTGCTCGAGTCGATCCTCCTCGTCGCCGAGGTCGAGGAGCTGACCGCGAACCCGAAGGTGCCGGCGCGCGCGCTGGTGCTCGAGTCGAACCTCGACCAGGGCCGCGGCCCGGTCGTCACCGCGCTCGTGGAGCGCGGCACGCTCCGCGTCGGCGACCCGATCGTCGCCGGCGGCGCGTGGGGCCGCGTCCGCGCGCTCTTCGACGAGCGCGCCCAGTCGGTCGCCGAGGCGGGGCCGTCGGTCCCCGTGGAGGTGCTCGGGCTCGACGACGTGCCGCTCGCGGGCGACGAGCTCCGCGTCGCGCCCGACGACAAGACCGCCCGCACCGTGGCCGTAGCCCGCGCCCGGCGCCGGCGGGCCGCGAGCCTCAAGCACCCCATGAGCCTCGCCGGCGGCGCGCGCCTCGAGGACATCTTCGCCATGGTCCAGCGGGGCGAGGTCGCAACGCTGAACCTGGTCCTCAAGGCCGACGTGCAGGGTTCGCTCGAGGCGCTCACCGACGCGCTGCGCAAGCTCGACCAGGAGCACGAGGAGGTGCGGCTCTCGTTCGTGCACCGCGCGGTGGGCGGCATCACCGAGTCCGACATCAATCTCGCCTCGGTGGCGAACGCCACCGTCATCGGTTTCAACGTGCGCCCCGACCGCAAGGCCCGCGAGCTCGCCGACACCGAGAGCGTCGAGATGCGCCTCTACGAGGTCATCTACCAGGTGCTCGAGGACGTGCAGTCGGCGCTCATCGGCATGCTCAAGCCCGAGTACGAGGAGGTCGTCACCGGCGAGGCCGAGGTGCGCGAGGTGTTCTCGATCCCGCGTGTGGGGAAGGTGGCCGGCTGCTACGTGCGCAGCGGCACCATCACCCGCGGCTCGAAGGTGCGGTTCCTCCGTGACGGCGTCGTCATCTGGAACGGCGCCATCGCGTCGCTGCGCCGGTTCAAGGACGACGTGCGCGAGGTCCAGTCGGGCTTCGAGTGCGGCATCGGGCTCGAGAACTACCAGAACCTCGAACGGGGCGACGTCATCGAGACCTACGACCTCAAGGAGATCGCGCGCACCTGAGCCTGGTGCGGCTGCTCGATCGCGTCGTCGTGATCAGGGCGCCTGCCGCGGGATGACGGGCAGCGATAACAATGGTGCGGTGCACGCGGCCGCGCGGAGCTTCGATCTCCACATCGGCGAGAGCCGCTCCCTGAAGGCCAAGCGCGCCGCGATCCGGCCGATCCTCGACGGGCTGCGGTACCGGTTTCGGATCTCCGCCGCCGAGGTGGGCGCCCACGACCGGTGGCAGCGCGCCGAGATCGGGGTCGCGGTGGTGGCCGAGAGCGAGCACCGGGTGCGCGAGCTGCTCGACGCGGCCGAGCGCCTCGTCGCCTCGTCCCCGGGCGTGGAGCTGCTCGGGGTGCGCAGCGGGTGGCTCGAGCTGGAGGACGCGTGATGGCCGGCGGGCGGCGCTACCCCCGTATGGCGCGCGTCAACGAGGTCGTGCGGGAGGTGCTCGCCGACGAGCTCGAGCGGCTCTCCGACCCGCGGCTCGGCATGGTCACCGTCACCGACGTCGAGGTCAGCTCTGACCTCCGCCACGCGACCGTCTACTATTCCGCGCTCGCCACGGGGGCGGCGAGAGGGGTGGAAGTGACCTCGCCCGGCGTTGGGGAGCACGACGACACCCGTGCGGCGCTGCGTTCCGCCGCGCCGCACCTGCGCACGGCGCTGGGTCGTCAGGTGCGGCTCAAGTACCTGCCCGCACTCGACTTCCGCGAGGATCCCGCCGTCGCCCAGGGCGCGCGCATCGAGCAGATCATCCGTTCGATCCACCAGGCGGATGCCGAGCGTGACCGGGAGCACGACGGGGAGTCCCCGCCGTGACCGTCGAGGAGGATCTCTCCCGGGCGGCCGCCGCGATCCGCGGCGCGCGCCGCATCGCGCTCGCGTGCCACGTGAATCCCGACGGCGACGCGCTCGGCTCCATGCTGGGGCTGTTCCACGTGCTCACCGCGAACAGGGACGACGTCGTCGCATCGTTCCCGCCGCCCTTCGTCGTCGCACCCCACTACCGGGAGCTCCCCGGGTTGGAGCACCTCACCAAGCCGGAGGACTTCCCCCGCCAGCCCGACGTGATGGTCACGTTCGACTGCGGGTCCGTGAACCGGCTCGGCGCGCTCGAGCCGGCGGCGCACGGCGCACGTGAGCTGATCGTCATCGACCACCACATCTCGAACACGCGCTACGGCACCATCAACGTGATCGATCCCGACGCGGCCGCCAGCGGCGTGGTCGTCCGTCGCCTCGTGGACGAGCTCGGCCTCGCGCTCACACGCGACGCCGCGATCGCGCTCTACGCCGCGCTGGTGTGCGACACCGGGAGGTTCCAGTACGAGACCACCACGCCCGGCGTGTTCGACCTGGCGCGCGAGTTGGTGGAGTTCGACGTGCCGGTGTCACGGCTGTCGCGGCTCCTGTTCGAAGAGCACCGCTTCGCGTACCTGAAGCTGCTGGGGGACGCGTTGGCCTCGGCACAGCTCGACACCGAACGGCGCTTCGTATGGACCGCGGTCACCCAGGAGATGCTCGACGCGCACGACGTCACGCTCGAGGAGGTGGAGGGCCTCATCGACATCCTCCGGCGCACGTCCGAGGCCGAGGTCACCTGCGTGCTGAAGGAGGAGGCCGACGGCAGCGTGCGCGTCAGCCTCCGGTCGCTCGGCGAGGTCGACGTGAGGAACATCGCCGAGGTGCACGGAGGCGGCGGCCACCGCTTCGCGGCCGGGTTCACGTCGAGCTCGACCATCCCGGCGCTCGTCACCGAGATCTCGGCCGCACTCTGACGCACGTTCGTGGGTGCCGCGATGCGTGACGGCCTGGTCGTCGTCGACAAACCCGGCGGCTGCACCAGCCACGACGTCGTCGCGGTCCTCCGTAAGGTCTACGGGCAGCGGCGCGTCGGGCACGCGGGGACGCTGGATCCGGACGCCACCGGTGTGCTGCTCGTCGGGCTCGGCCGGGTCACCCGGCTGCTCCGCTTCCTCCAGGCGGCGGGCAAGGTGTACGACGCGTGCGTGCGCTTCGGTGTCGCGACCGACACGCTCGACGCGTCGGGCGTGGTCCTCGACCAGCAGCCGATGCCCATCGGTCGGGACGACGTCGTCGCCGCGACCGGGCGCTTCGTCGGCGAGATCAGCCAGCTCCCGCCGATGGTCTCGGCAGTGAAGGTCGGGGGCCGCCGGCTGCACGAGCTCGCCCGGCGGGGCGAGGAGGTCGAGCGCGCACCCCGTCGGGTGCGGGTCGACCGGCTCGACGTCACCGCCTTCGAGCCGGGTGCGTACCCGGAGGCGACGCTGCGCATCGAGTGCAGCAGCGGGACGTACGTCCGCTCGCTGGCAGCCGACCTCGGCGCCGCGCTCGGTGGCTGTGCGCACATCAGGACATTGCGCCGCACACGCGTCGGCTCGTTCGGCGTCGACGAGGCGCACACCCTCGAGGCGGTCCGGGCACGGCCCGACGAGGTCCTCGTCACGCCGGCGGCCGCGATGCGCGATCTCGCCCAGTTGCGACTCGACGGCGAGCAGGCGCGCGCCGTGAGCCACGGCGTGCCGTTCCCCGCGCTCGAGGTGCCGGGCGCCGGCCCGTGCGCCATCCTCGGCGCCGACGGAGCGCTCCTGGCGGTGTACGAGCTCCGTGCCGGCGCGTGGAAGCCGGCGGTGGTGGTCGCGTGAGGATCGTCGACGACCTGGCTGCGCTGAGCGCGGGCGGAGAGAGTGTGGTGACCATCGGCGTGTACGACGGCGTCCACCTCGGTCACCTCGCGGTCCTGCGGCTCGTGCGCGACCTCGCCGACGCGCGCGGCCTCCGCGCCGTGTGTGTGACCTTCGACCGCCACCCCGCCGAGGTCGTGCGTCCCGAGTCGGCTCCGTCGCTCCTGACGAACACCGAACAGAAGCTCGAGCTGCTGGCGTCGAGCGGATTCCTCGACACCTGCTTCGTCCTCCACTTCGACGAGGAGCGCAGCCGGGAGGACGCCGAGGACTTCGTGCGCGAGGTGCTCGTCGGCGGCGCCCACGCACGCGTCGTGGTCGTGGGGGCCGACTTCCACTTCGGCCGCAACCGCGGCGGCAACGTCCCGATGCTCGAACGTACCGGTGCGGAGCTCGGCTTCGAGGTGATCGGCGTCGGCCTCGAAGCCGGGCCGGGCGGCACGGTGTACTCGTCGACCGAGATCCGGCGGCGGTTGGCCGTCGGCGACGTGGTCGGCGCGGCGGCGATGCTCGGGCGCCGCTACGCGCTGCGGGGGCCGGTGGTCGAGGGCGACCGCCGAGGACGGGAGCTCGGGTTCCCGACCGCGAACGTCATGGTGCCGGCGCGGATGTGTCTCCCGGCCGACGGCATCTACGCCGGCACCCTCGTGGACGGCGTCGGCACCGAGCGGGCGGCGGCGATCTCGCTCGGTCGCCGGCCCACGTTCTACGAGCACGCCGACTCCTCGCTGCTCGAGGCGTTCGTCCTCGACTTCGACGGCGACCTCTACGGGCAGGTGGCGGAGGTTCGCTTCGCTGCGCACCTCCGGGACGAGGAGCGCTTCGACAGCGTCGAGGCGCTCGTCGCGCAGATGACCCGGGACGTGGCGGCGACCCGCCGGGTGCTCGGGGCCTAGCGAGGTGGGTCTGGTAACCTTTTCCGGTCCGGCGACCACGGTCCCGGCACCGAGAGCGCCCCGAGAGCCGGGAGCTCCCCCACAAGCCCGGGAGCCAGAAAGCCCGGAAGCCAGAAAGCCAGAAAGCCAGAAAGAAGGCTCTGCCAGCGCATGCCCGACACCGCCGCGACGATCGCCGAGCACCGGCTGCACCCGTCCGACACCGGTTCCACCGAGGTGCAGGTGGCCCTGCTCACCGGGCGGATCAACCACCTCACGGAGCACCTGAAGGTGCACCAGAAGGACCACCACTCGCGTCGGGGGCTGCTGATGCTCGTCGGCCGACGGCGGCGGCTGCTCGACTACCTCCGTGACACGGACGTCGAGCGGTACCGGGGCCTGATCGCAAAGCTGGGCCTCCGCCGCTAGTCCACCGAGTCCACGAGAGAGAGCCCGCGAGCCGTTCGTCGGTTGTCAGTCGCCACCGCCCGGCCCTGCCGGACGGCGACAACTGGGAACCGCCGGCGCTCGCCGTGTCCACCCGCTCACGGGTGAGAGAGGAGCGCGTTCGGCGATGGACGCGATTCGAGTTTCCGGTCCGATCAACGCGGCCGGCCTGACCATGACCATCGAGACCGGCCGGCTCGCGCCGCAGGCCGACGGCGCCGTCCTGGTCACGGTGGGGGACACGACGGTGCTGTCCACCGTCGTCAGCGCCCGGCCGCGGGAGGGCACCGACTTCTTCCCGCTGACCGTCGACGTCGAGGAACGCATGTACGCGGCGGGGAAGATCCCCGGCGCGGTGTTCCGGCGCGAGGGTCGCCCGAGCGAGCCCGCGATCCTCACGTGCCGGCTCACCGACCGTCCGCTGCGCCCGTCGTTCCCCGAAGGCTTCCGCAACGAGGTCCAGGTCATCGCCACCGTGCTCGGCGTCGACCTCGAGAACCCGTACGACATCGTCTCCATCAACGGCGCGTCGGCTGCGCTCATGGTGTCGGGGATCCCCTTCGACGGCCCGATCGGCGCGGTGCGCCTGTCGCGTCAGGTCGACCACTGGGTCGCGCACCCGACGTACGAGGAGAGCCAGGAGTCGACGTTCGAGCTCGTGGTCGCCGGCCGCCGGGTCGGCACCGACATCGCGATCATGATGGTCGAGGCGGGCGGCACCGAGGCCACGTGGCGCCTGTACGAGGAGGGCGCGCCGAAGGTCGACGAGGAGGTCATCGCCGGCGGCCTCGAAGAGGCCAAGCAGTGGATCGCGGCGTCGATCGACATGCAGAAGGAGCTGCGCGCCGCGATCGTACGCGAGCGCGGCGGCGAGATCCCGGCGATCCCGTACGAGCTGTACACGGACTACGACGAAGACGTGTTCGAGACGGTCGCCCGGGAGGCGAGCCCGAACACCGAAACGGCGATGGCGATCGCCGACAAGGCCGAGCGGAACTCCCGGCTCGACGAGATCGAGGAGGGTCTCCTGCTCGCGCTCTGCGGCACGCCCGAGGCGCCGGGGCCGTTCGCCGACCGCGCCGGGCAGGTGAGCCGCGCGTTCCGGGCGCTGCAGAAGAAGATCGTGCGGGCGCGCATCGTGCTCGACGGCGTGCGCATCGACGGCCGCGGAACCGCCGACATCCGGCCCCTCTCGGCAGAGGTCGGCATCATCGGCACCGCCCACGGATCGGGCCTCTTCCAGCGCGGAGAGACCCAGGCCCTGACCGTGCTGACGCTCGGCATGCCGCGCATGGAGCAGTCGATCGGCCTCGACGAGATGCGCGGCACGACGAAGCGCTACATCCACCACTACAACTTCCCGCCCTACTCGACCGGCGAGACCGGCCGCGTCGGTGCGCCGCGACGGCGCGAGATCGGCCACGGCGCGCTCGCCGAGCGGGCGTTGCTGCCGGTGGTGCCGTCGGCCGAGGAGTGGCCCTACACCCTCCGCGTGGTGTCGGAGATCCTCAGCTCGAACGGGAGCACCTCGATGGCCTCCGTGTGCGGGTCGGCGCTCGCGCTGATGGACGCGGGCGTACCGATCAAGGCGCCCGTCGCCGGCATCGCCATGGGCCTCGTCCATGCCGAAGGGCAGTACACGACGCTCACCGACATCCTCGGCGCCGAGGACGCGTTCGGCGACATGGACTTCAAGGTGGCGGGCACGCGCGACTTCGTGACCGCCCTCCAGCTCGACACGAAGATCGACGGCCTGCCCGCCGAGGTGCTGGCGCAGGCGCTGCGCCAGGCGAAGGACGCGCGCCTGCAGATCCTCGACGTCATGGCAGGAGCGATTGCCGAGCCGCGCGCCGAGCTCCGCGAGACCGCGCCGAAGATCGTGAGCTTCGAGATCCCGATCGACAAGATCGGCGAGGTCATCGGCCCCAAGGGCAAGGTCATCAACACGATCACCCAGGAGACCGGCGCCGACGTCTCGGTCACCGACGACGGGCTCGTCGGGAAGGTGACGATCGGTTCGGTCGACGGGCGCCAGGTGGAAGAGGCCCGGCGCCGCATCGAGCTCATCCTCGACCCGCCGACCGCCGAGCTCGGTGCCGAGTACACCGGCAAGGTGGTGAACATCACCAAGTTCGGCGCGTTCGTGAACATCCTGCCCGGACGTGACGGGCTGCTCCACATCTCCAAGATCGGGCGCGGGAAGCGCATCGACCGGGTGGAGGACGTGCTCAACCTCGGCGACGAGGTGACGGTGCGGGTCGACGACATCGACAACGCGGGCAAGCTCTCGCTGTCCCTCGCCGGTGACGGCGCCGAGGGCGAAGGCGGCGCAGCCGACGACGCGCCGCCCCGCGCCCGGCGCGAGCCACGCGGCGGGCGCGACGACAGCGGTGACCGCGAGGCCCGCGACGGCCGCGACGAAGGGGGACGGGCGGACGCCGCCGACTCCGCTTCCTTCGACCAGTTCTTCGACAGCAAGGCCCGCGAGGAGTTCGGTGAGCTCGGCCCGGGCGACGCCCGAGAGGACCGGGGCCGCGAGGAGCGCGGCGAACGGCGGGGCGGCGGCCGCCGGAGGAGCGGGCGGCGCTGACCCGCCCGGGCGCGCGCCCTCAATCGCGAGCAAGGAGCGGTCGATGACCGGCCCGATGGCAGGCGAGGGAATCCGTCGCACGCGCCTCGGCTCCGGCCTCCGTGTCGTCACCGAGCAGCTGCCCGGCCTGCGCTCGGTCGCGGTCGGGTTCTGGGTGGGAACCGGCTCGCGCGACGAGCGCGATGACGACGCCGGAGTGAGCCACTTCCTCGAGCACCTGCTCTTCAAGGGCACCGCGTCCCGCGACGCGGCGGCGATCGCCCGCTGCGTCGAGTCGGTGGGCGGCGACATGAACGCGCACACCGGCCAGGAGACCACGGCCTATTACGTCCGCGTCCCCGACAAGCACGTGGACGTCGCGATCGACGTGCTTTCGGACATCGTGTGGTCGCCGGCACTCCGCGACGGCGACATCGAGTCCGAGCGGCACGTGATCCTCGAGGAGATTCGTCTGCGCGACGACACGCCCGACGATCTCGTGCACGACGTGTTCGCCGGCGCCCTGTTCCCGGGTCACCCGCTCGGGCGTGAGGTCGCGGGGACCGAGGCGACGATCGGATCCATGACCCGCGACGCGCTCGCGGGGCACCACCGCGAGCACTACGTCCCCGAGAACCTCGTGGTGGTGGTGGCGGGGAACGTCACCCACGACGAGGTGGTCGCCGCGCTGCGCGGCCGCGAGCGGGCAGCTTCCACCGGTCGGCCGGTGCGGTCGAACGGCGCCGATGCCACGCGGCCCTCGCCGCTGTCGGTACGCGAGCACGCGTCGGAGCAGGCGCACGTCGTGCTCGGGACGCGCGCGCTCGCCCGGGACGACCCCGACCGCTTTGCGCTCGGCGTGCTCGACCAGGTGCTCGGCGGCGGCATGAGCTCCCGCCTGTTCCAGGAGGTGCGCGAGCGCCGCGGCCTGGCGTACTCCGTGTTCTCGTACCGGAGCGCCTACGAGGAGACGGGCGCGCTCGCGGTGTACGCGGGCACCGCCCCGGAGCGCGTCGACGAGGTGCTCGGCGTGCTCGGCGACGAGCTCGACCGGATCGTTCGCGACGGGGGCGTGACCGACCGCGAGCTCGGGGCCGCCAAGGGGTACCTCACGGGATCGCTCGCGCTGTCGCTGGAGAGCTCCGCGAGCCGGATGCACCGCCTCGGCCGGTCCGAGCTCACACTGGGCGAGGTCCCGACGCTCGACGAGGTCGTCACGGAGGTCGAGGGGGTCACCGCGGCCGACGTCGAGCGGGTCGTCGACCGCGTCCTGCGGGAGCGCCCGCGGACCCTGGCCGCGGTCGGCCCGGTCGACGCGGCGCGGCTGCGGTCGCACACGTGATCAAGGTCGGCGTGTTCGGCGCCGGAGGGCGCATGGGGTCGACCGTGTGCGGTGCGGTCGCGTCCGATCCCGCGCTGGAGCTCGTCGCCGCCGTCGATCCCCATCACGCCGGCATCGACCTGCGCCAGCTGGGGCTCGACAGCCCCGGCATCCAGGTCGCGCGGACCGCGCACGCGTTCCTCGACGTCGGGGTGGAGGTCGCGGTCGACTTCACCGAGCTCGACGCCGCCCGCCAGAACCTGGAGTGGTGCGCGGAGCACGGCGTGCACGCAGTCGTCGGCACGAGCGGCTTCGGCGCGGCCGAGGTCGAGCAGTTGCGCACGCGGTTCGAGTCGTCGAAGGCGAACGCGGTGATCGTCCCCAACTTCGCGATCAGCGCGGTGCTCATGATGAGGTTCGCCGAGCTCGCGGCGCCGTACTTCGACAGCGCCGAGATCATCGAGCTCCACCACGACGAGAAGATCGACGCGCCGTCGGGCACCGCGATGTCCACCGCCGAGCGCATGGCGGCGGCATCGGGGGAGTGGTCACCCGACCCCACCACGAAGACCGTTCTCCCGGGCGCACGGGGCGGCGCCGGCGCCGGCGGGATCGCGATCCACTCGGTCCGCCTCCGTGGGCTGGTCGCGCACCAGGAGGTGGTGCTCGGGACGACCGGCCAGTCGCTGACCATCCGCCAGGATTCCTACGACCGCACGTCGTACATGCCCGGCGTCCTGCTCGCGATCAAGGCGATCGGCGACCATCGCGGGCTCTGCTACGGGCTCGACGCGCTGCTCGACCTGTGACGGACCCGCGCGAGCGCGCGCTCGCCGGTACCTACACCTGCATCGCCCGCGTCGGGATCGCCAAGACCACCGTCGAGGATGTGGCGCGGGAGGCCGGCGTGTCGCGGGCGACCGTCTACCGGCTGTTCCCCGGCGGGCGCGACGAGCTCCTGCGGGAGACGGTGGGATGGGAGATGGCGCGGTTCTTCGCCCACCTCGGCCGTGAGCTCGGCGGCGCGCGGGACTTCGAGACGTTCCTCGAGCGCGCGCTGCCCTACGCGCGCGCCGAGGTGCTCGGGCACGCCGTGCTCCAGAAGGTGCTCGAGACCGAGCCCGAGCGCCTCATCCCGCTGCTCACGGTGGAGCAGCACCGGGTGGTCGAGTACATCACCGCGTACTTCGTGCCGCTGCTCGAGCGCGACCGGGCCGCCGGCCTGCTGCGGCCGGGCACCGACCTCGGCCAGGCGGCGGAGTACGTCGCAAGGATGTCGCTGTCGCTCATCACCTCGCCCGGCCGCCACGACCTCGACGACCCCGACGAGGTGCGGCGCCTGGTGCGCGGCGAGCTGCTCGGGGGGCTCCTGGCGTCGGGCCGCTGACCGTGGGGCTGCTGACGCCGGAGGGGTGACGCCGGGGCGGTGACGCCGGGGCGGTGACAACGAGACAGATTCTGCTGTACTGTCTCAGGCATGGCCGTGGTCGAGTCCACCTCGATCGACGCCCGTGCCGGCGCCGCCCTGCTCGCCTGCATCGCGCGCTACGGGCTGGCCAAGACCACGCTCGACGACGTCGCCCGTGAGGCCGGGTGCTCGCGGGCGACCCTCTACCGCTACTTCGACACCAAGCAGACGCTCGTGCGGGAGACCGTGGCGGCGGAGCTCGCCCGCGTCGCCGGCGCCGGCGTCGACGCCGGGCGGGCGGCGCCGACCTTCCCCGACGCGGTCGTCTCGCTGACGGTGACGGTCGCCGACGAGCTCGTCTCGCACCGCGCGCTCCGGTTCCTCCTCGCGCACGAGCCCGAGGCCGTGCTCACGCACCTCGCGTTCGGTCCCGGCGATCGGCTCGTGACCGAGGTGGGCGACGCGCTCGGCGCCGCCTTCGACCGGTGGCTGGCACCCGCCGCCGCCACGCGCGCGGGCGAGTGGCTCGCCCGCATCCTGCGCTCGTACGTGCTCATGCCGGAGCCGACCGTCGACCTCACCGATCGTCGTCAGGCGCGCGCATTCCTCTCCCAGAACGTCGTTCCCGGCCTCGCGCCGAGGAGCACCAAGGAGGAAGTGACATGACTTCCAACCTCGAGATCATCGGTCGCGACGACGTCGACGACATCGACGCGATCCTGGCCATCACCAACACCGATGTCGACGAGGTCGCGCACGCGGTGCACGCCGACGCCGACGCCATCTTCACGTGGGACTACGAGCGGAGCCGTCCCGCGCTCGTCAAGCTGTACGAGAAGGCGAAGACGTCGCAGTGGAACGCGAACGACCTGCCGTGGGAGATCGAGGTCGACCAGGAGAAGGTGGCGCGCGAGAACCAGAACCAGAACGGCTTCAACCGTGAGCGTGACTGGTCGGGAACCGTCTTCAGCTCCTGGGGCGACAAGGAGTGGATCCAGTTCGGCATGGAGTCCCAGAACTGGACCCTCTCGCAGTTCATGCACGGGGAGCAGGGCGCGCTGATCTGCACCGCGCAGATCGTCGAGACCGTCCCGTGGATCGACGCCAAGTACTACGCCGCCACCCAGGTGATGGACGAGGCCCGCCATGTCGAGGTGTTCGCCCGCTACCTCGACACCAAGCTGTCGGGGCACTACCCCATCAACGCGCACCTGAAGATGCTCCTCGACGACATCATCGCCGACAGCCGCTGGGACATGACCTATCTCGGCATGCAGATCATGGTGGAGGGCCTCGCGCTCGCCGCCTTCGGCTTCATGCACCAGATGACGACCGAGGAGCTGCTGAAGAAGCTGCTCCGCTACGTGATGAGCGACGAGGCGCGCCACGTGGCGTTCGGCGTGCTCTCCCTGCAGGAGTACTACCGCGGGCTCGACGCCAAGGAGGTTCGCGAGCGCCAGGAGTTCGCGTTCGAGGCTGCGGTGCGCATGCGCGACCGCTTCCTCCAGCAGGAGACGTGGGAGCGCATGGGCGTGGACGTGAAGGAAGCGGTGAAGATGGTGAAGGAGTCGGACGACCGTCCCATCTTCCAGCAGCTGCTGTTCTCCCGCATCGTGCCCAACCTGAAGAAGCTCGGGCTGCTCGACGCGGCCGACGGCTGGTTGCGGGAGCGCTTCACCGAGCTCGGCGTGATCCAGTTCGAGGACTGGGTCGACACGTCCGAGGAGTACAGGGCGCTCGACGAGGTGGCCAAGGACCGCGACGCGAAGCGCACGTGACCCGATCGCGAGGCCGGTAGCCTGGGCCGTCGATGAGCGACGCGCCGGTCAAGATCGTCTTTCTCGGCGGCGTCGGCGAGATCGGGCGCAACTGCTTCTGCCTCGAAGTCGAAGGCCGCATCCTCGTGGTCGACTGCGGGATCATGTTCCCGGAGGCCGACATGCCCGGTGTCGACCTGGTCCTCCCCGACTTCACCTACCTCCGGGAGAACGCGGAACGGGTCGAGGCGGTGTTCCTCACCCACGCGCACGAGGACCACGCGGGGGGTCTCGCGTTCCTGCTGCGCGACGTGCCGGCGCCGATCTACGGGTCGCCGCTGTCGCTCGGGCTCGCCCGCAACCGGATCGAGGAGGCGGGGATGCTCGAGCGCACCGAGATGATCCCGGTGCGCGACGGTGAGCGCCGCCGCATCGGGCCGTTCGACTGCGAGTTCATCCCGGTGACGCACTCCGTCCCGTACGCGTTCGCGACCGCCTACCACACACCCGTCGGCACGATCCTCCACAGCGGCGACTTCAAGCTCGACCTCACGCCGGTCGACGGCCGCAAGACCGACCTCGCGCTGATCGGCGAGATCGCCAAGCGGGTCGGTGGCGTGAAGCTCCTGCTCTCCGACTCGACCAACGCGGAGAGGCCCGGTTTCACACCGTCCGAGACGACCGTGGGCGTCACCATGCGGGCGCTCTTCCGCGACCACCCCGAGCGCCGCATCGTCGTCGCGTGCTTCGCCTCGCACCTGCACCGGGTGCAGCAGGTGGCGGAGGCCGCGTTGAGCAGCGGTCGCCGGGTCGCGTTCCTGGGCCGCTCGATGACCCAGAACGTTGCCCTCGCCCGCGAGATGGGACTGCTGTCGGTGGCGTCCGACCGCATCATCGACATCGAGGACGTCTCCCGGTACGCGCCCGGTGAGGTGTGCATCGTCTGCACGGGGTCGCAGGGGGAGCCCATGAGCGCCCTCGCGCTCATGGCGGCCCACGAGCACAAGTTCGTGAAGATCAGCTCCGACGACGTCGTGGTGATCTCGGCCCACGCCATCCCGGGCAACGAGGCCAACGTCGCGCGCGTCATCGACGCGCTGCACCGCGCCGGTGCCGACGTGGTGCACGACCGCATCGCCCCGGTCCACGTGTCGGGGCACGCCTCCCAGGAGGAGCTGAAGTTCCTGCTCGACCTCGTGCAGCCGGAGTGGTTCGTGCCGGTGCACGGCGAGTACCGCCACCTGGTGCACCACGCGCGGCTGGCGGAGGAGGTGGGCGTGCCGCCCGGGCGGGTGCTCGTGTGCGAGGACGGCGACGTGCTCACCATCGGCGAGGCGGGCATCGACGTCGAGCGCCGCGCGGTGCCGGCCGGCTACCAGTACGTGGACGGCATCGTCGGCGACGTCGGCCTCGGGGTGCTGCGCGACCGCCGCAACCTCGCCGAAGAGGGCTTCGTCGCGGTGATCGTCACCGTCGACGCGGGCACCGGCGAGCTCGTCACCGGGCCCGAGATCGTGACCCGGGGTTGGGTCTACGCGCCCGAGGCCGAGGAGCTGCTCGAGGAGGCGAAGGCGGAGGTGCGGGCGTCGCTGCGGGAGGCGGCCGACGAGGGCGCGGTCGACTTCGAGACCCTCCGGCGTCACGCCCGCCGGTCGCTCGGCCGCTTCATCAACGAGCGGACGCGGCGCCGTCCGGCCGTCATCCCCGTCGTGATCGAGGTGTAGCCCCACTCGAGATGCCCGTGTGACTCATGGGGCTGGTGTTAGTTTGCGGGCATGCCGGCGACCAAGACGCGGCGTCGCGCTCCCGCGCGCTCACGTTCCCGCTCCCGTGGCGGCGGTGCGCGCCGCACCCCGCGCCGGGCGAGCCGCGCACCCACCCGAAGGAGCGGCCCGGGCATGGTCGCGCGCGGGCGGCAGGCCGCCGGCCGCCAGCTCGCCGGCCACGGCACCGACGTCGCCGCGGTCGCGCTCGTCGTGCTCGGCGTCCTCCTGACCCTCGGTCTCGTGTCCGAGCTGGCGGGCCCGGTGGGGAGCGGGCTCGCCGACGGTACGGCGATCGGGTTCGGGCGGGGCAGGGTGGTGGTCCCGATCGCATGCTTCGGGTTCGCCCTCGCGCTGCTGTGGCCGCGCCGCGCGCCGATCGCCGACGACGAGGACGACGAGGGTGCGCCCGAGCGGGCGGTGTTGCGGGTGGGGATCGGCGCCACGCTGCTCTTCCTCGCGGTCGTCGCCATCCTCCACGTCGCCTACGGCCGCCCGCCGATGGACGGGCCGGTCGACGCCCTCCGCGATGCCGGCGGCGTGCTCGGCGCGGCGGTCGCGACGCCGGTCGTCGCCGCGACCGGCGAGGTCGGTGGCGTGGTGCTGCTCGGCGGGGTCGCCGCGGTCGGCCTGATCCTCACCCTCGGGTTGTCGATCCGGGCGGTCGTCGCCTCCGGCGCCCGGGCGACCGCCGGCGCCACCGCCCGCGCCCGGGGGCCGATGGCGCGCTGGTTCGGCGCCGAGGGCATCGGCGGCGTCGCCGCGCACGCGCCCGACGCCATCGACCTCGTCGCGCTGGCCGACGAGCCCGAGCCCGACCCCGCGGAGCCCGCCGACGATCCCGAGCCGGCGGACCCCGAGCCCGAGCCCGCGGTCGAGGCCGCGGCCGAGGCACTGGAGGCGCCCCGGTTCCGCGAGGCCGAGGGTGGCCAGCTCGCGATCGACGTCGGCGACGGTGCCGCGACCGCGCATGGACCGTGGACCCTGCCGCCGCTCACGAGCCTGAAGCGGGGGACCGCCCATCGGGCCGACGGACGCATCGTCGAGGACGGCGGGCGTGTACTGGTCGAGACGCTGGCGCAACACGGTGTCGGGACGCGGCTCGTCGGCACCACCGTCGGCCCGACCGTGACCCGCTACGAGCTCGAGATCGGGCCCGGTGTCAAGGTGAACCGGGTCACCGCGCTCAGCCACGACATCGCGTACGCGATGGCCTCGCCCGACGTGCGCATCCTCGCTCCCATCCCGGGCCGGAGCGCCATCGGAGTGGAGGTGCCGAACAAGCAGCGCGAGCTCGTCACCCTCGGCGACGTGCTGGCGACCCCCGAGGCGCAGCAGGCGCTCCCGCCGCTCGCGATCGGCCTCGGCCGCGACATCTCGGGACGGTCGGTGATGCTCGACCTCGCGACGCTGCCGCACGTCCTGATCGCCGGCGCCACCGGTGCCGGCAAGTCGAGCTGCATCAACTCGCTCGTCACCTCGTTGCTCATGCGGTGCACGCCCGACCAGGTCCGCCTCATCCTGGTCGACCCGAAGCGGGTCGAGCTCGGTGCCTACAACGACCTGCCGCACCTCCTCACCCAGGTCGTCACCAACCCGAAGAAGGCTGCCAACGCGCTCGACTGGGCGGTGCGCGAGATGGACCTCCGCTACGAGCTGCTCGCCGAGGTGGGCGTGCGCGACGTCACCGGCTACAACGCCGCATTCGACCGCGGTGAGCTCCCCACGCCCGACGACCCCGACCCGGTCACCGGCAGGGGCTACGAGCGTCTCCCCTTCATCGTGATCGTGGTCGACGAGCTGAACGACCTCATGATGGTGGCGGCGCGCGACGTGGAGGCGAGCATCTGCCGCATCGCGCAGATGGCCCGGGCGGTGGGGATCCACCTCGTGATCGCGACCCAGCGCCCGTCGGTCGACGTGATCACCGGCGTGATCAAGGCCAACGTCCCGAGCCGGCTCGCGTTCTCCGTGAGCAGCCTGGCCGACTCCCGGGTGATCCTCGACCAGGCGGGCGCGGAGAAGCTCATCGGCATGGGCGACATGCTCCTGCTGACCGCGAGCTCGAGCCGGGCCCAGCGGATCCAGGGGGCCTGGGTGGACGAGGAGTGCGTCCGGCGGGTGGTGGCGCACTGGCGCCGCCAGGTGACCACGCTCGTCTACGTCGACGGCCTCGCCGGCGACGACACGGCCGCCGGCGGAGCGCGCGACGACGCCGGCGAGGGCGACGAGCTGCTCGACGAGGCCATGGAGCTGGTGGTGCGGAGCGGGCTCGGCTCTACGAGCATGCTCCAGCGCAAGCTCCGGGTGGGCTTCTCGCGGGCGGGACGCCTGATGGACCTCCTGGAGCGGCGCGGGGTGGTGGGCCCGTCGGAGGGCTCGAAGGCGCGGGCCGTCCTCATGACGGTCGAGGAGCTCGAGGCACGCCCGGGCTGAATTCCCCGCCTCAAGCGGGTGCCGGCCGCTGCCGACTACCCCTAGGTGCTCAAGAGGCTGAGCTTCCGGGCGAAGCTCCTGCTGGTCCTGTTCGTGCCGTTCCTCGCCCTCGTGGTCGTCGCCGCCGCCGGGCTGAGCGACCGGTTCACGGCTCTGCGCGCCCAGGAGCAGTACGGCTCGTTGAGCGGTCCGCTCCAGTCGCTCGACTCGCTCTCGCGCGCGCTGCAGGACGAGTCGGTCGTCACCTCCTGGTACGTCGCGAGCGGCCACTCGCCGGCCGTGTCCGTCGGCGACGCGCGTGCGCGTACCGACGCCGCCATCGCGCGCTTCCGGGCCGACGAGCCGGGCTTCCTCGACGCCGGCGCCACGGTCCAGAGCCTCGTCGCGTTGAACAACCTGTTCGGCCAGGTGAAGAACGAGCGCCTCACCGTCGACGCGCCGCAGACGTCGGCTCCGTCGGGCTTCTTCCTGACGCTCGACGACCAGGCCCTCGGTCTCGGCGAGTCGGTGGCGCGCGGGATGCAGGATCCGGGCGTCGCCGCGAGCGTCTCCCGCTCGTTCGTACTGCAGCGCGAGAGCGAGGAGCTCGCGCGCGAAGCGGGAATCCTCGAGCCGGTGCTCGTGACGGGGCGCCCCGCCGGCTTCTCGGAATGGATCGGCGCGATCGCCGCGCAAGCGCGTTACCAGACCCAGTTCGCGAACAGCGCGACCACCGAGCAGGTCCGGGCGTTCGATGCAGGCATCGCGACGCGGCCGGCGACGACCGACCTGCTGAGGCCTCTCGCCACCGATGCGCCACTGCCGGTCTCGCTGCCCACCGGTCCGGTGTCGCCCGCGACCTACTACCAGTCGTACCAGCAGCAGGCGGCCGCTCTCGAGCGCGCCACCGCCAACGTCGACGGCGCGATCGCGGGCAGCTCCACCGCCGATGCCGCGTCGGCGCGCCGCGACGTGTGGGTCTACGGCGGCGTGGCGGTGTTCGCGATGCTGCTGACGCTGCTCCTGATCTGGTTCGTCACGCGGACCGTCGTCCGACCCGTGCGCAAGCTGACCGAAGCGGCGCGCGACATGTCGGATCGGCAGCTGCCGCAGCTGGTCGAGTCGCTGCGGCGGGGCGGTGACCTGAACCAGATCGCGCCTGCGCGCGTCGACGTGGCCTCCGAGGACGAGATCGGCGAGCTCGCACGCGCCTTCAACGACGTCGAAGCGGTCACCATGAAGGTGGCGCGCGAGCAGTCGGCGTTGCTCCGCAAGGGCATGGGCGACCTGTTCGTGAACCTCGCGCGGCGCAACCAGAGCCTGCTCGAACGCCAGCTGGAGCTGCTCGACGAGCTCGAGCACAAGGAACAGGACCCGTCGGCGCTCGACGCGCTCTTCAAGCTCGACCACATGGCGACGCGCATGCGCCGCAACGCGGAGAGCCTGCTCGTACTGTCCGGGGCGGACGAGCCGCGCCAGTGGCAGGACCCGATCGCGCTCGTCGACGTGGTACGGGCGGCGGCGGCGGAGATCGCCGACTTCCCCCGGGTGGAGCTGCTCGGGGTCGACCAGGAGGCGGCGGTGGCCGGACGCGTGGTCTCCGACCTCGCGCACCTTCTGGCCGAGCTGCTCGAGAACGCGACCGCGTTCTCGGCGCCCGACACCCCGGTGGTCGTCTCCGGCGCGCCGACGTCCGACGGCTACGCGCTCGCCATCGCCGACCAGGGCATCGGGGTGCCCAAGGACCGGCTCGGGGCGGCCAACGAGCTGCTCGCACACCCGCCCGTGGTCGGGCTCGCGCTGTCCCGCGCGCTCGGCCTCCACGTCGTCGGCCTGCTCGCCGCCCGCCACTCGATCACGGTCGAGCTGCGTCCCGGTGCGCCGCTCGGCACCGTGGCGCTCGTCGCGCTGCCGCACAGCGTGCTCGAGGCGCGGGTGCGCGCCGACCAGCCGCGTGCCGCGACGGCAGCCGCGCCGCCGCCTCGCCCGGTCGACACGCGACCGCCCGACGAGCCGCCGGTGGAGGAGTGGCGCGCCGAGGAGCCCGATGCGACCGGGGTCGGCCTGCTCCCGGCGCGCGTACCCGGCCACAACCTGAGTCACGAGCCGCACGCGGGAGGCGACTCGGGGGAGCCGGACGCGGACCCGCTGCGGCCGTACCACGTCCACGAGCTCCTGACCCGCCACACCATCGGGAAGCGGCGGGGGCAGGCGGAGCAAGGTAGCCAAGGAAGTGCGGGTCGGAACCCGGAGGGGCGGCCGTGATGCAGCAGCTGAGCGCGGAAGCGCGCAATCTCAACTGGTTGGTGAGCAACTTCGCCGAGCGCGTACCCGGGGTCGTCGAAGCGACGGTCGTGTCGTCCGACGGGCTCCTGATCGCGGTGTCCGACGGACTCGACCGCAGCTCCGGGGACCGCCTCGCCGCGGTGTCGGCCGGCCTCCTCAGCATCGCCAAGGGCGCCTCGACCCCGATCGCGGGGGGTCGGGTGCACGAGGTGATCGTCGAGATGGACCAGGCGATGCTCTTCGTGATGCGGGTCAGCGACACGTCGGTGCTCGCGGTGACCGCGAGCCGTCCGTGCGACGTCGGCCTGGTCGGCTACGAGATGGCGGTCCTGGTCGAGAAGTGCTCGGCGGCGCTCACGCCGGGTCTGGTGTCGGAGCTCCAGACCGCGTTGCCGCGCTCCGCCATCCGTTGAGCCCGTGAGCATGTGAGCAGGTGAGCAGGAACACGAGATGACCGCGGACCGCACGCCGAGCGAGTTCGACGACGAGATCGACGTCTTCGTCGACGATACGCCCGTCGACGAGCTGCGCGGCAACGTGCCGCCGGATCTGGCGCGCCGCACGGTCGTGCGGCCGTACATGCTCACGCGCGGGCGCACGCAGTCGTCGCTCGGGGCGTTCGCGCTCCACGCGCCGGTGCTTGCGCTGGTCGCGCCGGAGCAGCTCGACCGGTACGCGTCGCCGGAGGACCGCCGCATCGTCGACCTCTGCCAGACGCCGACGTCCATGGCCGAGCTCGCGGCGCGTCTCGGGGCGCCGGTCGGCGTGGTGCGCGTTCTCGTCGGCGACCTCGTGGAGGCGCGGATGCTCACCGTGCGCGAGACCGGCACCCGGGCCGACCACCAGGACGTGCGCCTCCTCGAGCGGCTGCTGGAGGGGATCCGTGCGCTCTGAGCCGATCACCCCGACGCAGGAGGACGCGAACGGGTCTTCCGCGAACATGCCGGTGTCGATGAAGATCGTCGTCGCCGGTGGCTACGCGGTGGGGAAGACGACGCTCGTGGGGACCATCTCCGAGATCGAGCCGCTCACGACGGAGGCCGACATCACCGTCGAGAGCGTGGGCGTCGACTTCCCGGGCGAGGTCACCACCAAGACCGGCACCACGGTCGCGATGGACTTCGGCCGCATCACGCTCGGGCCCGACATGGTGCTCTACCTGTTCGGTACGCCGGGCCAGGACCGCTTCCTCTTCCTCTGGGACGAGCTCGTGCGGGGTGCGGTCGGCGGGATCGTGCTCGTCGACACCCGTCGGATCGAGGACTGCTTCCCGGCGGTCGACTACTTCGAGCACCTCGGGATCCCGTTCGTGGTCGCGGTGAACCTGTTCAACGGCGTGTACCGGCACCACCCCCGTGAGGTGCGCGAGGCGCTCTCGGTGCCTGCGAACGTGCCCGTCGTGCTCTGCGACGCACGGAACCGCATCCACGTGAAGGAGACGCTGGTGCTGCTCGTGGAGGGCGCGCTCCGCCGCGCCCAGATGGCCGGCGCCAGGGCGTGACCGCGGGCCGAATTTCGGCGCTTGAGTATCCTGCTCCAATGACCGGGCCGGCGCTGCGCTTCCACGTGGAGACGCTCGGCTGCCCCAAGAACGCGGTCGACTCCGACAAGGTGGTCGCCTCGCTGCTCGCCGACGGCCTCGTCGCCGCGAGCAGCCCCTCGGAGGCCGACCTCGTCGTCGTCAACACCTGCGCCTTCGTGGAGGCGGCGCGCCGGGAGTCGATCGACACGGTGCTCGCGCTGGCGGCGGAGCGGCGGCCGGGGGCGAAGCTCGTCGTCACCGGGTGCATGGCCGAGCGCTACCGCGAGGAGCTCACTGCGGCGCTGCCCGAAGTCGACGCGGTGGTCGGGTTCGCCGGCGAGGGCGCGATCGCCACGACCGTCGGGCTCGCGGATCCCCGCACGAAGCCCACCGGCGTCCGCGACCTGCTCGAGCTCGCCCGGCCCGCGCCGAGCGCGCCGTGGGCGTACGTGAAGGTCGCGGAAGGCTGCGACCGTGCGTGCGCGTTCTGCGCCATCCCGTCGTTCCGCGGCAAGCAACGCTCGCGGACGCCGGACGCGATCGAAGCCGAGGTCCGCGGGCTCGTGCGCGACGGTGTCGCGGAGGTCGTGCTCGTCGCCCAGGACCTCGCGTGGTACGGACGCGACGCGGGCGAGCCGGGCGCGCTCGCGCCCCTGTTGCGGCGCCTCGACCGGCTGGCGGACGACGGCCTCGCGCGCGTGCGGCTCCTCTACCTCTACCCGAGCGAGGTGCGTGACCTGCTCGTCGCCACCATGCTCGAGCTCCCCACTGTCGTCCCGTACTTCGACCTGTCGCTGCAGCACGCCGACCGGGCGCTCCTGCGCGCGATGAAGCGGTGGGGGAGCGGCGAAAGGTTCGTCGCGATGATCGACTCGATCCGCGCGCAGGCGTCGACGGCGGCGTTCCGGTCGTCGTTCATCGTGGGCTTCCCGGGGGAGGGGGAAGCGGAGCACGAGGCTCTGCTCGACTTCCTGCGCGCGGCGCAACTCGACTGGGCCGGGTTCTTCGCGTTCTCACCCGAGGACGGCACGCCCGCGCGCGACATGCCCGGCGCGGCCGCGCCCGAGCTCGTCGGCGAGTGGCTCCGCGAGTGCGACGACGTGCAGGACCCGATCACTCGAGCCGCGCGCGACGCGCTCGTCGGCACTCCGGTCGAGGTGCTCGTGGACGCGCTCGACGACGAGGGCGGGGAGGGAGCCCTCGTCGGCCGCACCCACCGCGAGGCGCCCGAGATCGACGGCGTCGTGCACATCGACGGCGCATGGGCGCGCCCGGGTGCGCTCGTCCGGGCGCACGTCACCGAGGCGTTCGGTCCCGATCTGTTCGCCAAGCCCGATTCGGTCGCCGAGGCGGCGACGCCGCAGCGAGCGGGATCACGGTGAGCGCGTCGGCGGCGCCGGTCCGCCGCTTCGGCCCGAGCGCGATCGCAACCCCCGCGAACTACGTCACGGTGGCGCGACTCGTGTTCACCGTCCCGACCGTCCTGCTCATCCTCGACCAGGGGTCGTCGTGGCTCACGGTCTCGCTCTGGTTCCTCCTCGCGGTCACCGACGGCCTCGACGGTTGGTTGGCGCGCCGTGACGGCTCGACCCGCTCCGGTGCGTTCCTCGACCCGTTGGCGGACAAGGCGCTCGTGCTCGGCGGCTTCTTCGCGCTCGGGTTCCGGGGCGACTTCTCGTGGGCCGCGGTGTTCATCGTCACCGTGCGGGAGGTCGGGATCTCGGTGTACCGCTCGTTCGCCGGCCGCCGCGGCATCTCCCTGCCGGCGCGCCAGCTCGGGAAGTGGAAGGCGGTGCTCCAGTTCCTGGCCGTCGGCGTCGTGCTCTTCCCGCCGAGCTACGAATGGGCGACGTTCCACGACACCGTGCTGTGGATCGCGGTGGGGTTCTCGGTGGTCTCCGCGCTCGACATCCTGCGGCGGGGTTGGCACGAGCAGCACGAGCAGGCCGAGGCGCGGGCCGAACATGCGGTGTGACGTCCTCGCGATCGGCACCGAGCTGCTGCTCGGCCAGATCGTCGACACGAACAGCGCATGGATCGGCGAGCAGCTCGCGAGCGTGGGCATCGACACGTGCGAGCACCGCAAGGTCGGCGACAACCTCGGCCGGATGGTGCAGTGCCTCCGGGAGCTGCTCGAACGCGCTGACGCCGTCATCGTGTGCGGTGGTCTCGGTCCCACGCCCGACGACGTCACGCGGGAAGCCGTCGCAGAGCTCATGGGCGTCGAGCTGGAACGCCGTGACGAGCTCATCGATCAGATCAGCGCGATCTTCGGGGGGCGGGGGCGGCCGATGGCGGCCAACAACCTACGGCAGGCCGACGTCCCGAAGGGCGGCGACGCCATCCCCAACCCGATCGGCACCGCGCCCGGGCTGTTGTGCGAGGTGGCGCTCGACGGGGCGACCAAGGTCGTCTACGCGGTGCCGGGCGTGCCCTACGAGATGACCGAGATGGTCACCAACCGCGTGATCCCCGACCTGCTCGCGCGCATGGGGGAGCGAGCCGTCATCGTCTCGCGCTCATTGAAGACCTGGGGCACGTCGGAGAGCGCTCTCGCCGAGATGATCACGGCGCGCGTCGACCAGCAGACGAACCCGACCATCGCGTTCCTCGCCCGCGGGATCGAAGGCATCTACGTGCGCATGACGGCCAAGGCGCCCGACGAGGCCGAGGCGCGCGCGCTCCTCGACGCCGAGGACCGCGAGCTGCGCGCGGTCCTCGGGGATCTCGTGTTCGCGGTCGACGACGACACGATGGAGTCCGAGGTCCTGCGGCTCTGCGAGGAGCGCGGATGGTCACTCGGGGTCGCCGAGTCGCTCACCGGTGGCTTCATCGGAGCGCGGCTCGCCAACGTGCCCGGTGCGAGCCGCACCTTCCGCGGCTCGATCGCGTCGTACGCGACCGAGGTGAAGCGATCGGTGCTCGGTGTCACCGCCGCCCGGGTCGTGAGCGAGGAATCCGCGAAGCAGATGGCCGTCGGCGCCCAACGGGTGCTCGACGCCGACGTCGCGGTCTCGGTGACCGGCGTGGCCGGTCCCGAGGAGATGGAGGGTCAACCCGTCGGAACGGTCTGGTACGGGCTCGCGGTCCCCGGCCACGCACCCGACGCGGTCTCGGCGCGGCTCCCGGGCGACCGCGAGCGCATCCGTCAGTTCTCCACCATCTCGGTGCTGAATCTCCTGCGCATGCGCCTGCTCGCGCTGCCCTGACCGATCCCGGTGACGGGCCTCCGCCGGGCGTTCGTCGCGGTCGTGCCGCCGCCACCGGTCCTCGACGCGATCGCCGAGCGCGTCGAGCGAGCCCGGACGCGCGCTCCCGACACGCTGCGGTGGGCGACGCGCGCGCAATGGCACGTGACCCTGCAGTTCCTCGGCTCCGTCGGCGACGCGGCCGCGCTCCGCGAGTCGATCGGCGCATCGCTCCGAGGCCGGAGACCCGTGAGCCTCCGGCTCGGTGGTGCCGGCGCGTTCCCGTCGGCCGCGCGCGGCACGGTGGTGTGGGTGGAGCTCGCCGAGGGGGTCGATGGGCTGGAGGACCTCGCGCGCCGGGTGGCAGATGCCACGTCGGCCCACGGCGTCCGGCCGGATCCGCGCCCGTACCGTCCGCACGTCACCATCGGCCGGACCGCGCGGCCACGCCGGATGAGCGACGTCGTCGACGCGGTCGGCGGCGACCCGTTCGGCCCCTCCTGGGTCGCCGAGGATGTCGTGCTGCTGGAGAGCGACACCCGTCCCGCCGGCGCCGTCTACACGGAGGTCGAGCGGTTCCTGCTCGCGTGAAGGGCCGTGGCAAATGGCGTGCGCATCGAGACGCGTCGCTGCGAACATCGGGCGATGGCACACCCGTACTGGCCGCTGTTCGACCTGCGGGTACGCACGCCGCGACTGGAGCTGCGCTACCCGTCCGACCGAGACCTCGACGCGCTCGCCGCGGTGCTCGCCGAGGGCATCCACGACCCGGACCGGATGCCGTTCGCCCATCCCTGGACCCGCGCCGAGTCGCCCGATCTCGAGCGCAGCGCCTACCGGCACTGGTGGCGGACGCGCGCCGAGGTGGAGCCCGCGAGCTGGTCGCTGCCGATGGTCGTCGTGGTGGACGACGAGCGGGTCGGGATGCAGGATGTCGGAGCGCGCGAGTTCGCGGTGACGCGCACGGTCAACACCGGCTCGTGGCTGCTGCAACGCGCGCAGGGGAGGGGCACCGGTAGGGAGATGCGCGCCGCGGTGCTGCACCTGGCGTTCGCCGGGCTCGGTGCGGTCGCCGCGTATACGAGCGCGTTCGACGACAACCCGGCTTCACTCGGGGTGACGCGCGCGCTCGGCTACGAGCCCAACGGCTCGCGGCTCTACGCCCGGGAGGGCGAGCCGGTGCGTGCGCTCGAGTTCGTGCTCACCCGGGAGCGGTGGGAGGCGACGCGTCGCCACGACATCGACATCGAGGGGCTGGAGGAGTGCCGCGTGCTGTTGGGTGCCGATCCCGTCTAGTCCTGCTCCGCGTCGAGGAACTCCCGAGGCGGACCGATCGTCGACGCCTCGGGGCCGAACCGCTCCACGTACACGCCGTGCGCCGCCGCCCACTTCGCACCGACGAAGGCATCGGGGTCGGAGGCGAGGACGCGCTGCAGGTTGTCGAGGCACTCGTGCCAACCCGCGCCGTCGCGGGCCGCCTTCCCCTGCTCGTCGAACTGCACCGTGAACGTCAGCTCGGTGCCGGCTTCGGCGGCTGCGAGCTCGAACCGGAGGCGGTCGGTGCCCCACGTGAGCACGAGCAAGCGCGGTTCGTCGAGCTCGAGCACCTCGCCGTGGAACGGCTCGAAGAGGCCGCCCTCGTGACGGAACTCGAGCTCGCCGCCGGGAACCATCGCTCCCACGACGACGTCGGGGAACCACTGCGACAGCAGCTCGGGGTCGACCAGTGCCGGCCAGACGTCGGCGGGCGCGCGCTCGAAGTGCCGTACGAAGCGCAACTGCCAACGCTCGCCGCCGCGCTCGAGCGTTCCGAGGCGATCGGGCGCGATGGTCACCCGGGTCGGGTCGCTCATGGTGGTCTCCTCAGGTTGGGGCCCGTTCGGTCTCGGGAAGGTCCTGCACGGTCGCCTGCAGCGCGTCGAGGGCACCGGCCCACAGCGACCGGTAGGGCGCCAGCCATGCGTCGACCTCGCGCAGCGCGTCGGCGCGCACGCGGTACAGCCGTTGCTGCGCGGCGGGCCGGGCGTCGACGAGCCCGGCGCGCCGGAGCACGCCGAGGTGCTTGGACACGGCGGGTTGCGACACCGCCAGCGCGTCCACGAGCTCCCCGACCGGTCGTTCACGCTCGCGGAGGAGGTCGAGGATGCGGCGCCGGTTGGGCTCCGCCAGCACGTCGAAGACCGAGGTCACGGCGCGTACATTAGCGCACAGCTATATAACGATCAAGAGATATATGACGCCGGCAGCAGCGCACCGGGGTCCTTGTCCCGAACGCGTGTTCGGGATAAATTCCACGAGTGTGATTCCGGGACGCCGGCCATGAGTGTCACACCCCGGCCGTAGGTTCCGGAGCAGTCGCAGCGCTTCCCCCACCCGATCGCAACGAGCAAACCCAGGAGGGTTCCACCGTGGAACGTCAGCAGGAGCAGGCCCTCGAGATGGCCATCGGCCAGATCGAGAA
Source organism: uncultured Bifidobacteriaceae bacterium (assembly GCA_964505725.1). Taxonomy (GTDB): domain Bacteria; phylum Actinomycetota; class Acidimicrobiia; order IMCC26256; family DASPTH01; genus CAVRJC01. The sequence goes on along the minus strand of CAZDJK010000038.1, from coordinate 17,402 downwards.
GAACTACGGCAAGGGCGCCATCATGCGGCTGGGGGAGCACAGCCACGTGGGCGTGGCCGCGGTGTCCACCGGCGCGCTCGCGCTCGACATCGCCCTCGGCATCGGCGGCCTGCCGCGCGGCCGCGTGGTCGAGGTGTTCGGGCCGGAGTCGTCGGGGAAGTCGACGCTCGCCATGCACGTGGTCGCCGAGGCGCAACGCAACGGCGGCGTGTGCGCGTACATCGACGCCGAGCACGCGATGGATCCCACGTACGCGTCCGCGATCGGCGTGAACGTCGACGAGCTCCTGATCTCCCAGCCCGACACCGGCGAGCAGGCGCTCGAGATCACCGACATGCTGATCCGCTCGGGCGCGCTCGACGTGATCGTGATCGACTCGGTCGCCGCGCTCGTCCCCCGCGCCGAGATCGAGGGCGAGATGGGTGACACCCACGTCGGCCTCCAGGCGCGCCTCATGAGCCAGGCCCTGCGCAAGCTCACCGCCAACCTCAACCGGTCCCGCACCATCTGCATCTTCATCAACCAGCTGCGGGAGAAGATCGGCGTCATGTTCGGCTGCTTCTCTTACAGCACCCGCGTCACGCTCGCGGATGGCACGCAGGAGAAGATCGGCAAGATCGTGAACCAGCGCATGCCGGTCGAAGTGCTCTCCTACGACCCCGAGCTCGATGCCGTCGTGCCCAAGAAGGTCGTGAACTGGTTCGACAACGGCGTCACCGACGAGTTCCTGCAGTTCACGGTGGCCAAGCCAGGGGGGAATGGTCGGGCTCAGTTCGGGTGCACCCCAAACCACCAGATCCGCACCTCGGGAGGGTGGCGCGAGGCTCGCGAGCTCGCGGTGGGTGATCGCGTCTTGCAGTCCGTCGTACACCGCCTCTCCGGCTTCCAGTGGGAGGTCCTCCTCGGCGGACTGATGGGGGACGGCTCCTTGTCGCCCTCTCGGTCGGGTCATGGTGCGCGGTTCCGGTTCGGCCACTGCGCCGAGCAAGCCGACTACTGCGCGTGGAAGGCGTCCCTGTTCGAGAACGTCGGCGTCAGCCGCTCGTCGAACGCCGCAGGCGCGAACTTCTGCGACGTGTCACCCCTCCCCGAGCTCGCCGCCCTTCGCGACGCGGTCTACGTGGCCGATCGCAAGGTGTTCAGCCACGACTACCTCAAGCAGCTCACACCACTCTCCCTCGCGGTCTGGTACATGGACGACGGCAGCTTCTCGCTACGCGCCAGGGGGGTTCAGGAGCGCACGCGTGAGGGCAGTGGCCGATCGGAGATCTGCATCGAGGCCATGGAAGCCTCGACACGCGTCCGTCTGGTGGAGCACCTACGGGACACGTGGGGAATCTCTCCGAATCTCGTCGAACGAGCCGGCAAGGCTGTCCTCGTGTTCCCGAGGGACGAGACTGCCAAGCTGCATGCCCTGATCGCGCCCTTCGTCCACCCGTCGATGGAGTACAAGCTGCTGCCGCGCCACCGCGGCCGGTTCGCAGTGGAGCCGGAGTTCGCACCGATGCGTCATGAGCTGATGCCGCTGCCCATCACGAAGATCACGGTGAAGCCGAAGACACGCTCGATGCACCGCTTCGACCTCGAGATCGAGGGCACCCACAACTACTTCGTCGACGGCGTCATGGTCCACAATTCGCCCGAGACCACCCCCGGGGGGCGGGCGCTGAAGTTCTACTCGTCGGTCCGCCTCGACATCCGCCGCATCGAGTCGATCAAGGACGGCGCCGAGGTCGTCGGCAACCGCACGCGGGTGAAGGTGGTGAAGAACAAGGTCTCGCCGCCGTTCAAGCAGGCGGAGTTCGACATCATGTACGGGAAGGGCGTCAGCCGCGAGGGCTCGCTGCTCGACGTCGGTGTCGACCTCGGCATCGTGAAGAAGTCGGGCGCCTGGTTCACCTACGAGGGCGAGCAGCTCGGTCAGGGCCGCGAGAACGCCAAGCAGTTCCTCGCCGACAACCTCGACCTCATGGTGGAGATCAGCGAGAAGGTCCGTCAGGCGGTCGGGATCGGCCTCGACGAAGGGACCGCCGCGAGCGACGACGCCATCGACCTCGCCGAGGAGGCCGAGATCGAGGGGTAGCCCCTCACCCTCCGGCCGGGCGGGGCTCGGGGTCGCGGATCGTACACTGGCCGTTCATGCCCGACCCCGGCCGCCCGGCGCCGCGCCGCTTCTTCGTGCGCACCTACGGGTGCCAGATGAACGAGCACGACTCCGAGCGGCTCGCCGGCCTGTTCGTGGCCGACGGCATGGAGCCGGCGGCGTCGCTCGAGGACGCGGACGTGGTCGTGCTCAACACGTGCTGCATCCGCGAGAACGCGGACAACAAGCTGTACGGGCAGCTCGGTCGGTTGAAGGCGCTGAAGGCGCAGCGGCCCGACCTCCAGATCGCGGTCGGCGGCTGCCTCGCGCAGAAGGACCGTGAGCTCGTCCTGGAGCGGGCCGGCCACGTCGACGTCGTGTTCGGCACCCACAACCTGGCCCACGCACCTGCCCTGCTGGAGGCGGCGCTCCGCGATGGTCCGGTCGTCGAGATCCTCGAGGAGCACGAGGCCTATCCGTCGGCGCTGCCGGCGCGGCGCGACCACGCCCATTCGGCGTGGGTGACAATCCAGCTCGGGTGCGACAACTCGTGCACCTTCTGCATCGTGCCCATCGTGCGCGGCGCCGAGGTGAGCCGGCGCATGGGCGACATCGTGCACGAGGTCGAGGCGCTCGCCGCCGACGGCGTGCGCGAGATCACCCTCCTCGGCCAGAACGTGAACTCGTACGGCCGCGATCTCGGTGCCGGCCAGTACCGCCCGCGGTTCGCCGACCTGCTCCGCGCACTCGACGCGGTCGACGGCGTCGAGCGCATCCGGTTCACGTCCCCCCACCCGAAGGACCTGCGCGCCGACACCATCGCAGCCATGGCCGAGTGCGAGGCAGTGTGCGAGCACCTCCACCTGCCGCTCCAGGCGGGGAGCGACCGCACGCTCGCGCGCATGCACCGCGGCTACACCGCCGAGCGGTACCTGGCGCGTCTCGCCGACGCGCGGGCACGGATCCCCGACCTTGCGGTCACCACCGATCTCATCGTCGGGTTCCCCGGCGAGAGCGACGCCGACTTCGAGCGCACCCTCGACGTCGTCGACGAGGTCGCGTACGACGCCGCGTACACCTTCGTCTTCTCCCCCCGCCCGGGCACCCCTGCCGCGGCCATGACCGACGACTTCGTGCCCGCCGACGTGGTACAGGACCGCATGGCGCGACTCGTCGACGTGGTCGAGCGCCACGCGGCGGCGAAGCACGGTGCACGCGTGGGGCGCACCGAGGAGGTGCTGGTCGAGGGCCCGTCGAAGAAGGATCCGGCGATGTGGACGGGGCGGACGCGCCAGAACAAGGTGGTGCACTTCGCGCGTGGGCCGCTCGACCTGCGTGCGGGAATGCGAGCCGACGTCCACGTGACCGCCGCGGCGCCGCACTGGCTGCGCGGTGACGTCGAGTGGCTCGAGGGGCCGCGCGGGAGTGGTGCGTCCGCCCGCGCGCCGCGCGTGCGGATCCCGATCCCGGTGAGCGCGTCGTCGGGGTGACCGTCCGTCACCTCGCCCTCGTGGGCCCCACCGCCACGGGCAAGTCGGCGCTCGCCCTCGCGGCGGCACGCGCGTTGGGCGACGTCGAGATCGTCACGGTCGATTCGATGCAGGTGTACCGGGGTCTCGACGTGGGCACGGCCAAGCCGACGCCCGAGGAGCGGCGTTCGGTACCGCACCACGTGGTCGACGTCGCCGACCCCGACGACGACTACTCCGTGGCCCGCTACCAGCGCGCCGCGCGCGCGGCGGTGGAGGGCGTGGCGGCGCGCGGGCACCGGGCGCTGCTGGTGGGCGGGACCGGGCTGTACTTCCGGGCACTCGTCGACCCGCTCTGCCTCCCGCCCGAGGACCGGGCGGTGCGGGAGGAGATCCTCGACGCGATCGAGGTCGACGGGGTGGGCTCGGCGTACGCGGATCTCCGCGCCGTCGACCCGGTGGCCGCGGCACGCATCGAGCCGGGCAACCGGCGGCGGATCGCTCGCGCGCTCGAGGTCATCCGCCTGACCGGCCGCCCGTTCTCGTCGTTCGGTGGCGGGTTCGCCGGGCACGGGCCGACCGTGTTCCCGGTCGCGGTCGCCGGCGTGTGGCTACCCCGTGCGGTCGTCTCGGAGCGAATCGCCCGGCGATTCGCCACGATGCGCGAGACCGGTCTGGTGGAGGAGGTGCGGGGGCTGGCGGACGCCGGCCCGCTCTCCCGTACCGCCCGCCAGGCGATCGGGTACAAGGAGGTGCTCGACCACCTCGAGGGACGCGAACCGTCGCTCGACGCCGCGCTGGAGCAGGCCGAGCGTCGTACCCGGGCGCTCGCCCGCCGCCAGCGCATGTGGTTCCGCCGCGACCCGCGGATCACCTGGTTCGCCTCGCCGGGCAATCCGGCCTCGCTCCTCCCGTCGCTCCTGGCATTCTGGGCCGGGTGCACACCGTGAGGCTGGCGAAGCTCCACGCCACCGGCAACGACTTCCTCGTGTGGTCGTGCCTCGAGCCCGACGGGGGCGTGTGGAGGATCCTCGCGCCGCAGGTCGTCGAGCTGTGCGACCGTCACCGGGGCGTCGGTGCCGACGGGCTCATCCTGCTCCTCCCCGGCGGCGGCGACGCCGACTGTCGTATGCACCTCTACAACGCCGACGGGAATCCGGCCGAGATGAGCGGGAACGGCATCCGCTGCCTCGCGTGGGTCGCCCGCCGCGAGGGGATCGGCGACCGCGGCCGCCTGGTGGTCGACACCGATGCCGGCCGGCGGGTCGTCGACCTCGAGCTCGCGGGCGACGCGGTCGCGGCCGCGACCGTGGACATGGGGCCGGTGACCTTTGAGCCCGCGGCGATCCCGATCGACGCCGCGAGCTCGCTCGACGTCGAGACCACGTTCCACGGCGTCACCTATCGGGGCGACGCCGCCGGGATGGGGAACCCTCACCTGGTTCTGTTCGTGGACGACGCCTCGACCGCCCGCGTGGTGCAGCACGGCCCCCACCTCGAGTACGACGAGCGCTTCCCTCATCGCACCAACGTGGAGTTCGTGAGCGTCCCGCCGGGCGAGCCCGACGCGCTCCGGATGCGTGTGTGGGAGCGGGGAGTGGGCGAGACGTTGAGCTGCGGCACGGGCGCCTGCGCGGCGGCGGCGGTCGCGCACCGGCGCGGGCTCGTCGGGGACCGCGTCACGGTGCACGTCCCCGGCGGCGACCTGGCGGTCGAGCTCGGCGAGACGATCCGGCTCGGCGGTCCCGTCGTCCACGTCTTCGACGTCGAGGTCGAGCTGCCCGCGCTCGAGAGGCCGGCGTGAGCGACGCGTCACGGGGCCGCTCCGCCGTTCCGGCACGGGGCCAGTCGGGCGGTCAGGCACCTGGCCGGTCCGCCGTTCCGGCACGGAGGCAGCGCCGGCTCACCGCCACCGAGGTCGACCTCACCGTCGCGCGGCAGCGTGCGCTGCTCGTGGGCACGGGGATCGGTGCCGCCGACCTGGAGGCGGCCGAGCGCTCGCTCGAGGAGCTCGCGCTGCTCACCGACACCGCGGGCGCGGATCCCGTCGAGCGGGTGCTCCAGCGGCGTGCCGTCCCGGACCCCGCCACCTACGTCGGCTCGGGCAAGGCGGAGGAGCTGCGTGTGCTCGTCGACGCGCTCGACATCGACGTCGTCGTGTTCGACGACGAGCTGACGCCGGCCCAGCAACGCAACCTCGAGCGGGTCTTCTCGGTCGACGTCGTCGACCGGGTCGCGCTGATCCTCGACATCTTCGCCCAGCACGCCACGAGCCAGGAAGGAATGGTGCAGGTCGAGCTAGCGCAGCTCCGCTACCGGCTGCCGCGCCTCCGCGGCCGAGGGCGTGAGCTGTCACAGCAGGGCGCCGGCATCGGCACCCGCGGTCCGGGCGAGACGCAGCTCGAGGTCGACCGGCGGCGCATCCTGTCGCGAGTCGCCAGGCTCGAACGCGATCTCGAACGCCTGGCGAAGCACCGCGCGACCCAGAGCAAGTCGCGCCGCCGCCGCGACATTGCGCGCATCGCGCTCGTGGGGTACACCAACGCGGGCAAGTCGACCCTCCTCAACCGGCTCACCGCGTCCGACGTGCTGGTCGAGGACCGGCTGTTCTCGACGCTCGACCCCACCACGCGGCGGCTCCGGCTGTCCGGCGGCGAGGTCGTGCTCCTGTCCGACACGGTCGGCTTCGTCCGCCGCCTGCCCCACGAGCTGGTGGAGGCGTTCCGTTCGACGCTCGAGGAGGTCGTCGACGCCGACCTGCTGCTCCACGTGGTCGACGGCGCCGCGCCCGATGCGGACGAGCAGATCGACGCGGTCCACGCCGTGCTCGCCGAGATCGGGGCGGACGCGGTGCCGGAGCTGCTCGTGGTGAACAAGGTCGACACCGGCGCGGGCGCCCGCGCCGCCGTCGCCGACCACGACGGTGCAGTCGGGATCTCGGCGATGACCGGCGAGGGCGTCGCGGAGCTCCGCGACCGGCTCGGGAGCCGCGTGCGCGCGCTGGCCCCCATCGTCGAGCGCGACGTGCCCTACGACCGCGGCGACGTCGTCGCCGCCCTGCACCGCGACGGCGAGGTGCTCGTCGAGGTGCACGGTGAACGAGGGACGCGGGTGCGCGCGCGCGTGCCGCGGGTCGAGCTCGCGCGCTTCGAGCCGTTCCTCGCGCCCGCACCGAACGGGCATCCGTCCCCGTGAGGAGCCCACAGGTAGTGTCGCCGGCCATGAGCCCCGGCTCCGGCCCCGCCGGCTTCGTCCCGCCGCCGTACCCGCACGATCGGCTGGCGGAGCTGCAGCGCGTCGCGGCGTCGGCGCCCGGCGGGCTGGTCGACTGCTCGGTCGGCACCCCGGTCGATCCCATGCCCGACCTGGTCGTCCGGGCCCTCACCGACGCCATCCGCGGTGCCACCGGCTATCCCGCGACCATCGGCAGCCCCGCGTACCGAGCGGCGGCGGCCGCGTGGATCGAGCGCCGCTTCGGTTGCGAGCTGCGTGCCGAGCAGGTCGTCGCGTGCATCGGAACCAAGGAGCTGGTGGCGTCGCTCCCGCGGGCACTGTCGTTGCGCGACCCGTCGCGCGACACCGTGCTGTACCCCGCCGCGGCGTACCCCACCTACGGCATGGGCGCCACCCTCGCCGGGCTGCGGGCGGTGGCGGTGCCCGTCGACGCGCGATGGCACCTCGACCTCGGTGCGGTCGGCGACGACGACGCCCGACGCGCGCTCCTCCTCTGGTTGAACGACCCCAGCAACCCCACCGGAGCGGGCGCGTCGCCCGAAGAGATGCGCGGGCACGTCGAGTGGGCGCGCGCACGCGGGATCATCGTCGCGAGCGACGAGTGCTACGCGGAGTTCACCTACGACGAGAGTGGCGCAGCGGCCACGCCGGTCACCGCCCTCGCGGAGGGGAGCGACCGCGTCCTCGCGGTGCACTCGCTGTCGAAGCGCTCGAACATGGCGGGCCTCCGCGCCGGCTTCGTCGCCGGCGACCTCGAGCTCGTCACCTACCTCGGCGAGATCCGCAAGCACGGCGGGCTCATGACGCCGGCGCCGGTTCAGGCCGCGGCCGCCGCCGCGCTCGGCGACGACGCGCACGTCCACGAGCAGCAGCACCGCTACGCGGCGCGCCGCGTGCTCGCGCTGCAGGCCCTCGATGCCTTCGGCCTCGAGCACGACGGGGGCACGTCCACCTTCTACCTCTGGTTGCGGGCGCGCGACGGTGCGCGAGACGGGTGGGAGATCACCGCCGCGCTCGCCCGCACCGGGCTCCTCGTCGCGCCCGGCGACATCTACGGCGAAGCCGGCGCGCAGCACGCCCGGCTCGCCCTGACTGTCACCGACGACCAGCTCGCGCTGGCGTGCGAGCGGCTCGCGTCCGCCGTGCTCGCCTGAAGAGCCGAGGAGAGCCGTGAGCGATCTCGAAGCGACGATCAGGGACCTCTGGGAGGGCCGCGACGACCTCGCGGCGGTGATGTCGCCCGCCGACGCGCGCGACGCGGTGCACACCGCGATCGACCTGCTCGACCGCGGCGATGCGCGTGTCGCCGAGGTCGCTAACGACCACGTCGTGGTCCACCAGTGGCTGAAGTACGCGGTGCTGCTCCTGTTCCGCCTCGCCGACATGACGACCACGGAGCTCGGGCCCTTCGAGTACTACGACAAGATCCCGCTGAAGCACGACTACGCGGGCGCGAAGGTGCGGGTGGTGCCCGGCGCCTCCGCCCGGTGGGGCGCCTACCTCGGTCCCGGCGTGATCATGATGCCGAGCTACGTGAACATCGGCGCCCGCGTGGGCGCCGACACCATGGTCGACACCTGGGCGACGGTCGGGTCCTGCGCGCAGATCGGCGAGCGGGTGCACCTCTCCGGTGGCGTCGGCATCGGGGGCGTGCTCGAGCCTCCCCAGGCGGCGCCGGTGATCGTCGGCGACGACTGCACCATCGGGAGTCGCTGCATGGTCACCCAGGGGGCCCGCGTCGGGGAGGGAAGCGTCCTCGCCGAGGGCGTGATCCTCAACCCGGGCATCCCGGTGATCGACGCCGAGACCGGCGACGAGGTCAGCCGCGGCGTCGTGCCCGACTGGTGCGTGGCGGTGGGGGCGACGCGCCCCCGGAAGTACGCAGGAGGGGAGTTCGGCATGCCGTGCGTGCTGATCGTGCGCCGGCTCACCGAGGGCGAGCGCCACGACAAGGCGAAGCTCAACGACATCCTGCGCGACCACGGGGTCGCGACGTGACCACGTCGCCAGTCGTCGACCTCGACGCTGACGATCTGTTCGCCCTCACGACGGCGATCGTGGCGGTGCCGTCGGAGAGCCACCACGAGGCGGAGCTGTCGGGGCTCGTCGAGCAGCGGCTCCGGCGCCGCGCGCCGACGCTGGCGGTCGAACGGATCGGCGCCACCGTCATCGCGCGCACGGGCCTGGGACGCGAGCGGCGCGTCGTGCTCGGCGGCCACCTCGACACCGTGCCCGCCAACGGCAACGCCGAGCCCAGGGTCCGCGGCGACGTCCTCGCCGGGGTCGGCTCCGCCGACATGAAGGGCGGCATCGCGGTGCTCCTCCGCATCGCCGAGGCATTGCACGCGGGCGCGGCGGGCGCCCGCCACGACGTCACCCTCGCGTTCTACGAGTGCGAGGAAGTCGCCGACGAGTTCAACGGACTGCGCAAGGTGTTCGGGTCCCGGCCCGACCTGCTCGAGTGCGACTTCGCAGTGCTGCTCGAGCCCACCGCCGGCGGCGTGGAGGCGGGCTGCCAGGGCACGCTCACCCTCGCCGCCCACTTCTTCGGCGAGCGGGCCCACACGGCGCGGCCCTGGATGGGTCAGAACGCGATCCACCGGGCCGCGCCCGTGCTGGCGCGCCTCGCCTCCCACGAGCCCGATACGGTGGTCGTCGACGGCCTCGCGTTCCGCGAGTCGATGCAGGTGGTGCGGGTCGACGGCGGCATCCCGGGAAAGTTCAACGTCGTCCCGGACTCCTGCACCCTGTTCGTGAACCGTCGCTTCGCGCCCTGCTACTCGGGCGCCGACGCGTGCGCGCAGGTACGCGCACTGCTCGACGGCGCCGACGAGGTCGAGGTGCTCCAGGTGCAGGAGGGCGCGCTGCCCAACCTCGCCGATCCCCTCGTCGACGAGTTCGTCAGCGGTGCGGGCCTGCCCGTCGCACCCAAGCTCGGCTGGACCGACGTCGCGCGCTTCACCGGGCGCGGCGTCCCCGCGGTGAACTTCGGGCCCGGCGACCCCGAGATCGCGCACACCGCGGGCGAATCGGTGACGCGCGGGTCGATCGAAGCGGCGTGGGCGGCGCTGGCGCGCTTCGTGGGCGTGGGATGACGAGCTACAGGCGGCGGAGCAAGGACACGACCTTGCCGTAGATCGCGACCTCGCTCGGCTCGAACACCATCTCGCCCATCTTGGGGTTCTCGGGACGGAGCACCACCTTGCCCCGCCGCCGGAAAAACGTCTTCACCGTCGCCTCCTCACCCGGCAGGCCGGCGACCACGACGTCGCCCGGGTCGGCCGACGGCTGCTGGCGGACCACGATGAAGTCGCCGTCGAGGATACCGGCGTCGACCATGGAGTCGCCGCGCACCCGCAGCATGAAGAGGGTGCCGCCGCCGGTGAGATCCTCGGGGACGGGCATCGTCTCCTCGATGTTCTCGGCCGCGAGCACCCCGGTACCGGCGGCGACGTCGCCCACGAGCGGGACGTGGCGCACCGGGCGCCGATCCACCGCCGCGCCCGACTCGGGCTCGAGGCGCACCTCGATCGCCCGCGGCTTGGTGGGGTCGCGCGTGAGGTAGCCCTTGTCCTGCAGGGCTGCGAGGTGCGCGTGCACCGTGCTGCTGGAGGACAGGCCGATGGCCTCGCCGATCTCGCGCACGCTCGGGGGGTAGCCGCGTCGGCGGACCTCGGCGTCGACGAAGTCGAGCACCTGGCGTTGGCGTAGGGTCAGCTCGGCCATGCCCGGACCGTACCACGATCATGCGTTCGGGGCAAACACCTGTTCGGAAAATCCGCGCTGCCCCGTTGACGGCGAACAGGCGTTCGTGGTTGGATACGAACACCCGTTCGGACCGCCCGTCCCGGTCGGCGGCCCGGGCGGATGAGTGTCTCACCCCCGTGGTCCCCTGGGACCGAGCCCGAAGCCGGGCGATCCGCCCGAGACGATCCAGGAGCAGCCGTGTCCACCACGCTCACCGTCACGATTCCGCCGGTCGCCGGCCCCCGGACGCGTCCCCCCGCCCGTCCGGTGGCCGCCCCGGCGTCACGAGGCGCCTACCTCCGCCGACGGCTGGCCGTCGGGGTGGTGGGCGCCGTCCTCGTGCTCGTGACGGCGCGGGCGGGTGTCGCGCTCGGGAGCGCATCCCTCGCCGCTCCCGAGCGCCACCCAGCCTCGCGTGTGGTCGCCGTGCCGAGCGTCACCGTCGTCGTGCGGCCGGGCGACTCTCTGTGGGCGATCGCCCGCCGCGTCGCGCCCGACGAGGACCCGCGCGTCGTCGTCGACGAGCTCGAGCAGGCGCGTCACGACGCGCCGCTCGTACCCGGGGAGAGCATCACGTGGACGGGCTGACGGCGGGAGCGCGGCAGCCGTCGGCCGGAGACGCCCGCGGCGGCCCTGCCCGGCGGCGGGCCGCCGCGGCTGCGATCGCGGGGGTACGTTGCGGTGCGTGCGCTGCCCGTACTGCGCCGGCGACGACGACAAGGTCGTCGACTCCCGACCCGCCGACGACGGCGCCGCGGTCCGCCGCCGGCGGGAGTGCCTCGCCTGCGGTCGCCGGTTCACCACCTACGAGCGGCTCGAGGAGCTCGCGCTCGTGGTGCTCAAGCGCTCGGGCACGCGTGAGCCCTTCGATCCGGTCAAGCTGCGCGCGGGCGTGGAGCGAGCGGTCGCCGGCGGCGTGATCGACGAGTCCGCGGTCGAGGAGCTGGTGGTGGGGGTGGAGGAGCGCGCCCGCGCCCGCGGCCACGAGGTCACGAGCGAGTGGATCGGGCTCGCGGTGCTCGACCAGCTCCGCGTGCTCGACCCCGTGTCGTACGTCCGCTTCGCGTCGGTGTACAAGGGGTTCGAGGACCTCGGCGACTTCGAGCGGGAGGTCGGCGAGCTGCAGAAGCACACGCCGCCCAAAGCGCGCTAGGAAAGCGTTGCAATCACAGCCGTGTAGTTCTAGTGTTGTCGTCCGCACCACTATCTAGCGGCTGAGCTCACCTGCACCACTACATGTTGTGGTATGCGGGGTGGGCTCCACAGGAAGGGAGACGGCCCGGATGGCAGTCGCGCCGGAGCAGATCGGGATCGGGATTCGCCGCTACTTCACGGTCGCCGGGGTGCACCCCTTCGACACGGTGGACTGGGAGCGGCGCGAGGCGAGGATCCCGAATTTCAGGGACGGCACCGACGCGTTCTTCCAGCCCGACGTCGAGTTCCCCGTCGCGTGGTCGCAGAACGCCACCAACATCGTCGCCCAGAAGTACTTCCGCGGCACGCTCGGCACGAGCGAGCGCGAGACGTCGTTGCGCCAGGTCATCGACCGCATCGTCGACACGATCACCGACTGGGGCGTGCGCGACGGCTACTTCGTCGACGACGAGGAGGCCGCGGCCTTCCGCGACGAGCTGAAGCACGTCCTCCTCACGCAGCGTGCCGCGTTCAACTCGCCGGTGTGGTTCAACATCGGCGTGAAGGGCGTGCCGGCACAGGGGAGCGCGTGCTTCATCCTCGCGGTCGAGGACACGATGGACGGCATCCTCAACTGGTACCGGGAGGAGGGCACGATCTTCAAGGGCGGGTCGGGCTCCGGCATCAACCTCTCGACCATCCGCTCGTCGCAGGAGCTCCTCAAGGGCGGCGGGACCGCCAGCGGGCCGGTGAGCTTCATGCGCGGCGCCGACGCCTCGGCCGGCACCATCAAGTCGGGCGGCAAGACCCGTCGCGCCGCCAAGATGGTCATCCTCAACGCCGATCATCCCGACGTCGAGGAATTCATCTGGTGCAAGGCCATCGAGGAGCGCAAGGCGCGCGCCCTGCGCGACGCCGGCTTCGACATGGACCTCGACGGCAAGGACAGTCACTCGATCCAGTACCAGAACGCCAACAACTCGGTGCGCGTCACCGACGCCTTCATGCAGGCCGTCGTCGACGATGCCGACTGGGAGCTGAAGGCGGTCACCACCGGGGAGACGTTGCGCACGGTCAAGGCCCGCGACCTGATGCGCCAGATCATGGAGGCGTCGTGGGAGTGCGCCGACCCCGGCATGCAGTTCGACACCACGATCAACCGTTGGCACACCTCCCCCAACGCAGGACGGATCAACGGCAGCAACCCGTGCAGCGAGTACATGCACCTCGACAACTCGGCGTGCAACCTCGCCAGCATCAACCTGCTCCGGTACCTGAACGACGACGGCAGCTTCGACGCCGAGGCGTTCGAGCACACCGTCGAGGTCGTCTTCACCGCGCAGGAGATCCTCGTCGGCAACGCCGACTACCCGACGGACAAGATCGCCGACAACAGCCGCAGGTACCGCCAGCTGGGGCTCGGCTACGCCAACCTCGGCGCCCTGCTGATGGCCCAGGGCATGCCCTACGACTCCGACGAGGGGCGGGCGTGGTCGGGCGCGATCACCGCGCTGATGACCGGCCACGCGTACGCCACGAGCGCGCGCACCGCAGGGCGGATGGGCCCGTTCGCCGGCTACGCGCGCGACTCCGACGCGATGAACAACGTGCTGCGCATGCATCGCAGCGAGGTGGCGAAGATCGACGAGGAGCTCGTGCCGCCCGAGCTGCTGGGTGCCGCGCAACGCGCCTGGGATGACGCGGTCGCGCTCGGCGAGACCTACGGCGTCCGCAACGCGCAGGCCACCGTGCTCGCGCCGACGGGCACCATCGCGCTCGCGCTCGACTGCGACACCACGGGTATCGAGCCCGACCTCGCGCTCACGAAGGCGAAGAAGCTCGTGGGCGGGGGCACGATGTTCATCGTCAACCAGACCGTCCCGCGCGCCCTGACGCGGCTGGGGTATGACGACACGGCCGTCGCCGGCATCGTGGCGCACATCGACGAGCACAAGACGATCATCGGTGCGCCCGGCTTCCGGGCCGAGCACCTCCCCGTGTTCGCGTGCTCGATGGGCGACAACACCATCCACTACATGGGCCACGTGAAGATGATGGGCGCGGTGCAGCCCTTCATCAGCGGCGCGATCTCGAAGACCGTGAACATGCCCGAGGACGTCGCGGTCGAGGACGTCGAGGAGCTGCACCTCGAGGCGTGGCGCCTCGGCATCAAGGCGGTCGCCATCTACCGCGACAACTGCAAGGTCGGGCAGCCGCTCGCCACCCAGAAGGCGGGCTCCGCGTCGGCCGACGGCGAGTCCACGGCCGCGGGACCGGTCGAGGTCGTGGAGCGGATCGTCGAGCACGTCATCGTGCAGGAGCCGGTGCGCCAGAAGCTGCCGCGCACGCGCAACTCCAAGACGTTCTCGTTCCGCGTCGCCGACTGCCGCGGGTTCGCCACCGTGGCGGAGTACGAGGACGGCCGCCCCGGCGAGCTGTTCCTCAACGTATCGAAGCAGGGCTCGACGCTCGCCGGCATCATGGACTCGTTCGCGATCGCGGTCAGCCACGGGCTCCAGTACGGCGTGCCGCTCGAGGCGTTCGTCGAGACGTTCATGAACCGCCGCTTCGAGCCCGCGGGCATGACCGACGACCCCGAGCTGCGGATCGCCACCAGCCTCGTCGACTACATCTTCCGGAAGCTCGCGGTGGAGTACCTCCCCTACGACAAGCGGGTCGAGGTCGGTGCGCTCACGACCGACGAGCGCATGCAGCCGACGCTGCCGGGGGTGGAGGAGTCGGTGGTCGCCGACGAGCCGATGGTCGACGAGCTGCCCCTCGCCGACCGGCCCCCCTCGGCCTCGGTCGCGCCCAGCGCGGTCCCGAGCCCGCAGGCGCGCCCGCGCGACCGCAAGCACGAGGTCGTGCTCTGCCACGTCTGCGGCGACATCATGCAGCGGGCCGGGAGCTGTCACGCGTGCCCGAGCTGCGGCGCGACCAGCGGCTGCTCGTGATCTGACGGTCAGCGGCGGCGGGCGCCGGGAGGCGGACCGAAGCGGCCGCGCTTGGGGCGCGGCGAGGGCTCGGGCTCCTTGGGCGCCGGTCCCTCGGTGAGGGCGCGGAGCATGAGCCGCGCGTTGCGCGCCGCGCCCTCGGAGCCGCGAGTGGTGAACACGACGTGCACCGGAACCTTGGCGGCGACCAGCTTCTCGAGCCGGGGAACCCAGGCGTCGAGCTCGCTCCGGCGGTACTCCGACGGGAAGCGGTCGTCCCCGGAGTCCACGCCGTGCTCCCACACGCCCGCGTTGCGGCCGTGGAACCGCACCACCGCCGGCGGAGCGGTCACCGCGGTGAGCGGAGGGAGGGACGAGTCGAAACCCGACGGCGCGTCGACGGCTACGAACGAAAGCCGCTGCTCCTCGAAGAAGCGCAGCGTGTCGGCGCGGTGGGTGGTGTCGACCCACTCGCGGTGCCGGAGCTCCACCGCCAACGGGAGGTCGCCGGTGCGGCCCCGGAGCCACGCGAGGTAGTCGAGCGACGCGCTCGACGGTCGGAAGTACGACGGGAACGGAAGCACCACGGTGCCGAGCCGCCCGAACTCGCGCGCCGGCGCGATCGACGCGACGAAGTGGTCGAGCACGTCGTCGAGCGCGCGCGCCGGCAGGTCGTCGGCGTAGACATGACGTCGAGACCGCACCGAGGGTGCGAGCGAGTCGCGCACGTCGGCCCAGACCGTCTCCGGCGCGGCGGGGTGATGGGTGAGCAGGCGGTGGGCGCGCACGTTCACGACGAACCCGTCTGGCGTGCGATCCACCCACGGCCCGACGGTGCGGTCGGTGAGGATCTCCGCCCCCGCGTCGGCCTCCAGGACGCGGAACTGGGACGCGTGGCGCGGCACGTCGGCCGGGGCGACCGTGATCCCGACCCGGAGGAGGGGGCTGACGCGGCGACGTTCGCCGTTCGTGCCCTCGCGCCGGCCCCTTGCGGCCGGCGCCCGCCCCTTGCGGCCCCCAGCTCCGCTCATGCTTCCGCTCTCGGCGGCTGCGCCGCCGGGCCGCTCGGGCCCCGCTCCGCTGCGGGCCGGGATACCCGGCCCGCGGACGCTCCGCTCATGCGCGGACACGCTATCGAAGCGGGCCATCATGCACGGGTGGAATCGACCGCGCGGCGCCTGCTCGTCGCGGCCCCCTCGTTGCTCGACCCTAACTTCAGCCGGACCGTCGTGTTCATGATCGACCACAACGACGAGGGCGCGGTCGGGGTGGTCCTCAACCGACCCACCGAGGCCGACCTCGAGGAGGCGGTGCCGGAATGGAGCGGGCTCGCCGCCCCGCCGCGTGTCGCGTTCCTCGGCGGCCCGGTGCAGGTCGGCGAGGCGGTGATCGGGGTGGCGCGCGTCGAGCCCGACGAGCTCGGCGAGCCGATCGAGGCCGACGGTTGGCAGTGGCTGCTCGGTTCGGTGGGCGCGGTGGATCTCGCGCGTCCGCCCGACCTGGTGCGCCCCCGCCCGGTGGAGGCTCGGATCTTCGCCGGCTACGCGGGTTGGGGACCGGACCAGCTCGAGGGTGAGCTGCAACGCGACGACTGGATCGTGGTCGACGCGCTCCCCGCCGACGTCCTCACCCCGGATCCGGCCGTCCTGTGGCGCGCCGTCCTGCGCCGCCAGGGCGGTGCGCTCGCCATGATTGCCAACGCGCCGGTCGACCCGTCGAACAACTGACCGCGGGCGTGCCTCCGCCCCGCGGGTAGCGTCAGCATTCGTGCGCGCCGACCACGAGCTCGAGCGGATCCTCGTGATCACGGCCCATCCCGACGACGTCGACTTCGGCGCGGCCGGGAGCGTGGCGCGATGGGCCGACGGTGGCATCACCGTGACCTACTGCATCGTCATCGACGGCGAAGCCGGGGGGAGCGACGTGACCATGGCGCGGGCCGCCATGGCCGAGCTCCGACGCGCCGAGCAGACCGCGGCGGCGAAGGTCGTGGGGGTCACCGATCTGACCTTCCTCAGCTACCCGGACGGGCGGGTCGTGCCGTCGCTCGAGCTGCGCCGGGACCTCACGCGCGAGATCCGGATCCGCCGACCGGACCGCGTGCTGTGCCCGGCGGCCGAGCGCGTGTACGCGCGTATCTACGCGAGCCACCCCGACCACCTCGCGACCGGCGAGGCGTCGATCGCGGCGGTGTACCCCGACTCGCGCAACCCGTTCGCGCATCCCGAGCTGCTCGAGGAGGGCCTGGAACCCTGGGTCGTGCCCGAGGTCCTGGTGATGGGGAGCCCCACCAACGACGCCTTCGTCGACATCACCGACACCATCGAGCGCAAGGTGGAAGCGCTGCTGTGCCACGCGAGCCAGATCGACGACCCGGCCGCGCTCGGCGAGCGCATGCGGTCGTGGGGGCGGTCGATGGCCGCGACCTCGGGTCTCGAGGCCGGCCGGTACGCGGAGGGGTACCTCTACGTCAACACGCCGTGAGCCCCGGCCGCCGCGCCGAGAAACGCGCGTGCACACGACGACGCTGGGGATGACTCGTAATCCCACGTGAGCCCGGCGCCGCAACGATCCCGGCGAGTCCCAGATGAAGGTCGCGATGGCTCGGTTAGGTCTTTGGGGTGTCGGTCTGTTCGGCGCCGACGGGGGTGGTGGGGAGGCTGTTGGTGAGGAACAGTGCGATCAAGGCGAGGATGGCGAGGACCGAGAGCGCGGCGCGCAGGCCGTCGAGGCGGGCTTGCGCGTTGTCGTCGACGATCGCGGCGGCAGTCGGGTCTTTCACGCCAGCGTCTTTCAGCGCGG
>CAZDJK010000037.1:0-35608 GCA_964505725.1 uncultured Bifidobacteriaceae bacterium | reverse complement strand
AAGTACGCGCCGGACTACGCGCCGGGCGGCAAGAAGTACCAGAGCTCCGCCACCATGCTGGCGGCGATCGACTCGTGGGAGGCGGGGCTCGCGTTCGCCAAGGCGATCGAGAACGACGCGCCGGCCGCGAGCGCGACCGTGACCGCGGCGGACGTGATCAAGGGCCTGTCGCAGTTCAAGGACGAGACCCTCGGCAACAGCAACCCGCCGCTGACCTACAGCGACGGGACCGCGCCGAACCCGCAGGTCAAGTGCTTCTACCTCTACAAGATCAAGGGTACGAAGTACGTCGACAACCTCCAGGGCTCGGTGCCGAAGCTGTACTGCCAGCCGTGACCACGGGCTGACCGCCTGAATTTGGCTCGAGGCGTGGTCCCCGGGTAGATACCCGGGGACCACGTCGCGTCCGGACCGGCCGCGGCACCTCGGGGCGACCGATCGGCACATCCATGCACATCTTCTTCGACGTCGACTACACGATCCTGGGCGGCTGGGACAACTCCCTGCGCCCGGGGACCCACGATGTCTTCACGCGACTCCGCGACGACGGCCACGACGTGTACGTCTGGTCCGGCGAGGGTGTGCGCTGGGGCGTCGTCCGCAGCTTCGAGCTCGAAGAGCTCGTCAGCGGCGTGTACGGGAAGCCGTTGTCCGACTACCGGCGGCGGTTGACCGAGTTCGAGGTGCCGGTAGTGCCCGACTTCGTCATCGACGACTACTCGGGCATCGTCCGCTGCTTCGGCGGCGTGTGGATCCCCGAGTACCTCGGGGAGTCCCACGCCTCGGCGCGCGGCCAGGAGCCCGACGACGCGCTCGAGACCGTGTACGACGTGATCCAGCTCGTCGCGGCCGGGGAGACCCCGGAGCACCCCCGTTACTTCGCCGGAGGCGAGTGACCCACCTTCAGGAACATCTCCTGGGCGAAGGTCGCAAGGTGGTGACCGTCGCGGTCGAACATGCGGCCCAGCACGAGGCCGCGTGAGTCGCGGACGGTGAGCGGGCGGATGTCGCAGAAGAACCACTCGTCGACCCGGGGCTGGCGGTGGAACCAGAGCGCGTGGTCGAGGCTGCCGAAGCTGCCCGCGGTGCCGAACATCGGCAGGCCGACCGCCTGCATCGCGGCCCCGCCCGCGGAGACGTCCGACGCGTAGAGCAGTCCGCACAGGTGCAGCGCGGGATCGTCGGGCAGGTCGTCGACGATCCTGCCCCACCACTGCACGAGCGGTGCCTCCACGTCGAGCATGCGGGTGTCGAGCGACGGGTCCCAGTGCCACTCGCCGGGCGCGGGCACGCTCTCGGGACCGGCGACGCCGTCGGGCATCGGGTGGTCGTACTCGGGCCCGGGCTCCTCGGCGTGGAACGACGCCAGCATGGCGAAGATCGTCTTGCCGTCCTGGATCACCTCGACCCGACGGTCGGTGTAGGTGCGCCCCGCGCGGATGCGCTCGACGCGGATGTCGAGTGGGAGTGCGGGCTGGCCGCGTCGGAGGAATCGGCAGTGCACCGAATTGGCGAAGTGGTCGGGCTGCACGGTCTCGGTGGCCGCGGCCAGCGCCTGCGCTGCGACCTGGCCCCCGAAGATGTCCGATCGGCGGGTCCCGGGCGGCGTCCACGCTCGCCAGGTGTCCGTGGCGAGCGGCTCGAGCTCGAGGATGCTCCTGAAGGTCACCGGGGGAGGATACGGGACCGTCGCCACGCGGCTCCCGGTGCGTCTACGGCGGCGGGCCCGCCATGGGCGGGCTCGTGCGCGCCGCCTGGTCGAAGCCTTCCACGAGGACGGCGTGACGGCCTTCCACCTCACCGCGCCCGGCGCGGTGCGGGAAGATGTACAGGCGTTCCTCGCGGATGCCGTGCACCACCTCGGCCGCGACGTCGTCGGGGCGGAGCAGGTTGTGCTCGTACCACGCCGCGCTGGGCATGGCGAACGACGCGACCGCGTCGGGATCGGCGACGGTGTAGCCGGGGCACAGCACCGACACCCCGATCCCGTGCTCGGCGAGCGGGGGCGCCATCACCTCCGTCAGCCCGACCACCGCGAACTTCGCGGTGACGTACGGGGCGTTGAGCGAGCGCAGATCGGCCCGGCCGACGCCCGACATCGAGGACGTGTTCACGATGTGGCGTTCGCCGCCCTGGGCGAGGAGGCGGGGGAGGAAGGTGGTCACGCCGTTCAGAACGCCCCCGAACTGCACCGCGAGGACGCGGTCCCAGTCGTCGAAGGTGAGATCCTCGAACTTCTTGAGCACCGCGAGGCCCGCGTTGTTGCAGAGCAGGTGCACCGCGCCCAGCTCCTCGTACGCACGATCGGCGAGCGCCGCGAACGAGGCCCGGTCGGTGACGTCGGTGCGCACCGCGATGGCGCGCGTCCCGAGCGCGGTGACTGCGTCCGCGGTCGCCCCGGCCTTGTCCTCGTCGATGTCGGCGACGACCACGTTCATGCCCTCCCGGGCGAAGGCCGTCGCCATGCCGCGCCCGAGCAGCCCGCCACCACCGGTGACGACCGCGTTCCTGCCTGCGAGGTCGCGCATGGAACGCGACCTTACGCACGGTCCGAAGCCGGGGCCAGCGGACCCGCGGCCCACGCACCGAGGGCGTACAGTCCACCCCGCGATGGACCCGATCCAGCGGTATGCAGAGGAACGAGGCCACGCGCCGGCGCTCGTGCACGACGACCGCGTCGTCACGTGGCGGCAGCTCGACGCCCGCGCGAACCAGGTCGCGCGGGCGCTCGTCGGGAGGGGCGTGGCGAGCGGCGACCGCATCGCGGTCGGCCTGCGGAACTCGATCGAGTTCTTCGAGCTGATCGCCGGTGCGGGTCGCGTCGGCGCCACCGTCGCGCCGGTGTCGTTCCGGTTCCAGCGCGACGAGGTGGAGTACCTGGTCGACGACACCAGGGCGGCGCTGGTCGTGGCCGAGCCCGCCAACGCCGAGGTGTACGCGGGCCTCCCCGACACGGTGTTCCGCGGCGAGGCCTACGAGGCGTGGGTGGGCGCGGAGAACGCCTCGCCGCTCGGCGAGAGCCCGGGTGGTGCCGCGGCCGGCCCCGGCCTGGCGCCCCTGCGGTACTACACGTCGGGCACCACCGGCCGGCCCAAGGCGGTCGTGCGCAAGGAGTCGCCCGAAGGGGCGGCCGCCGCGCTCGCCTCGGCCCAGGCGGTGATGCACGCACGTCTCGGGCTGGTCCTCGACCCCGGCGAGGTGCACCTCCTCGCCGCGGTGATGTACCACACCGCGCCCGGCGCGTACGCGTCCATGGCCCTCGCGTGGGGCCACACCGTCGTGATCATGGACCACTTCGACGCCGAGGAGTCGCTGCGGCTGATCGAGCGCCATCGCGTCACGTGGACCCAGATGGCTCCCATCCACCTCGTGCGCATCGTCGGGCTCCCGGAGGACGTGCGGCGCGGGTACGACCTCTCGTCGGTGAAGCGCCTGCTGCACGCGGGTGCGCCGTGCCCGGTCGACGTGAAGTGGAAGGTGCTCGAGCTGTTCCCCGAGGGGAGTGTCTACGAGTACTACGCCGCCACCGAGGGGTACGCCACCGAGTGCCCGGCGGACGAGTGGCTCCGCAAGCCGGGCACCGTCGGCCGCCCGGTGGGCGGGATCGAGATCCACATCCTCGACGAGGACGGCAACGAGGTCGCGCAGGGAGCGGTCGGACAGGTCTACATCGACAACGGGTCGAGCTTCGAGTACGAGGGCGCACCGGAGAAGACGGCCGAGACGTGGCGCGGCAGCATGTTCTCGGTCGGCGACATGGGGTACGTCGACGACGAGGGCTATCTCTTCCTCACCGACCGTAAGTCGCACATGATCATCTCGGGCGGCGCCAACATCTACCCCGCGGAAGTCGAGAACGTGCTGTTCGCACATCCCGCCGTTGCCGACGTCGCGGTCATCGGCGTGCCCGACGACGAGTTCGGCGAGCAGGTCAAGGCTGTGGTCGAGGCGCGCGCGCCGGTCACCGTGGACGAGCTGATCGGGTTCTGCCGCGACCGGCTCGCGCACTACAAGTGCCCCAAGTCCGTCGACTTCGTCGACGCGCTGCCCCGGGACCCCAACGGCAAGATCAAGAAGGGCGACCTGCGCGCGCCCTACTGGCAAGGCCGCGCCGCCTCGATCTGAGGACGTGACCGTGGACGTCGACCTCACCGATGACCAGGAGCTGATGGCGCGCACGACCGCGCGCTTCATCGAGTCGTCCTGCCCGGTGGAGAAGGTGCGCACGCTCGGCGCCGAGCACGCCGATGCCGGTGCCGACTACCGGCGGCAGGCCGCGGAGCTGGGGTGGTACGCGATGCTGGTCCCCGACGACCTCGGCGGGGGCAGCGTGTCGGACAACGGCGTGTTCGACGCCGCCGTCGTGGCCTACGAGCGGGGCCGGTTCCTCCAACCGGGTGCGTTCGTGGCGACCAACGCGGTCGCGTGCGGGCTCGCGGCGTCCGGGAGCGAGGCCCAGCGGGCCGCGGTGCTGCCCGCGCTGGTCGCGGGGGAGGCGGTGGCCACGTGGGCGCTCGCGACCGTGAACGGGAGCTGGGAGCCCGGCCAGGGCCTGCGGGTGGAGGCCCGCGGCGACGGCTACGTCCTCTCCGGAGCCGCCGGCTTCGTCCAGGACGCCGACCTCGCCGACTGGCTGCTCGTCACCGCCGGCGGCGACCACGGGCTCACCCAGCTCCTGGTGGAGGCGGGAACGCCCGGCGTCGACGTCCGGCTGCTCGACGGCCTCGACCTCACCCGTCGGTTCTGCGAGGTCACCTGCGACGACGTCGAGCTCCCGGCCGCCGCCGTCGTGGGCGATCGGGGCTCGGCAGCCGACGCGGTCGAGCGCCAGCTCCAGGTGGCGATGGCGCTGACGGCGGCCGAGTCGGCGGGCGCGATGGACCGCGACTTCGAGGCGGCGCTCGACTACGCGAAGGCGCGGACGGCGTTCGGCCGCCCGATCGGCTCCTTCCAGGCGGTCAAGCACCTGCTCGCCGACACCAGCCTCCTGCTCGAGATGAGCAAGGCGATGGCGACCGCCGCCGCCCGAGCCGTCGGCGAGCGGCGAGCCGACGCGCCCGAGGTGGCGCGCATGGCCAAGGCGTTCGTCGGCGACAGCGGCGTGGAGCTGGCCCAGAACTGCTTCCAGGTGTTCGGGGGCATCGGGTTCACGTGGGAGCACGACCAGCATCTCTACCTGCGCCGCATCACCACCGACGCCGCGCTGTACGGGGAACCGGCGTACCAGCGTGAGCAGATCTGCCGGCACTTCGACCTGTGACCCGACCGAGACCACGACCGCGATCGAAGAGGTGATCTGAGAGATGGGCCTGCTCGAGGACAAGGACGAGATTCGTGAGCTGATGCGCCGGTACAACCAGTGCATCGACTTCCCCGACGTCGAGGGGTGGCTCGCGTGCTTCACCGACGACGCGGTGGTCGAGATCGGCCCGCGCCCCCCGCTGCGCGGGATCGCCGAGCTGCGGGCCTACGCGGAGCAACGACCCGGCGGATCCCTCCATCTCGCCACCAGCGAGATCATCGACGTGCAGGGCGACGTCGCGACCATGAGCAGCTACGTGGCGGTCGTCGGCACCCCGGGCGGCGAGGCGCCCAGGGTGATGGTCGGCGGTCGCTACACCGACACCCTGCGTCGCGTCGACGGCGCGTGGAAGTTCGCCCACCGGGTGCTCGACATGACCATCCGCCCCGGCTCCTGACTCCCGGGCTTCCCCGCCCTTTTCCTGGGAAGTTGCGTCACTCGGGCGGAAATAGCCCGCTCAGGTGACGCAACCTGCGGGAAGTGGCGGGTCGCGGCTTGAAGCGGGGCGTCAGTTGGCGGCGAGGAGGCGCGACCGGAGGCTGAGCTTGTCGGGCTTGCCGGAGCCGAGCCAGGGGATGCTGCCCTCGTCGTCGATGACCTCGATGCGGGTCGGCACCTTGTACGACGAGAGGACCAACTTGGCGCGCTCCTGGATCTCCTCGGGCGTCATCGATTGGCCGGGCATGAACGCGATCGCGGCGGTGACCTCTTCCTCCAGGGTCGGGTGCGGTGTGCCGAACACGAACGCGTGCTTGATCTCCGGCCACCCCTCGAGCACCGTCTCGACCTCGCGCGGCGCGACGTTGGCGCCCTGTGACTTCACCATCTCGAAGTAGCGGCCGACGAAGAACACGCGGTTCTCGAACGTGAACACGCGGTCGCCGGTGTGCAGCCACCCGTTCTCGTCGAAGGTCTCCTCGCGCTCCTTCTTGTAGTAGCCCTGCATCAAGCCGAAGCCGCGGACGACGAGCTCGCCCTCCTCGAGGTCGGGGAGCACCTCGCCGGTCTCGGGGTCGATCGCGTGGCGCTCGGATCCGCCCCAATTGCCCACCAGCTCGCTCATCGACCGGTGTCCGGCCACCCCGGGCACGGGACCCTGCGGGATGAGGTCGCCGGCGTCGGGCGCGAGCATCGGGATGTAGGAGAGGTCGCGACCCTCGAAGCTGGGGTCGCCCCGCATCGCCTGCACGAGCGACGGCCAGCCGCTCATGCTGGTGCAGTGCTCGGCCTCGATCATGTCGAGCGCGGCATGCGGCTCGAAGCGCGGGAGGCAGCAGAGCGTGAGGCCGGTGGCGAGCGCGCGGCCGATCATCAGCGTGCCGCCGATCCAGAAGAACGGGAAGGCGCAGAGCTGCACGCCGGGATCGCCCTCGCCCTCGCCCGGCATGGGCCCGCTCCCTCCGGCGAGCACGCCCATCGGCGCCGCGGTCGTACGCACGATGGTGCCGTGGCTGTGCACCACTCCCTTGGGCAGCGCGCTGCTCCCCGAGGTGTACGTGACCTGCGCCCAGTCGGCGGGCACCACCTCGGCCTCGACCGCCTCGAACAGCTCGTCGCCGATCACGGGGTGCTCGTCGGTGGCGTGCACGTCGACGGTCCGCGCCCACGCGGCATCGTTCGGGCCCCAGAGCCACACCTGGCGCAGGTACGGCAACTCGTCGAGCGCGAGGCGCCCGCGGTCGGCGCCCGAGAGGCCTGGGATCGCCTCCTCGAGCACCGGCAGGACCGCGCGCCCGAGCAGCTCCGGCGCGGCGAGCAGCGTGTGCACGTCGCCGATGCGCAGCACGGTGCCGAGCTCGGCCGGCTTGTAGATGCTCGAGAACGGCATCGCCAGCGCACCGATGCGCGTGACCGCGAGCCACACGATCGCCCATTCGGTGCTGTAGGTGTCGAAGATGCCGATGCGCGTGCCCTTGCCCACGCCCGACGCCAGCAGCTCCTTCCCGAGACGGCGGGACGCCGCTTCGGCCTGGGCGAAGGAGACGCGTCGGTCGGGGAGCACGACGAAGTCCCGGTTACCCCACTCCTCGGCGACGCGGCGGATGCTGGTGCCGATCGTCGGCGTGTAGCCGAGATCGGGGATCTCGAGGGCCAATGTCCAGCTCCGGCGTCAGGCTTCGATGCCGAGGAACCCGGCCAGGTTGTCGCGCATTATCGCGCGCACCTGCTCTTCGGTGCAGTTGCGGAGCTGTGCCTTGTACAGCGCCGGGTCGGGCAGTCCCTCGCCGTGCGGGAAGTCGGAGCCGAACGTGATCGGCTCCACCCCGACCGCCTCGATCACACGGTCGACGTTCTCCTCCGGGTACGGCGCGACGCGCACGTGCCGGCGGAAGTACTCGCTCGGGCGCATCTCGAGGGTTCCCCACGTCGCCCTGCGTCCCATCATGAACGCGTGGTCCATCTTGCGGACGATGTAGGGAACCCAGACGGTGCCCTGCTCGGAGAGCAGCAGCTGCACGTTCGGGAACCGGCTGAACAGGCCCTGGAGGATCGCCGCCGCGACCAGCTCGTACGCCGGGCTGTCGCCGTAGTACATCACCCACTGGAACGCGTTCATGTCGCCCAGCATCACTTCCTGCTCGCTCCAGTCGCGCGGCCCGCGCGCGCCGTAGGGTGTGATGCCGGCGAGGTGGGTGCAGAACTTCGTGTTCGCCTCGTTGACGCGGGCCCAGAACGGGTCCATCTCGGGGCGGAACGGCGACCGGCCGAGCGAGTGACCGGACACGAGCTGGATCACCTTCGGCGGGTCGTCCTCGGCCATGACCGCGTCGAGCTCCGCGATCGCATGCTCGGCCGAGTAGGTCGTGATCATGGGCGGCGAGAAGATCCGGTTCTGGTAGTTGTAGCCCCACTCGGCGGCGACGTAGCGGTTCTGCGCCCGCTGGTTCGCGTAGAGCGCCTCGATGTCGTGGTCCATGAAGTACTCGGGGATCCCGCTCACGTAGTTGACCGCGGCCTCGATGCCCTGCGAGTCCATCACGGTGAGACGGTCGTCGCGGTTGTCGAGCAGCGGCTGCAGCTCGCGGTAGCGGCGCGTGAACTCCTTGCGGCCCTCGGCGTCGAGCTCCTTGAGCGGGTTGAGCCGGTTGAGGAGGGATCCCGGGATGATCGAGCGGACGTCGCGGTCGCTGTCGTCCTCGCTGCCGATGCCCTTGACTCCCACGTCGGCGAGCTTCTCGTCGGAGAACGTCACCTGGAAGTTCTCGGGCTTGAGCTTCGCGGGCCGTCCCGCGTACATCATCTCGACCGAGCCGTCGGGCTGCTCCACCTCGCGCATGGCGAGGTCGCGCTTCGACGGGTCGATGTAGTCGAGGAGCGCACCGCGGCGGGGGACGGAGTGCTCGTCGGCGTCGGTGAGCATGAACGGGAATGCCGCGTCGTCGCGCGCGGGTGCGGACTGGGTGACTGCCATCGCGTTCCCCCTGGAGTCAGGCGCTCGGTTTCTGCGCAGCATACAAACAGCGCATGTGGCGTCGCTAGCGTCGGCGTGCCCCGTCGAGGATCAGGTCCATGCGCTCGCCGATCACCTGCTGGAGGCTCCGACGGCGGGTCCGCCCGTTGGCCCAGCGCAGGATGCCCTCCATCACCATGCCGCCGGCGATGGCGCCGAGCTCCACCGGATCCGCCTCGGCGGCCAGCTCGTCGCGGTTGGCGGCGAAGACCGCCTCGAGCTGACGGGCGAAGCTCGGGCCGCCCTGGTCGTCGTCCCCCAGGTGCCCGATGCCGCCGAGGACCGAGAGCGTCACCTTGGCCACGAGGTCGGGGGGTAGGCGCTCCACGTGTCGTGCGAGCTCGTAGCCGAAGGTCCGGAGCCCGTCCTCGAGCGACGTGCCCGCGTCCGTCGAGCGCTCGACCGCGCGGCCGATGGTCGCCGCCGAGGTGCTCGCGATCTCACGCAGCAGCGACTCCTTGTCGGGGAAGTGGAAGTAGTAGGTGGAGCGGGCGACGCCGGCCGCAGCGCTGATGTCGTCGACGGTGGTGTCGTCGTAGCCTCGGGCACGCCACTCGCTGAGCGCGGCGTGCACGAGCGCGTCGCGCGTCTGGCGGGACCGCTCCTGGCGCAGGAGCGAGCGCCGGTAGGAGGTGGCGACCTGGGGCTCCGATCGGGGCATGAGCGGTTCACGCTACCCGGGTGGCGGCGCCACGACCGTTGCCGCCGGTCCGCGAACTCCGTATCCTGTGTGCAAACGGCGTTTTCGGAGAAGCGAGGTTCGGACGTGGACGAGCACAAGATCTGGGCCAACTCGGGCGACTCCCACTTCCTCGAGCCGCCCGATCTGTGGGCCGACATCCTGCCGGCGGACCTCGCCGGGCGCATGCCCCGCAGCGAGCGGGTCAACGACGACGAGGAGGTCGTCCACATCGACGGCCAGAGCTTCCGCCGCCAGCTCCCCAAGGTCGCCAAGGCGAGCAGGGGCCGGCCCTCGATGAGCGAGCTGAGCAGCCGCCCACCGGGCGCCCGCGACCTGAAGGCCCGCCTCGCCGACCTCGATCAGGAGGGAATCTGGGGCGAGGTGATCTACTCCTCGCTCGGCCTGTGGGAGTCGATGATCAAGGACCGCGACCTGATCCGCGCCGCGGCGCGGGCGGAGAACGACTGGAAGCGCTCCGAGGTAGAAGGCATCGCGCCGGAGCGCCTCGTGGTGGCGGCGTCGCTCCCCGTGCTCGACGTGCAGGACGCGGTCGCGGAGGCGCACCACGTCGCCGAGATCGGTATGCACGCGGTCGGGCTGCCGACGCCCGGGATCCCGCTGTCGAAGACCTTCGACCACAGCATCCCCCCGCTCAACTCCGACGAGTGGGAGCCCCTCTGGGCCACCCTCGAGGACCTCGGCCTCGTCGCCGCGTTCCACATCGGTGGCGACGCGGGCGAGCACACCATGTACAGCGGGCCCGGCGGCGCGGTCCTCAACTACACGAACTCGACCTACAGCGGTCAACGCGCCGCCATGGTGCTCGTGGCGTCGGGCGCGCTCGATCGCCACCCCGACCTGAAGGTGCTCATCTCCGAGGGTGGCGCGAGCTGGGTGCCCTTCCTCGGCGACCGCATGGAGGAGGGCTACCGTCAGCACAGCATGTTCGTGAAGCCCGTGCTGTCGCGCTCCCCGAAGGAGATCCTCTTCACGCAGGTGTACTGCTCGTTCCAGCACGAGGTGTCGGCGATCGCCGCCAACACCGCGATGGGGTACGAGAACGTGATGTGGGGCAGCGACTACCCGCACCTGGAGGGCACGTACGGGCACACGCAGAAGACCTTGCACGAGCTCTTCGACGACGTCGACCCCGCGGTCAGCGAGCGCATCCGGTTCGGTGCGTTCTGTGAGCTGTTCCCGCACGTGTCGTCGCCGCCCGCGAGCCGATGACCGACACCGTCGTCCGCGGCGCGCAGGTCGTCGACGGCACCGGACGCCCCGGCTTCCGCGCCGACGTCGGCATCACCGACGGTCTCGTCACCGAGATCGGCGACGTCGACACGACCGGCGCGCGGGTCGTCGAGGCCGACGGGCTCGTGCTCGCACCCGGCTTCGTCGACGTCCACACGCACTACGACGCGCAGGTCCTGTGGGACGGCGCGTGCACGCCGTCGCCGTTGCACGGGGTCACCACCGTCATCGGCGGCAACTGCGGCTTCACGTTGGGCCAGGCCGGGCCCGAGCACGCGGGGTACCTGGTGCCCTTGCTGGCGCGGGTCGAGGGCATACCGCTCGACGCGCTCGAGCAAGGAGTCGACTGGTCGTGGCGCACCACGGCCGAGTACTTCGCGTGCTTCGAGGGCACGCTCGTGCCCAACGCCGGGTTCCTCGCGGGGCACAGCGCGATCCGCCGGGTCGTGATGCGCGAGCGCGCGGTGGGCGAGAACGCGACCGACGACGATCTCGACGCCATGGAGCGCATCCTGCGGCAGGCGATCGGCGAGGGCGCGCTCGGGTTCTCGTCGTCGAACGCGGGCACCCACCACGACGGCAGCGGCGACCCGGTCCCGTCTCGCTTCGCCGACGAGCAGGAGCTGTTCCGGCTCTCCCGTGTGGTCGGCGAGGTCCCGGGCACGATGATCGAGTACATCCCCCTGCGGCCCGCCAACGAGATGGCGCGTATGGCCGCGATGTCGCTCGTCTCGGGCCGCCCCCTCAACTGGAACGTCCTCCAGCCCAGCGCCACCAAGAAGGACTACTACCGCGCTGACCTCGCCTCCACCACCTACGCGGAGGAGATGGGCGCGGTGGTGAAGGCGCTCATGCTGCCCTGCCCACTCGACCAGCGCATCAACCTCCGTACCGGGTTCATGTTCGACGCGTTGCCCGGCTGGCCCGACGTGATCCGCCTCCCCGTCCCGGAGCGCGTCGCCGCGCTGCGCGACCCGGCGGTGAGGGAGCGACTGCGCGAGGGCGCGGTGGCTGCCGGAGTGCGGCGCCGCGAGCTCACCGACTGGACGTCGCACATCGTGTGCGAGGTGACCAACCCGGCCAACGCCGGTCTCGTCGGCCGCACGATCGGTGAGATCGCGGCCGAGCGGGGCGCCGATCCCTTCGACGTGCTCCTCGACCTGTCGGTGTCGGACGACCTGAACACGGTGGTGCTCCCGCGCGCGATCGGCTGGGACGACGACACCTGGAAGGACCGTGCCGAGCTCTGGCAGGACCCGCACATCCTCATCGGCGCGTCCGACGCCGGCGCCCACCTCGACATGATCTCGACCTTCTCCATGACCACCCGCATGCTCGGGGAGGCGGTGCGCGAGCGCCAGCTCGTGTCGCTCGAGGACGCCGTCCACCTGCTCACCGACCGCAACGCCCGCTTCTACGGGCTGCGCGGACGCGGACGCGTCGCCGAGGGGTGGGTCGCCGACCTCGTGCTCTTCGACCCCGAGCGCGTCGGACCGGGCACGATCGCGACCCGCAACGACCTTCCCGCGGGCGCGGGGCGGCTCTACTCGGATGCGGAGGGGATCGAGAAGGTGCTCGTCGCCGGTCGCGAGGTGGTCGGGAGCAACGGCCTCACCGGCGACACGCCGGGAACCCTCCTCCGGCCGGGACGCGACACCGAGGCCTCGCAGTCATGAAGTGAGGGGGCGCCCGCAGGTACCCCCCTCACCGGAGATCACGCACTCGACGCGAGCCGCGCCGATCAGGGGATGGTCACGAGCTTGTTCGACTTCGACGTGAACGTCTTGGTCGTGGGGTCGAAGCTCAGCATCATCGCCTTGATCCCGCCGTCGTAGCGGCGGTTGAAGAACCTCGTCGCGCCGTCGTAGGTGACCGAGGACACGAACGTGTTCTTGAACGCGGCGACGTTCTTCTTCAGCGTTGCGGCGTCGAGCTTGGTCGCGCCCTTCATGCCCTGCTGCACGAAGTTGAGGAAGTCGCAGTACGCGGACGCGCCGGGGATGGTCGTCGTCGTCGGCATCGTCCACGACGCGCACCCCTGGGCGGCCGAGTTCGCGGGCAGCGCCTGTTGCGCCTGGAGCGGCAGGTCGCCGGGCGTCAGCGAGATCGCCTGGCCGTCCTTGATCGCGTCGCCGCCGAGAGCGCCGGCGATGGCGAGACCGTCGAGGCTGTCGAGCCCGTAGTTCGGGAAGTAGTCCTGCGCCTTCGCCTGCGGCAGCCACGCGGCCGCGGTCTGCCCGCCCGCCGGCGTGAACAGCACCGCGTTCACCCCGGCCGACTTGAACTGCAGGATCGCGTTGCCGAGCGCCGAGTTCACGTTCGTGAACGTGGCCTCGCTGGTGGCGGTCGTGAAGGTGAACGTCTGCACCGTCACGCCCGCCTTCTTGAGCAACGGCGTCCAGAGCTTGTTGGCGAGCGTCTGGTTCTGGCCCGAGCCGTCGTCCGCGATGAGGATGCCGACCTTGTCGCCCTTCTTGAACACGCCGGCCTTCTCCCACAACCGGATGAACGCGCCCCACCGGCAGGTGTTGATGCCGGCCGGGACGTAGAGGTAGCCGCCGTACTTCTGCAGGTCTGCGCACGTCGGCTGGTACACGCCGCCCGCGGTGATGAACGGGGTCTTCGCCTTGGCGAAGCAGTCGACCGCGACCTTGGTCTCGTACGCCGCCCCGAACACGGCGAACACCTTGTTGTCCTGGGTGAACGCCGCGCACTCCTGCTGCGAGGTCTGGTTGAAGTCGGGAGAGCTCGCCTTGAAGTTGAACGGGACGATCTGGATCTGGCAGCCCGCGATCCCGCCGGCCGAGCTGAAGGCCTTGGCGCCGGCGTTGTACCCGTTGATGATCGCCTGGTCGGCCGGGATGGCGCTGGAGTCGGCTCCCAGGTCGCTCACGTTCTGGCCGACGCCGCCGAAGTACGAGACGCCGAGCTTGATCGTGCCGGACGGGTCGGGACACTTGGCTCCACCCGAGGAGCTCTGCGCGCCCGCGGAGGCGGGGATCGCGACGAGCGCGAGCGCCGCCACCACCGCGCCGAGCACCGCCCTCCGCGCTGCGCCAGCCTTGTGCCGACCCTGCATTGCTACCCCCTGGGCGCCGCCCGCTCGCGACCGCGATTCGGTCGAGAGTCTCTTGGCGCCGTGACTGTCGCACACGCAGAGGCTCGATTCAAGGCACCCTCGGTCGAGGAGACGGAGCTGTCCCTGGACGCCGCGACGCTCTTCTTCGACCTGGCCGCATCGAGCGCGGTCGGCACGGGAGGCCCTGACAAGGGCGACAGGGGACGCGTGTACCGTTTGCCCGGTGGCGACCCGTCGACCGTCGGCTGCGCTCGCGGCCGACGTGCGCGCGGTGGCGAAGGTGCTCGACGCCGAGGCCGACGAGACCGAACGCCTGCGCACGCTGTCGCCGGCGGCCGTCGACGCGCTGAGGTCCGCACGCCTGTTCTGGTTGCTCGTACCGCGCGAGCTGGGCGGCCTCGGCGGCGACGCGCGCACCGCCATCGAAGTCTTCGAACGGCTCAGCCGCGCCGATCCGTCGTCGGGTTGGTCGCTGATGGCCAACTCGCTCCTCACGGGCCTCGCCGCTGCCTTCATGGGCGACGACGCGGTCGACGCGCTCTTCGGCGGGACCGACCTCCCGATCATGGCCGGCATGCTCGGCCCCGGCGGGAGCTGCGTGGAGGTCGACGGCGGTTACGTCGGGAGCGGGCACTACAGCTTCGGCAGCGGGGCGCTCCACTCGCAGTGGCTCGGCGCGGGCATGCTGGTGATGGACGGCGGCCGGCCACGGATGGCGCCCGACGGCCAACCCGACTCGATCGTCTGCATCGTCCCCCGTGAGCGCGTCGAGCTCCTCGACAACTGGGACGTGTCCGGCCTCGTCGGTACGGGCAGCGTCGACTACGACGTACCCGAGCTCTTCGTCGAGCAGGGGTACACCTTCCACCGCAACGTGGTCGATCCGCTACGGGGCGGCCCGCTCTTCGGAATGGGGATCGTCGGATTCGGCTGTGCCGGCCACGCGGGCGTTGCACTGGGCATCGCGGCGCGTGCGCTCGAGGAGATCTCGCTGATCGCTCGCGCGAAGAAGCGTCCGGGGCGGGCGACCTACGTGGCCGACGATCCGCTCTTCAGGCACGCGTTCTCCACCAACGAGGCCGCGTACCAGTCCGCCCGTGCGTTTGTGCACGAGGTGTACGCCGACGCACAGGCAACGCTCGTCGGCGGCGGACAGCTGAGCGCGGTGCAGCGCCAACGGTTCCGCCAGGCCGCGACCTACTCGCACGACGTCACCGCCGCGGCGGTCCGCTTCGCCTATTTGGCGGCAGGGTCGAACTCGCTCCGCGAGCCCAGCGTGCTCGGCCGCTGCATGCGCGACATGTACGCGGCCACCCAGCACGTGTTCGTTGATCCGACGACGATGGTCGACGCCGCGCCGGCTCTGCTCGACCACTGGTCGGTCGCGGCCGAGGAGCTCAACCGGTGACGACGAGGACGGGCTCGCGGTCCGCTCCCCTCGAACCTTCCATGCGTCACCGGGCGTGCCAGCCGCCGCTGTAGTGGAAGTAGTGCGCGGTCTGGAAGCGGTTGCGGCCGTCGAGGAGCACGAGCGCGAACGCGGCCAGCTCGTCCATGGTGCCCAGCCGACCGAGCGGCGTCTCGGCGACGAGCGGCGCCGACCACTCCCCGGTCTGCACCGAGTCGTCGGTGGCCACTCCCTCGGGTGCGCCGGGGAACCCCGGGAACACCGCGTTCTTCGAGCCGATGGCGTTGATGCAGATCCCGTCGTGTGCGTGCTCGAGCGCGACCGCGCGCACGAGGAAGCTCTGACCGGCACGGATCGCGCCGTACAGGGACCAACCGGCCTCCGGACGCGCACCGGCATCGCTCGTGAACACGACTACCTGGCCGCCGCCCTGCTCCCTCATCACCGGCACGACGGCCTGGAGCGCGTGGAACGTCGCGTCGTAGTAGCCGTACATGTCGCGCAGCTCCTGCACGTCGGCCGCGAGGAAGGGGCCTCGGGCCACGCCGCGTGCGCTCCCGGCGGGTGGGAACATCGCCGCGGCGTCGAGGCGCCCGTAGCGGTCGACGGCGTGGGCGACCAGCCGCTGCCACTCCTCGGCGTCGACGAGCGCGCCGGCGCCGTCGGCCACGTCGACCGCGGCACCGAGCCCGGTGAGCTCGTCGACGAGCCCGGCACGGGGGTTGGCGACCACGAGGTCGTGGCCGGCGGCCGCGAGCGCGCGGCTCAGTGCGGGGCCCACGTAGCCGCCCGCGTTCGACACCAGCGCCACCCGCCTCGTCGTGTCCGGCATGGTGTCAGTCAGCCTTCCGTGACCGGCGGGCCGTCGAAGTGGTCGTAGGTCGCGAACGACTCGACGGGCTGGCGG
The DNA here is from genome assembly GCA_964505725.1 of uncultured Bifidobacteriaceae bacterium. Lineage (GTDB taxonomy): Bacteria > Actinomycetota > Acidimicrobiia > IMCC26256 > DASPTH01 > CAVRJC01. The sequence continues at coordinate 19,528 of CAZDJK010000037.1, read as the reverse complement.
CGCAGCCGGGTGATCTCCTTCTCCGGCTTCCCGAGCACGAGCGTCGCCGCGAGCACGTACTGGTCCGGGATGTGCAGGAGCTCCTTCACCGCCGGCTCCTGGCGCACGAGCACCGACGTGATGCAGCCGCCGAAGCCGTGGTCGCGCGCGGCGAGGAGCACGTTGTGGCAGAACGGGTACACCGAGCCGCCGCCCGAGATGCTCAGCCGGCCGAGGCCGCTGTCCATCGCGGTGACGCGGGTCAGGTCGACGGTGACGAGCAGCAGCACCGATGCGCTGCGCACGACCGCGGGCGACATGCCGGGGCCGTCCTCTCGTGGGTGCTGGCGCGCCTCCTCAAGGTCGACGGGCTGCGTGGACGGTTGGCCGGGAGGGTTGCGCCAGTACGCCTCCGACGCTACGAACGGCACCAGTCCCGCCTGGTAGAAGGCGTGATCCTCGGTCCACGCGACCGCCCACAGATCCGCGACCCGGTTCTTGACCTCCTGGTCGCGTACCGCGATCACGTGCCACGCCTGACGGTTCCCGCCGTTCGGCGCGAAGCGCGCGTGGTCGAGGATGCGGAAGAGCACGTCGTCGGGCAGCTCCTCGCCGGTGAAACGACGGGTCGCCGGCGTCGTGCGCATGGCCTGCAGCAGCTCCATGAGATCGAGTCTTTCACGCCCCCGCGCCGCGGGATACGGTCCCGGCCATGAAGTTCGGATTCCATCTCCAGGTCGGGCCCAAGCGCTGGGCCGAGCTCACGATCGCCGCCGAGCAGGCCGGGTTCGAATCGGTCTGGTTGCCGGAGCACCTGATCATGCCGGTGCAGATGAGCGGCCGGCCCGGCAGCCCCCACGAGGGCGAGCCGCCGATCTCCGCCGAGACCCCCGCCTGGGACCCGTTCATGCAGATCGCGTGGCTGGCGGCGCAGACGTCGAGCATCCGCTTCGGCACCAACGTGTTCAACATCGGCCTGCGGCACCCGTTCGTCACCGCACGGGCGCTCACGACCGCCGACCTCCTCTCCGGTGGCCGCGTCGAGTTCGGCATCGGCGCGAGCTGGCTGAGCGAGGAGTGGGACGCGATGAACCTGCCGTTCGAGACGCGCAGTCGGCGCGTCGACGAGTCGATCGGCATCATCCGTCGCCTGTTCACCGAGGACATCGTCGAGCACCACGGGGAGTTCTTCTCCTTCGCTCCGGTGGGGTTCCTGCCGAAGCCGGTCCAGGCGCACATGCCGTTCCACATCGGCGGGGACTCGCCGGCTGCGATCCGGCGTGCCGCGACCCTCGGCGACGGCTGGCTGCCGATGGCGCAGCGCGACCCCGAGCAGCTCGCGTCCAACCTCGAGCAACTGGGCAGATTGCGCGCCGACGCCGGTCGCGACGGCAGCTTCGAGGTCTCGCTCTTCGGTGTGCGCGTGGAGTCGGTCGACGACGTACACCGCTACGAGGACCTCGGGATCAGCCGCGTCCTCGTCGTCCCCTACACGAACCCGCGCGAAGGTGCCGACGCGCTCGCCCGCTTCGGCGACGAGGTGATCGCCCGCCTGTGACCACCGCGACCGCGTGGTTGCGCGAGCTCGCGGCCGATCGCGGCGACGCGATCGCGATCGTGGAGCCCGACGGCCTCGGCCTCCCGTACGCCGAGCTGGAGCGCCGCGCCGCCCGGCTCGCCGGTGGCCTCCGGGCCCGGGGCCTCGAACGGGGGGATCGCATCGCGTCGCTCGTGCCCAACGGCGCGCTGCCGGTCGAGCTGATCCTGGCGAGCGCGCGTCTCGGTGCCGTCACCGTCGGTGTCAACACGCGGTACCGCGCCGACGACCTCCGCCACCTCCTCGAACGCGCGCGTCCCCGGCTCCTCGTCTCCACCGACGACTTCCTCGGCATCGACTTCCGGGGGATCGTCGCCGCCGCGCTCGACGGCCTCGGGTCGCCGCCCGAGCTGCTCTGGCCCGAGGCGGTCGAGGAGCTCCGGGAAGCGGCCGCGTTCGACGGCGACGCCGCCGAGCCGTCGGACCTGCTCGTCGCGTTCACGACGTCCGGCACCACCGGGCTGCCGAAGCTCGCCGCCCACGACCACGTGACGACGCTGCGGCACCTCCGGGCCGCCGCGCGCTCGCTCTCCGTCGACGCGCAATCCGTCGCGTTGCTCGGGCTCCCGCTGTGCGGCACGTTCGGGTTCGTCACGTTGTTCGCGGTGCTCGCAGGCGGTGGACGCGTGGTCGTGCCCACGCGCTTCGAGCCCGCGGGCGCGGCCGCGCTCATGGAGGAGCACCGCGTCACGCACTTCAACGGGTCCGACGACATGCTGCTCGGCGTGCTCGACGCCGGCCGCGACCTCTCCTGCTGGCGCCACGGCGTGCACGCCGACTTCAACGGCCTCGGCATGCAGTCGGTCGCGCGCGCCGAGGCGGTCGGCGCGCGCGTCACCGGGGTGTACGGATCGTCGGAGACGTTCGCGTTGCTCGCGCGCTGGTCGCCGGCAGATCCCGTGACCGTGCGCGGGCGCAACGGCGGGGTGCCGGTGGACCCCGCGGTCGAGGTGCGCGTCGTCGACCCCGGGTCCGGCGAGCCACTGGCGCCCGGCGAGGTCGGGGAGCTGCAGATCCGCGGCCCGAGCGTGCTCCAGTCCTACCTGGTGGGCCCGGGCACCGTCCCGCGCTCGGTCACCGCCGACGGCTGGTTCGCCACCGGCGACCTCGGGATGTGCGAGCCCGGTGAGGGCTTCGTGTACGTAGCCCGCAGCGGTGACGCGCTCCGGTTGTCGGGGTTCCTCACCGACCCGGCGGAGATCGAGCAGCGGTTGCTCCGGCACCCGTCGGTGAGCGGCGCGCAGGTGGTCGGAGCAACGTCGCCGCGCGGGAGCGAGCGCGCGATCGCATTCGTCACCACAACCGGTCCGGTGTCCGAAGCCGACCTCGTCGACCACTGCCGCGCCGGGCTCGCGAACTACAAGGTGCCCGCGCGCGTGGTCGTGGTCGACGAGTTCCCGACCGTCGCGGGCGCCAACGGGGTCAAGATCCGCAAGACCGAGCTGCGCGAACGCGCCGCCGCGCTCGGCGATCCGTAGGCGGCGGAAGAACCACAGAAGGGGACGTCAAGTGGACCGAATCAACCACGTGAAGATCGTGTCGCCCGACCCGGAGGCGATCGACCGGTTCCTCCGCGAGGTGGTGCAGATTCCGGAGGGTTGGCAGCTCGGCGATCCGCCCGAGGGGTACGAGGCGCCCGCAGTCGTGTCGCCGGCGCGGGACGCCGACGGCAACTTCACCGTCGACAGCGTGCACGACTTCCGCGGCGCGTCGGGATTCGGCGGACTGATCACGGGTTCCACCGAGAGCCGCCAGTTCCAGATCCTGCGGGGGGAGCGGCCGCACATCTGGGGGGTCGCGATCGGGACGCGTGACATCGAGGGCGCGCACGAGCGGTGCGTCGCGGCCGGGCTCCCGTGCACCGAGCCCGCGGTGACCCCGTGGGGCACGGGCGGCATCCGGTTCTTCTTCGTCGAGGTCGGCGGCATCGTGTTCGAGGTGATGCGGGCCGAAGCCGCCTGATTTACGATCCTCACATGGAACAGCACGTCACCTTCTGCCGGATTTGCGCGCCCCTGTGCGGGCTGCTGGTCGACGTGGAGGACGGCAGGGTCGTCCACATCAACGGTGATCCCGACCATCCGCTCACACGTGGCTTCACCTGCCCGAAGGGCCGCCGCTACGGCGCCCTTCACGACGATCCCGACCGGATCCTCGCGTCCCAACGGCGGCGGGCCGACGGCACGTTCGAGGCGATTCCCGCCGCCCGGGCCACCGAGGAGATCGCACAGCGGCTCTCGGCCATCATCGAGGAGCACGGGCCGGAGGCCGTCGGCCTGTTCATCGGCACGTCGTCGTACACCGCTTCGCTCACCTACAGCTTCGCCGGCGCGTGGCACCGCGCCACCAAGTCGCCGAAGCGCTACACCACGAACACGCTCGACCAGACCGCGAAGACCATCGCCGCCGGCAGGCTCGGCTCCTGGGGTGGTGGCAATCAGCGGTGGGACGAGTCCGACGTGTGGATGATGGTCGGCACCAACCCGCCGGTGTCGATGCAGGGCGGCGGGATCACGGGCTATCCGATCCACGATCCGCTGCGCCGCGTCGCCGACGCGCGTCGGTGCGGCATGAAGGTGATCGTGGTCGATCCCCGTCGTACGGAGACGGCCGTGAACGCCGACATCCACGTGCAGCTCCGCCCGGGCACCGACGCGGTCCTGTTCGCCGGGTTGCTGCGCGTGATCCTGGGCGAGCACCTGCACGACTACGAGTTCTGCGCGCGCTGGGTCAACGGACTCGAGGCGCTGCGCGCCGAGATCGACTGGGCGACGCCCGAGGAGGTCGGGCGCATCTGCGACGTCGCGCCCGAGCTCGTGGTCGAGACGGCGCGCGTGTTCGCCGGCGCCCGCAAAGGACAGGCGCGGTCGGGCACCGGGCCCGACATGGGGCCGCACGCGAATGCGGCCGAGCACCTGATCCAGGCGATGAACGTGGTGTGCGGCCGGTACGCGCGCGCCGGCGACTGCGTGACCGGGACCAACGTGCTCGGCGGCCCGTCGCGCGCGAAGGCGCAGGCGGGCTCGCCGATGCGGTTCTGGGAGCACGGGTTCCGCACCCGCACCGGCGTGATGGGCCTCGGGGGCGAGATCCCGTCGCCGGCCATGATCGACGACATCCTCGCCCCGGGGGAGGAGGGCAAGCTCCGCGCGCTCGTGGTGTCGGGCGGCAACCCGGCGGCGTGCTTCCCGGGCCAGGACCGGATCATCGAGGCACTCGAGGGGCTCGAGCTGCTCGTCACCGTCGACCCACTGTGGACGGAGACCGCGCGGCTCGCCCACTACGTCATCGCGCCGACGCTCGGCTTCGAGCGCTGGGACGACACGCGCGGCTTCGAGCACCACTACCTCGAGCCGTTCGCGCAGGCGCGCGGCCCCATCCTCGAGCGACCCGAGGGGGTCATCGAGGACTGGGAGTTCTACTACGACCTCTCGATGCACATGGGGCTCACGCTCACCCTCGGCAAGCGCGTCTTCGAGCCGGGGACGCCGCGGCCGACCACGCTCGCGATGCTGGAGTCGATGGCCGACAAGGCCTCGGTGCCGCACGCGGAGGTGCGTGAGCACCCGCACGGCAAGGTGTTCGAGGAGGTCGAACCGAGCCGCGTGCTCCCACCCGACGACGACGCGTCGGGCCGTTTCGAGCTCGTGTCCGACGACGTGGTCGACGACCTGCACCGCGCGTGGGACGCGCTGGCCGCGGAGGCGGTCGATCCGGGCGAGCGCGCGTTCCGGCTCATCGTCCGACGCAACCGCGACAGCATGAACTCGGTCGGGCGCCGACAGGTTGGCGTCCGTTACCGGTACAACCCGTGCTTCGTCCATCCCGAAGACCTGGCGGTCGTCGGCGCCGCGGAGGGCGACCTCGTCACCCTCACGTCCAAGCACGGCAGCATCCGCGCGGTGATCCTCCCCGACGCCACCATGCGCCGTGGCGCGGCGTCGATGACCCACTGCTACGGCGGCCTCCCGGGCCTCGAGGACGACTCGCTCGCGTACGGCTCCAACCCGTCGCGCCTGCTCAGCATCAGCGAGGACCTCCAGGAGATCAGCCTGATGCCCCACATGAGCGCGGTGCCGATCACCATCGACCCCGTCTCCGAACCGGCGTCACTCGGGGCGAACTAACACCTAGCCGCGCCTCTCACCCCAGGTTGCGTCGCTCGGGCCGGCTATATCGGCCTGGACGACGCAACCTCGGGGGTGGGGGGTTGGGTGAGCGCCCACTCGACCGCGTCGAGGATGGGGCCGGTCGCGGCGGGGCCGAATGCGTGGCCGAGCTCGGGGACGATCACGACCCGGCGGGGTCCGGCCGCGGCCGCGTGCAGCTCGTGCGCGGCGGCTGGCGGGATGAAGCGGTCGGCGGCGCCGTGGACGACCGCGAGCGGGGCGTGCACCTGCTCGGCCAGCGCGACGGGCGGCTCGGAGCTGGCCCACCGCGGTGCGACCGTCACGCCGAGGTAGCGCGCAGTGACCGCGCGCCCGGCGCGGGTCCGGGTCAGCAGCGCCGCGGTGACCGCGCGGGCGTTGCGGGGCAGCGTCCAGCGCGCCGGGCAGCTCAGGGTGACGACGCCCGCGAGCGTCGGGTCGGACGCCGCGTACCGCAGCACCGCGATCGCTCCCATCGACGCGCCCACGAGCACGATCCGGTCGGAACGTCGCCGCGCCGCCGCGACCGCGGCCGCCACGTCGTGCTGCTCGAGATCGCCCAACGTGCACACGCCGCCGGAGCGGCCGTGACCGCGCGCGTCGTACGCGGTGACGTCGAGCTCCCGGGCGTGGAGCGCCTCGGCCACGTCGACCAGCGCGGCGTCGTCGGCGGTGGCGGTGAAGCCGTGGGCGATGACGATCGCCGCCCTCGGTCGGCTGCCCGCGGGCCAGGCGCGCGCGTAGAGCTCGACGTCGTCGCTGGTCACGAAGGAGAGCGCGGGAACCGGGCTCGACCTCACGCCGCGCACGATAGCGGGGTCATCTCCCCGCCTCCCCGCCGGGTGCCAGGCTGATCCCGTGGACCGCATGGCCCGACCGCGGGTGCGCTGGGTGCTGCCGGCGCTCGAGCGTCGCGACCTCGCGATCTCGGCCGGGCTCGCCGCGGTCGCGGGGTACGTCGACGCGGTCGGGTTCACCCGCCTCTTCGGCGTGTTCCCGGCCAACCAGAGCGGTAACGCGGTCCTGCTCGGCATCGCGATCGGCGACGGCCGGGGCGGCGAGGCATGGCGGCCGGCGCTGGCGATCACGTCCTTCGTCGTCGGCGTCCTGCTCGCGGGCGTGCTCGCCGGCCGCGTGCCGGCGCGCCAACGGGCCGCGCTGCTCATCGCGGTCGAGACCGTGCTGCTCGGCGTGCTCGCCGCGGTCGCCGGAAATATCAGCGACGTCGCGTTCGGCGGCGCGCGCGAAGCCGCGATGCTCGCGATCGCGTCCGTCGCCATGGGGGTGCAGACCGACGCCATCCGCCGCGCGGGCGGGATCTCGGTCGTGACGACGTACCAGACCGGCGCCATCGCCCGCATCGCCGAGTCGGTGGCGGATCCCGCCCCGACGGATCCCGCCCCGACGGACCCCACCCCGACGGACCCCACCCCGGCGGATCCCGCCCCGACGGATCCCGCAGCGACCGGGCGCGGCGACGCCACCCCTCCGCTCCGGCTGCTGCGCGTCGTGCTGCTGGTCGTGCTCGCCAGCTACGTCGGCGGCGCCGCGGTCGGCGAGGGTGTGGCGCAGGCGTGGGGCGGCGTCCTCTGGGGTGCCTGCGCGGCGTGCGCCGTCCTCGGCGTGGTCGCCGCATCCGGCCCGCGCGCCGCCTGACACCGTCAGTCGGGCGGCGGTTCCTTGCGCGCCCGGCTGGGGGCGACGCGCGGTGGCTCGTCGGGCTGCTTCGGGTACACGGGCGGCCACGGCGCATCCATGAGCCCGTCGGCGCGGTCGCGCGCGTTCATCTCGAGCAGCGGCTCCAACGACTGGGGCGCGTCGTTCATCGCGGCCCAGGGATCGCCGACGGCGGCGAATCGGTTCGGCAACGTCGCCAGGTTGAGGTCGTCGGGGTGCACGTCGTCGATCTCGTCCCAGCGCAACGGGGTCGACACCTGCGCGCCCTTCCGCGACCGCACCGACCACGCGCCGAACACCGTCTTGTGCGGCGCGTTCTGGTTGAAGTCGACGAACACGCGCTCGCCGCGCTCCTCCTTCCACCACGCCGCGGTGAGGATGTCGGGACGACGGCGTTCCAGCTCGCGTGCGACGGCGACCGCGGCGGAACGCACTTCGTACGAGTCCCAGCGGGGCTCGAGCCGCACGTACACGTGCAGCCCGCGGTTGCCGGTGGTCTTCGGGTAGCCGACGACGCCCACCTCGTCGAGCAGGGCGTGCAGCTCGACGGCCGCGGCGCGCACCTGCGTGAAGTCGGTCCCGGGCTGCGGATCGAGGTCGATGCGGAGCTCGTCGGTGTGGTCGGGGTCGGCCGCGAGGTAGGGCCACGGGTGGAACCCCAGGCACCCGATGTTCACCGCCCACACCACGTGCGCGAGGTCGGCGGCGACGAGCGCGCGCGACGTGGTGCCGTTCGGCGTGCTCACGATCGTGGTCTCCAGCCAATCGGGCGCCGACGCCGGGACGCGCTTCTGGAAGAACGACGGCCCTTCGGCACCCTCGGGGAACCGCTGCAGCATCGTCGGGCGTCCGCCCATGGTGCGCATCAGCGGCTCCGCCACCCGGAGGTAGTGCTCGACGAGCACGAGCTTGGTCTCGCCGTGCTCGGAGAAGAAGACCTTGTCGGGGTGCGACACCGCGACTTCGTGGCCGTCGATCTCGAGGACGCGCTCGTCCTTCGCCTTCGGCATCGCCGGTCACGGTAGCCCGGTCGGCGCGGCGGGCGATCTTGGGTGGGCCGGCGGCGGTGTGCTCAGATGTCCCCGGCCGTCGGGGGAGGTATCAGTGGACCTGCAGGCGCTCGAGCACGACGACTACGACGAGTTCGGCTACCTCCAGGTGTACGCCGAGTACTCGGGCGTGCCGTGGGAAGGTCGCCCGGTGGTCCGGCGGGAGAGCGTGCCGGTCGGCGACGGCCTGGAGCTGAGCGCCGTCGTGTGGGGGGAGGGCGAGCCCGAGGTCGTGTTCCTCCACGGTGGGGGCCAGAACGCGCACACGTGGGACACGGTGTCGATGTCGCTCGGCCGCCCGGCGATCGCGGTCGACCTGCCGGGTCACGGCCGGTCGTTCCGCCTCGAGGACGGGCGCTACTCCCCGGCGACCAACGCCGAGGCGGTCGCCGAGCTCGTGCGCCGGCGCGCACCCGAGGCCGAGGCCGTCGTCGGTATGTCGCTGGGTGGGCTCACCGCGATCCGCCTCGCCGCCGGCGCGCCCGACCTCGTCCGCAACCTCGTCGTCGTCGACATCACGCCGAACGCGGCAACCCGGGAGATGACGCCACCGCAGCGCAGCCAGGTCTCGTTGATCGGGGGTCAGCAGACGTTCGACTCGTTCCGCGAGATGCTCGAGGTCGCGGCCGCCGCGTCCGGCCGGACGCCGGAGTCGATGGCGATCGGTGTCCGCCACAACGCGCGCCGGGAGCCCGACGGTCGGTGGTCGTGGGCGTACGACCCGCCCCGCCGGCGCGAGGGCGAGCGATTCGACGTGACGCCGTTGTGGGACGACGTGGCCGCGCTGAGCTGCGCGGTCATGCTCGTCCGCGGCGGTGCCGCGTCGTCGCACGTGCACGACGACGATGTGGCGCGCCTGCACGAGGCGCGGCCCGACGCGCGCGTCGAGCAGGTCGAGGGTGCCGGGCACTCCATCCAGAGCGACCGCCCGGTCGAGCTCGCAGGCCTGATCGAGGACTTCGTCTTCACCGCGCGCTGACGCGCGCCGGCCCCGCGCCTCAGTTCGACGCGGTCTCGGCGCGCTCCTCCGTCGCCTGCTGCTGCGCTGCCTTGAGCTGCTCCATCAACCCGAGCACCCGCGCGTGCGTGTGGCCGAGGTGCTGCAGGTTGAACGCCGCCTGCTGCGCGGTCCAGAACCCCTGGGCGTCGAGCGCCTGGTTCACGGCCATCTTCGCCAGGTTGTGGCCGAAGCTCGAGCGCGCCGCGATCTTGCGGGCGAGGGTGAGGGTCGTCTCCTCGAGCTCGTCGAGCGGCACCAGATGGTTGATCATGCCGAGGTTGTAGGCCTCCTGCGCGGTGACGGGCTCGCCGGTGTAGAGCATCTCCTTCGCCTTGCGCACGCCGAGCTCCCACGGGTGGGAGAACCATTCCACACCCTGCACGATGAACGGTGGCGCGGCGGTGATGTCGATGAACTCGGAGTTGTCGGCGGCCACGATCAGGTCGCACACCCACATGAGCATGAGCCCACCGGCGATGACCTTCCCGTGCACCTGCGCGATGGTCGGCTTCGGGATGTCGTGGATGCGCCGGCACCACCGGAAGTAGATCTCCTGCTCCCGGTTCATGTAGCCCTCCGAGCCGGGGAGCGTGGGGCTGTACGGGAAGATCGCGTCGTGGGAGTAGCCGTTCTGGCTCCCGCCCCGGATGTCGTGGCCCGACGAGAACATCGGGCCCTCGCCCTTGAGCACGATGACCTTCACGGTGTCGTCGAGCGCGGCCTCCATGAACGCGTCGTGCACCTCGTAGAGCATCTGGGAGTTCTGCGCGTTGCGCTTCTCGGGCCGGTTCAGGACGACGCGAGCGATCGCTCCGTCGTCGAGCAGCTCGTAGCGGATCGTCTCGTAGCTCGTACCACTCACCGGATCCCCCTTGGGTCCACTCCCTGCGCCTTCGAGTCGGCAACCGTAGCCGTGGTGATCCGGAATCACCTCCCAGTGCGAACGACGGGAACATCGGCGTACTACCGCGGTACCGAGGACACCGCGATCACGCTCGCGACGCTCGAGCCCTGAACCGGCGGGCCGCCGTCGCCGCTTGCGAGCTAGCCGAGCTGTGCGGCGAGGGCGGTGATCGCCGGCTGTGAGCAGACCGAGGTCGGCTGGTTGCCGGTGACCTTGCAGATCGCGGCGGTGATCGAATTGGCCGCGCCGACGATCCCCTGGGTGGTGGGGTTGGTGGGGTCGGTCAGCAACGCCGCCATCTGGTCGGCGGTCTTGCCCTGGAGCAGCGCGGCGCTGTAGGTCGCACCCGACACCAGGTACTTGCCGCCGATGTCGATGAACGGGATGGTGCCGGGCGTCGAGGAGCTCACGTACGGCGGTGCGTCGTACTTGGTCATCAGCGCCTGCTGCGCGGCGGTGGGCTTGTCGAGCGTCGTGTACGCGGTGCCCTGGCTGTTGAGCTGGTTGGTGTCCAGCTCCACGCCGTCGAACGCGATGTAGGGACTCGAGTACTTGGCACCGTGGAACGAGAACGTCGGTGTGCCCGGGTAGACGTCGGCAGTGGAGGAGCTGGTCTGACCGAGGTCGGTGAAGGTGCCGAAGCGCGAGAGCGCGAGCACCATCGCCCACCGCTCGGTGGCGCAGAACGGGCAGTACTCGGCGCCCATGTAGAGCACGAGCGGCTTGCCGTCCTTGGTGAGGGCGGGGGCGTCGATGGCCTTCGGCAGCGTCGCGGGGCCGCCGCCCACCTGGTTGCTCACCGCGTCGGTGACGCCGGTGACCTTGCTCACGAGCGACGCCGGCGCGAGGGCGCGCGTGCTTCCGGTCTTCGAGCTGGAGCCGCCCCCGAGCGCGGTCGCCAGCACCGCCGCGACCCCGAGGAGCACGACCACCGCGACCACGACCCAGAAGGTGCCGCCGCTCACCCGCCGCCGCTGGTACCGGTTGCGGCTGCGCGACGAACCGCCCGACTGCGGTCGGGACGGCTTGGGCGCGGGCCGGTGGCGGGTCGTCTGCTTGGCCATGGATCCTCTCCGCTGAAGCTAGACCGCGGGGCGCCAGGGGCACGGTCGCGGCGGCAGCCGACCCTCAGCGGGCTTTCAGCCACCGACCTAGGCTCCGCGGATGGCCGACGCGGCATGGATCGAGCAGACCTACGAGCAGGTCAAGAACTGGGGCCGATGGGGGGGCGACGACACCCGCGGCGCGCTGAACCTGATCACCGACGAGTGCGTCGCCCGGGCGGCGGCGCTCGTGCGCGACGGGCACCACGTGAGCTGCGCGCTCGATCTCGACACCCGGCCCGGCGGGCACAATTTCCATCCCGCGCAGCACCACATGCTCGCCGCGGGCGATCTCGGCGCGTCGCTCATGACCCCCGGTCTCGAGTCGACCAGCGACTGGCTCGGGATCGCCTGTCACGGCATGGCGATCTCGCATGTCGACGCGCTCTGCCACATCGCGGTCGACGGGCTCATGTACAACGGCGTGTCGGCGCGTGAGGTGCTCAGCAACGGCGCCCGCACGCACGGCATCGACGCGATGGCCGACGGCGTGTGCGGGCGCGGCGTGCTGCTCGACCTCTCGGCGGTCCGCGGTGTCGACTGGCTCGAGCGCGGCGAGCCGATCGGTCCCGACGACCTCGACGCGGCCGTGGCCGCGCACGGCGTGCGTGTGGGAGCGGGCGACATCCTGCTGGTCGCGACCGGTCGCGCCCGACGGAACCGTGCCGAGGGCCCGGCGCCGGTCGCCGCGGGGATGGCCGGTCTCGACGCCGGGTGCCTGCCCTGGCTGCGCGAGCGCGACGTGGCGATGCTCGGGAGCGACGGCGTGTCCGACGTGACCGGGTCGAGCGTCGAGGCCGCGGTGGGCTGGCCGATGCCGATCCACCAGTGCGGGATCGTCGGGATGGGACTGCACCTCCTCGACAACCTCGACCTCGTGGCGCTCGGCGAGGCCTGCGCGGCGCGCGGGCGCTACGAGTTCTTCCTGACCGTCGCCCCGTTGCGGCTCCCGGCGGCCACGGGCTGCGCGGTCAATCCGATCGCGGTGTTCTGAGGTCGGCCGAGCGGCCCTTGGCGGGCGCGTGCCCGCGCGGCGAAGCTATGGGCGTCGGACGGACCCCACGGCGGCTCCGGTCGCCGCGGGCCAGGGTGCGAGGCAGGGAGGACGCTCATGCCGCCGCGACCGATCGAGTACGGACCCACCCAGTACCCGCCGCGCTACCGGCCCCTGGGGTATCACGCCCACGGCCCCGTGGAGCCGCCGTCCGACCGGTCCGGCACCGGTCAATCCCGACGGCGTCAATTCCTCGTACTGCTGGGCGTGCTGCTCGCGACGCTCCTGCTCCACGCGGGCATCGCCTATGCGCTCCGCTCCCCGGGCGACACCGCCCGGCACGTGGTGCGGAAGTCGGCGAGCACCTCGTGCGGGCCGAAGGTGCAGGCGCCCATCGGCGCGTTCGACCCGGGCGCGGACACCGGCGGCGCCGGCGACGGCTCCGGCGCGCGGCAGGTCCTCTGAGCGGGCCATGACCTCGTTTCCTCCTCCCACCGGCTCGGGTCCCCCCTCTGCCCCTTCCGAGGCCGAACCCGGCGCCCCGGAGACCGCCACGCCCGGCGAGCTGCTCGAACGGGCGCTGTTCGAGGTCAAGCGGGTGGTCGTCGGGCAGGACCGCATGCTCGAGCGGGCGATGGTGTGCCTCCTCGCCCGCGGGCACTGCCTGATCGAGGGCGTGCCCGGCCTGGCCAAGACGCTGACGGTCGAGACCCTCGCCCGCACGGTGCGGGCCTCGTTCGTGCGCATCCAGTTCACGCCCGACCTCGTCCCGGCCGACATCGTCGGCACGCTCGTCTACCGGCCGTCGCAGGAGTCCTTCGAGGTCGCGCTCGGGCCGGTCTTCGCCAACTTCGTGCTCGCCGACGAGATCAACCGCGCGCCCGCGAAGGTGCAGTCGGCGCTGCTCGAGGTGATGTCGGAGCGCCAGGTCTCGATTGGCGGCACGACCCATCACGCGCCCGACCCGTTCCTCGTGCTCGCGACGCAGAACCCGATCGAGTCCGACGGCGTGTACCCCCTGCCGGAAGCGCAACGCGACCGGTTCCTGCTCAAGATCCTCGTGCCCTACCCGACTCCCACCGAGGAGCTCGAGATCGTGAAGCGCATGGGGGTCGACCCGCCGACCGCCAACGCCGTGCTCAAGAAGAGCGACCTGCGGGCGCTGCAGCGCGCCACCGACGAGATCTTCGTCGACCATGCGGTCGTCGAGTACGCGGTCCGGCTCGTGCTCGCCACGCGCGATCCCGAAGCCTTCGAGCTCGACGACCTCGCGCCGATGGTGGAATTCGGTGCGAGCCCGCGCGCGAGCCTGGGCCTCGTCGCCGGCGCCCGCGCCCTCGCGCTGCTGCGCGGGCGGAACTACGTGCTCCCCGACGACGTGTCGGAGATCGCCCCCGACGTCCTGCGCCACCGGATCGTGCTGTCGTTCGAGGCCGCGGCCGAGGGCGCCGACGTGGAGGACGTGGTCACGCGCGTGGTCGAGTCGATCGCGCCGCCCCGCATCGCGCCGAGCCAGGACTGGAACCCCTCGCGTGTCGGAGTGTCGCCGAACGCGTCGGGTGAGCTCGGCGGCTGACCGGCCGTGGCCGACGCCGCGCCACGACGCAGCGGGGCCCGCGACTACGCCCGGGCGGAGCGCCGCATGCGCGAGCTCGAGCTCACGGTGCTGCGCCGGGTCGACGGCGTGGTGCAGGGCGACTTCCCCGGGCGGGTGCCGGGACCGGGCTTCGAACGCGGCGAGGGCCGCGAGTACACGCCCGGCGACGACGTACGGCGTATCGACTGGAAGCTGACCGCACGGGCCGGCGTGCCGTTCGTGCGTGACACCGTCGCCGACCGCGAGCTCGAGCTGTGGGTGGTGCTCGACCGCTCGGCGAGCCTGGCGTTCAGCACCGCGCGCTCCACCAAGTGGGAGCTTGCGCTCGGCGGCCTCGCGTGCCTGAGCTTCCTCACCGCACGGAGCGGCGGACGCGTCGGCGTGGTCGTCTTCGGCGCCGGGGTGCTCGACGTCCGACCGGCGCGTCCGGGGCTGCGCAACGCGCGTTCGCTCCTGTTCGACCTGTCGTCGAAGGATCCCGCCCGGGTCGACGGGAACCCTTCGACGCTCGCCGACGCGCTCCGGGTGGTCAATCGGGTGGCGCGGCGGCGCGGCCCGGTCGCCGTCTTCTCCGACTTCCTCGGCGACGTTGACTGGGTCGGTCCGCTCCGTTCGGTCGGCGCGCGGCACGACGTGCTCGCGTTCGAGGTGGTCGACCCGCACGAGCTCGACCTGCCGCCGCTCGGCACCGTCGTCTTCGAGGACCCGGAGACCGGGCGCACGGTCGAGATGCGCACGTCGGGCCCGGGGTTCCGGGACCGCTACGCCGCCCTCGTCGGCGCGCACCGTGACGAGGTCGCGGCCGCGCTCCGCGCCGCGGGCGCCGACCACACGGTCCTGCGGACCGACCACGACTGGGTCCGCGACGTCACCGGGTTCCTCGTACGACGTCGCCGGGTCGTCCGCGCCGCGGCCCGGGTCGGGACGGCGGTCCGGGTGTGAGCTTCGTCGACGCCGGCCGCCTGTGGCTCCTCGTCGTGCCGCTCGTGCTGGCGATCGGTTACGTCGCGCTGCAGTTCCGGCGTACTCGGTACCGCGTCATCCTCCCCACCGCCGGCCTGGCGTCCACGCTGGCGGCGCCGCGGCGCCGACAGCGGCACGTCCTCGCCGCGGCCTTCGTGCTCGCGGTGGCGGCGATGGTCGTTGCGTTGGCGCGGCCGGTGCGCACGGTGCGGGTGCCGCGGCAGCTGACGGTGGTGATGGTCGCGCTCGACACGTCGGCGTCGATGCAGGCCAAGGACGTGAAGCCCACGCGGCTCGCGGCGGCCAAGGCCGCCGCGGCGCGCTTCGTCGACCAGCTCCCCGACGGGATCCGGGTGGGCCTGCTCACGTTCTCCGGTGACGTCGCGCTCCGGGTGCCGCCCACCCTCGACCGCGGGGCGGTGCTCGCCGCGCTCCAGCAGGCAACACCCTCCGAGGGCACCGCGATGGGCGAGGCGGTGTATCGCGCCGTCGACGCCATCCGGCACGGGGAGGTGCTCTCCACCACGAATGAGGGTGTGCAGGCTTCGACGGCACGGGGCGCGCCGGGATCCGGGATCGTGCTGCTGTCGGACGGCGAGAGCACCGTCGGCCGCCCTCCCGGCACCGCTGCGATGGCGGCGAGGAACGCGCACGTGCGGGTCTCCACCATCGGGTTCGGGACCGACCACGGCACCGTGCGCGTGGCCGGCGAGCAGTTCAAGGTGCCGGTGGGCACCGACGAGCTGCGCGCGCTCGCGCGCGACACGGGTGGTCGTTTCCTGCAGGCGACGACGCGCGCCGAGCTCCGCAGCGCGTACGACCGGCTGGGCCAGGACCTCGGGTACGTCGTCGAGCAGCAGGAGCTGGCCAACTGGTTCCTCGCGGGTGCGTTCCTCCTTGCGCTGCTCGCGCTCGGCGGCACCGTCGCGTGGTCGACGAGGATCCCGTGAGCGCGTCGTGACGTTCCAATCACCGGCCTTCCTCTGGCTGCTCCTCGTGGTCGGCGCGGCGTTGGGGGCCGAGATGGCGCTCGCGGCGCGGAGCGTGCGCGCCGCCCGGCGGTTCGCGACGCCCGACATGCTGGACCTCGTCGCGCCGCGGCGGCCCGGTGCCCGGCGCGTCGTCACGACCGCGGGGCTGCTCGTCACGCTCCTGCTCCTCGTCCTCGCGAGCGCGCGCCCCGCGACGACGGTCGAGGTGCCCCGTAACCTCTCCACCGTCATCGTCGCGCTCGACGCGTCCACGTCGATGGGCGCGACCGACGTGCACCCGAGCCGCTTGCGTGCCGCGCAGGCCGCGGCCGAGCAGTTCGTGCGTCGGCTGTCGGGTGGCCCGCTCGTGGGCTACGTGGAGTTCGCGGGGACGTCGGCGGTCGACGTGCCGCCCACCTACAACCGGTTCGCGGTCGCCCAGTCGATCGGCGACACCCGTCTCGCCAGCGGCACCGCCATCGGCGACGCCATCGCGTCGTCGATCGACGCCATCGCGTTCACCGTCGGTCTCCCCGACGTGGATTCGCCGAAGGCGCGCCCGCGGCCGCTCCCGCCGTCGGCGGTGGTGCTGTTGTCCGACGGCGACACCAACGCCGGCCGTCCCACCGAGGTCGCGGCCGCGCTCGCGAAGCGCTACGGCGTGCCGGTCTCCACCATCGCCTACGGGACGCTGGGCGGCACCGCCGTCATCAACGGCCTGGTGCAGAGCGTGCCCGTCAACGCCGCCGCCCTGCGCGCCATCGCCCGCACCACCGGCGGCCGTTTCTTCCGCGCCACCAGCTCCCGCGAGCTCGCCAACGTGTACCGGGCGGTCCACTCCGACATCGGCTTCCGCACCGAGTACCGCGACGTCACCCTGTGGTTCGGCGCCGCCGCCTTCGTCCTCGCGCTCCTCACCGGCGCGGTCTCCCTCGCCTGGTTCTCCCGCCTCCCCTGAGGCGCCCTTGGCTCTCGAGGTTGCGTCGCCGGGGCCGGCATAGCCGGCCTGAACGACGCAAGGTGCGGAGGGTGTGGCGAACCGGTGTTTTGCCGCCCAATCCGGGCGCCGGTACTGTGCTGCCGTGCCCACGGCTGGATCCGCGGGCGGAGAGGAAGCGCCCGGAATGGCCGACAAGCCCAGTTACCTCGGACTGCTCAACGCGCTCGCAGTAGGCGAGGCGCGTGCAGGCGTCTACTACAAGGCGTGGGCCGACACCACGCCCGACCCCGACGTCCGCCAGGTGTTGCTGACCGTCGCCGCGCGCGAGAGCGAGCACGGCGCGTCGTTCACGAAGCGCATCAACGAGCTCGGCTTCGAAGTGCGCGAGAAGGAGGACGACCAGCTCGACAAGGCGATGGAGATCGTCACGTCGGACTGCTCCGACCTCGAGAAGATGGAGGCGCTCGGCGTCTCACGTCTCGGCGGCGACAGTGACGAGCCCGACGCGTTCGACGCCATGTTCCGTGACCACTCCATCGACCCGATCACTGGCGCGCTGCTCGGCCGTTACATCGCCGAGGAGCGCGACACCGGCCGCCTGCTCACCGGGTGTTGCGGCATCCTCACGGAGCGGGCGAACGGCGCCGAGGCCGCATCCGACGACCGGCTCTCCGCGCTCGAGGACAAGATCGACGCCGTGTGCAGCGCCGTCGACCAGATCCGCGAGCTGGTGATGGCGCAAGCGCCGGGCGCGAACGGCAAGCCCTCCCGCTCGGTGAAGGCAGCCGCCAAGTAGCACCCCCGCCTTCCTTCTTCCGAGGTTGCGTCGCTCGAGCCGGAATAGTCGGCGTAGGTGACGCAACCTCGGGGGAAGCGGGTTTGCGGTGACGGGATTCCGGGTACTCCGTGGGCGTGCCGACGGTAGGGCCGGGCGGCCTACGCGGTGGGGATTCTGGGCGTGGTGAGCCACCCGTCGATGTCGACCGGGTCACACCCCACCAGCGACGCGAGGATCGGCGCGTCCGCGTGGCGTACGACGACGATCGAGGTCGTCGGCTCCTTGCGCATGGCCTTGATCGCGGTGGCGAACTCCAACACCGCGAGCGCGCCCGGTTCCTCGGCCGCGCGCAGCCTCGAGAGGTCGAGCACCAGGCCGTGCGGGTCGCCGCGCTCGATCCGGTCGAGGTCGATCGTCGGATCGGGATCCCCCGCGAGGAGACGCGCCGGCGTCTCGCCGTAGACGTCGGCGAGGCGCGAGAGGCGCTCGACGGTGATCGCGCGGTCACCGCGCTCGTAGGCGCCGAGCGCGGAGGCGGTGAAGTGATTGGCCGATCGCCGCGCCACGTCGGCAAGCGAGAGCTTGCGTCGCTTCCGGGCCGAACGCAGCGCGGCACCGAGGCGCTTCCCAGCACTGTCCGCCACGGCGCAAGAAGCTACTCCGACAACGTGAGCCATTCGGGGACCACGCAGCGTGAGGAAATGCTGCGTTCATGCGTGATCGCGCCGCGACCTGTGGTCGGCGGAAGCGGGATCCACCAATCGACCGAGGCGCTCGCGTATAGTCCCCCGGACGTTCCGGCCCTGGGGTCTTCGCCGGGACGGAGCGCGCTCAGGGGCTGGGGGGTTCGATGAGCACTGCGGCACGTGGTGTTGCCAAGGGCCGCAGGGTCGCGGCGAGACTCGCGTTCGTCGAGGTGTGCGCGGCGCTGCTGGTCCCGGTCGTGGTGTTCACCTTGCTGGTGCACCACCTGCCGATCACCGGGTTGCTCTACGCGCTGCCGCTCGTGCTGCTCGCGACCGGCGCCTACGCGGTCATGAGGATCACGAGCGACGACGATCGCGCGCGCGGACCGCGCCTCATGGCGCGAGGCAGCGTCGATACGTCTCCTGGGTTCGCGCAGTTGCCCGGCGGAGGTCGAACTGTTGCGCACGTTGCGCCGCGCAGCGCCCGATCTCCTTCCGACGCGTCGTGCTCCCGAGGACCTCGCGCAGCGCACCCGCGAAAGCAGTGGGAGAGCCCGGCTCGACCATGAGCCCCTCCACGCCGTTCGTGATCACTTCGGGAATTCCCCCCACCCGGGTGGTGACGCACGCGACGCCCGACGCCATCGCCTCGAGCAGCGAGATCGGGAGCCCCTCGTAGCGCGAGCTCAGGGCGAACACGTCGAATCCCGGGAGCAGTTCGTAGACGTCGTCGCGGATGCCGGTGAAGAGGACGCGCTCCTCGATCCCGAGGGACCGGGTCGAGGCCCGGAGCTCGTCCTCGAGCGGTCCGGTCCCGATCAGCACCACCTGGAGCTCCGGGAGCTCCGGCGCGAGCTCGGCCACCGCGCCGAGCAGCGTCCTCTGGTCCTTCTTCTCGGTGAAGTTCGCCACCGAGCCGACCACGAGCGCCGAGGAGCCGAGTCCGAGCCGGCGTCGTGCCTCGGTGCGTGCCGCGTCGCCGGAGCGGACGGCCCCGAGGTCGGCGCCGTAACGGATGACCTCGACTGGGGGGAGCGTGCCCGGTTGCCAGCGCGGGGGACGGATCGTCGACGCGACCGCTTGCGACACCGCGATGACGGCGCGGTTGCGTGAGTACGTGAGCGCGTTCGCCCATCGCGTCA
>CAZDJK010000036.1:0-10367 GCA_964505725.1 uncultured Bifidobacteriaceae bacterium | reverse complement strand
GCGGCCGCGCTCGGGATCTCGGTGATGGGCGCCAAGATGTACGCCTTCGTGCTGGGCGGCATGATCGCCGCACTCGGCGGCACCCTCTTGGCATTCCGGCGTCCCTCACTCAGCTTCGCGGGCTTCACGAGCATCCAGTCCGTCCTACTGCTGCAGACGGCCGTGCTGGGCGGTGTCGGCACCGTCATCGGGCCGCAGGTCGGCAGCGGCAACCTTCCGGGCGCGCTCGGAACCCAGATCTTCTCGTTCATCGGGTCGGACGTCGCCGTGTACCTGGTCCTCGCCGGCGGCATCGGGTTGTTGTTCCTCCTCACACGCGCGCCCGACGGCATCGCGTTCCTGATGCTGAAGCAGAACGCGAAGCTGCTCGCCCGAGTGCGTGGCGCATGGCCGTGGAAGCGTCGTACGCCCGACCTGCTCGCGGCCGCGGAGCCCGGCGCCATCGTCACACGCGTCGAGCCGCGGACGCTCCACGTGGACGGCCTGACCGTGCGCTTCGGGGGCGTCGTCGCGGTCAACCACCTGTCGCTCGACGTCGCATCGGGGGAGGTCGTCGGCCTCATCGGCCCGAACGGAGCGGGGAAGAGCACGACCATCGACGCGATCACCGGCAACGTCGCGCTCGCCGACGGGCACATCGCCCTCGACAACGTCCGCATCGACGGATGGAGCCGCGAGCGGCGCGCCCGCGCGGGGATCGGACGGTCGTTCCAGTCGCTGGAGCTCTTCGACGACATCACCGTGCTGGAGAACATGCTGGCGGCCTGCGACTCACGTGATCACCTCGCCTACGTCACCGACCTGGTGGCACCCGGTCGACCGAAGCTCACCGACGCTGCCCGAACCGTGGTGCTCGAGTTCGATCTCGGCGACGACCTGCAGACCACTGCCGACGAGCTCCACTACGGCAAGCGACGCCGGCTGGCGATCGCGCGCGCGGTCGGCGGCGCTCCCTCGATCCTCCTGCTCGACGAGCCCGCCGCAGGGCTCGACGAGGACCAGGCCCGGCACCTCGGTGACCTCGTGCGCCGGCTGGCCGACGAGTGGGGCATGGGCGTGCTCCTCGTCGAGCACAACGTCGACATGGTGCTTCGGAGCTGCGACCGCGTGTACGCACTCGACTTCGGCGCGCTCCTCGCGTCGGGCACGCCCGCAGAGATACGAGCCGACCAGGCGGTCATCGAGTCGTATCTCGGTACCGCCCACCTCGAGCGCGACGAGGTCGAGTCGACCCCGGTCTGACCGCGGTGTCACCGCGTCCGCGGTCCGCGGACTCCGCTACGTACTACCGGGCTCCGAGCCGTCGGGCGTGAGCAGCTCGGCCCACGGGTTGCGCGGGTCCTCGCCCTTGCGGACGAGCAGCGTGCCGTCGATCGACTGGCGCACCGTGCGCTCGACCGCCGCGCCGATGCCGTCGACGCGCGCCCCCTCGCCGGCGCGGCCCATCAGCTCGAGCTGGGGCCGCAGGCCCTCGGCGGCCTTGATGAAGTCCTCGGTGGCCAATGACGTCGAGACGCCCTGGTTGCGAGCGAGGTTCCATCGCATCGCGCGGTCGATCGCCTCCTTGCAGAACGCGGGCATGAAGCCCTCCATGGCTGCGCCAACCTGCTGCCAGTCGACCGTCGACTCGATGAGGTCGTCGGGGACGAGGCTGTGGACGAGACGCTCGATGGCCGGCGCGTCGAGCGCGCCGATATGGATGACCGCGTCGAGTCGACCGGGCCGCACCATCCCCTTGTGGATGCGGTCGATATGGTTCGTCGTCAGGATGCAGATGATCTCGGTGCCCTTCGCCTGGATGCCGTCGAGGATGTCGAGCACGCGGCTGGCATGGTCGACACCGTCGCCGGACGCAACGGTGTCGACGTCTTCGAAGAACACGACCGCAGGCTGGTAGAGCCGGGCCGTCGCCATCACGTCCTCGAGCGCGTCACGCCCGGGGCGCCCGTAGATGAACGTCCAGCCGTGCTCCTGCGCGGTCTGGGCCGTGAGGTACCCGGCGAGCGTCTTGCCGGTTCCGTAGGGCCCCTCGAGCAGCACCGCCCGCTTGAGGGGGAGGCCCATGTCGCGCATGGCCTCCGGGTAACGGATGAGCGCCCAGATGTCGGCCTCCAGGCGATCCTGCACCTGCTCGGTGTAGACGACCTTCGCAGCGTCGACGCCGGACAGGTCGAGGAACTGCGGCACTTCCTGGCCGTCGAACGCCTTCCCGCGGTACATCGAGTTGGTGGCGAGCTCCTCCTCCACCAGCTGGAAGATCCCCTCGATGTGGTGGCGGTACCGGCGAGGACCGGTGGCCGACAGGGAGAACAGCTGCCCGTAGTCGGGGTCCAGCGCCGCGCCGAAGGTGAGGGAGCAGCCGGGCAGGTGCGCCACCCCCAGGCCTCCCCACGGGATCTGGTCGGTCTCGGTCACGCTCACCGGGATGGTGCGCAACTCGGGCGGCGTGCCGCCGTGGAGCCCACCGGCCCCGCGCTGGCTGACGACGCCGAACGCCTTCCGCAACGCGCGCATGGTCGCGCCGGCACCGTCCCACGGCCGGTACCGGAAGGTCCGGCTGAAGCTCATCTCGTTCTCGTCCTCGGTCTGCTTCTCCCGGAGGAACGCGATCGCGCTGCCGAGGTCCATGCTCTCGGGCAGGACGATCTTCTGGCCCTCGAAGACGACGTCCTCCTCGGCGGTGGCCTTTCCGCCCAGCTCGGCGAGCGCATCGAGAAGTCGGCTGCGGTCTTGTGCGGTGCTCAACGGATCTCCCAGTGTCGTGGGTGGACGGTGCTCAGCTGACGACGACGCGAGCCTGCCCCAGGTTGGGAACACGGCAGGAGGTCGCGCTCACGTCACCGGCGCGGTGCGAGTGGACGCGCCCGGTCACGAAGTACTCGCCCGCCCGCTCGAACGCGTGCGTCGTCGACAGCACGACCGACGCCGCGCTGCCGTCCACGTCGGAATGCTCGAACGGGAACGTCCCGGTGCCGTCGAAGTCCCAGTCGGCGTGGATGATAGTGCCCGCGCCCGGAGGGACCGTCGCCCGCAGCTCGAGGCTGACCGGCTCCCCCACCGCGACCTCCGCCCGCACCGCGCCGTTGGCGGTCACTGCGACGACGGGCTGGATCCCGCGACGCTCGCCGGCGTCAGGAGAGAGCAGCACCTTGCCGTCCGCGAACTCGAACGCGGTGTCGACCGGGTCGACTCCGTGTTCGACCCAGTCGATGAGATCGGCCAGCGACTGTTCGATGACGGGCATGTAGTCGATGAGCCAGGTACTGGCTGCGCGGTTCGGCAACGACGGCACCATCGCCGACGGACCGTGCTCCGCGTTCTCGGTCCAGCGGAGCCGGAACCGTTCGCGCGCGCCCTCTTCACCTTGCGCGCGTAGGACCGCGTTGCGGTACACGATGCCCTGCGGTGGCCACAACGACGAGTCCTTGGTGTGGTGGACCCAGATCAACTTGCCCGCGTACTGGCCCGAGTAGCCGACGCCCATGAGCGCGGACTGCAGTGGGACCGGGTGTTGCTGGTACACGGGCACCGAGTCGACCCGCATGGAGTCGAACTCCGGGTCGTCCATGAGGTGGTGACGGGCGAAGTAGTGGAAGGCGAGGAATTTCCGGTTGTCGACGCGCACCTCGTCGCCGGGCAGGAGCCCCTCGAAACGGCGAAGGTTGGCGTCACCGACGCCGTCGCAATAGAAGATGTCGCCGGCGACGGCGGCGCAATAGAGCGGACGCCCGGCTACGGGACCGGCAAGCGCGTGGACTCCCGCCCCGAGCCGGTAGCCGGGCCCGACACCCTCGAGCTCGACGCACAACGGCGTGTCGAACTGGTCGCCGAGGCTGGCGAAGACCGAGACGATCATCCGGAAGTTCTGGTGCTCGGGAGCGTCGAAGCGCGGGTCGGTCAGGATGTCGTTCCCCGTGAGCACGTGCGTGACGGTGACCTGCGTGTCGATCACGTACGGCTCGAGGAGCTCAGGGTGGTCGTAGCCCATGTAGCCCGGCGTGGTCCAGAACGCGTCGAAGTAGCCCGGGTCCTGCTCCACGAGCGAGTCGGCCATCGACGTCCACAGCCACATCTGCCCGAGCGGCTGGCCGATCATGTACTCGTCGCCCCTGGGGAAGCCGAGCCGATACAGCCTCGCCAGCTCCTCACGTTGGTGCGTGTCGAGCCCGACGAACGGGTCACCGTGACCACCGGGCGCCATCGCGTCGGCGATCGCCCCGATCTTGTCGCCAAGGAGTCGCTGGCAGTTGAACATGGACGCGAACGCCATCGTCTGCGCGCCCTTGATCTTGTCGGTGTTGCCGTGATCGACGATCGGGCCACCCCCGACGAACGGCAGCGCGCCGTCCCACGCATCCGGGGCGTTCTCGAGACACAACGGCGAACGGCGTCCCCCGCCGCTCCCGCCCCATACGTAGGAGTGGTGCGGCGGTTGCCCGTAGGCTTGCGCGGCCACGAACTTAGCAAGCCGCGCGGTCTCCGCGCTGGCCCGGTGGCCGTACAGCGTGGCGTCCTCGCCCGCTTTCGGGTCGAGGTCGTCGCCGATGTGGCCCTGGTTCGACTCGACCATGCAGCCGCCGAGACGCGCGCAGAGGCGCAGACCACCTATCGCGTCACCCATCAGGTCGTTCGCGAACGCGTGCTCGTGCCCACCGTGCGCTCCCTCGAGCGGCTGCAAGATCCGGCCGTGATACGAGCCGTCGGTCGGGAACGAGAACGCGAACCGCGTTTCGGTCCCCTCGAAGCCACCGTGCACGTAACGGTGCGGGATGGGCGTCTCGCGCGCCTCGTCGTGGTCGATGTGGGCCGGGCCGAAGAAGGGGTCGGTCGGCGTGTACGCCTTCACGTCGATCGCGCCGTCTCCCGGTGTCGCCCGCGTGCCTTCCGGTCGTGTCCCGGCCTCCGTCATCTCGTCCCCGTGTTCAACGCGGTTGTCCCGCAGGTTTGCAGGGCCCGATCCTCGGATCAAACGGCCACGCCCTCACCCGCGCTCCATTCCCGCGGTCACTCATCACGCACCCGAGGGGGACGCGCCGGCCGTGAGGTCGAGCTGACCGGTGAGGGCGGCGTTCATCATGCCCTGCTCGGCCCAGATGATCTGGCCGTTCACGAGGCTCGCGGCCCGGCTCGCGAGGAACAGCAGCAGCCACGCCGCCTCGACGGGTTTCGGGTTCCGGCCGATCGTCTCCTTGATGGGATCGCCGGTCTCGATCGCCCAGTTGTTCATGGCTTCCGTGTCGATCGCGCCGGGCGCGATGCAGTTGAGCCGGATGCCGTGATCGCGCAGGAGCTGGTGCGCACGCCACATCACGTAGACGTTGATGCACTCCTTCGAGAAGAAGTAGCCCTCACCTACGAGGTCGAGGCGCGCCTCGGACCACGCCCGGCCCTCCTCGAAGGTCTGGTGGTTCGCCACCAGGTCGAGCAGGGCATCCATGTGCTGCACGTATCCGGCCCCGCCGCCCGACGACGCGATCGCGATCGCGCCGCCCCGTCGGATCTTCGGCACGAGGCCCTCGACGAGACGGCGTACGCCCACGAAGTTGACCGTCTGGCAGTCGATGCCGGGGTTCGTCTTGTGCGGGATCGCGGCAGTGACCACCACCGCGTCGACTTCGCCGTCGATCTGGTCGAGCGCGGCCTCGACGGTGGGCTCCCGCGCGAGGTCGAGCTGGACGAACCGGGTCACCGGCAACCTGGTGGGCGCGCGGTCGAGGCCGATGACCTCTGCGTCGTGCTCGAGCAACAAGCGGGTGACCTCGTACCCGATGCCCGAATGGCATCCGCACATGACCACCCGTTGCCCGGCAAATTCGAACATCGTCAGTGCGAACCCCCCTTGTTCCCGGCTCGGTGGCGCCGCGCAGGCGCGTCACACCTGGAGTCGTCGGTCAACGTTGTTCACACCGTACGGCGCGCGACAGGCTGCTGTCCATCCGTGTACGCCCAACGCCCGACAGTCGACGGGCACGCGGCGTCAGCCGGTCGCGTCGAGCATTTCCGTGTACAACAGTCGCAGCTCCCGGTTCGGGTCGTGCTCGAGGTGGCTGTCGACGTCGACGATCATGGTGGCGCGCTCGTCGTCGGAGTATGCAGGCCACTTGGGCAGGTCACCGTGGTTGGGATCGCCGTCGTGGACGAAGCGCACCCAGGCCTCGCTGAAGACCTTGCCCATCCGCTCGTTCTCGGGCCGGTGCCCGCCCATCGGGTTGAGCTGCCAGTTGTCGAGCGCGAAGGGGATGTCGCCGCCATGGGTCGCACCGAGGATCCCGTCGAGGGCATCGGTCTCGTAGTCCCACCGGTAGAGGTACGTCGGTGCCGGACCTCCCCTCGCCTTGCGTTCGGCCCACCGGATCGATCCTGCCCACATCGTGCGGTCAGTGACGAACGCGCACGCGAGGTCGGTCGGTGACGCCCCGGGCTGCGCGGACTTGTATGCCGCGAGCATCCGCTCGGCGAAGTCACCGAAGAATCCCTGCGCCATCGCGCGCAAACCGTCCTCGTCCATCATGCCGAACCACGGTTGACCGAGCATCATCATCTTCATGTCGTCGCGCGTGGACCCGATCATCGCGGGGACGTCGGCAGCCATCGGCGACGCCACTGGTTCCATGGGGTGCACGGCCACGTTGCGACCGTCGAGCACCGGCTGCAGCGGCATGAACGCCTCGGCACCGGCGGCCGACGCGAGTCCTTGGCTGATGTCGACGCCGACGTGCTCGGCCTCCTCGACCAGACGCGCGAACGGGATCTCGTAGAGCAGGTCGAGCCGGTCGGCGGACAGGTCGAGCCGGGCGAGGAGGCGCTCGGCCGCGGCCGTCGCCGCGGCCACCGAGCTCACCGCCAACATCGGACCGCTGAGCAACCCCACGCGCGTCACGAGCCCCTGCGCAGCAGGCATGGCGAGCAACGTCGACGTCTTGGACGCGCCACCGGAGCCACCGAACACGAGCACGCGACCCGGGTCGCCCCCGAAGGTCGCGATGTTCTCGTTGATCCAGCGCAGCGCGGCGACGATGTCCAGCATGCCCGCGTTCCCGGAATCCGCGAAGTCCGCGCCACCCAGCTCACCGAGATGCAGGTAGCCGAGCGGCCCGAGCCGGTGATTGATGGTGACGAGCACCACGTCGTTGCGCCGGGCGAGCGACGTGCCGTCGTACATCGCCCACGAGCCGGAGCCGGTGGTGAACGCGCCACCGTGGACCCAGACCATCACCGGTCTCGGGCGCTGCTGGTCGACTCCTCCGGTCCAGATGTTGAGGACGAGACAGTCCTCGCCCTGTGGCGCCTCGCGACCGCCCGCCAGCGCCTGGATGAAGTCGGCAAACCCGGCCTGCGCGCCGGCTGACTCCGCGGTCGCACCGGCCGCCTCCTCCGGCATGGCGACCTGCGGTGCGGTTGGTCCGTACTCGAGCGCGTCGCGAACCCCCGACCACGGCTCCGGGGGCTCCGGCGCGCGAAATCGGTTCCGACCCCCGGTCGGTGCTCCGTACGGGATACCCAGGAACACCGACACGCCGTCGGCCGTCCGACCGCGGACCTTCCCCGACTGCGTCTCCACGACGATGTCGCTCATGTGCCTGCTCCCTCGGTAGTTGCTCGATCCAACGCGGTCTGATTGAGCGCGCTCACGGGGCCGGGGTCGTATGCGGCGAGCGCGCGCACGACCTTGCCCGCACGGAGCGTGTACCGCACCGTGTAGGGGTGCGCGAGCGTCGATCCGTCGGGCGACGTGCCGCGAAGCATGGCGCGCAACTCGACCTCGTCGCCGTGCGCGTCGATCGCGACGTCGGTGAGGTCGACGTCGGGCATCGCGCTCCGGAGCATGGGGCCTTCCCGCGACCACATCTCCGCCAGCTCGGAACCGGGTCTCTCGCCGTCGACCGGGTTCGCTGGGTCGTGCACGATCTCGACGACGTCAGCGACGAACGGTGCCGGCGCCGCGAGGCCCTCCTCGAATCCCTCGGCGTAGGCCGCGCGCAGGCGGTCCGCGAATTCTTCGGCGTCCATAGCCCACTCCTCTCTCAGGTCGAGACTCGCCCTCGACCGGTGACGGGTGCGAGGTCGAAGGTCGACACGACGCCGGGCGCATGCTCACACAGCATCGGGATCGCGTTCACTGCGCGCATCGCGGTGATGTTGAAGCCGCCCGCGAGGTGGTCGTCGCCCTCACGGAAGTTGAACTCACACGTGAGATACGGCGAGCCCTCGAGCACGATGCGGTACGCGTCGCCGTCGAGGCCGCGCGGCCAGTCGGGCGCCTGGTCCTCCTGCGTACGTGTCACGTGCTCCACCGCGACCCTGGTCTGCCCGCCGACCATGCCCGAGATGGCGAACCGGAAGCCCGCGATCGTTCCTTCTCCGATCGTGCGGCCCTGGTACTCGAACGTCTCCGGCGCGGGGAGCAGCTCGTAGCTCGTCTCGACCGCGTCGAGCGCCAGGCCGAGCTGGTCGGCGATCGAGCGGACGCATCCCTCCCAGGGCATCATGCCCGCGGGGTTCACGATCGGCGGCACCGTGTCGATCGGCTGGCCCAACCCGCAGATCGTGAACGCCACCTCGTTGCTCTGCTCGCCCGACCAGTACGTCGCGAGCTCGTACACCCGGATGCAGTCGACGCGTTGCGCGCAGCCGCTCAGAATCACTGGTAGGTAGTCGCTGAAGAAGCCGGGCTCGATGCCGGTCGAGAGAAACGAGACCCCGCCGCGCTTCGCAGCACCGTCGAGCGCGGCGAGCACGTCGGCGCGCGCGAACGCCGGGTTGATGAGCAGTCCGAACGAGGTGGTGACGACGTTCTTGCCCGAGTCGAGCAGGCGCTCGACCTCACCGATCGCCGCCTTGAACCGTCCGTGGGTGGTGGCCATGTAGCAGAACGCGTTGGCATCCATCGCGACGGCCGCATCCATGTCCTGCGTCGCGATCACGCCGGTCGGCGCCACGTCGGCCAGCTCGCCGGCGTCCCTTCCCGCCTTCTCGTCGCTGTGCACGACGAGGCCGACAAGCTCCAGGTCGGGATGGTTGATGATGCCGCGCAGGGCGTGCCTCCCCGCGAAGCCGGTGCCGAAGTGGACGACTCGGTACGTCATCGGTCGAACCTCCCTTGCAACCCTTGCCGGGTTCTCACGGAAGTGCAAGGTAGCGCCAAGGGGACAGGGAGGTGCCCGACGACGTCGCCCGCACGGTCGCCGAGGACAACACCCGCCGCGTCTAGGAGTTCCCGCGCCACGAGCCGCGCGCGGGTCGTCGTCACCGGCAAGGGCGCCGGGTCAGCCCGACGTCCCGAACGGCCGCCACCGCTCGAGGTCGAGGAACATCGTCGGGATCTGGCTCGTCGAATGGATGGCGGGCAGGTTCGAGCGGCGAGGCCGCGTGCGCGGTGCCACCGGCTCGGCCGCCCAGGGCGCCCACCGACCGAGCACGACCCAGACATGGCGCGTGTCGAGGTACTCGCGCGTCTGCACGATTCTTCCGTCGCGAATCTCGTGGACGAAGCAGTGCCAGTTGTTGTAGACGGAACCGTCGTCGAGCCGCGCGAAGCTGTCCATCTCCTCGAAAACCCGGTCGCCGTCGGCAACGGTGGGCCCGAACCGCACCGTCAGCGGGGAGGCCAGGTGCTCGACGAGCGGCGCGTAGATCTCCTCGATGGGAAGGTGGTCCCAGCCGAACGGTCGCTCGCCGGCGATGAAGTGCCGGTAACCCTCGGCGAAGAAGCCGCCCACCGCATGCGGATCGCCGCGGCCGCGAGCCCGGCGCAACGAGCGTACGAGCGCCGCGTTCCCCACCTCGCCCGGCTCCGGTGACACCGGCGGAGCCGACTCGGAGGGTACGACGTCAGCCAGCATCCTCGGGTCGAGGTCGAACTCGTCGACGACATCGAAGACGGTCTCCACCTCGTCCTCGGGTCGGTCGTCGCCGGCGTGGCGGTTGCGACGACGGGGCGCCGTCGGCGGCTCGAGGTCCTCCCATCCCCCGTACCGACCGAAGATGAGCCACGCGTGATGGCTGTCGTTGTACTCGCGCATGGCGACGACGCGATCGTCCTCGAACCGCTGGATCCAGCAGTACTGGTTGTTGTAGAGCGTGCCGTCGCCACCGAAGATGAACGACTCGAACTCCTCGACCACGACGTCGCCCTCGGCGATCATCGGGCCGTACGACAGGAAGGTCGGGCCTCGCGCCTGCGACGGGAAGCCCGCCGCCGCGGCCATGAAGTTCTCGGGGTCGTCGGAGGGCGCGTCGACGCAGACCATGATGCTGTCGGGCGTGAAGCCGCTCAGGGGGTTCTGCAGCTCGAACGCGGCCGCTTCGCCGGGGAGCGCACTGGGCAACGCGTGCCGCTGCGACCACGCCCGCTGTTCGCGTAGCAG
>CAZDJK010000035.1:0-10286 GCA_964505725.1 uncultured Bifidobacteriaceae bacterium | reverse complement strand
CGCTGGCGTCATGGCGCGCCGGGGTGGTCGACGAGCTGGGGGAGGCGATCGGACCCGGCCGCGGCATGGTCGGCATCAAGCCCGTCTGGGACGCCACCCTCGCGGGCCGAGCCCGCGTCCTGCTCGTCGAAGAAGACTTCGTCTATCCGGCTCGGGTGGTCGATGGTCGCCTCGAGCCCGCCGGGGATCCCGACACCCCGGGCGTGATCGACGACGCCGTCGACGAGCTCATCGAGCTCGTCCTCGACCGGGGTGGCGACGTCGTGATCATCGAACCCGGTGCACTCGGAGTACACGGTCCCGTCGCCGCCCTCCTTCGCTACTGACCCTGACCCGGCACACGCCACCTGCTTCACGGTCGATCGATCATCCTCAGAGGGGAACGCGATGTCGTTGAGCGTGATGGCAGGCAGCGGGAATCCTCGCCTCGGCGATGCCATCGCGCCACGGTTGGGAATCGCGCTTGTCAGGACCCTGATCGAGCGGTTCCCCGACGGCGAGGCCCACGTGACGGTCGAGACCCCGGTGCGCGGTCACGACGTGTACATCGTCCAGGCGATGAGCCCACCGGTCGACGAGCACCTCGTCGAGCTGCTCATGCTCGCCGACGCCACGCGCCGCGGCGGCGCGGCTCGCATCACCGCGGTGATCCCCTATCTCGCGTACGCCCGCCAGGACCATCGCACCAAGACGGGAGAATCCCTGGGAGTGCGGGTCGTCGCCGACCTGCTGGCCGCGGTGCACATCGATCGGGTCCTCGTCGTCGATCCCCACACCGCGACCCTCGAAGCCATGTTCGCCATGCCGGTGGAATCCATCAGCGCAGCGTCCGTGCTCGCCGCTGCGCTGCAACCCCTCGCGCCGGCGGACGCGGTCGTCGTCGCACCCGATCTCGGCGCGGTCAAGCTCGCTGAACGCTACGCGGCCGCGCTCGACCTCCCGGTCGTCGTCATCCGCAAGACGCGCCTCTCGGGTTCATCGGTACGCGCCGAGGAGGTCGTCGGCCACGTCGAAGGCCGCGTCCCGATCGTGATCGACGACATGATCAGCACCGCCAGCACCATCTCCGCCGCGATGGAGGCGCTGATCCGCCACGGCTGCCAACCCACCCTGCTCGTCGCCGCCACCCACGGGCTCCTCGTCGGACCCGCCATCGAGCGCCTCCGGACGCTGCCCCTCCGGACGTTGGTGGTCACCGACACCCTGCCCGCCGCCGAGCAGCTCCCCTTCCCCCACCAGATCGCGAGCATCGCAGACCTCCTCGCAGACGCGATCGGCCGTCTCCACGGCGGCGCGTCCCTCGGCGAGCGCATACCCTGAGGCCCGCTCCCGTGGCCGAGATGGCGGAAGTCGCGGTCCTGGTCGCAGACGAGTTCGAGGACGCCGAGCTCCAGGTCCCCGGTGCCCGCATCCCGGCGACCTCGACGCCTTCTCCGGCGCGATCCTCGCTCACCTCGTCATCGCCCGCGACGGGGGCTGACGTTCCAGGGTCGTTCACGCTGCGGACTCCCGGCCGCGGGCAACGCATGGGACCAGGGACCCTGGTGTCGATCCCGCCACCGGCCGAGACTGGTTCGGGTGGGGGTCGGACGACCGGCCCGAGGCGAGCGTCTCCGATCGGGACGGGCACGCGCTGCCCGACCGGCGGTCGGGCAGCAGCCCGGAAGGGAGGATCGATGACCGTCGTTGCCGCAGTCGACAACTCGACCGCCGCGTACCCGGTGGTGCGCACCGCAGTGGCCGTCGCCCATCTCACGGGAGCGCCGGTGACCGTGCTGCACGTCGAGGAGGATGACGGGGACACCGCTCGCGGCGCGGCCGATGCATGCGCCGTGCCTCTCCAGGAGGTGAGCGGCGACGTCGTCGACCAGATCCTCGCGGTCACGCGCGCACCTCGAACCGAGACTCTCGTCGTCGGGACCCGAGGTCGACCTCTCGGTACCCGTCCCGCTGGCCATGTCGCACTCGAGTTGATGATCCGCGTCGCGATACCCCTGGTGCTCGTGCCGCCTCTTGCCGGAGTGCGAGACCGGATCCGCCGCCTCCTGGTTCCTCTCGATGGCACGCCCGAAACGGCGCGAGCGCTCGAACACGCCATGCAGATCGCCGTCGCAGCAGACGTCGTCGTCGTCGCCGTGCACGTCTATGACGACGACCACATCCCGATGTTCTCCAACCATCCCCAATACGAGACCGACGCCTTCACCAACGCCTTCCTCGCGCGGTACGCGCGCAGCGCGCGTGGGCGTGCGCACCTCGAGCTGCGAGTGGGCGTCCCCGCCGATGAGGTCCTCGACGTTGGTAACACACTCGACATCGACCTGATCACGCTCGGCTGGTCCCAACAGCTCGAGCCGGGCCGGGCGCTCGTGGTCCGCCGGCTCGTCGAACATGGCAACGTCCCGGTCCAACTCGTGCCGTTGCTTCCTTCCAACCATGCCCGACCCGCCACGGCGGTCGATGATGCTCGGGCCACGGCGCGGGCCGATGGATGCTGAATGGGTCCTTGGGCCCTTTCGGTCCGGCGGTAGTCGACGGATAATCACCGAAGCGGACCTTGGGGTCTGAGCGACGAGCGGTGATGGAGGATGCGATGCGGGTCTGTCGACGTTGTGGAGGACATGAACAGGTGCGCCGCGGGGTGTGCGCGACCTGCCGGGCACGTGAGCCCGGCCAGGATGAGCAACTGCGAGAGCAGGTGCCGGATGATCCGCCGTTGGAGCCGGCCCATGATCGTCCCTGGGTGGCTCGGAGCGCGTTCACACGCCGCACGCGGCGTTCACCCCGCACGTAACCGCGTGGGCGCCAAAGACAGGCGGCTGGCTTGCGTGCTGAGATGAAGACCCACGTCGCGGATGTGATGAGCCATGAGCTCGTGTGCGCCGCCGCGGAGATGAGCATGCTCGAGCTCGATCGAATCCTTCTCGATCGGCGCGTCAGCGGCGCACCCGTCCTCGATGACGGCAGGGTTGTCGGCGTGGTCTCGATGGTCGATGTGCTCTACGCGCTCTCCCGGGAGCACCTCGAGCCCGAACGGGTGTCGGCCTTCTACCTGGGCCCGTTCTCCATCTCGCGGCCCTCCCTCGAGCAATTCATTGCGCGCTCGGGCATCGTGGCCGGTCACCTGGCCGACTGGCGAGTCCGTGATGTCATGAGCACGCACCTGGTGAGCGTGTCGTCGTCCGATCCTGTCGCGGCGGCCGCGCAACGCATGATCGACCACCGGGTGCATCGTCTCTTGGTCATCGACGAGCGGAACCTGGTCGGGATCGTGAGCGCGTTCGACTTACTGCCTCTGCTCGCAACGCCAGCACCAAATGACTCCCGTTGATCCGAACCGGACATGCTGTGAGAGGAGCTCGCGTGACCCCGAGGCGCTGGTCAGGCCCATCGCCGGGCGGAAACCACGGTCGTGCCGGCTGGATCGCCATGCGGGAACGGGACCAAGGGCTCTAGCCACGGTGGGCCGCCAGGTCCAGGATGGATCCCGGTGGCGTTTCGAGCACACCAAGACGAGGGAGGTTCCCCATGGCAGAGACCAAGCAGCCAGAGTCGGTGCCCGCGGCGCGGTCGGTCGCGACACCGGACTGGTTCGACCGATGGTTCGGCGACTTGTCGTTCCCACGGTTCTGGCCCGAGCTGCGCCGGGCGTTCCCCGAAGGCTCCGAGATGCTACGCGTCGAGGAGTTCACCGAAGGCAACGAGCTGGTCGTGCGCGCCGAGATGCCCGGCATCGACCCGGACAAGGACGTCGAGATCCAAGTGAGCGACCACACGCTGCGCCTCCGGGCAGAACGGCGCCAGGAGTCCAAGGTCGAGGAGAAGGGCGGGTATCGCAGCGAGTTCCACTACGGCAGCTTCGTCCGCTCGGTCCCGCTGCCGGCCGGCGCGACCGAAAAAGATGTGAAGGCCAGCTACAAGGACGGCATCCTCGAGGTCCGAATCCCGGTGGACACCAAGGCCGCCGAGGCCAAGAAGATCCCGATCCAGCGCACCTGAGCCACGGCCATGACCCCTGTACCCGACGGTGCGGCGGCCCGCGTCGGGCGCGACGGTGACGGTGATCACCGACCGCCCGCGCGGGAACGACCGTCCGTGCTGCGCACCGCGGCGACCGTCGCGGTCGAAGCCGACGACGAAATCCCCGGTCTTCGTGAAGCCGAGTTGTTGGAGCGCATCGAACGGTTGCGTCACGAGCGCGACGCGGTGATCCTGGCGCACAACTACCAGATCCCGGCGATCCAGGACCTCGCCGACTTCGTCGGCGACTCCCTCCAGCTCTCCCAGCAGGCCGCCGCCACCGACCAGGAGCGCATCGTGTTCTGCGGCGTGCGGTTCATGGCCGAGACCGCGGCCGTCATCTGCCCGGACAAGCAGGTGCTCATACCCGACCCGGAGGCCGGCTGCTCACTCGCGGCGACGGCCCCGCTCGAGCAGGTCCGAGCGTGGAAGACCGAGCATCCCGACGCAGTCGTGGTCGCCTACGTGAACACGGACGCGGACGTCAAGGCCGAAGCCGACTACTGCTGCACATCTTCGAACGCGGTGAAGATCATCGCCGCGATCCCCGAGGATCGCGAGATCCTGTTCCTGCCCGACATGTTCCTCGGCCTCTACCTGGAACACGTGACCCACCGGAAGCTGCACCTCTGGCTGGGCGAATGCCACGTGCACGCAGGGATCCGAAGCGAAGACATCACCGCGCTCATGGACGCCCATCCCGACGCGCACGTGCTCCTGCACCCCGAATGCGGCTGTATCAGCCAGTGCATGCTCGCGCTCGCCGAAGGTCAGCTCCCGGCTGATCGCACCTTCGTGCGCAGCACCGGAGGGATGGTGACCCACGCCCGCGACTGCGACGCGCCCGTGGACCTCATCGGCACCGAGGTCGGCATGCTCCACCGCCTCCGCCAAGTCGCACCCGATAAGACCTTCATCCCGCTCAGAGCCGACGCCATCTGCGAGTACATGAAGACGATCACCGTGCCCAAGCTCTACCGGGCATTGCGCGACGACGTCTACCCGATCACCGTCCCGGAACCGACCGCCAGCAAGGCACGCCGAGCCATCGACCGCATGCTCGCGATCACCTGAACGATGCCAGCGGCCTCAGGCCTTGACCACCCCGACGGGGCGCAGTCGGGCGACGCGGCGGGCCAACGCAGCACGTTCGCAGGTCGCCACCACCTCGTCGACGTCCTTGTACGAGAAGGGTGCTTCCTCGGCCAGGGCCCGCGGTGAGCGTGAGCGAACCAAGATGCCGTGCGCTTCGAGCTCGGCTGCCACCTGTTGACCGCGCACTCGTTTGCGGGCGGCGTGCCGGCTCATGGTGCGACCCGCGCCGTGGCACGTCGAGTGGAAGGCGCCGCCATCTTCGACGCCGGCGAGTACGTAGGACGCGGCGCCCATCGAGCCGGGGACCAGGACGGGCTGGCCCGCGTCGGAGAGGTCGGCGGGCAGGTCGGGGTGCCCGGGCGGCAGCGCCCGGGTTGCGCCCTTGCGGTGCACGCACAGCAAACGCCGTTCCCCCTCGACGTCGTGCCATTCGAGCTTGGCGAGGTTGTGCGACACGTCGTAGACCAAGTCGAGCTGGCCCGAGCCGGTCACCCGTTCGAACGCACGCCGGGTGGCCTCTGTGAGCAACTGACGGTTCGCGCGGCCGTAGTTCGCCGCCGCGGCCATCGCCCCCAGGTAGGCGCGGCCATCAGGTGAGGCGACCGGCGCGCACGCAAGCTGTGGATCCGGGACCTGGATGCCGTAGCCGCGCATCCGGGGGAGCATGGCCCGGACGCGATCCGAACAGATCTGGTGTCCGAGGCCGCGTGAGCCGCAGTGGATCATCACGCAGACCGACCTGGGACGCAGACCGAACACGGCGGCAAGCGCCCGATCGAACAGCTCGTCCACCACCTGGACCTCGAGGAAATGATTCCCCGAGCCCAGGCTCCCCACCTGACCGAAACCCCGGAGCAGCGCCCGCTCGCCCACTTCGTCGGGCGCGGCGTCGGCCACCGCGCCGCCGTCCTCGCAGCGATCAAGATCCCGGGCCACCCCGTGCCCGTGAGACACCGCGTAGCGGGCGCCGCCCACCAGCAGCTCGCGAAGCTGGGCCTCGCTGCCGAGCCGCCACACCGCGCCCGGCCCCAGGCCCCTCGGGATCGACCGGTCGAGCTCGTCCATCACCGCCGGGAGACTCGAGGTGAGCTGTTCACGCGCAAGGTCCGAGACAAGCAGCCGCACCCCGCAGGAGATGTCGAAACCCACCCCGCCGGGCGACACGACCCCCCCTCGCTCGACGTCGGTGGCGGCCACACCGCCGATCGGAAAGCCGTAGCCCCAATGCACGTCGGGCATCGCGTACGACGCCTCGACTATCCCCGGCAACGCGGCGACGTTGACGACCTGTTCCAAGGCCCGGTCGCCCGCGACCTCCGGCAGCAGCGCCTGGGACGCGAACACGATCCCCGGCACCCGCATCGCGCCGAACGGCTCGATCCGCCACCGCTCGGGCGTCTCCTCGACGAGCCGGACCGTCACCCGTCCGTTCCGCTCATCGGGCCGGTGCGGCCGCCCGGGTGCACGACATGGGCGGTGCTCGCCGGGAAGAAGATCGACGTGTGGCCGTCGTCCCATTCCACGTCGTAGTGCTCGTGGCCCTCCTCGCCCCGCACGGCGAGGATCCTTCCTTGCCGTGGTGGGGTGTCGACCTTGTTGCGATCCACCTCGATGACATCACCGATGCTCGCGTGCATGAGCCTCCTCCTTCACGTCTTCGGCCCAGCCTGAATGGGTGCCGGTGCTCAATCCTGCGCGCGGGGTGATACGAAGGCCAGGGCCGAAGGACCTCAGGGACCTCCTCCGGTGGGAGAGCTGGCGCAACCGGGCCCTCTGGCGCCTCGCTCGGGGAGAAGGCCGTGAGTGAGCACACCTCGCCCCATCGACTGGGAGCGGTTGCGGGCTACCGTCGCGGTCGCGGTGCGGTTCCTCGACGACGTCATCGACGTCAACGAGTACCCGACCGCCGCGCTCGAGCAACGCCGCGCACCAGGCCCGCAAGGTCGGTCTCGGGGTGATAGGCCTCGCCGAGCTGCTCGCGGCGCTCGGGGTGCCCTACGACAGCGAGCCCGCGCTGCGTCTTGCCGCGCGCGTCGCGCGCGAGATCCGAACCGCAGCTCGCGAGGCTTCGGCCGCGTTGGCGTTGGAACGTGGCGCGTTTCCTCGCTTCGACGAGAGCGTGTACGCCCCTGGCACTCCCCTGCGGAACGCGCAGCTGACCGCGATCGCGCCGACCGGCACGATCTCGGTCATCGCCGGTACCACCGCGGGGATCGAGCCGATGTTCGCGATCTCCTATGTGCGCAATGTGCTGGGCCGCCACCTGGTGGAGACCAACCCGCTCTTCGAGCACACCGCGCACGCGCGGGGCTTCGCTTCCGACAGCCTCGCCGCGAGCGTTACCCGCACCGGTCGGGTGCGCGGCAACGTCGAGGTCCCCGACGACGTGCAACAGAGCTTCCCCACCGCGCTCGAGATCGACCCGGGCTGGCACCTGCGCATGCAAGCCGCGATGCAACGCCACGTCGACGCGTCCGTCTCCAAGACCGTCAACCTGCCCGCCGACGCCACCGTCGACGACGTGCGGCGGCTGTTCCTCGACGCGCGGCGCCTCGGCGTCAAGGGCCTCACCGTCAACCGATACGACAGCCGCGCCGACCAGGTGCTCTCACTGCGCGCCGATGACCGCGCCGGCCCCGGGCCGGTGGAGGTGGATCTCTCCTACGCCGGCGGCTGCACCGGCTACCACTGCGACTTCTGATCTCGCCGGCTTCACTCGGGGCGCGGGGGGCTGGGTGGATAGGCGGTCTCGTCGAACGGCTCGTCGGGGTCGGGTTCGAGGATCTGCCCCCCGACGTGATGCACCGCGAGATCATCGACGCTGCACTCCACCCCATCGAGCTCGCTCCACCGGTCCACCACCTCGGTCGCGGCCTCGGCGCTCTCGCAGAGTTCCCGGTGCACGACCTCCCCGTGGCGGTATACGACCACCTCGACGGTCGGCGTCGTGTCGCCGTACTCCACCCCCGTGACATCATCGCTGTCCGAAACCATCAGCGCTCCTTCCTCCCTGATCCGCTGCCCTGGCGAGCACGGCTCACACGTCGACGAGCGCCTGGCAGCGCCACCGCCCGGCCTCCTGCTCGAACGCGAGGCCGGAACGCGACACGCCCTTGGGAACCGCGCCGATCACCTCGACATCCTCGAGAGGAACGGTCTCGAACAACCCGGAAACACCCCCATCCTCCGCGTCCTCGAGACAGACTCCCACCGGAACCCTACCCACCACGTCGATGACGTAGACGACCTCCTCGAGGACGCGCACGAGCAGGTCGAGGTCACCGTCCCCGTCGACGTGCACCGGCACCGGCACGGTCGCAGGGACGTCTCGCTCTGCCGCGAAGGCCTCGACGAGGGCCTGCACCGCTTCCTCCAGGCACACGGTGCGGCTCGGGCCCCATGCCTCGACGAAGAGGTCCGCAGTGTGGGGACGGCACCGATGCCCACGTGCAGCAGCCGCGGGCGTCACGTGTGCCCCTGGACCGGATGTCCCTCGACACGCTCGATCGCGGTCGCGGCCGCGTCGAGCAGCTTGTGCGCGAGATCCGACAGTGCTCGCGCCGTGGCGAGCTCCTCACCGATCCGCGGGACCTCGCGATCGGCCGGGTTCCGCCGCGCGCGTCCCCATCCGGCGTAACGGTCGCTCCCGATCTCGAGCAGCGCCTCCGCGTCCGTCTTGTCGTCGCTCTCGACGAGGAGCACCTCGACGGTCCACACCTTGCTGTCACCGGTGGCATTCATCGTCCTCTCCCTTCGCATGGCGCGTTTCGATCGGTCAGCGCCGTGCACGCGTCGCCGCCAGGAACCAGCGTTCGAACGCGCGGGGCGTCGCGTCGAGGTCGATCCCGAGCTCGACGGAGAAGCGACCCCCCAGCACGCCCACCACCCGACGTGCCAATCGGGCGCGTGTACCGGGCCGCGTGTCGCACGGTCTCGACCGGCTCGGG
Organism: uncultured Bifidobacteriaceae bacterium; assembly: GCA_964505725.1. Classification (GTDB taxonomy): domain Bacteria; phylum Actinomycetota; class Acidimicrobiia; order IMCC26256; family DASPTH01; genus CAVRJC01. The sequence goes on along the minus strand of CAZDJK010000035.1, from coordinate 1,224 downwards.
TGGTGAGCTCGGTTCGGCACCGGTCACCGGCGTCATCTCGCACCGGCATCCCACAGCTCGCGCAGATCGTGCGGGAGGACCGCGGCAACGTCGAGAGCCTCTTCGGGCACCAGCCGCCGCAACGTGTGCAGGATCGCCTCGACAACGGGGCCGCGCTGCTCGGGTGGGATGTCCTCGTGGGCCATCGTCGAGACCTCGGCGACGAGCTCGGGCACGGTCCGCAGCCGTCCGGCAGCCTTCCCGTGCCGGCGGGGCGGGCTCAAGAGCTGGCGGACATCGGCCGGAAGATGCGCTTCGAGATGCTCGCGCTCCCCGACCGGGAGACGTTCGCCAAACACGCTCAGCACGGCGCGGACCGCCGCGGATGCGTGCGACTCGTCCACCCCAGCGTCGACGGCAGCCCCCACGAGTCGCGTGCGGGCCTCGGACACCGCGGGGTGACGGGCACCCTCCGACGGTCGCGTGTCCCCGGCCAGGAGCCCGACATGCAGGTACGACTCCACCCCCATCACCCCCGACACCTCTGCGACGGCGCGCTCGATCCCCACCACGTCGGCCTCACCCCCCACGACACCGTGCAGCACCGCGGTGGCGTCGCGGACGAAGACGTGGACGTGCGGGATGTCGAGACGGGCCTCGAGACGCCCGATCGAAGAGCGAATCCGATCAGCGAGCACGTCGTCCGAGACGTCAGGATCCGGATGCCGGCCGCGCAGCCGGTAGCTCAGACCCTGCAACCGGCCGGCAGAGTGCCGGGCGCTGTGAGCGAGACGATCTCCGCATCGGCGCAGCGCCTTGCGGCTCGGTCTCCTGGGCGCCAACAGCGCGCCGATCCCCACCACGACCACTGCTACCACCACCGCCCGTCTCACCAGTCTGCGCATCGCGGCCACCTCAATCCGGCACTAGAGGGATCAGACATCAGTGTGGGCCGGCGCGCCGCGTGGTCCAAGGGGCGAAGGTCACGATCTCTCGTCGTCACCCGCCGTACGAGCCGTGCACCCGGGAATTCGCAGAACGCGTGCCGGCCTTCGACGCCGCCGGATTCCGGGACCTCTGACCCTAGGCCGCCGGTGAGCACCTCGCGACACTTGTGGTGAGGAGGTTCGTCATGCGTGAGCTCACAGTGTCGCCCGTGGTCTCGTGGCCGTGGGAACGTCGATCTTCGAGGCGGCCACGAAGATGGTTGAGCGCGGGTGTCGTCGGCTTCCGCTCCTCGACGGG
>CAZDJK010000034.1:0-21749 GCA_964505725.1 uncultured Bifidobacteriaceae bacterium | reverse complement strand
CGTCCGATCCGGGAGCGGCGGTTCGCGCCGCGGGTGTTGTGGGCGGCGGCGGGGACGGTGGTCGCGGCGACGGTGGTGGGCGCGTTCGTGGCCACGAGTGTGGCGCCGCCGTCTCCGGCGGTTGCGCTCAACTCGTCCCGGCTCCCGAGCCCACCCCCCACCGACGCCAAGGCCGACGCGCCCCCCTCGCAGATGTTCGTGGTCACCGGCGACTCCGTCTCGCTCACCCTCGCGTTCGGGTTCGACCAGGACAAGTACCCCGACGTGCGCCTCGTCGGCGAGGACACGCTCGGGTGCAACCTGTTCGCGGGCGACCGGGTCCTCCCCGACGGCACCGTCGAGGACGGTGGACCTCAATGCGAACCCTGGCGGGAGTCGCGCCCGCAGTGGCTCCAGTCGGTCGCGCCGACGACCGTGATCGTCCTCTCCGACGTGTGGGAGACCTATGACCGTCTCGTGGAGGGCAAGGTGCTCGCCTTCGGGACACTGGCATTCGACAAGTGGTTCCTCGCGGGCACCGAGCACGTGATCTCGCAGCTCGCGTCCGGGGGCGCGCACGTGGTCGTGCTGACGAGCCCGTGCAACCGGCGTGACACGGGGGTCAACGACACGGAGCTGCCGGAGAACTCGGACGCGCGGATCGACCACCTCAACGAGCTCTACCGCCAGGCGGCCGCGACGCGTCCCCAGGAGGCGAGCGTCGTCGATCTCCACCAGTACGCGTGCCCCTACGGCAAGTACCGCAACACCGTCGACGGGCAACAACTCCGCTACGACGGCGTGCACTTCAGCAAGCCCGGAGGCGTCCTCGCGATGGACTGGGTCATGAACCGGATCGAGGCGCTCCCGGCCGAACGGACGCGCACCACCTCGAAGCGCTGAATCCGCAGCCGAGCGGTCGGGGCCGCCGTTCACGCCGTCGCGCTCCGGTACCCTCGGAGGGACACGCCTCCAATCGGGACACGGGCGATCGGGACACGGGGAGGTCGGGCATGTCCGAGCAGGACGGAACATCGGGTGACTTCGAGGAGCTGCTCGCGGCGGGTGGATACCTGCCGAAGTTCGCGTCGGTCGCCGAGGAGCGGCTGCACCGCAAGCAGCGGTTGGCGGCGGGCTTCCGTCTCTTCGCCGCGCTCGGCTTCGAGGAGGGAATCGCCGGGCACATCACCGCGCGCGACCCCGAGTGGCCCGACCACTTCTGGGTGAACCCCTTCGGGATGCCGTTCGCGCACATCTGCACGCGCGACCTGATCCTCGTCGACGCGCAGGGCCGGGTGGTCGAGGGCGAAGCCGCCGTCAACACGGCTGCGTTCGCGATCCATTCGAGCGTCCACGCCGCCCGACCCGACGTGGTCGCGGCGGCGCACTCGCACTCGATGTTCGGCAAGGCGTGGTCGTCGCTCGGTCGTCTCCTCGACCCGCTCACGCAGGACGCGTGCGCGTTCTACGAAGACCATTCGCTCTTCGACGACTACACCGGCGTCGTGCTCGACCCCGAGGAGGGCAAGCGGATCGCGCACGCGCTGGGCGGCAACAAGGCGGTGATCCTCCGCAACCACGGGCTGCTCACCGTCGGCCACTCGGTCGACGAGGCGGTGTGGTGGTTCATCACCATGGAGCGCACGTGCCACGCGCAGTTGCTCGCCGAGGCTGCGGGCACGCCGGTGACGATCGAACCCGACATGGCCCGGCTCACGCGCAGCCAGGTCGGTGCGCCGGTCAGCGGCTACGTGAGCTTCCAGCCCCTGTACCAGACGATCGTCCGCGAGCACCCCGACCTGCTCGACTGACCGCCGCGCGCCAACGCGCGTCGCGTCAGCGAGCGAGCTCCGCGATCCCCTCGTACGTGCGCTCACTCCACCACGCGAGCTCGTCGCCCGTGGAGTCGAACGCCTTCTCCCACCCGAGCAGCACCATCACGCCGAGGAGGCAGAGGCGGAGCTGACGGTCCCACCACGGGTCGGTTGCGACTCCCGCGCGTTCGAGCGACGAGCGGTAGGCGTCGATGGTGTCCTCCTTCGTGTGCCCGATCGGGAGGCGCGCGACGTTCAGCCCGAGGTAGTGCGCGAGCTCGGCGAGCGGCGGGCCCTCGCCGCACAGCGACCAGTCGACGAACGCGGTACGGCCGTCCGGGAGGCTCCCGAGGTTGGCCACCTTGCAGTCGCCGTGGAGGAAGGACCGCGGCGTGGTCGACAGCGCGTCGGCCAGTACCCACGGCGCCGCGTGGAGCGGTGCGAGCGCCGCCGCGACGTCGGGCGCCACGTCGCGCAGGCGCGCCCAGCCGTCGGTCGCGATGCGGGGCACGGGCTCGGGGAAGCCCAGCTCCCGCTCGCACGCGAGCGCGGTGGGCGAGAAGAACGCGTAGCGGTTGGCGAGCGGACAGAGCCCCACGGTGTCGTGCCAGCCCCAGGTCGCGGCGTGGAGCCGCGCGAGGTGGTCGAGGAAGCGCAGGTGCTGATCGAGGGGGAGCGGGTCGTCGCCCTCGGGTACGAGCCACGCTCCCACGTCGCGCATCAGCACCGCACCGGTGCGCCCCTCGCGTGCCGCACCCACGATGGTCGGGTCGATGCACGGCGGCGCGAGGTCGACGAGGCCGTACTGCCACACCGCCACCGGCCAGCACCCGATGTCGCCGGTCTGGCGCGCGATCCAGTCGTGCGACACGTCGACGAGCTTGAGCACGTACGACTCCCCGTCGATCACGACGCGCTCGAAGCGCGCCCCCGACTTCGAGTCGGCGCTCACCATCGGCTCCCGGCTCGACGCGCCGGCGACGAGCGAGGCGATCGATTCGGCGAGCGGGTGCGCATCCATGGCCCGGATGATCGCGACCGTACGCGGGCGCGGACAAGCACGAGGGCTACATTCGGGCATCGACCCCGACCTCGCCCTTGCGCTCGAGCTGGCCGACGCGGCCGACCGGCTCACCCTCCGTCGTTTCCGGGCGGGTGATCTCGTCGTCGAGACCAAGCCCGATCTCACTCCTGTCACCGAGGCCGACCGCGCCACCGAGGACATGCTGCTGACGGAGCTGGGTCGCGCGCGACCGGGCGACGCGGTGTTCGGCGAGGAGCGCGGGCAGCGCGAGGGCGGCGACTCCGGCCGCCGCTGGATCGTCGACCCGATCGACGGGACCAAGAGCTACGCGCGCGGCATCCCGGTATGGGCGACGCTCATCGCTCTCGAACGTGACGGCGCACTCGCCGTGGGCGTCGTGTCGGCACCCGCGCTCGCCACGCGTTGGTGGGCGGTGCGCGGCGGGGGCGCCTTCCGCAACGGCGATCTCGTCCGGGTGTCCGAGGTGCGGCGCATCGAGGACGCGCACCTCTCCTACGACTCGGTCGATGCGTTCGAGCATGCGGGCCGCGGCACCGAGCTCCTGGCGCTCGCGCGCCGCTGCTGGCGCTCGCGCGCGTTCGGCGACTTCTGGGGGCACGTGCTCGTGGCCGACGGCTCGATCGACATCTCGCTCGAGACCGGCGGCCTGGAGCTCTGGGATCTCGCCGCGCCGCTCGTCGTCGTGGAGGAGGCGGGCGGGCGGTTCACCGACTTCACCGGCACCACCCGCGCCGACGGCGGGGATGCCGTCGTCACCAACGGGTTCCTGCACGAGGAGGTGCTGGCGGCACTGGGGCCATCGCGGTGACGGAGGCGACCGTCGGGATCGACATCGGCACGTCGTCGGTGAAGGCGGTGGCGGCCGACGGCGACGGCCGCGTCCTCGCGTCGGCGCGCGTCCCGCACCGGTACACGCTCCCGGCGCCACACCGCCTCGAGCACGACGCGGTTGCCGCGTGGCGCGACGGGCCCCGGCGCGCGCTGGACGAGCTCGAGCGGGACGGCTTCCGGGTGCGCGACGCCCGCGGCGTGAGCGTGGCCGCGATGGTGCCGTCGCTCACGGCGGTCGACCGCGCCGGCGTGCCGCTCCTCCCCGGGCTGCTCTACGGCGACGAGCGCGGGGAGCTGGACGGCGCGCCCGAGCTCGCCGGGTTCGCGCGCTGGGCGGCGGACGCGGCGCCCGAAGCAGCCGGGTTGTGGCCCGCGCAGACCGTCGCCAACTTCGCGCTCGCAGGGGCGGCGGTGCTCGACTCCACCACCGCGGTGATGGCCCATCCGCTCTTCGACTTCACCGGGTGGGACCCCGCAATCGCGCGCCGGGTCGGGGTCCCGGTCGAGAAGCTGCCCGAGGTCGTGCCGACCGCGTGGGCGGCCGGGCGCCTGCCCGACGGGGGGCCGGTGCTCGCGTCGGGGAGCATCGACGCGCTCGCGGAGCAGATCGTGGCGGGGGCGGACGAAGTCGGCGACGTCCTGGTGCTGGTCGGATCGACCCTGATCGTGTGGGCGGTCGTCGACGAGGAGGTCGCCGCGCAGGGGTGTCTGACGGTGCCGCACACCACTCCGGGCCGGTACCTGGTCGGCGGCCCGAGCCACGCGGGCGGGCTGTTCGTCGACTGGGCGCTCGGCCTGCTCGGCGGGGCGAACGGCTCCGACAGCGGCGAGCCCGCCGATCCGGGGCGGGTACCGGTCTGGGTGCCCTCGCCCCGTGTCGAGCACGCGCCCGTGTCGGAGCCCCTCGTCCGCGCCGCGTTCGCCGAGCTCGACATCGCGCACGACGCGACCGCCCTCCGGCGCGCCGTGCGCGAGGCGTCGGGCTTCGCGGTGCGCCGCGTGGTCGAGGCCGCGCGCAGCACCGGCCGGTGCGACCCGCGGCGGGTCGTGGCGTGCGGGGGCGGGAGCGCGAGCGACGAGTGGATGCAGGCGCTCGCCGACGTCACCGGGCTCCCCGTGGCCTGCACAGAGGTGCCCGCCGGCGCCGCGCTCGGTTCGGCGTGGCTGGCGCGGCTCGCGGCCGGGCTGGAGGCGCCGACCGCGATGGCCGACGGCCGCCGGTGGGCCCGGGTCGGGCGCGAGCTCGAGCCCCGGCCGGCGTGGCGGGCCGCCACCGAGGAGCGCTACCAGCGGTACGCGGCGATGTGGCCGGTCACGGGTGCGGGAGGGTGACGACCTCACCCGGGTACACGAGGTCGGGGTTGCCCGAGCGCAGGTGGGCGCGGTTGAGCTCGCACACCACCCGCCAGTAGGAGGCGACCTCGGCGTCGGCGAGCACGCCCGGCGCCACGCCACGCGCGGCCGCGAGTCGCGTCGATGCCAGCGTCCACAGGTTGTCGCCGGCGGCCACGACCACGTCATCGGCGGCGCCCCGCGCCGCGGCCGCGGTGACCACCGCGACGGGGATGGCGGGCGGCACCGAGGGGATGCGCCCGTCGCGCACCACGACCGTCGCCGACGGCTGGGCCGTGCCCGACGGCGCGGCCGTGCCCGACCGGGGCGGCGGCGCGGCGCCCGCCGGGGTGGCGAGCGATCCCGCGACGAGGGCGACGACCGCCGCGTCGACGAGGCGCCGGACGACCGCGGGCAGGACGGCGCGGTCGATCGACGATGCCGTACGGTCGGCGCCCGTCCCGCGTGCGGCTGCGTAGGCCACGGTCACGAGCACCAACCAGCAGGCGGCACCGAGGGCCGCGAGGCGCACGAGCGCCGCGACCGCGTCGACCGGGTCGGACGCACCCACCCAGGCACCCAGGTGGGACCAGTCGATGCGGAACGGCGCCCGGGTTCCCAGCGCGTGCAGCCCGACCGCGACCGCGGCCTCGGCTCCGACGAGCCCCACGAGCACGAGCGCGGCGACGAGCCGGGAGGTCGTCGTGCTCCCGACCGGCCTCGACGCTCTGGTCACGAATCAGACGTTATGCCCGATTCGCGGAGAAGGGCAAGCTGTGAGGGCGAGGGTCCCCGACCCCGGCGGAGCCGCGGTGATACGTTGCGCCGCGCCGAAGCTCTCGGACGGGGGTTTGTGAACATGGTCGTGCTCGCGGACGCCGTGAACATCATCAGCCGACTCGGCGGGGCCTTCGCCTCGCGGTGGCTGCACGTGGTCGTCGGGATCACCTGGATCGGCCTCCTGTACTACTTCAACTTCGTGCAGGTGCCGGCGTTCGCGGAGATGGAGACGGCGGCGCGGAACAACGCGCTCGACAAGCTCGCGTGGCGGGCGCTCTGGTGGTTCCGCTGGGCGGCGGCGGCGACGCTGGCGACGGGCATCCTGATCCTGCTGTTCCAGAACCCGGGCAAGGCGGAACTCTTCAGCGGCGATTACTGGAAGAGCACCGAAGGCATCAGCATCGCGACCGGCATCCTGCTCGCGCTCACGATGTTCTTCAACGTGTGGCTCGTCATCTGGCCGAAGCAGAAGGTCGTGATCGCCAACGCCCGGAACGTGCAGGCGGGCGGAGAGGCCAATCCCGATGCCGCGGCCGCCGGCCGGAAGGCCGCGCTGGCCTCGCGGCAGAACACGATCTTCTCCTTCGCGATGCTGATGTTCATGGTGGGCACCGCACACTTCTTCTCGCTTCCACAGTTCTTCAAGCCCGTCTCTAGCAGTGGCGACAAGATGGGTTACTGGATCGTGGTGGTCGTGGTGTGGGGTTTGCTCGAGCTGAACGCCCTCGGGGTGATCGGCGGGAGGGCCGCCGGCGGCTTGAATTCGATCTACGACACCCACCAGGCGGCGATCATCACCGGCTTTGTACTCGTTGTGATCCTCTACGCCAACTTCTACATCTTCTTCAAGAGCTAACTGCACCGGACCGGTCCCCATGCGGGGTGCGTGAAGGCCGCGCGCGAAGCTCAAGCCGTGCTCCAGACGATCGTGGTCGTGGGCGCGTCGCTCGCGGGCCTCCGTGCGGTCGAGACGTTGCGCCGGGAGGGGTACGACGGCCGCCTCGTCCTGATCGGTGCCGAACCCGAGCTGCCGTACGACCGTCCGCCCCTCTCGAAGACGTTCCTCGCGGGCGAGGTCGCGCCCGAGGAGCTCGCGCTCCGCCACCAGCCCTACGACGACCTCGCGTTGGAGCTGCGACTCGGGACCCGTGCCGAGCACCTCGACGCCGGGAGCCGCACCCTCGTGCTCGAGGGTGGCGATGAGCTCGCGTTCGACGGCCTCGTGATCGCGACCGGTTCCGTCCCCCGCCGGCTGCGCGACCTCCCCGACCTCCCCGGCATGTTCGTGCTCCGCACGCTGCACGACGCGATCGCGATCCGCGACGCCATTGCGGGGCACCCGCGCGTCGTCGTCGTCGGTGCCGGGTTCATCGGCTCGGAAGTCGCGGCCACGTGCCGCACGCGCGGGCTCGACGTGACGCTGCTCGAGGCGCTGCCCGCGCCGCTCGTACGTGGGCTCGGCCCCGTCCTCGGCGGGGTGTGCGGCGAGCTCCACCGCGACCACGGCGTCGACCTGCGCCTCGGGGTCGGCGTGGCCGGGGTCGAGGGCGCCGGACGGGTGGAGCGGGTCAGGCTCGCCGACGGCGGTGTCGTCGAGGCCGACGTGGTGGTCGTCGGCGTCGGCGTCGCCCCCGTCACCGGCTGGCTCGAGGGATCCGGTCTCGCGGTCGACGACGGCGTGCTGTGCGACGAGTCGTTGTGCGCGGCGCCGGGGATCGTGTCCGCGGGCGATGTGACCCGCTGGCCCAACCCGCTGTTCGGCGGTGCGACGATGCGGCTCGAGCACTGGACGAACGCCACCGAGCAGGGCGTCGCCGCGGCGCGGCGTCTGCTGCACGGCGCCGGCCCTGCGCCCGAGGCGTTCGCGCCGGTGCCCTACGTGTGGTCGGACCAGTACGACCGCAAGATCCAGACCGTGGGCAGCTTCACCGGCGACGACGACATGGAGGTCGTGCACGGATCGCTCCGTGAGCGACGGTTCACTGCCGTGTTCGGACGCGGCGGCCGCCTGGTGGGCGCGCTCGGCTTCTCGATGCCGGCGCGCGTCATGTATTTCCGCCGCTTGATCGCCGAGCGTTCCGGGTTCGACGACGCGGTGGCCGGTGCCCGCGCCGAGACGTGACCGCGCTCCTCGTCACCAACGACTTCCCGCCCAAGACGGGCGGCATCCAGTCGTACCTCTATGAGCTCTGGCGGCGCCTGCCCGTCGGCGATGCGACCGTGATGACGACGGCGTACCCGGGCGCCGCCGAGTGGGACGCCGCCCAGCCGTTCCGCATCGTCCGTGTGCCCGAGCGTCAGCTCTGGCCCACGGCAGCGCTGGCCCGGCGCATCGACGACGTGGCTCGAGAGGTCGGCGCCGACGTGGTCTTCCTCGACCCGTGGTTCCCGCTCGGCGCGCTGGGGCCCCGGATCCGGGCCGCCCCGTACGCGGTGATCGTGCACGGCGCCGAGGTCACGGTGTACGCCAGGGTCCCCGGGGCCCGGGCGGCCGGGGGACGGGCGCTGCGCGGCGCCGCGGGAGTGGTGGCGGCGGGCTGCTACGCCGCACGGGCGGCCACGGACGCAGCGGGTGCTCCGCTCCGCGGCGTCGTCATCCCGCCCGGCGTCGACGCCGAGCGGTTCCGGCCCGCGGACGCCGCGTCACGGGTGGATACCCGTGCCCGGATCGGGCTCGCGGCCGAGCGCCCGCTCGTGCTGGGCGTCAGCCGGCTCGTCCCGCGCAAGGGCTTCGACGTGCTGATCGACGCGGCCGCCCGCCTGCGGCCCGACGTGCAGCTCGTCATCGCCGGCGACGGGCGCGACCGCACACGGCTCGAACGGCGCGCGCGGGCGACCGCGCCGGGGCGCGTGCGCTTCCTGGGCGCGGTGCCCGACGACGAGCTCCCCGCGCTGTACGCGTGCGCCGACGTGTTCGCGATGCCGTGCCGGGAGCGCTGGCTCGGGCTCGAGGCGGAAGGGTTCGGCATCGTGTTCGCCGAGGCGGCAGCGTGCGGGGTACCGGCGGTGGCGGGGAAGAGCGGCGGCTCGTCGGAGGCGGTGACCGACGGCGAGACCGGCTTCGTCGTTGAGCCGCGTGCCGACGCCGTGCGCGACGCGCTCGACCGCCTGCTCGCCGATGCAGGATTGCGCCGACGGATGGGGAGTGCGGCGCGCGCCCGGGCGGTCGGAGAGCTCTCCTCCGACGTCCTCGTCGAGCGGCTCGCGCCGATCGCTGCCGGAGACTTGTCGTCGTTGGTGGCGCTGGCGTGAGCGCGGACGACGGGCGTCACGCCCAACCCGGGCCGGTCCCGGGCCGGGCGATCGTGCGGTGCGGTTGGGCGGCGAACGTGGTGTTCGGCGCCACCGCGATACCGGTTGCGCTCGGCGTCGACGACCTTATCGGCGCGGCGATCGGGGTCGCGCTCGCGCTCTTTCTCGTCGCCTGCGTCGTGATGGCCTACGCGTTCGCGGTGGGCGTGGCGCGTACGGCGAAGGGCGACAACATCGTGGTCGCCAACCTGTTCTTCCTCCAGGGCTCGGCGCCGCGCTCGATCCGCCGCGCGTTCCTCGCCCAGTTCATCGTGTGCCTCGCGATCGCGGCCGGTACCGCGGCGTGGGAGCCGTTCGGCGTCCTGGTGCCGATGCTGCCGATCGCCCTTGCGGGTGCGTGGGCGGCCCGTCACGGCACGTTCCCCCCGCGCCCGGTGCCGTCAGCGCGGCCCCGCCGATGATCGTGCGAAGATGAGCCATGCCCGACGAGGCGCGCGACGCGCTGCACGTGGACGCCGCCCCTGAGGCGTGCTTCGCGGTCGCGGCCGACTTCGAGGCCTACCCGCGCTGGGCACGCGACGTGAAGTTCGTGCGCGTCGTCACGCGCGACGATGTCGGGCGCGCCACGCAGGTCGACTTCCGGGTTGCTGCACTCGGGCGGAGCGTCCGATACGTGCTCGAGTACGACTACGGCGAGTCACCCGGGCGGCTCGCGTGGACGCTGGTCGAAGGCGATCTCCTGCACGCGCTCGACGGCGAGTACCGCTTCGACGCGGCGGGCGACGGAACCGACGTCGCCTACCTCCTGGCGGTCGACCTCGCGGTGCCGCTCCCCGGGCTGGTCAAGCGCCGCGCCGCGCAACGGATCGTGGCGGGCGCGCTCACAGAGTTGAAGCGTGAGGTCGAGGCCCGCGGCGAGCGCGACGCGCCCGCCGCGGCAGGGGTTCCCGACGCGGCACCCGACACCTTCGACGGCGCGGTGCCGTTCGAGGAGGCCGGCCGCGAGCCGCGCACCCTTCCGCCGTCCTCGATGGTGGAGGACGTCGTCGCCGACCTGGTCGGCGCGTTGCCCGAGGTGCGCGACCACCTCCTCACCGCGGCCGACGAGCTCCTCGGCGCCGCCCGGGCCCTCCTCCAGGCCGCGGACCACGCGGTGCGCGGACCGCGCGAGGGCCCGTGACGGTTCCGCGTCCCACCTTCGGCATCGACCTCGGCGGCACGCACCTCCGGGTGGGCGTGGTCGCCCCCGACGGCTCGTTGCTCGACGAGGTGCGCGGGCGCACCCCGGCTGAGCTGGGCGCGATCGTGGCGTGCATCTCGGAGGCGACGGAGGCGCTCGCCGCTCGCTACGCCGAGGCCTTCGCGGTCGGGATCGGCGCTGCCGGCATGGTCGCAGACGACGGCGTCATCCACTACTCGCCGAACATCCCGGCGTTCGTCGGGGCGCCGCTGCGCGACCTCGTCGCCCGCGCCGTGGCCATGCCGGCAGCGCTCGACAACGACGCCAACGTCGCCGCGCTCGGCGAGGCCACCCACGGCGCCGCGAGGGGGCTCTCCGACGTCCTGTGCATCACGCTCGGCACAGGCATCGGAGGCGGGATCATCTCGGGTGGCCGGCTGCTCCGGGGCGCCCACGGGTTCGGCGCCGAGATCGGCCACTTCCAGGTCGACCCCGACGGTCCCGTGTGCGCGTGCGGCGAGCGCGGGCACTGGGAGGCGACCGCGTCCGGTGAGGCGCTCGGGGCCGAGGCCCGTGCCCGCGCCGCCGGTGGCGAGCTGCCGTCGGTGCTGGCGCTCGTCGACGGGGACGTCGACGCGATCGACGGCACGCTCGTGAGCGCGGCCGCGGCACGCGGTGCGCCGGACGCGCTCGCGCTCGTCACCGAATACGCCGGCAGGGTCGCGATCGGGCTGGTGGGTCTCGTGAACATCTTCGATCCGGAGCTGGTCGTCGTCTCGGGTGGGCTCGTGGAGCTCGGCGACGTGCTGCTCGAGCCCCTGCGCCGGGCGTTTGCAGGGCACCTAGAGGGCGCGCGTCACCGGCCGCCGGTGCCGATCGTCGCGTCATCGCTCGGCGAGCGGGCGGGTGTGGTGGGAGCGGCGGTACTGGCCCGGGGCCTCGCCCGATGAACGCCGCGCGCGCCTCGTCCCCCGCGTGAAGCTCGGGATCACCCTCCCCTCGTTCCGCGAGGATCCGGGCCCCGCACTCGAGGTCGCGGTGGCGGCGGAGCGCGCCGGCCTCGACGGCGTGTTCGCGTACGACCACCTGTTCCGACGCGCGGCCGACGGGTCGCGCCGCCCCGCGCTCGAGCTGCTGGCGATGATGGGCGCGGTCGCGGCCGAGACGTCGCGCGTCGTGGTGGGCTCCCTCGTCGCGCGCGCGACCCTGCGGCCGCCGGCCACGTTGGCCGCGGGTCTCGACACCGTCGCGCGCATCGCGGGCGCGGACCGCGTGGTCGCGGGGATCGGCACGGGCGACGCCGCGAGCAGGGAGGAGATGGAGACGTTCGGGCTTCCGTTCGGCACCGCCGACGAACGCGTCGAGGCGCTGCGCGGCGCGGTCGATGTGTGTCGCGACCGCGGATTCGCGGTGTGGGTCGGCGGCAACCACCCCGCGGTGCGCGCGACGGCCGCGGCGCACGCCGACGGGTGGAACCACTGGGGGGGCGGCGCCGACGAGCTCCGGGTCGAGGCGCGGTCGCTGCGCGCGGCGGCCACCCGCACGCCGTTCACGGTGTCGTGGGGCGGCCTCCTCGTGATCGCGTCGTCCAACGGGCGCGCGCGCACGAAAGCAGCCCGCCTCGGCGCGGGGCCCGGCGTGATCACCGGTGGTCCGGAGCTGGTGGCGGAGCAGTTGCGCGCCTACGCGGACGCGGGAGCCGACTGGGTGATCGCGGGACCCGTCGACTCCTCGGATCCCGACAACGCGCACGTGCTCGGCGAGCTGGTGCGGCCCAACCTCTGAGCTCGTGCCCCCGCCTCGCTCACAGCGAGCCGGGGCGTCTTCGTGTGCGGTGATCGAAGGGGCGCGCTGGTACCGTCGTCGCGATGGAATTCCGCCGGATCCGGGACCTCCCGCCGTACGTGCTCGGGATCATGGACGCGCTGAAGACCGAGGCGCGCCGGGCGGGCGAGGACGTGATCGACCTCGGCTTCGGGAACCCCGATCTCCCGTCGCCCGACGTCGCGGTGAAGAAGCTGGCGGAGGCGGTCGAGAACCCGCGCAACCACCGGTACTCGTCGAGCCGGGGCATCCCCAAGCTGCGACTGGCCATCACGGACCTCTATCGACGCGAGTTCGGCGTCGAGCTCGATCCCGACACCCAGGCGTGCACGACGATCGGCGCGAAGGAGGGGTTCTCACACCTCATGTGGGTCCTGCTCGGCCCGGGCGACGCCGCGCTCGTGCCGAGCCCCTCGTACCCGATCCACATCTGGGGGCCGATCCTGGCCGGGGCCGAGATCAGGCACGTGCGCCTCGGGCCCGACGAGGACTTCTTCGCCAACCTGCTCGAAGGGTGGGAGGACGCGTGGCCGCGGCCGCGGGTCATCGTGCTCTCTTTCCCGCACAATCCCACCACCGCATGCGTCGACCTCGAGTTCATGACACGCGTGGTCGAGTTCGCTCGTGAGCACGAGGTGCTGCTCGTGCACGACTTCGCGTACGCCGACCTCGGGTTCGACGGCTACCGCCCGCCCTCGATCCTGCAGGTGCCCGGCGCGTCGGAGGTTGCCGTCGAGCTGTACACGCTCACCAAGTCGTTCTCGATGGCCGGTTGGCGGGTGGGCTTCCTGCTCGGCAACGCCGAGGTCGTCGGCGCGCTGGCCAAGCTCAAGAGCTACCTCGACTACGGCACGTTCCAGCCGATCCAGATCGCGTCGATCGTGGCGATGAACGAGGTCCCGGACTTCCCTCGCGAGGTCAACGCGGTCTACCGCGGGCGCCGGGACGCGCTCGTCGACGGTTTGTCGCGGATCGGATGGGAGATCGAGAAGCCCCGGGGGACGATGTTCGTCTGGGCGCCCATCCCCGAGGTGTACCTGGAGCTGGGCAGCCTCGAGTTCGCCAAGCTGCTCGTGCAGGAGGCGAAGGTGGCGGTGTCGCCGGGCGTCGGCTTCGGGCCCGGCGGCGAGGGGTTCGTGCGCTTCGCGCTGGTCGAGAACGAGCACCGCATCGGGCAGGCGGTGCGTGGCATCCGGCGCGCGCTCACCAAGCTCGGTTGAGCAGTCGGGTCACCCGGCGTCGGGTGACTCGTGATCCGCGTCGCGCTCGACCCACCCGCGTGCGCGTTCCACGCCGCGCCGCCACTGCGCACGGCGCGCCTCGAGATCGGCGACCGGCGCGGGCGTGAACGAAGCCTCCTCCTGCCAGGCGCGCGCGGCGTCGGCGGGCGATCCCCACACCCCCTCCGCGATGCCGGCGAGGAACGCGGCGCCGAGCGCGGTCGTCTCCCGGACCACCGGGCGCCGGACGACGGTGCCGAGGATGTCGGCCTGGAGCCGGCACAGCAGATCCATCGCGCTCGCGCCGCCGTCGACCCGCAGCTCGGTGATCGGCGAACCCGCGGCCGCCTGAATCGCGTCGACGACGTCGGCGGTCTGCCACGCCATGGCCTCCACCGCGGCGCGGGCGATGTGCGCTCTCGTCGTGCCGCGCGTCATGCCCATCAAGGCCGCACGCGCGTAGGGATCCCAATACGGCGAGCCGAGCCCGGTGAACGCGGGCACGAACACGACGCCGCCGGTGTCCTCGACGCTGGCGGCGAGCGGGCCCACGTCGGCGGCGTCGTCGATGATCGCGAGACCGTCCCGCAGCCACTGCACCGCGGCTCCGGTGACGAAGATCGAACCTTCGAGCGCGTACGTCGCGTCGGAGCCGAGCTGCCATGCGACCGTCGTGAGAAGGCCGTCGACGGGAGCGGGATGCGACCCGCCGAGGTTGGTCAGCACGAACGAGCCGGTCCCGTACGTGTTCTTGGTCATGCCCGGCGCCGAGCACGCCTGCCCGAAGAGCGCGGCCTGCTGGTCGCCGGCGATGCCGCTCACCGGGACCGCGAGCCCCGCGGCGCACGAGGGGTCGGTGGTCCCGAGCCGACCGCTGCTCGGCCGCACCCGCGGCAGGCACGCTCGCGGCACGCCGAACCGGTCGAGCAGCTCCGGCGACCAGTCGAGCGTGTCGATGTCGAACAGCATGGTGCGGCTCGCGTTCGACGGCTCGGTCGCGTGCACGCCGCCCCCTGCGACGGTCGCGCCCCCGGTGAGGTTCCACAGAATCCACGAGTCGACGGTGCCGCACGCGAGCCGGTCATCGGCGGCGACCCCGCCGTCGCGGAACAGCCATTCGAACTTCGTCGCCGAGAAGTACGGGTCGAGCACGAGACCGGTGTGCTCGCGCACGAACGGCTCGTCGCCTGCGCGGCGCAGCTCGTCGCAGCGCGCCGCGGTACGGCGGTCCTGCCACACGATGGCGCGGTGGCGCGGCGCGCCGGTGCCGCGGTCCCAGGCCACGACCGTCTCGCGTTGGTTGGTGATGCCGATCGCGGCCACCGTGGCCGCGCCGACCCGCTCCACGACGGTCGCGAGCGTGCCCCGCGTGGCGGACCAGATCTCGACCGCGTCGTGCTCGACCCAGCCCGGTCTCGGGTAGTGCTGGCGCAGCTCCCGGGAGGCGGTCGCGGTGACGCGGCCCGCCTCGTCCACCGCCATGGTGCGGACGCTCGTGGTCCCCGCGTCGACGGCGAGCACCACGGCCATTCACGAGAACGTAGCGAAGTGTTCGCAGGCGAGCGGGCAGGATAGGAGCACGGAAGAGGGAGGAGCACCATGCGCATCGGAATGTTGACGGGCGGGGGCGACTGCCCCGGTCTCAACGCCGTCATCCGCGCCGTCGTGCGTAAGGGGATCGAGGTGTACGGCCACGAGGTCGTCGGGTTCCGTCACGGCTGGCGCGGCGTCATGGGGGACGAGACGGTCCCGCTCGGGCTCGCGGACACGGTGGGGCTCGTGCGTCGGGGCGGCACCATCCTCGGGACGGCGCGCACCAACCCGTTCGCGTCCGACGACGGCGTCACGCGCGTGCTCGACACGCTCGCCCGTGAGCGGATCGACGCCATGGTCGTGATCGGCGGCGAGGACACCATCGGTGTGGCCGCCCGTCTCGGTAATGAGGGAGTGCGGTCGGTCGGCGTGCCGAAGACGATCGACAACGACCTCTCGGCGACCGAATTCACGTTCGGCTTCCACACCGCGGTACAGGCCGCGACCGACGCCATCGACCGCCTACAGACCACGGCCGAGAGCCATGACCGCGTGATGGTGGTGGAGGTGATGGGCCGGCACGCGGGATGGATCGCGACGTACTCGGGGATCGCCGGCGGCGCCGACATCGTGCTCGTCCCCGAGGAGCCCTTCGACATCGACGACGTGTGCGCGCGGCTCCGGGAGCGGCACCGGCACGGCACCAACTACTCCATTGTGGTGGTCGCAGAGGGCGCACAACCGGATGACGGCACCATCGTGACCGCCGACGGCGGCGGCGAGGTCGACGCGTTCGGCCACGTCCGCCTCGGCGGGATCGGGAACGTCATCCAGGGCGAGATCGAGCGTCGTACCGGCTACGAGACGCGCGTGACCGTGCTGGGCCACGTCCTGCGCGGCGGGACGCCCACCGCCTACGACCGCGTGCTCGCGACGCGGTTCGGGATCGCGGCGATCGACGCGGCGAACGATGGTGACTTCGGGGTGATGGTCGCGCTGCGCGGCGACCGCATCGAACGGGTCCCGTTCGCCGACGCGTTGCGCGAGCTCAAGACCGTCGACCCCGAGCTCCTCGACATCGCTCGCGTGTTCTCGGGATAAGGTCGGCAGCGGTGCGCAGCGGGCTCGACGACCTGATCGACTTCCTCGACCTCGAGCCGCTCGAGGTGAATCTCTTCCGCGGCATCAGTCCCCAGAACGACCGCACCCGGATATTCGGCGGGCAGGTCCTGGCCCAGGCGCTCATGGCTGCGGGACGCACCGTCGACGGCGAGCGCGCGGTGCACTCGATGCACGCGTACTTCCTCCGCCCCGGTGACCCGCGCGCGCCGGTGATCTTCGACGTCGATCGCATTCGCGACGGCCGCAGCTTCACGACGCGGCGTGTCGTCGCGATCCAGCACGGCGAGGCGATCCTCAACGCGGCCGCGTCGTTCCAGGTGGCCGAGGCTGGCCCCGAGCACTCCGATCCCATACCGGCCGCGCCCGACCCGGCGACGCTCGACACGTCGCGCTCGAGCCCGTGGGCGGCGGGCGGCAACCGCGAGGGCATGTCGCCGTGGGCGGGCGAGCAGCCGATCGACATCCGGTTCTCGAACGGCGACGGGTGGTGGGCGGCCGACGGTCCGCGTCCGCCCGACGAGCAGATGTGGCTGCGCGCGTCCGGACGGCTGCCCGACGATCCGCTGCTGCACGCGACGGTGGCGGCGTACGCGTCCGACATCGCGCTGCTCGGCACCACGGTGATGCCGCACACGGCGCGCGGGTCGGGCGACTTCATGATGGCGAGCATCGACCACGTGATGTGGTTCCATCGCCCGTTCCGCGCCGACGAGTGGCTGTTGTTCGACCTCCACAGCCCGGTGGCGGGGCGCGCCCGCGGGTTCGCCCACGGCTCGGTGTTCCTCACCGACGGCACCCTCGGCATGAGCATCGCCCAGGAGGGCCTGCTCCGGCCGCGTCACTGAGGGAGGTCGACCGACCGTGCCGTCACCGACTGGCCTCGTGGACCTGCGCTCCGACACCGTGACCACGCCGACGCCCGAGATGCGGCGCGCCATGGCCGAAGCCGAGGTGGGCGACGACGGCTACGGCGAGGATCCCACGGTCAACCGCCTCGAATCGCTCGCCGCCGCGCTGCTCGGCAAGGAAGCCGCGTTGTACGTGCCGTCGGGCACCATGGCGAACCAGCTCGCCCTGCGCGTGATCGCGCCCCGAGGCACCGAGGTGTTGTGCGGTGAGCGCGCCCACGTGTACCGCTACGAGCACTCGGCTGCCGCAGGGAACGCAGGGGTGCAGCTGCACCCGCTGCCCGACGCCCGCGGCCTCCTGTCCGCCGCCGACATCGCCTGGGTGGCAGCGGCTCAGCACCATCACCTCGGGCCGGTGTCCGCAGTGACGATCGAGAACACCTACATGCCGGGGTGCGGCAGGCCGTGGACGGTCGAGGAGGTCGAGGGGGTGGCCGCCGTCGCCCGCGCCGCGGGGTGGGCGTTGCACTGTGACGGCGCACGGATCTGGAACGCGGCGGTGGCGCTGTCGGTGCCGCCCGCGGAGCTCGCGGCGGCGGCCGACACCGTGATGTTCTGCCTGTCGAAGGGTCTGGCGGCTCCGGTGGGATCGCTGCTGTGCGGCCCGAGCGACCTGATCGCCCAGGCGCGCGACGACCGCGCCCGACTGGGTGGGCGGATGCGGCAGGCCGGCGTCATCGCCGCCGCCGGCATCGTGGCCCTCGAGACCATGGTCGAACGGCTGGCCGACGACCACGCCCGGGCCCGCACGCTGGCGGAGGCGCTCGCGTCCCGGTTCCCCGGCAGCGTCGACCCGGCCGAGGTCGCCACCAACATCGTCTGCGCACGCGCCGACCGGTTGCCGCGGGATCTCCTGCCCGCGCTCGAGGCCGCCGGCGTGCGCGCCGGGACCATCGATGCCGACACGGTGCGCTTTGTCACCCACAAGGACGTCGACGACGACGACCTCACGCGTGCGATCGCCGCGCTCGACGCGTTGGCCCGTCGCTAGCCTGAGCGGGTGCCCGACGACGCGCCGCGCAGCGCCCTCGCGGTGTACGCGCATCCCGACGACCCCGAGGTCTCGGCGGGGGGGACGCTCGCAAGATGGGCGGAGCTGGGTGCCGAGGTGTGGGTGCTGATCACGACGCGCGGCGACAAGGGCAGCCCCGATCCCGCCGCCGACCTCGACGCGCTCGCGGCGCTGCGGGTCGAGGAGACCGCGAAGGCGGCGGCGCTCCTCGGCTTCGCGGGGCACTTCCACCTCGACCACCCCGATGGCGAGCTCCCCGACGACCGGGCGGTACGGGGCGAGATCGTGCGCATGGTCCGTGAGCTCCGCCCCGAGGTCGTGCTGTGCCCCGACCCCACTGCGGTGTTCTTCGGCGAGGGATACTTCAACCACCGCGACCACCGGGTCACCGGCTGGGTCGCGCTCGACGCGGTCGCGCCCGCCGCCGCGAGCCCGCACTACTTCCCGGAGCACCTGCGGGAGGGCCTCGCGGTGCACCAGGTGCGCGAGGTGTACCTGTCGGGCACGCTCGAACCCAACTGCTGGATCGACGTCGCGGGCACGCTCGAGCGCAAGATCGACGCGCTGCTGTGCCACGGGAGCCAGGTCAGCGATCCCGGCGAGTGGTTCCGCGACTTCGTGCGTGAGCGCGCGTCCGCCACCGGTGCCCCCGCCGGCCTCGCCTACGCGGAGTCCTTCCGCCGCCTGACCCTCGCCTAGCCCGCCCCCGCGCTCATCACCTACCCAACTTGCGTCACTTGAACGGGATTATTTCCGTTCAGGTGACGCAAGTTGGCGGCGAGGGGGAGGTCACTGGTGCTGGGTGCGGCGCCACTCGGCCATCGCGCGCAGAATGAGCACCGCGACGATGCCGACGCCGCCCGCCGCGAGGACGGAGCCGAGGAACGTGCCGAGGATGGGGGTCACGCTGGAATGGGAGCCGACGTCGGCGATCCCGTAGCCGATGATCCCCCCGAGCACGCCCGCGATCACGACCGACCAGAACGCCAGTAGGAACGCGCCTCGCGACGGGAGCATGGGCGGCGGTGCGTCACCCGCCGGCTCCTCCGGGGTCGCCCCGGGCTCGGGCCCGTCCACCGCTCCAGGGTATTTCGGCGCGCGACACTGATGCGGTGCCGCTCAGCGAGTTCACCGTCGCCGGCGCGCTCGTGGAGTCGAGCGAGGGCATCCTCCTGGTCTGCAACCGCCGCCGCAACGGCCTCACCGACTGGAGCACGCCGGGGGGCGTGATCGACGCCGACGACGAGACCCTGCTCGCAGGCCTCACCCGCGAGGTCCAGGAGGAGACCGGGCTCAGCGTGCTCGCGTGGGAGGGACCGCTGTACGAGGTCCGGGCCACCGCACCCGACATGGGCTGGGCGCTGCGCTGCGAGGTGCACCGGGCACTCGGGTTCGAGGGCTCGCTACTGGTGGAAGACCCCGACGGGATCGTGATCGACGCCCGGTTCGCCCGTCCCGGCGAGTGCGGCGAGATGCTCGCGTCGTGCGCGCGGTGGGTCCGGGAGCCGCTCGGCGACTGGATCGACGCCCGTTGGGGAGCGCACGAGCGGCGCGAGTACGCGTACATGGTCCACGGCGCCGACCGTCAGAACATGCGGGCGGTACGCATGTGACCGGGACCCCTACCCCGGGGATCCTGCACGTCGACCTCGACGCCTTCTACGCGTCGGTCGAGCAGCTCCACGATCCCGCGCTCCGCGGTCGCCCGGTCGTCGTAGGCGGGCTCGGGCCCCGCGGCGTGGTCGCCGCCGCGAGCTACGAGGCCCGCCGTCACGGCGTGCAGTCGGCGATGCCCATGGTGCGCGCACGCCGCGCGTGCCCGGACGGGGTGTTCCTCGCGCCGCGGTTCGACGCCTACCGAGAGGCGAGCCACGACGTGCTCTCGATCCTCCGCTCGTTCACGCCGCTGGTGGAGCCGATCGCGCTCGACGAGGCGTTCCTCGACGTGCGCGGCGCCCGCCGGTTGCACGGCACCGGTCCGGAGATCGCGGCGGCCATCCGCGCGCGTGTCCACGAGGACACGGGCCTCGTCGCCTCGGTCGGCGTCGCCGGCACCAAGCTCCTCGCCAAGCTCGCGAGCGACCTCTCCAAGCCCGACGGCCTCCTCGTGGTCGAGCCCGGCGACGAGCTCGTGTTCCTCCACCCGCTCGGCGTCGAGCGGCTGTGGGGGGTCGGGCCGGCGACGCGCCGCCGCCTCGGCGAGCTCGGGGTGCGGACGGTGGGCGACCTCGCGGCGATCCCGCCTTCGACGCTCACGAACCTGCTGGGCGAAGCCGCCGGACGCCATCTGCACGAGCTCAGCTGGAACCGCGACCTCCGGCCGGTCGAGCCGAGCCGCGTCGCGAAGTCGATCGGGCACGAGGAGACGTTCCCGGCCGACATCGGGGAGCGCGCCGCGCTCGAGCACGCGCTCGCACGCCTCGCGGACGGCGTCGGGAGCCGTCTCCGTGCGGCGGGCGTCGTCGGGCGCACGGTGCACCTGAAGGTCCGGTACGCCGACTTCCGCTCGATCACCCGCGCCCACACGCTGCCCGAGCCGACCGCGGTGGCCGCCGAGATCGCGCGCACCGCGTCCGCGCTGCTCGACGGGGTCCCCGTCGACGGTGGCGTGCGCCTGCTCGGGGTGGCCGTGAGCCGCCTCGGCCCGCCGGGCACCCGCCAGCCCCGCCTGTTCGCGCTCCCGGAGGAGGCCGGCGGACCGGAGGCCCGGACGCCCCGCGTCGCGGACGATCGTCGGGCCGCGGTGGAGCGCTCGGTCGACGCGGTCCGAGCGCGTTTCGGCGCCGACGCGGTCCGCCCCGCCCGCGGACGGTGGCCGGGTGGGGCGACGTTGCTCGACGACGAACCGTCCGGCCGAACTGACGGCGACCGGAACGGCCGGGCGCACGACGGGGCGGACGACGGGCCGCGCGGTGCCGACGACCGGGGCGAAGGGGAGCATTCGGGCAGTCCGGGGGAAGACCCGAGGGCGGGCGTGCGTTGAAGCTGCAGGAGCCGTGCGCGAGAATGAGAGACGGCGACCGCACCGCGAAGCCGGGCACCTGAAGCACTTGTTGGGGACGTGATGCCGCTCTCCGAGGACGAGCAGAGAATCCTGCAGGAGATCGAGGACAACCTGTCCGCGACCGACCCCAAGCTGGTCCAACAGGTCTCGGACACGACCCTCTACCGGCACTCCGCGCGGGTGATCAAGTGGTCGATCGCCGGGTTCGTCGCCGGGTTGGCGCTCATGGTGTTCACCTTCACCACCAACCTCTGGCTGGGCCTCCTCGGCTTCGCGATCATGCTCGGCTGCACCCTCGCCATCGAGCACCACGTCCGCAAGCTCGGCCGGGCCGGCCTCGACAGCCTCACCAATTCGATGCGCGGCGGCGCGCTGAAGAACGCCCTCGGCAACGCCAGCAAGCGCTGGCGCGAGCGTTGGGGCAACGACGAGCCTCCCCGCTGACCCGCGCGACTCCCTCGCCTCCACGGGCTACACCGCGATCCAGGCGGCGCGGCTCGCCCGGTGCTCGGTCGCGCAGTTGGAGGCCTGGCGGCGCGCCGGGGTCGTCACGCCGTCTGCGTCCGAACGGGGCGCTCCGTACTCGTTCCGCGACCTGGTGGCACTCCGCATGGTCGCGTCGCTGCTCGACGCCGGCCTCCCGATGGCGCGGATCCGGCGGGCGGTCGCGGAGCTGACCCGCGCCGGAGACGACCTCGCCGGTCTGCGGATCATCACTGACGGCGACGCGGTTTTCGCGTGCCGCGACGACGGTCAGATCCTCGACGCGCTGCGACACGGCCAGCTCGCGCTCTTCGTCGCGGTCGACCGCTTCGCCGATGACGTGGAGGCCGAGGTGCGCGCGTTCGACTCCGACCGGACCGCCTTCGTCGAGCGCCTGCGTGGCAAGCTCGCTCCCTGACCTCGGGTCGCT
>CAZDJK010000033.1:0-15604 GCA_964505725.1 uncultured Bifidobacteriaceae bacterium | reverse complement strand
GTTCTCCCACTTGGCCCACGCGGCGAGCACGTCAGTGGCCGTCGTGACCTTTCCCGTCGCACCAGGCGCGCCGGTGACGGTCTCCATCCCACCGACCTGGATCGTGGAGCCGCTGGGCGCCGCCGCACCCGCACCCGACGCAGTGAACCCGAGCAGGCCCGTGGCGGTCACGGCGATAGCGGCCAGGACGCCGACGATCTTCGTGCGGCCCTGAGTTATGCCTTTCAAAGTGTGTACCCCCAAATCATCAACGAATTGGCGCGCATTGCGCCGTTCGTATGCTTACACCAGGCACGGCGCGAACGGACGTCACCCCTCGACTCGTCGCCGCAGGGCCGTGCGCCGGCTACGGCCTCACCTCGGCCCGGCCGTGCTTCACGACTGTCACCCCGGACTGCACCGCCTCGAACGCGAAGGACCGCGTGCCGTCGTCACCGACGCCCGCGTCGTACACGTCGACATCGAGCGCGTGTCCGGGAAACGTCGGTGCCGAGAACCGTCCGGCGATCCTGCGCAGCCGGCCCGGGTCACCGTCGCACGCGAGCTTCACGGCTGCGCCGCTGCACATCGCGAACGTGCACATGCCCTGGAGGAACTTGGAGGGGAAACCGACCCGGCGCGCGACCTCGTCATCGACGTGCATGGGTGAGCGGTCGCCCGACGCCCCCGCATAGCGGAACGACTGGTCCCGCGTGAGGTCGAACGTCTCGGTCCCGACGCGACGCCCGCGCGCGTCCTCGGGGAACGTGTGGTCGGCGAGCGGAGTGCCCAGCGGATCCGGGATCTTCCCGCCCCGGTACAGCGTCGTCCAGTAGTGCTCGACGACCGGGCCGTCGTTGTCGCTCAGGATGATGTGTTGCGCGACGAGGACCCCCGCCGGGGTCTGCTGCGCGCAGCTCGGCACGACCTCCCAGGTGAGCGCAGTCCCGGGCGAGAGGGGGCGGTGGAGGTACACGTCCTGCTCGGCGTGCACGCCCCCGGTCACGCCCTCGATCGCGCCGCGTGGCACCGAGTCGGACTGCGCGTGGAGATAGGCCTGGAACGCGACGGAGACCGTGTACAGCGGGGGAACCGCGTCACCGTGCGCGTACACGGGGTTGGGATCGTTGGTGGCGAGGGCGTAGGCCAGGGCGCCGTCGGGGTCGATCCAGCCCTCGTAGGGCCCGTACCGCTCGCCGATCTTGAGCGTGGGTGTCGTCATGACCCGGGAGGCTACGGCTGTCCACGACCTGATTCACAGACGCTTCTCAACCACGAATCACGACTATTTCGTTGTCGGGGGGTGGGAGGGCCGCTCACCAGGACGGAAACAGTGGAAGAGCAGCCATGAGCGTCGAGAGCACCGAGCCGGTGCCGTTCGCTCGCGAACAGGCCCCGGAGGCCCACGAGGACTCCGACGACCCCGAGCCCGAGGCGGCCGCTCCTCCGAGCCGGCTCGCCCCCTGGCTGCAGCGGCTGAAGCGCCCCTACGTCTGGATCTCGATGGTCGTGGTCGTCGCGTTGGGTGTGTGGTGGTTCGGCATCCGCTCGAGCGGGAGCTCGAGCAGCCCCACGGTCGGCGTCACCCTCACCAAGCAGCTCGTGACGGTCACGCGAGGCAACATGAGCGACAGCGTGTCCGCCGACGGCACCGTCGCTGCCGCGCAGACCGACAACCTCGATTTCTCGTCGGCCGGCACCGTGACCGCGGTGAACGTCCAGACCGGCGACACGGTGCAGGCGGGCGAGGTGCTCGCCACCATCGACTCCGCGCAGCTGCAGGCGGCGGTGAGCTCCGCGCAGTCGACCGTCGCGAGCGCACAGGCCAAGCTCTCCGATGACGAGTCGTCGGGCGCCTCGTCGGCGCAGGTCACCGCCGACCAGACGAGCCTCGCTTCGGCCAACGACGCGCTCACCGCCGCGCAGCAGGCGCTCGCCGGCGCGTCACTCGTGGCGACGTTCAACGGCACCGTGGCCCAGGTCAACGTGACCGTCGGCGAGCAGCTCGCGAGCGGCGGCACCGGCGGGACCTCGACGACCGGGTCCGCGAGCGGTTCCGGCCGGTCGTCCTCGTCGCTCGGCTCGGGCAGCTCGTTCGGCGGCGGAGGTTCTTCTTCTTCCTCCTCGTCCTCCACCTCCTCACCGCAGATCCAGGTGGTGAGCACGGGCAGCTACACCGTGAGCCTCCCCGTCTCGAGCAATGACATCAGCAACGTCGCGAACGGCCAGAGCGTCACCCTCACGGTCACCACCGCCACCGGCAACGGCTTCGGCGGCCTGGGCGGTGGATTCCGCGCCCTCTTCGGGGGTGGGGCCGGGCTCGGCGGTGGCGGCGCCGCCGCGGCCGCGCGGGGCCAGAACGCGACCGGATCGGGGAGCGGCACCGCGGCCGCGGGCGGCGCCGGACGAGGCAACGGTTCGGCCGCGGGCGGCGCGACCGCGACCGGCACCGTCACCAGCGTGGCCAAGGTCGCGAGCGCGAGCTCCGGCGTCGCGACGTATCCCGTGACCGTCAGCTTCAACGCCGACAGCACGCAGTTCTACGTCGGCGCCACGGTGGCGGGCGCGATCGCCACCAACGTGCGCCAGAACGTGCTCCAGGTGCCGGCACGCGCGGTCACCACCGACAACGGCACGTCGACCGTCGTCGTCGCGACCAAGGGGTCGCTGTCGGGGCCGATGAAGACCGTGAAGGTCACGACCGGCGCGACTTCGAACGGCAACGTCGAGATCACGAGCGGGCTGCAGGAAGGTGAGTCGGTCGTCGAGACGGTTCCGCAGTTCACGACCACCGGCGGCGGCTCGACGTCGACCGGCGGGACCTTCCGTGGCGGCTTCGGCGGCGGTGGCGGCGGGAGCGCCGCAACCGGCGGCGCGGGCGGGTGACGTCGGTGCAGCCCGTTCAATCCGTCAGCGCGCCGCCCGTGATCGAGCTCGTCGACGTCGGGAAGGTGTACAAGAGCGGCGAGCTCGAGGTCGTCGCCCTGCGCTCGGTCTCGCTGCGGATCGAGGAAGAGGAGTTCGTCGCCATCGTCGGCCCGTCCGGGTCGGGCAAGTCGACGCTGATGCACATCCTCGGCTGTCTCGACGTCCCGACGAGCGGCGTGTTCAGGCTTGCCGGGCACGACGTGCACGCGTTGGACGACAACCTGCTCGCCGACGTGCGCAACGTGTTCATCGGGTTCGTGTTCCAGCAGTTCAACCTGCTCGGCTACATGCCCGCGTGGCGCAACGTCGAGTTGCCGCTGGTCTACGCAGGCGTCGACCTCGACGAGCGACGCGCGCGTGCGCTGACCGCGCTCGAGAAGGTCGGGCTCGCGGACCGGGCCGATCACCGGCCCGGCGAGCTCTCGGGTGGGCAGCAGCAGCGCGTCGCGCTCGCGCGCGCGTTGGTCAGCGAGCCCACGATGATCCTCGCCGACGAGCCGACCGGCAACCTCGATTCGGCGTCGAGCCGCGACGTGCTCGAGCTCATCGGGGACCTCAACCGCGAGGGACGCACGATCGTGCTCATCACCCACGAGCGTGACATCGCGGCACGCGCGCACCGGGTCGTCGAGCTGCGTGACGGCCAGGTGGTGCAGGGCGACGAGGCGCAGCGTGTGCCCGAGGTGACCCCGTGACGTGGCGCGACACGCTGCGGACCGCGACCGAGGCGGTGCGCACCCACCGGCTGCGGTCAGCGCTCACCATGCTGGGGATCCTCATCGGGATCACCGCCGTCGTCCTCACCGTCGGCATCGGACAGGGCGCCAAGGCCAACGTCCAGGACCAGCTGAACGCGCTCGGGACCAACGTGCTCGTGATCTCGCCCGGGAGCACGACGAGCAGCTCCGGCGTGCGTGGCGGGTTCGGGAGCTCGTCGACGCTCACGCTCGACGACGCCAAGGCTCTCGGTTCCAAGTCCGCCGCGCCCGACATCCAGGCGGTCGCCCCCGTCTCCACCGCTTCGGCCGAGCTCGTGCGCGGGACCACGAACTGGACGACGACGCTCACGGGCACCACGCCGAGCTGGACCACGATCCGCTCCCGCAGCGTCTCGGTGGGCCGCTTCATCAGCGCTGGCGACGAGCGGAACGCGGCATCGGTCGTCGTCCTGGGTCCCGACACGGTGAGCGAGCTGTTCCCCACGGGGAACCCGATCGGGCAGTCGATCAGCTACAACGGCGTGCAGCTCCAGGTGGTCGGCGTGCTCACGAGCGTCAGCTCGTCCGATCAGACGTCGAACAACGACCTTGCCGTCGTGCCGATCACGACCTACGCGCAGCGCCTGGTCGGCGGCGCCAACCGGAACTCGGTCAACTCGATCTACGTCAAGGCCACGTCGGCCGGCTCGTTGTCCTCCGCTTACCAGGAGGCGAACGCGCTCCTGCTCAACACACACGGCATCACGACGGCCGGGAGCGCCGACTTCTCCATCGCCACCCAGCAGTCGTTGCTCGCCGCGACGACGTCGGTCGACAACACGCTGACCGACATGCTCGCGGGCATCGCGGTGATCGCATTGCTCGTGGGCGGGATCGGCGTGATGAACATCATGCTGGTCTCGGTCAGCGAGCGCGTCCGCGAGATCGGCCTCCGGAAGGCGATCGGCGCGCGGCCGGGCCTGATCCGTCGCCAGTTCCTCGTGGAGGCGTCGGTCCTCGGCCTCGCCGGCGGTGTGCTCGGGGTGCTCTTGGGGCTCCTCGGTGCGGTCCTGATCCCGGCGTTCAGCGACTCGCGCGTGATCCTGTCGGTCCCCGCGGCGGCTGCCGCGATCGTCGTCGCGGTCGGGATCGGCGTCGCATTCGGTGTCTATCCCGCGACACGCGCGGCGCGACTGGCGCCGATCGACGCGCTGAGGAACGAGTGACCCGATGACGCCGACCCGCGCCAGCGACCAGTTCGCCGCCCTCTTCCCGGGGGAGCGGCCGGAGGCCGAGGCACCGTGGTGGCGGCGCCGACGCGGCGCGTTGGCGGTCGCGCTGGTGGCCATCGTGCTGGTGGTCGCTCTGATGGCAACGCAGGCATTCGGTTCCTCGGGTCCCGGGTACCGCACCGCGATGGTCGGGGACGAGAACGTCGACGCGCTGCTCACCGGCGTCGGGACGATCGAACCCGTGTCGCAGGCGACGATCGCGTTCCCGGTCGCGGGGACCGTCGCGTCGGTCGGCGTGCAGGTCGGCGACACCGTGACGCCCGGCCAGCCCTTGGCGTCGCTCGACACGCAGTCGCTCCAACAGACGGTGGACCAGAAGCAGGCCGCGCTCGCGCAGGCTCAGCTCAACCTGTCGAAGGCGCTCTCGGGCCAGGCCGTGACCGGCGGCGCGTCCGGCGGCGCGGGCGCGAACGCGTCGGCGACGGGCACGAGCGGCGCCACGACGCAGGCGCTCCACACCGGGACGTCCCCGAGGTACGTGCTGACCGCCGCGAGCGCCGATCCCGCGCTCGCGCAGGCCCAGCAGGCGGTGCTCGCCGCGCAGCAGAAGGTCGACGCCGCGATCAGCACGGCATCGTCCGCTCTCACGTCGGCGCAGACCGTGTGCGCGTCCATCTCGAGCACGCCCCCGAGCGGCTCGTCGACCCCCGCCGGTTCCACGACGACCACGGGCCCGACCGACCCCACCACCACGACGACCCCGCCGTCGCCGTCGTCGGGTGACCTCACCGCCTGCCAGACCGCGCTGCAGCAGGTGCTCGCGGCCCAGAACGCGGTCGCGGCGGCGCAGAACACGCTCGTCGGCGCGTCGAACGCGCTCGACGCCCTGCTCGCGCAGCGGGCGGCGTCGACACCGAGCGCACCGACGGCTCCGAGCGGGAGCACGGGCGGATCGGGAGGCTCGGGGAGCTTCGCACAGGGCGGTGGCGGCAGCAGCTCGTCGGGCAGCGCCGCGTCGGGAAGCGGCTTCGCCGGTACGGGCGCGCGGGGTTCGGGCTCGACGTCGTCGGCGCCCTCGGCGGCCGACCTCGCCTCCTACCAGCAGGCGGTGGACGCAGCTACCGACCAGGTCGCGGTCGCGCAGCAGGCCCTCGCGCAGGCGACGGTCGCGAGCCCGATCGCCGGCACCGTGGTCGCGGTGAACCTGACCCCGGGCGCGTCGGTCACGAGCGCGTCGTCGACCGCCGACATCGTCGTGCAGGGCAGCGGCGGCTACGAGGTCTCGACGACGGTCGGCGTCGACAAGATTCCCCACGTCCACATCGGTGACACCGCGACCGTCGTCCCCGACGGCACCCACAAGTCGCTCACCGGCAAGGTCGCGTCGATCTCCGAGGTGCCGGACGCGAACGTCTCGACCACGAGCTACCTCGTCGTGATCGGCCTGACCGATCCGAACGTCGCCCTCAACAACGGCGCGACCGGGACCACGACAGTCGTCACCGACAGCGCCAAGTCCGCGCTCGCGGTCCCGACGTCGGCCGTCACCACCAACGGCGGACGCCACACCGTCGAGGTCCTCGACGGTGACACCACGCGGCAGGTCACGGTGCAGGTGGGTGTCATGGGAGCGGAGTGGACCGAGGTCAAGTCGGGTCTCACCAAGGGCCAACAGGTCGTGCTCGCGGACGCGTCGCAGCCCCTGCCCGGGTCGGCGACGAGCTCGTCGAACGGCTCCGCCACGACCAACCCGTTGGCTCGCCTCGGCGCCGGGGGCGGGTTCGGAGGATTCGGAGGCGCCGGACTCGGAGGCGGGGGCTTCCGGGGCGCCGGCGCCACCGCAGG
Source organism: uncultured Bifidobacteriaceae bacterium (assembly GCA_964505725.1). Lineage (GTDB taxonomy): Bacteria > Actinomycetota > Acidimicrobiia > IMCC26256 > DASPTH01 > CAVRJC01. Next base: position 8,922 of record CAZDJK010000033.1, on the reverse strand, counting down.
GCGATGAGACCAGTTCGACCACACCCGAGCAGAGAGCAGAAGGCATTCGTCATGTTCCACGACAAGTCCCACCACCCGAACCGTGCGTCGACGCGTCGCGCCGCCGGACGCGCCCTCGCGGGCGCCGTGCCAGCGGTGGTCGCCGTGATCGCGTTCACGGCGGCCCCGGCCGGCGCGCAGACCGCCAACGGCGGGCGACCGCCGTTCGCGAGCGGCATGCTCCAGAGCATCAGCGGGTCGACGCTCCAGGTCGACGGGTTCAACGGGACGACCAGCGTCGTCGTCACCAAGTCGACCAAGTACACGCAGACGAAGTCGGTGACGTCGTCCGCCATCACCACGAACGACTGCGTACGCGTGGTCGGCACGGGGAGCGACAGCGCCGGCATCCAGGCGAACACCGTGGCCGTCAGCTCGCCGTCGTCCAAGGGCTGCACGCTCGGCCAGTTCGGCGGTCGTGGGGCCGGGTCCGGGAACGGCCAGCGTCCCGACTTCCGTGGCAACGGTGCCACCGGCAACGGAGCGACCGGCAACGCGGGCACTGGCGGCAACGACACCACCCGCCCGAGGCTCCCCGCCAATGGCGGCACGCGCCCGGCGAACTTCGGCACCGCGTTCGGCACAGTGAAGGGCGTCTCCGGTGACCAGCTCGTGGTCAAGGCGACAGTCGTCACCGGCACGCCCAAGGCGGGGAAGAAGCCGAAGACGAAGACCGAGAACGTCGACGTGACCCTGACCGACGCGACCACGGTCACGCAGACGAGCTCCGCGACGTTCGAGGCGCTCAACGTGGGCTCGTGCGTGACCGCGCTCGGGACCGTGGACAGCGTCGGCACGGTGACCGCCAACAACGTCATGCTCTCCCAGCCCCAGAACGGGTCCTGCAGCCGACTCGGCGGCTTCGGCGGCGGCGGCTTCGGCGGGCGATTCGGCGGCGGTACGAACGGTCAGGGCGGCGGGACCACGACCTAGTGGTGGTCAGGTCTTGTGCCAACCCTCCGGGAGCAGCATGGTGCCACTCGCGGTCGTGACGTAGACCTGCCACTCGTAGTAGCCCTCGTAGGCGCGCGGATCCGCCGCCATCACACCTGCGTAGTCGTCGATGGCGGCCACGTAGTTGTCGCTCGGGTTGTACGCGTAGAGCGCGCGGTCGATGTCCGACGCGCCGCCGTGGGCGGCGAGGAACCTGGCGGCGGCCAGGATCGCGTCGTGGTCGCCGTCGATGTTGCCGCCCGCGCCGTACTCGGCCCAGGTGCTCGGGAGGAATTGCATCGGTCCCTGCGCGCCGGCGGTGCTGTTGCCGTGGATCCGCCCGACGCGCGACTCGACGAAGTGGATGGCGGCGAGGAACTGCCAGGGGATGCCCGACGCGGCCGACGCCTCCCGGTAGTAGCCGAGCAGCACGTTCGCGGGCAGCGGGGTGCGGATCGTCCAGTCGGGGAGCTGCGCAGGCGGCGCGCCGAGGTCGGGGGCGGCCAGCTCCACCGACGCGTCGTGGTTGGCGACCACCGCGCCCCGCACGTCGTCGGGCACGGCGGCCACGACGGTGTCCACCCACTCGGGGTGCTGCGAGAGCGCGCCGTACGCGAGCTGCTGCTCCCACCCGAGCACCTGAAGGCGCGCCGGCGCCGTGCCGTGGGTGCGCAACCCACGCTCGACCTCCGTCAGCTCGGCGGCGGTCTCGGCGGCCGTCGACGGCGCCGAGAGCTGGCTGGGGCTCGTGACGGACGGCGCGGCCACCCGCGGCGCGGCTTCCCGCCTCGGCGTGACCGCGGGCGTCGGGGTGTGCCGAGTCGCGGCGACGTCGCCAGAGCAACCGGCGAGGAGCACTCCCACCGCGACCACGGCGCACGCGGCACGTGTCACGCCGCCAGATTGGCAGGGCGAGCGCCGAAGCGGCGCGAAGGTCTCCCCGGGGTGTCGATGAGGGCGCGCCGACGCGAGATTTGAGGCAGACTCTCCCCGGACTCGTCGATAGCCGGAAGGTGGGGGACATGGACCGTCACGAGCGCATCGAGCAGCGACTCAAGGAAGTGCCGCTGTTCGCAGGTCTCTCCTCGAAGGAGCTCAAGGAGATCGCTCAGCTCGCGACCTACCTCGAAGAGCCCGCGGGAACGGCGCTCACCGCGCAGGGCGCGCCGGGCAACGAGTTCATCATCGTGCTCGATGGCGAGGTCGAAGTGGTCAAGGACGGCACCGTGATCGCCCAGCGCGGCCCGGGGGACTACTTCGGTGAGATCGCGCTGCTCGACGACCGTCCCCGTACCGCGACCGTCGTGGCGAAGACCCCGGTGGCCATCGAGGTGATCAGTCGCCGGGAGTTCAACGGCATGCTCGCCGAGGTCCCCGAGCTGGCGGGCAAGCTCATGACCACGATGGCGCAGCGGCTCGCCGACCTGGAGCAGCACTCGCAGAACTGACCGCGCCCGCGGCCCTCCGGACGGCCGCCGCGCTCTCAAGGCGGCCCGCGAACCTGCCGATTGCGCTCGGGAGAGAGCAGCGATCGGAGTGGGTGATGCAATCGGAGTCGCCGGTCCCGGGGATCGGCCCGGGGGTTGATTTCGACGAGCTCAAGCTCGCGTATCAACCGGTCGTCGACCTCCGTGACGGCTCGGTCGTCTGCGTGGAGGCGCTGCTGCGGTGGGACCACCCCACGCGGGGCCTCTTGTGGCCGGGCGAGTTCCTCGAACGGACCGACGCGCCGGCTCGGCGGCGGGTGACGGGCTGGGTGCTCAACGAGGCGTCTCGGTGGGCGGCCCACTGGCGTCGTCGTTTCCCCCACCGCCCCGTCACCGTGGCGGTGAACATCTCGGGCGAGGACCTCGACTCCGACGGCCTCGCTGCGCAGCTCGCGAAGGTCGTGCGCGCCAACGAGCTCGAGGCGGGTGCGCTCGCGCTCGAGATCGGCGAGGGAGCGCTGTTCTCCGACCTCGAACGCGCGCGCTCACGGCTCGTCGCGTTCCGCGACCTCGGCGTGCAGCTCTTCGTGGACGACTTCGGCACCGCGTACTCGTCGGTCGTGTCGTCGCTCGAGACGATGCCGTCGAACGAGGTGTACGTGCTCGCGGAGTCGGTCGGCACGGTCCTCGGCGAGGCAAGCGATGGCATCCTCATGTCGTTGGCGTCGATCGAGAGCTTGCCGATCGACGTGGTGAAGGTGGACCGACGGTTCGTGCAGCGGCTCTTCGCCGACACGCGCGACGCCTCGGTCGTCGAGTCCGTCGTGACGTTGTCGCACCGGCTCGGCTTCCGCGTGCTCGCGGAGGGCGTCGAGCACGAGGGGGAGGCGCTGCGCCTGCGTGACATCGGCTGCGACTACGGGCAGGGCTACCACTTCCACCGCCCGCAGACGCGCGAGTACATCGACGTGATCCTGCGCGAGGCCACCCGCGAGCGGGCGGTGGCGACCCCGGACTGACATTTCTGTCCCGCTGGTCGTTCGGCGGGGTACCAGCCCACGACGTTGCGTCGTTCAGGCGGCCTATGCCTGCCCCAACGACGCAACCTCGGGGTCGGTGAGGCGTCGCTACGCTGGGCGCGATGGCCGATCAGGCGCAGTTCGCGGAGCTGGCGATGCCGTTCATGTCGGCGCTCTACTCCGCCGCGCTCCGCATGACCCGCAACCCGGCCGACGCCGAGGACCTCGTTCAGGAGACGTACCTGCGCGCCTACCGCGGCTTCGGGGGCTTCAAGTCGGGAACGAATCTCAAGGCGTGGCTCTACAAGATCCTCACCAACACGTACATCAACTCGTACCGGGCGAAGAAGCGCCGGCCCGACGAGGTCGACCTCGACGACTCGGAGGACTTCTACCTGTTCCGTCGCCTCGGCGGGCTCGAGGCCGCGGAGGCCGAACGCACCCCTGAATCCGAGGTGCTCGACAACATCCCCGACGAGGTCGTCAAGGATGCGCTCGAGGCGCTGCCGGAGCAGTTCCGCATGGCGGTGCTGCTCGCCGACGTCGAAGGTTTCTCCTACAAGGAGATCGCCGACATCATGGACGTGCCCATCGGCACGGTCATGAGCCGGCTCCACCGAGGAAGAAAGCAGCTGCAGAAGCGGTTGTGGGAATTCGGACGCGAACGCGGCCTGGTGCCGCGGCCACCTGCGCCGGCACCGGAGACCGCCGGCCACCCTGGGGGATGAAGCGGATGGATTGCGAGAAGGCCAGCTACCGCGTCTACCGGTACCTCGACGGTGAGCTCACGGTGTGGCGGCGCTGGTCCATCCGACGCCACCTCGACAAGTGTCCGCCGTGCGCGCAGGGTTTCGACTTCGAGGTGGAGCTACGACAGGTCGTTTCGTCCAAGTGCCGCGACGAGGTGCCGCCGGAGCTCCGGCGCCGCATCGCCGAGGCGCTCGGTGAAGCCCCACCACCCGAGTAGCTCTACGATGAGCGCAACCGCCGCGTGCCCCGGAGGAACCGTCCGTGCCGACCGCCGTCGCCAGCGCCGTGCTCGCCTCGAGCAAATTCCAGTGGTTCTACTGGGCGGGGCCGCTGCTCGCCGTCAGTGTGTTGGGGCTCGGCCTCGCGATCGGCGTCGGCTACTACGTGAAGGTGCTCCGGCCGAAGTGGCGCGGCCGGGAAGTCCAGCAGTGACCCGGCCGGCGCGATGACCAGCACCGCACCCGGTGCCGGGCTCGCCAACGCCGGCTACGACCCGATCGACTGGCAACTCGCCGAGCGCGTCGCGCGACGCGTCGCGGGGCGCGCGCAGCTCGCGGAGTCGTACCTCGCGTCGTCGCTCGACGACGACTTCGAGGAGATCACCCGACGGGCGGAGGCGCTCGTGGCCGACTGCACGGGGTTGCGGGCGCCCGGCGCCGCGCACGCGCGGGTCGTCGACCGCGGCGCATGGATCGGCGCCAACGTGGACTCCATGCGGCGGATGCTGGAACCGCTGACGTCGCGCATCGGTGCCCGCATGGCCGCGAGCCCGATCGCCCCGATCGGGCGCCGGGTGGCCGGCACCGAGACCGGCGTGCTCCTCGGCTACCTCGCGCAACGGGTGCTCGGCCAGTACGACATGCTCGTGCCCGACGACGGGCAGAGCGCGTCCGACGCCGTCTACTACGTGGGCGGGAACGTGCTCGCCCTCGAGAAGCGGTTCGCGTTCCGTCCGCGCGACTTCCGGCTGTGGATCGCAGTCCACGAGGTCACCCACCGGGCGCAGTTCACGGCGGTGTCGTGGATGCGCCCGTACTACCTGTCGCTGGTCGAGTCGTCACTGCTCTCGGTCGACCCCGACCCCCGTCGCGTCGTCGCCGCGCTCGCGCGCGCTGCCGACGAGATTCGCAGTGGTCGCAACCCGCTCGACGACGGCGGCATTGTGGGCCTGCTCGCCTCCGACGAGCAGCGCGGCGCCCTCGCCCGCGTCCAGGCGCTCATGTCGCTGCTCGAAGGTCACGGCAACCGGGTGATGAACGTCATCGGCTGCGAGCACGTAGCGGGGCAGGCGCGCATGGCGCGCGTCCTGCAGTCGCGGCGTCAGGCGGTCGGCCTCACCGCCTTCCTCCACAAGCTCGTCGGCCTCGAATCGAAGATGCGCCAGTACGAGGTGGGGGAGTCGTTCGTCGAGGTGGTGGAGCAGGAAGCCGGGCCGCGTGCGATCGACGCCGCGTGGCGGGGCCCGGAGTGGCTCCCGACCCTCGACGAGCTCCACACCCCGCACGACTGGCTCGTGCGCGTAGCCGCTTGACCGCAGAGCGGGGCCCGAGCGCCCCGGCGGCGGAGCCGCCGAGAGCGAAGACGAGCAACGAGCCGGAAGCCGACTTCGCGGGGGTCCGCGCACCGGTGGTCGTCGCGTGCTCCGGCGGACCCGATTCGGTCGCGCTCCTCGCACTCGCGTGTGACGCCGGCCTGGAGCCGGTCGCGGTGTACGTCGATCACGGGCTCCGTGGCGGCAGTGCCGACGACGCGCGCGTCGTCGCCGCGGCCGCCGAGCATCTCGGCGCGTCGTGGCGGACGGTGCGCGTCGACGTCGCGGCAGGCTCCAACCTCGAAGCGCGCGCGCGCGAAGCGCGCTACGACGCGCTCGACGTGGCTCGGGTCGAAGCCGGCGCGGAGTGGATCCTCGTCGGCCACACGGCCGACGACCAGGCGGAGACGGTCCTGCTGAACCTCCTGCGCGGCGCGGCCGCGTCGGGGCTCGGGGGAATGGCGCCCCGGCAGGGACACCTCGCGCGTCCGCTGCTCGCGCTGCGCCGTGCCGACACCGGTCGGCTGTGCGAGGAACGGAACCTCGCGGTGGTCCGCGACCCGATGAACGAGGACCTCGCGTTCACCCGGGTCGCGCTGCGGCAGCGCGTGCTTCCGATGCTCGCGGGGATCGCACGACGCGACCTCGTCCCGGTGCTCACGCGCCAGGCCGAAGTGCTCGGCAGCGAGGCGCGCTTCCTCGACGAGCTCGCGCGCGAGGCGTGGCCCGGGGCGGACGGTCCGACGGCGCGGGGCCTCGCCGCGCTGCACCCCGTGCTCGCCCGGCGGGCGGTGCGGCAGTGGCTCGGGCCGCCGCCGCCGTCGTCGGCCGAGGTCGCCCGGGTGCTCGGCGTCGCGCGCGGCGAGTGCAGGGCCACCCAGCTCACCGGTGGCCGCGCGGTGCGACGCACGGCCGGACGTCTCGTGGTGGAACGCGTGTAGCGTCGCCCGTCGTGGACGAGCTCGGTCGGGTGGTCGTCGGGCAGGAGGAGCTCGCGACGCGCGTCGAGGAGCTCGGCCGCGAGCTCACCGCCGACTACCAGGGCCGGCCGCCGCTGCTGGTCGGGGTGCTGAAGGGCGCGTTCGTGTTCATGAGCGACCTTTCGCGCGCGATCGACCTCCCGGTGGAGTTCGACTTCATGGCGGTGTCGTCGTACGGATCGGCGACACGCTCGAGCGGGGTCGTGCGGATCGTCAAGGACCTCGACCTCGACCTCACCGACCGCCACGTGCTGCTCGTCGAGGACATCGTCGACTCCGGTCTCACGCTCGCGTATCTCCGCAAGAACCTCGCCGCCCGCAACCCGGCCTCGCTGGAGGTCTGCGCGCTGCTGGTCAAGGAAGGCCTGCAGCGGGTGGAGCTCGACTTGCGCTACATCGGGTTCACCATCCCGCCCGTCTTCGTCGTCGGCTACGGGCTCGACGTGGGCGAGCGCTACCGGAACCTCCCGTATCTGGCCGAGTACCAGGGGTGAGGTGCTCCGGCGACGGCGTGTTCGTCGCGGGAAACGCCCGACCGGGCACCAACTAGCCTGACCTGGTCAGCCGTCCGCTCCCGGAGCTTTCGTGACCAAGAACCGCCGTAGCGCCCTGCTCGCCGCCGTCCTGGTGGTGCTGGTCGCGTTCGTCGCGTTCCGGATGCTCGACCACGGGACCAGCCCGAAGGAGCTGTCGCTCGGCGCGTATCTCGAGCGCGTCGACGCGGGGCAGGTCGCGACGGCGACCATCCACGACAAGGATCACGACGTCAGCGGGAAGCTCCGCGACGGCACGGAGTACCGGGTCGATTTCCCACAGGCCTACACCGACACGCTCACGAAGCAGCTCGTCGCGCACGACGTGACGAAGCTGCACACCGACCACCAGTCCGAGAGCACGTGGCTCAGCTTGCTCTTCAGCCTGCTGCCGTTCGCGCTGCTGGCAGTCGTGCTGCTCTGGGTGCTCGGGCAGGTGCAGGGCGGCGGCAGCCGCATCATGGGCTTCGGCAAGTCGCGCGCCAAGATGGTGAGCAAGGACCAGCCGAAGGTCACGTTCGCCGACGTCGCCGGCCTCGACGAAGCCGTCGAGGAGCTCGAGGAGATCAAGGATTTCCTCGCGTCGCCGGCCAAGTTCCAGCAGATGGGCGCCAAGATCCCGAAGGGCGTGCTGCTCTACGGCCCCCCCGGCACCGGCAAGACGTTGCTGGCGAAGGCGGTGGCCGGCGAGGCGGGAGTGCCGTTCTTCTCGATCAGCGGGTCCGACTTCGTCGAGATGTTCGTGGGGGTCGGCGCGTCACGTGTCCGCGACCTGTTCGAGCAGGCCAAGGCGACGGCTCCGGCGATCGTGTTCGTGGACGAGATCGACGCGGTCGGGCGCCACCGTGGCGCGGGCCTCGGCGGCGGGCACGACGAGCGCGAGCAGACGCTGAACCAGCTCCTGGTCGAGATGGACGGATTCGACCAGAAGCAGGGCGTGATCCTCCTCGCGTCGACCAACCGTCCCGACATCCTCGACCCGGCGCTGCTGCGGCCCGGTCGGTTCGACCGCCAGATCGTCGTCGACCGCCCCGATCTCGAGGGGCGCAAGGCGATCCTCGCGGTCCACGCACGCGAGAAGCCGCTCGCCCCCGGGGTCGACCTGGACGTGATCGCGCGTCGTACCCCCGGGTTCACGGGCGCGGATCTCGCGAACCTCATGAACGAGGCCGCGCTCCTCACCGCGCGCCACGACCTGCCGCTCATCGGGCTGCCCCAGCTCGAGGAGGCGATCGACCGGGTGATGGCCGGCCCCGAGCGCAGGAGCCGGCTCATCTCCGATCGCGAGAAGCGCGTGATCGCGTTCCACGAGGGCGGGCACGCGCTCGTCGCGCACGCGTTGCCCAACACCGACCCGGTGCACAAGGTCTCCATCATCCCGCGCGGCCGCGCGCTCGGCTATACGCTCACGCTGCCCACCGAGGACAAGTTCCTCGTGACCCGCAGCGAGCTGGTCGACGAGCTCGCGATGCTCCTCGGCGGGCGCACCGCGGAGGAGCTGATCTTCGCGGAGCCCACGACCGGCGCGCAGAACGACATCGACCGCGCGACCACCATCGCGCGCCAGATGGTGACCGAGTTCGGCATGAGCGATGTGCTCGGCCCCATGCGCTTCGGGCACCCGCAGGGTGAGGTGTTCCTCGGGCGGGACTTCACTTCGTCACCCGACTACTCGGAACAGGTTGCCGCGAGCATCGACGCGGAAGTGCG
>CAZDJK010000032.1:0-24060 GCA_964505725.1 uncultured Bifidobacteriaceae bacterium | reverse complement strand
ACCTCACGGGGATGCTGACATCGGATGATCTGCTGCCACTGTTCGTCCGCCAGGTCGACAAGATTGCCCGGACGGTAGGGAGCGAGTCGCGACCACCCACCGGCCCGGTCTGACCGACCCCGACGCCCCCAGTAGGGAGGCTGCGATGCGCTTCTTCCGTAACCGCCAAGATGCCGGGCGACGCCTCGCCGAACGACTCAGCACGTTCCGTGACCAAGAACCGGTGGTGCTGGGACTTCCCCGGGGCGGCGTGCCCGTGGCGTCCGAAGTGGCTCGGCGTCTCGACGCGCCGCTGGACGTGATCGTGGTCCGAAAGCTGGGTGTGCCGTTCCAGCCCGAGCTCGGCATGGGCGCGGTCGGCGAAGACGGCGTGCGCGTCCTCAACGAGGACGTCGTACGCCTCGCTGGTGTCGGACCCGAAGACGTGGCCCGGGTCGAGGCCCGCGAGCGGGCCGAGGTCCAAGCCCGCGCCGCGCGCTTCCGCGGCGAGCGCCCGCGCGTCTCGCTCGCAGGACGCACGGTGATCGTCGTCGATGACGGGATCGCCACGGGCGGCACCGCCCGCGCTGCGCTGCAGGTCGCCCACGCCCAGGGGGCGGCCCGGGTCGTCCTGGCGGTCCCGGTCGCCCCACCCGACACCCTGCGGGATCTCCGCAGCGACGCCGACGAGATCGTCTGTCTCGAGACCCCGGAGCTGTTCTTCGCGATCGGCGAGTGGTACCAGGACTTCTCCCAGGTCCCCGACGATCAGGTCGTCGCGCTGCTCGCCGACGCCGCCCGAGCACGACATCCGCAGCCTGCGCCCGTCGCCGCGTCCGCCGTCGAAGACGCACCGGATGACACACCGGCGCCGGGTCGCGACGAGGACGTCGAGCTGCGCGTCGGATCGCTGCGCCTCTTCGGGCATCTGGCCGTCCCTCCCGCGCCGATCGGCCTCGTGCTCTTCGCCCACGGCAGCGGCAGCAGCCGCCACAGTCCCCGGAACCGCTTCGTCGCCCGGGCCCTCAACCAGGACCGGATCGCGACACTCCTGTTCGATCTCCTCTCGCCCGACGAAGAGATCGACCGTCGCAACGTCTTCGACGTCGAGCTGCTCGCCGAGCGGCTCGCCGCGGCCACGGACTGGGCCCGGACCAAGTACAGCGCCTTGCCCGTCGGGTACTTCGGTGCGAGCACCGGTGCCGCCGCCGCGCTGTGGGCCGCGGCCGACCAAGGAACCCGCATCGGCGCGGTCGTCTCCCGCGGGGGACGTCCGGACCTCGCCATCCCCCGCCTCGCCCACGTCAGCGCCCCGACCCTGCTCATCGTCGGCGGCCACGACGACGTCGTCATCAGGCTCAACCGCGAAGCCGCCCAGCAGCTGCGGTGCGAACACCGCCTCGACATCGTGCCGGGCGCCACGCACCTCTTCGAAGAGCCCGGCACCCTCGAGACGGTCGCCGAGCTGGCAGCCGGATGGTTCACGCGACACCTCGCCCCGCTCGTCCGCCCCGTTCCCTGAGCCACGAGCCGCGACCAGTGACGTCGGAGCCGAGCCACTCACCCGAAGACCAGCCCGCCGAGGGCCAGGCGTTCCTACCGGAGGCGCGCGATGCCTGGGAAGCAGAAGAAGAGGCTGAGCTCGCCGAAGACATGCTCGAAGCCGAAGCGTCCGGCCAGGACCTCGCGGAGATCGAGGGCCGACTCGAGATCCTCGACGCGCAGGAAGACACGGCAGAAGCGCTCGCCCGAGCCGAAGCCGTGGGAGAGCCGGCCGGCGCTGCACCCGAGACGCCCCTGCGCACCCAAGAGGCTGAGCGGGATATGGACGAGGTCGAGCTGTCTCGCGTCGAGGACGCGCTCGGGCCCGAGCCGCCCTCTGGCGACGCATGGACAGAGACCAACCACCGACGAAGACCGGGGTGCCGGTAGAGCACGCTCGGCGGGTTCCGCGGCGGCGCGTGCAGTTGTCCAGCCGGATGCCCGACCACGATGGGCAACTCAGCAACCGTGTTCTCGTGGACGCCGAGCTCCCGCGGCGGGTGTCGCCGGCGACTTGCAACAGCGTCGCTCGCCGCCGGCCTCGGTGGAAGGGGCGAAGGTCCCAGTCATGACGCCCGCGGCCTACGACGCCACCACGGGCATGCCCTCGCCGAACGGATACGCTTCCAGGTGCGTCGTCGGAGTACAGAGCATGGATGTCGAGCACGAAACGGTACGCACGCTCTTGCACCGTGGTCCCGTCACCGTCGATCCGGGAACCACTGTCCGAGCAGTCGCGCAGATCCTCGCGGAGGAATTGATCGGCGCGGTCGTCGTGCGGCACGAGCGACCGGAAGAGGCGCCATACCGCTACACGATCGGGGTCGTGTCGGAGCGTGACATCAGCCACGCGATCGCGCGCGGTCTGGACCCGGACACGACCTGCGCCGTCGACGTCATGACGTGGGAGCTTGCCGATGCGGAACCCGACGACTCGATACTGCGGGCGGCCGTCCGCATGATCGCGAACGAGGTTCGGCACCTTCCCGTCATGGAGGGAGACGCTCTCATCGGCGTCGTGTCCGAGCGTGACGTCCTGCGCGCACTCACGGAAGCGCTGCACGACCGGCGTCAGGCGACATGACTGTCTCCTGTGGGCGACTCTCGTCTACGCAGCGTTCCTGATGAGCGCGTAGGGATAACCCTCGGCGCCGGTCATCGACCTTACGAGCGGCCGACGGGATCGGCGCCGATCCTGCCAGATCAATGCACTGATCCAACCCACGCACGAGTCCGAACTGCCCTGGCTCGAACGCAGACGGGTCGAGATGCGCCACGAGCGGAATCTCGAACCAATGGTCGTACGCTCTCGGCATGGGGGACGTCGTCATCCAGGTCGATGGGTTGCGGAAGACATACGGAGCCGTCGAGGCGGTGCGAGGTATCAGCTTCGCAGTGGAACGCGGCGAGGTCTTTGGCTTCATTGGTCCGAACGGTTCGGGAAAGACCACAACGATCGAGATCCTGGAGGGCTATCGGTCCCGCACCGCGGGGGATGTCTCGGTCCTCGGCGTGGATCCGCAAGGAGGCTCGCGGCGCTCATGGCGGGAGCGTGTCGGGCTGGTCCTTCAGGAGTGCGAGCTCGAGCCGACGCTGAGCGTGACCGAGACCCTCGGGTTGTTCGCGAGCTTCTACAAGGCGCCACGCGGCATCAGCGACACGATCGAGCTCGTCGGTCTCGTCGACAAGCGAGACGCTCGAGTCGGTGCGCTCTCTGGTGGACAGCGCCGCCGGGTCGACGTCGCGGTCGGAATGATCGGCGACCCGGAGCTCATCTTCTTGGACGAACCCACGACCGGTTTCGATCCTTCGGCTCGCCACGAGGCCTGGAACATGATCGAGAACCTGAAGCAGCTGGGCAAGACGGTGTTCCTGACCACCCACTACATGGACGAGGCAGAGCACCTCGCGGACCGGGTCGCGATCTTGCATCGCGGCGAGATAGTCGCCGAGGGATCGCCCGACGATCTCGGGGCCCGGCTCGGCGTGATCACCGAGATCCGCTTCGGCCTCACGGGCGGGGCCATTCCCGCCGAAGAGCTGCGGCGCATTCTCGGCGAACCCCTCACCTTGGCCGGGAGCTCCGTGACCGTGGGTACCAGCGACCCGCAAGGGGTGCTGTACAAGCTGCTCGGCTGGGCCGACGCGCGTGCTGTGAGGCTGGTCGGTCTCGAAGTGCGGCACCCGAACCTGGAGGACGTGTTCCTGCAGCTCACCGAGGAACCGCACGCGTGAGCGATGCACAGCTTGTTCTGACGCAGACGCGCTACGCGCTGAAGACGCTGCGTCGGACACCACAAGCACTCGTTTTCGGCATTGCGTTTCCGATCGTTCTGCTCTTGTTGTTCAACGCGATCTTCACACGCCAAGACAGCACGACCGTGTTTCAGGGCATTCGTGTCGATACCGACGCCTACTACACGGCGGGCATGATCGCGTACGCGATTGTCATGTCCGCGTTCAGCACCCTGGCGATCTCAGTGGTGACCCAGCGAGAGCGAGGTCAGCTCAAGCGATTCCGAGGTACGCCGATGCCGCCGTGGACGTTCATCGCGGCTCAGGTCTTGCGCGCGGTCGTGGTGATAGCGCTGACCGTGGTCGGGCTGCTTGTCGTGAGCAGGGCCGCTTTCGACGTTCGACTGCCCACGGGCGAGGTGGCTGCGTTCGTGGTCTACGTGGCCCTGGGCACAACCACGATGTGCACCCTCGGTCTGGCACTGACATCCATCGTGCCCACCGCCGAAGTGGCCAGCACCGTGAGCCCCTTCAGCGCGGTCGTGCTCGCATTCATCTCCGGCGTCTTCGTGCCGGCGGCGCTGCTTCCCGACTGGCTTCGAGAGCTCGGTCGTGTCTTCCCGCTCGCGCACCTCGCCGAAGGTCTCCAGCGAACGATGCTCACGGGAACGACGCGCTCTGGCCTCGACGCGCAGAACGTGGCCGTGCTCCTCGCCTGGTCCGTGTTCGGCGTTGCTGTCGCGGCTCGGCGCTTCAAATGGGAACCTGTCGGCTCGGGAATCTGACACCGCGGAGGCGGGGGCCCAGGCTTGTGACTTCCGACTCTGTACCGCGTTCGGGCGATCCGCGATGCTCGAGGTCACGATTGTCGAACCGGCGAGGAGGCGGGAGATGAAGGCTGTCCAGGCGATCAGGAAGAACGTCGTCAGCGTTGCCCCGGACGCCAGTCTGGCGGAGGCGGCCCACCTGATGGATGCGGGGAACGTCGGCGCTCTCGTCGTGCTCGATGGCGACCGGCTCGCGGGAATTGTCACGGACCGCGACATTGTCAGACGTGGGGTCGCGCTTGGGCTACCACCTGACGCTCGCATCGACGCGGTCATGACGACCGAGGTGGTGACGCTCGATGCCCAAGCTGATCTGCGTGCCGCGCTGCCTCTCTTCCGACGACACGCATGTCGTCGCCTCCCGCTCGTGTCGGGGAACGAGGTCGTCGGTGTGCTCACCGTCGACGATCTCCTGATCGACCTGATCAACGACCTTGGAGATGTCGTTCGGCCGGTCACCGGCGAGGTGATCTTCGGACACCACGACGCTCCACTACCGGGCACGACGACCACCAGATGAGCGCGTGAATCGAGGCGTCTCGAGTCTCGACCAGAACGCCGGGTCCTGGTGCGCACATCGCGTCCGTCGGAGCCAGTGACTGCTGACCTTCGTACGCTGGCGTGATGACCGACTGGCGGAAGTTGCGCCTTGCGCTGGCGATGCTCGCGAGTGTCTTCGTGCTCGGCACGATTGGTTACGTCGCTCTCGGGTTCTCGGTTCTCGACGCTGTGTACCAGACGGTCACAACAGTCGCGACCGTGGGTTTCCGTGAGGTGCAGCCTCTCGATGACGCCGGCAAGGTCTTCACGATTGTCCTCATACTGGTGGGTGTCGGCACCGCCTTGTACACGTTCAGCGTGGTGCTCGAGACGCTCTTCGAGGGCCACCTTCGCGCAGTGCTCGGGAGACGACGCATGGAGCGACAGATCGACGCAATGCAACAGCACATCATCGTCTGCGGCTGGGGGCGCGTCGGACGCGCGATCGCGGAGGAGCTCACGGCGGCAGGTGCCGATCTGGTGGTCATCGATCGCGATTCCACGCGCGTCTCCGAGGCACCGCTGCCTGCGGTGGTCGGCGACGCCACAGAAGATGGGGTATTGGAGGCGGCTGGTCTGCGTCGGGCTCGCGCGCTCGTCGCGGCGCTCGATAGCGACGCCGCGAACTTGTTCGTCACGCTGAGCGCTCGCTCCCTGTGCCCCGATCTGTTCATCGTCGCTCGGGCCCGCGTCGAGGAGAGCGAAGAGAAGCTGCGCCGGGCTGGCGCCGATCGTGTCGTCAATCCGCAGAGCATCGGCGGCGCGAGGATCGCCGCGTTCGTGCTGCAGCCCCACGTCACGGAGTTTCTCGACGTTGTAATGCATGACCGCGGTCTGGAGTTCCGACTCGAAGAGATTCGAGTCCCACGGGGGTCCTCGTTCGCCGGGATGAGCATTCGCGATGCTCAGTTGCGGGACCGTACGGGAGCCCTTGTGCTCGCACTGCGCGAGGAAGACGGCAGCTTCATCACCAACCCGTCGCCCGACACGGCTATTCGCGCCGGGCACATACTCATCGCCATCGGGACGCCGACCGAGCTCGATGCGCTCGAGCGAACCATGGAAGAGCCGGCCTGATGACCCTTGTGCAGAAACCGGCTGCTGTCAGTCGCCGCCGCCGATGTCGACGTCGTACACCTTGTACGAGAGCTCCATGCCCCGGCGGCGGTGTTGCGTGATCAGCCGAACGAGCTCGGCGATCTCTTCCTGAACGTGTTCGTCGTCGATCCGGGCGGCATCGGCACGGAGGGACTTGTCGGCCCGATCGATGACGCCGTTGATCGTGATGTGGTCGCGCCGCAACCGGTCGACTTCGTTGGCCGCCTCGAGCGGCGCGTCGTCCTGCATCTCCTCGAACAGCCCGCTCGGGCCTTCCGTGAACGCCACGTGTTCGGCAAAGGCCTCACGCAACGCCCCCAAGGCCTCGATGGCCGCGGCGGTCGACGCGTCCGGTTGCTGGCACACGCGCTCGAACGCCACGTGGGCGTCGCGCAGACGATCCCGCTGCGGCTGAACTCGGTCGATGGCACGTGGTCGGCTCGCGTCCGGTGTCATGTCGTCTCCAGGACGTGTCGGCTCTCACGATACGAGAGAGCCGGCTGCTGATCTTCTCGAGTGGTTCATCCCGGCAATGGCACGGGGCGCTCCTGGACATCCCGCGGCGGATGCTCGGGACGCCCCGTGGGGACAAGGAGCAACGGACGCATGGTGCGGTGGGCGAGTTTCGCCGCGGTTCCACCCAACAGGAGTTCGCCCACCGGGCCGTGACCAGCCTTCCCGATGACAATGAGGTCGGCGTCCTTGGCGTCGGCAAGGGCAAGCAATTGAGTGACGGCGTCGCCGCTCACTTGGACCACCTCGTAACGAACCGCGGCGTTGCGCAGAGGTTCGGTCCACTGCCCATGGAGCAGCCGCAGGTGCTCTTGTTCGATCTTCTGGAAATCGATCTGTCCCGCCGACAGCATCCATTCCCCGACCTTCGAGATGACGTGGCACACGACGACCTCGGCACCCGAGCGCCGCGCGAACTGCGCGCACCACTCGACCGCGTGGAGGCTGTCCTCGGAACCGTCGGTTCCAACGAGGATTCGTTGAGAATCGTTCATCGGCGCGCTCCCACTTGAGTTCTCGGCCCGGTCGATCGAGGCGGCCGGGTCTGTCCGACGCAACCTACGGCATGCTCGCGCTCGGTGGCGGGAGACGAAGAACCCAGGCTGCTAACAGAGGGGTCGGGGCTCGAGGCGAGTCAGGTCGCCAGGCCCGGTTTCAAGACTCGGCGTCGACAGCCGATCAGCGCGGCGCCGGACGACGACCGAAATCCGAATCGCAGCAAGTTACGTATTGCAAATCGCGGACTGAGGCCGTGTGACGGATGCATCGCGTCGGGAGGGACTCTCAGTTGTGGCTAGGCCCTCACCTCAACACTGTCCGGCGTCTTGGCCCGCCTTGCCTTGAAGCCGGGAGTCGCGTGCGTAGCGGGTTCGTTGGAGGTGTGGGAGCTTTGGAAGTGATGTTGGACCGGGGAGTCGGGTCGTGGATCGAGCGGCGAGCACGAATCGCGCCCGATCAGCCCGCGTTGATCCATGGTGAGCGGAGCTGCACTTACGGTGAGCTCGCGAACCGGATTCGCCGCGTCGCGCACGGGTTGAGCGAGCTCGGCGTCCAAAGGGGGGACCGTGTCGGCTGGCTCGGCGCGAACCATCCGGCGTTCCTCGAGGTCTTGTTCGCGACCGCGAAGCTCGGTGCCGTCCTGGCGCCGGTCAATCATCGGCTCGACCACGTCGTCATCACCGATGTGCTGGTGGGATACGCGCCGAGGGTGGTCGTGGTGGAGCAGACGGCGGCGGGCGTCCCACTACCGCCCGGCGTGGGGTCCCTTGTGGTCGCGGGTACGGCGACGGGCGCGCAGATCGACTACGAGCATCTCGTCGCGGTATCCGCCGACGATCCCGTCGACCGGGTCATCGGACTCGACGACGTGTGCATGCTCCCGCATACGTCCGGTACCACGGGGACACCGAAGGGGGTGATGCTGACGCATGGCAACATCACATGGAACGTCATCAACCTCCTCTCCGTCGTCGGTTTCAGCAGCGACGACGTGACGATCGCGATCACGCCGTTCTTCCGGACTGGTGGCACCGGCGTGAACGTGCTGCCGGTCCTGTTCACAGGTGGGACGGTCATCATTCCCGAGGCGCTCGACTCGGATGAGATCCTGCGGCTCATCGAGGATCGGCGCGTTACCATCGGATTTGGGAACCCGGATCTCCTCGAGGCGCTCACCCGGTCGCCGGGTTGGCCCACCGCCGACTTCTCGAGCGTCCGCTGCTACATCACCGGTGGCGCGCCCATCCCGGAGCGCCTCATCCGGACATACATGCAACGAGGTGTCACCTTCCTGCAAGGGTACGGGCTCTCCGAGGCCGCGCCATTGGTGTTGCTCCTCGATCCGGCGAGCGCGCTACGCAAGGTCGGGTCCGCTGGCAAGCCGCCGCTGTTCGTCGACATCCGGTCTGTCCGACCCGACGGCACCACCTGCGAGCCGAACGAGACGGGCGAGCTGCTCGTGAGCGGCCCCAACGTGATGAGCGGTTACTGGGACCGCGCCGACGCCACGCGAGACGCGATCGATGAGTACGGGTGGCTGCGTACGGGAGACGCCGCGCGGATCGACGACGAGGGATTCGTCTGGATCGTAGATCGCGTCGACGATGCCTACGAAGTGTCGGGTCACATCGTGTACCCGGGTGATGTCGAGCGCGTGCTCGCACAGCATCCCGCGGTCGCCGACGCCGGCGTCGTACCACGCGACGGAAACGGCACGGGCTTCGTCGTGCTCGCAGCAGGGAAGGCCGTGAGCGAAGATGAGTTGCTCGAGTTCTGCCGGGCGCGCCTCGCAGCGCACGAGGTTCCGACATCGGTCACATTCCTGGACCGGTTGCCGAGGAGCTCCGTCGGCAAGTTGCTTCGACACGAGCTCGCTCCGCTCGCCGTATCCGGTCCCCCGAGCGACCTGGGGTGAAGGACCACACCTGGCGTCGACGCACTGTTCAGCTACGCAGAAGAGACTGCGCTGGTCAAGTCTTCTGCGTTCGCCGCGCCGACAGCTTCACGAATTCGGCGTCGCTGCCACCGGGTCCGGCGCCTGGGCCCGCATCGATGCCGTCCAGGTGCGGTAGCCGCCATCAAGATTGCGGACTTGCATCCCGAGTTCGTGCATCAGTGCAGTCGCCGTGTGTCCTCGTTGACCAACCTCGCAATACACGACGATGGGTCCGCTGCCGAGCGCGTCGAGCTGGTCACGGAGCGAGTCGATCGGAACGTTGATCGATCCGGGGATCGCGCCGTTGCCATGCTCCTCCGGAGTACGCACGTCCACAAGGACCCATCCCTGTGTGACGAGCCCGTCCAGCTCGCGTGGATCGACGATGTCGCAATCGCCGCTCAGCACGTTTTCGGCCATGTAGCCGAGCAGGTTGACCGGGTCCTTGGCAGAGGAGAACGGTGGGGCGTACGCCAGCTCGAGGTCCGCGAGGCGGTCGGCAGTGATACCGCCGGCCATTGCGGTAGCGATCACGTCGATCCGTTTGTCGACACCGTTACGACCAACGATCTGGGCGCCGAGGATCGCTGCGTCGTTCGGGTCGAAGATCAGCTTTGCTGCCATGCGCGTCGCGCCGGGGTAGTAGGTGGCGTGGTCGAAGGGGTGTGAATGAATTACCCGGAACGGCCGACCTGCTGCTCGCAGGCGCCGTTCGCTCCATCCGACCGTTGCCGCGACCAGATCGAACACCTTGACGATCGCGGTCCCCAGGGATGCGACGGCGTGCGAGGGTCGCCCGGCGATGTGGTCGGCCACCCTTCGACCCTGGCGATTGGCAACGTTCGCAAGGGCGATGAGCGACGTCGCGTGCGAGACCGCATCGGACTTTTCGACCGCGTCGCCAACTGCGTAGATGTCGGGATCGTTCGTCTGGTTCGCCTCGCTGACCGCGATACCACCGCTCGGTCCCAGATCCAGACCGGCAGCTTCCGCGAGCCGCACATCTGGCCGAACCCCGATCGCGCCAACAACCAGGTCCGCAGCGAGGACCCGCCCATCGGCAAGGGTGACGGTGCTGTCCCCCACCGACGCCACGGTCGCTCCGGTCTCGACGTGCACGCCACGCGCGGCAAGCTCGTCGGCGACGAGGATTGCCAGCTCCGGATCGAGTGGTGGCAGCACCTGTGGGGTGGCCTCGACGATCGTGACATCGATGCCTTGCCCAGCGAGGTTCTCCGCCATCTCGAGTCCGATGAACCCTGCGCCGATCACGACCGCGGTCGAGGGTGCGACCTCGACGTCCGATGCGAGGCGGGCTGCGTCTTCGACCGTCCTCAGGGTGCGTACCCGCTCGTAGCCGGGGATGGGTGGGCGCACCGGTGCTGCGCCCATGCTGAGCACGAGCTTGTCGTAGCCGACAAGGGTCTCCGTACCCGTGATCGTCGAACGGGCCGTCACCGTGTGCCCGACGCGGTCGATGGCAACGACCTCGTCGAGAACCCTGACGTCGAGCCGGAAGCGATCAAACAGCTGCTCGGGGGTTTGGAGTGTGAGGTCGTCCTCCTCCTCGATCAGCCCCCCGACGAAATAGGGCAAGCCGCAGTTGGCGAAGGAGACGTGGCCGGAGCGCTCGAGAACCGTGATCGTCGCGTCGGCGTCGAGGCGACGAAGCCGAGTCGCCGTCGACATCCCACCCGCGACGCCACCGACGATCACTACGCGCCTGGCGTTTGGAGACCCCACGGTGTACGCGATGTCGGTCAGTTTAGAGGTCCGCGTGAGCGGGACATCCGTGCCGTCAGCGCGGATTGCCCGCTTGGCGGTGACGTCGGCGGAGTGGTGCATGTTGCGCACACCGCACGGCGTGGCCCTCGTCCGCCGAACCGGCATACCGTGGTCAGGTGAACGGTGACCGCGGCGGCGCATGGGTCGGGATCGCTTTCGGTGGCCTTGCACCGATCGTTGCCGCGGCGCTCCTGGTGCCGCTGCGGGACGAGCTCGTTCCCACGAACCTGGCGCTGATCCTCGTCATCGTCGTCGTGCTCGCGGCGATCCTGGGTGGCCGGGCAGCCGGCGCGACGGCTGCGGTGAGCGCCGCCGCTTCATTCGACTTCTTCCTCACCCGGCCGTATCTGACGCTACGCATCGACTCCGCCGACGACCTCGAGACGGCCGCGCTTCTGTTGGTGACCGGCCTCATCGTCGGCCAGCTCTCCCTCGTCAGCACGCGGTACCGGCATCGTGCGAGGGCGGGGGAAGCCGAGATCGAGCGGATCCACAAGGTCGTCGACCTCATGGCCCGAGGCGCCGACCCGAGCGACGTCGTACGGGCGGCGCGCGACGAGCTGACCGGGCTGCTCGACCTGCGTACCTGCCGGTTCGAGGCGGTGCCGGTGGGATTGCCCCTCCCCCGGCTCGAGCGGTCGGGGAGCGTCTCGGGTCGAGCGGCGTGGCGGCTCACGAGCGGGGAGTTCGAGCTGCCCGCCGAGGGCGCGGAGCTGCCGGTGCTGAGCCAAGGCCAGCAAGTCGGCCGGTTCGTGCTCGAGCCGTCGAGCGGCCGTGGGGTCTCGCTCGAAGCGCGCGTCGCAGCGGTGGCAATCGCCGACCAGGTCGGCGCCGCGCTCATCGGCATGGACGCAGAGCAGGTGCGTGGTCTTTCCGAGGCGGCGAGCGCGGCCGACGCGTGACGAACCACGCGGGCGGCACGGTCGACTGCTTCGCCCTTTGACTCGCCCGTCTTCAGGTGTTCGTCTGCCGGTTTTCGCGCTCATGTCGCCGTTCGCGCGTTCGACCGCCGCGACCTCGCGGTCTATTGACGGCGAACGGCCACGCCGGCGCCGGTACGATCTTGTCCCAGGTGAGCCGGGAAGCCTGGTCGGCATTTTGAACGCACGGCGTCCGGAGGTCGGTCATTGAAGTCTCGGCTGCGTCTCTTGCCCGCATGGCGGCGCGAGGCGCTCCGGACCACCCTGTGGGTGGTCCCGACCCTCGAAGTGATGGGCGCGGTCGCGCTCTTCGCGGTCACCTACGCGATCGACCGCGGCGCCTACCGCGGCGACTACACCCTGCCGTCGTGGGTCAACAACGGATCGGCCGATGCCGGTCGCCAGATCCTCATCGGCATCGCCGCCGCCGTGATCACGGTGGTCGGGCTGGTGTTCTCGATCACGATCGTGGCCCTCACGCTCGCGTCGACCCAGTTCGGCCCGCGCATGCTGCGCAACTTCGTGCGCGACCGTGGCACCCAGATCACGCTCGGCACGTTCGTGGCAACCTTTGTGTACTCCGTGCTCACGCTCGGATCCATCGCCCACGGCGCTCGCGGCGACTTCGTCCCCCACCTGTCGATCACGGTCGCGATCGCGCTCGTGATCGTGGACCTCGGCGTGCTCATCTACTTCATCAACCACGTCGCGAAATCGATCCAGCTCCCCGAGGTGATCGCGAGCATCGCGCGCGACCTGAACCGATCGATCGACGCGGAAACGGGCTCAGAAAGCCCATCGGACGGCGAGCGCGAGGTCGGCCCCTCTCCGACCGAGTTGATCTTCCGGCTCGAGGAGGCGGGCACCGTGGTGCCCGCGCCTACGAGTGGTTACCTCCAGTTCGTCGGCTACAACGAGCTCGTCGACATCGCTGCGGACGCCGGTGCAGTCGTGCAGCTCCTTCACCGACCCGGACACTTTCTCGTCAAGGGACTCCCCCTCGCCAAGGTTTGGCCGAGCGAGGCCGCCAATGAGGTTTCGCGGGCACTCGACCGGTCCCACGTCACCGGTCCGCAGCGGACCCTGGCACAGGACCTCGCGTTCGCGATCGACCAGCTGGTGGAGATCGCGATCCGGGCACTCTCCCCTGCCGTGAATGACACATTCACCGCACTCACCTGCATCGACTGGCTGGGCGACGCGCTGTGCCGCGTTTCGCGGCGCACCGAGGGCACGGTCGTGCACCGGGATCGCGGCGGCAACGTCCGGGTGATCGGACTCGACGTCAGCTACGACCGGCTCGTGGGGCGGGCATTCGACAAGATTCGTCAGGCCAGCCGCGGAGTGCCTGCGGTCATGATCCGCCAACTCGACGCCCTCGCGAAGGTCATGGAGTACACGCGCACGGAAACGCAGCGCGACACGCTCCTCGAGCAGGCCGTCATGATTCGGCGATCGAGCGCCGAATCGGTACCAGAAGCTACAGACCGAGCCGATGTCGAGCGGCGCTACGCATTGGTCGAGGTCGCCGGCCGGTCACGCGACCAGCGCGAGCCTCGACTCCAGCCGCGCTCACCGTCTCGCTTGTTGCCGTAGCTCGTGTTGCATCCAGGACGTCGTCGCGCTGAGCGCGTTTGGCGTTGTCGTTCGCGTTGGTGCGGTTGGGGCGTCGACGAACGCGCCTTCAGCCAGGCCTCCCACGGGTCGCGTGCGCTCAGCGCGCCGTGAGCGCCCTCGCTCCTGGGCGACGGAGGTTGCCCACTGCCGCCATCGGCCCGCACAAGGTCGCGAGCCCGTGTGCGTCGACGTACAAGAGGATCGGCGTGCGGAGCGAGCTCCACTCCTGCATCATCGACGTCACCTCGACGGTCGGCGCCGCGCCGGCGAAGACCAGCACGTCGAGCTCGCTGCGACCGACTTCGATCATCCGGACCTCGATCTCGTTTCCGCGCACGAGCGCCGACGTCAGTTGCACCTCGCGCACGTCGGGAGGTGGGCACATCGGTGCGAATCCCGAATCGGTCATGGTCGCGAGCGCAACGGTGGTACGCACCCGCGCCGGCCATGGGAGGAACCGCAGCGCGAGGACCAGCGCGACCGCGCCCGAGACCCCGGTGACGAGGAGCAGAACGAGAAGAGCTTGGTCCATGACCTACGCCTTTGATCGACGCGCCGACCAGACTTCCCGGCTCTCCTCGCAAGGCATCGTACGAGAGCGGGGCGAGAGCTGCCGTTCAGAAACCGTCAATTCCTGGCGGTGAACCGCTGAAACGGCGTAAATCCCGTCGACAGGTGGGGCCAGGCGGCCCTACTACTCGTGCACATGACGAACCGGTCGGCTCCGACACATGCCGTGACGCGCTCCGTGCGATACGCAGCTTCCGAACCTCGAGGGCTCGATGCCCGGCTCGCGCAGAGCGGCTTGCTCCTCCACCGAGGACGCCAAGTGCAGCTGTCGAGCCGGGAACGTTCGCTGATGGCTGTGCTCCTCGACCGGTGGCCGCTTCCGACCGCGCCGTCCGAAGCGTCACGCCTCCTGTGGCCGTCGGCCTCGCCGAGCGAGAACGCGCGTCGCGTGTACATGACGCGCCTTCGGCGTCGGCTCGCGACGGTGGGCCTGGCCTTGCGATTTCGACCGCGCCTCGGTTACACGATCGAGACGAGCCCATGGGTGCTCGAGGCCGAGCGGGCATCGTGAATCGAGTACTGATCGTCGACGACGAGCGGGCGATGCTGCGTTCCTTGGGTCATTACCTGCAGGCGCGCGGGTACGACGTCCATGTCGCAGAGACCGGGGAGTCGGCCGTCGCCCGGGTCAGGAGCGTCTCGTACGACGTGGCGATCGTCGACCTCGGCCTTCCCGGCATCGACGGGATCGACGTGATCCACGCCGTCCGGAGCTCGACCTCGATGCCGGTCATCGTCCTGTCGGCGTGCCACGACGAAGCGCGGAAGATCTACGCGCTCGACGCCGGCGCCGACGACTACATCATGAAGCCGTTCAGCGTCGCGGAGCTCGTCGCCCGCCTGCGGGCAACCCTGCGCCGCGCCCGCCGCTGCGACGAGCCCGCGCCGGTGGTCGAGACGGCCGATTTCCGTGTCGATCTCAGGGCGAAGCGCGCAAGGAGCCGGGACGGGGCCGAGATCCCGCTCACGGCGACGCAGTGGAGCGTCCTCGAAGTCCTGGTCCGGAATCCCGATCGGCTCGTCAGCCAACGCGAGCTGCTCGAAGAGGTGTGGGGCCCGGCGTACCTGAACCAGGCCAACTACGTGCGCCAGTTCATTGCGCAACTCCGCAAGAAGTTCGAGCCCGATCCCAGTCAGCCCCGCTACTTCCTCACCCAGCCCGGGCTCGGCGTGCGGTTCGTGCCCGCGTTGGAATTCGACGGAACCGCAACCGTCAGCTCCTGAGCTCGTCGAGCGCGAGGTTCAGCTCGAGCACGTTGACCGCGGGCTCGCCGAGGATGCCGAGCGGGCGGTCATCGGTGTTTGCTCGGACGAGCTTCATTACCTTTTGCAAAGAGACGCGGCGCGCCGAGGCAACTCGGGGCGCTTGCAGCTTCGCGTTCAACACCGAGATGTCGGGGTCGAGCCCGCTGCCGGAGGCGGTGACCGCGTCGACGGGAACCGGGGCGTCGCTCGCGAGATGGTTCTCCTTGCGGTAGGCCTTGACTCGTTGCGGCACCGTGTTCGGATCGCACACCTTCGACCCGTCGGCGTTGGTCTCGTAGACGGGCTTCCCCTTCGCGTCGACGACCGGGGTACCGTCCTTGGTCGTCTTCTGTACCGGCAGGCAGGTCGCGACGAGCCGCGGGTCGGTCGGTCCGTAGTTCGACCCGAAGCTGTAGTCGGGGCCCGAGGCGTAGTCGTCGGCTGCGGGCCGCGGGTGGAAGTACCGCGTCTTCGTGAAGGTCTGGCCGATGAGCTCCGAACCGACCACGCGGCCTTCGGCGTCCTTCACGAACGAGCCGTCCGCCTTGCCCGGGAAGATGACCTGATCAACGAGCGTCGTCCCCAGGACGTACACCACGGTGAGCACGGTGAACAGGACGACCGCGATGAGCGCGGGAACGAGTTGACGTCGCATCACTTCACTCCGAGCGCGGTGAGGACCATGTCGATGAGCTTGATGCCGATGAACGGCGCGATGAGCCCACCGACGCCGTAGATGAGGAGGTTGCGCTGCAGGATCTCGGTGGCCGTGAGCGCGACGAACTTCACGCCGCGCAGTGCGAGCGGCACCAGCAACACGATGATGATGGCGTTGTAGATGACCGCCGACAGGATCGCGGAGCGTGGGGACTGGAGGTCCATCACGTTCAACTGACCGAGAGCCGGGAGCACACCGAGGAACATGGCGGGGATGATCGCGAAGTACTTCGCGACGTCGTTCGCGATCGAGAACGTGGTGAGCGAACCGCGCGTGATCAGGAGCTGCTTGCCGATCTCGACGATCTCGATGAGCTTCGTCGGATCGGAATCGAGATCGATCATGTTGCCGGCCTCGCGCGCGGCTTGCGTGCCGGTGTTCATGGCGACACCGACGTCGGCCTGCGCGAGTGCCGGCGCGTCGTTGGTGCCATCGCCCGTCATCGCGACGAGGTTGCCGCCTCGCTGCTCGCGCTTGATGAGGTCGAGCTTGTCCTCGGGGGTCGCCTCGGCGAGGAAGCCGTCGAGGCCCGCTTCGTCGGCGATCGCGGCGGCAGTCAGCGGGTTGTCGCCGGTGATCATGATCGAGCGGATGCCGAGCCGGCGCAGCTCCTCGAACCGCTGCCGCAAGCCCGGCTTCACGACGTCCTTGAGCCGGATGACGCCGAGGATCCGTGCGTCCTCGGCCACCACGAGCGGCGTGCCGCCGGCCCGAGAGATCGATTCGACGAACTCCGTGAGCTCCGGGGGCACGATGCCGCCCCGCTCCATCACGTGGTGGCGGATGGCGTCGGCCGCTCCCTTGCGGATCTGGTGATTCGACTCGAGCAGATCGAGCCCGGACATGCGCGTCTGCGCGCTGAAGGGCACCAGGACCGCGTCCGCGGGCTCGGTCGCGGTGACCCCGTACTCGCGCACGCAGAGCTGGACGATCGACCGACCCTCGGGAGTCTCGTCGGCGAGGCTCGACAGCAGAGCCGCGGTCGCGAGCTGGCGTTCGGAGACCTCGTGCATGGTGATGAGCTCGGTCGCCTCCCGGTTGCCGATAGTGATGGTGCCGGTCTTGTCGAGGAGCAACGTGGAAACGTCACCCGCGGCCTCGACGGCCCGGCCCGACATCGCGAGGACGTTGTGCTGCACGAGGCGGTCCATCCCGGCGATGCCGATCGCGGAGAGCAGCCCGCCGATGGTCGTCGGGATGAGACACACGAGCAGCGCGATGAGCACGATGATCTGCTGCTCCGCGCCCGCATAGATCGCGAACGGCTGCAACGTCGCCACCGCGATGAAGAAGATGATCGTGAGCCCGGCGAGGAGGATCGACAGCGCGATCTCGTTCGGCGTCTTCTGGCGTTCGGCGCCTTCGACGAGGGCGATCATCCGGTCGAGGAACGTCTCCCCCGACCGGGCGGTGATCTCGACGACGATCTCGTCCGAGAGCACCCGGGTTCCGCCGGTCACTGCGCAGCGGTCACCACCGGACTCGCGGATCACCGGGGCTGATTCCCCGGTGATGGCCGACTCGTCGACCGACGCGATCCCTTCCACCACGTCCCCGTCGGACGGGATCACGTCACCGGCGGTCACGACACACAGGTCGCCCACATCGAGCGCGCTGGACGGCACCTGCTCGATGGTCCCGTCGGCACGCCGGCGGTTCGCGATGGTCTCGGTGCGCGCCTTCCGGAGCGAGGCGGCCTGCGCCTTGCCGCGGCCTTCGGCCATCGCCTCGGCGAAGTTCGCGAACAGCACCGTCGCCCACAGGAACAATGTGACGAGGCCCGCGAACACGTTCTCGTTCGTCGACGAGCTCGACAAGTCGCGGAGGAACAGGACCGACGTGTAGACGCTGCCCACCTCGACCACGAAGATCACCGGGTTGTGCAGCAGCTCGCGCGGGTCCAGCTTGCGGAAGCTCGCGGCGATGGCGGGGCCGACGATGGCGGGATCGAACAGCCCTCGCGCGCGGCCCGGGCGGCTCGCGACGGGAGCTTCGGGTGCGGGAGGCGGGGAAGGGGAGTCGATGGTTGTGGTCACGGGAACCTCACAGGTGGAGCTGCTCGAGGACGGGACCCAGCGCCAGCGCAGGGAAGTACGTCAAGCCGGCGATGATGACGATCACGCCGACGACCAGGCCACCGAACACCGGCGTGTGCGTCGCAAGGGTGCCCGACGTCGTGGGCACCCTGGGCTTGCTCGCCAAAGACCCCGCGATCGCGAGCACCGGGATGATGAGGAAGAAGCGACCGACGAGCATCGCCAGACCCAGCGTGGTGTTCAACCACTGTGTGTTTGCGGTGATCCCGGCGAACGCGGATCCGTTGTTGTTGGCGGCCGACGCGAACGCGTACAGCACCTCGCTGAAGCCGTGCGTGCCGGAGTTCCAGATCGACACGTGCAAGACCGACCCGACGAACATCGACGCGCCCGTGAAGCCGAGCAGCACGGCCGGCACTGCGATCAGGTACAGGACGATGAGCTTGGTTTCTCGGCTCTGGAGCTTCTTGCCGAGGTACTCGGGTGTTCGGCCGATCATGAGGCCGGCGATGAACACCGCGAACAGGACGTTCACGAGCAAGCCCATCAACCCGACGCCGACGCCTCCGGGTGACACCTCGCCGGTGAACATGCCGAAGAACGGCACCAGCGACCCGACCGGCGTCCAGCTGTCGTGCATCGAGTTCACCGACCCGTTGGAGGTCAGCGTAACCGAGGCGCCCCAGACGGCGGACGACGAGACGCCGTTGCGAACCTCCTTGCCCTCCATGTTGCCGCCGCCCTGATCGGCGCTGACCGACTGGTTGGCGCCGGCGGCGGTGAGGCGGGGATTGCCGCTCGTCTCCGCGAAGCTCGCGAACAGGCAGCCCGCGATCCAGAGGATCACCATGATCCACAGCACGAGCCGGCCCTGCCGCTTGTCCTTCACGAGCTTCCCGAAGGCGACGGCCAGCGCGAACGCGAGGAGCACCGTGAGGTAGAGCTCGAAGAAGTTCGCGAGCTGGGTCGGGTTCTCGAAGGGGTGCGCGGAGTTGGTGTTGAAGAACCCTCCGCCGTTGCTCCCGAGCTGCTTGATGGCCATCCACCCGGCCAGGGGGCCGCCCGGCACGAGCTGCTTGATGCCCTCGACAGTCGTCACGGTGGTGAAGCCATGGAGGTTGGCGATCACCCCTTGGCTCCCGAGGATCACCGCGAACAGGACCGAGATCGGGACCAGGATGCGCGTCGTGCCACGCACGATGTCGACCCAGAAGTTGCCGATGAACGGCGTGCCGGTGCGGCTCAGACCGCGGATCAGCGCGATGACGACCGCGAGGCCGACCGCGGCCGAGGCGAAGTGCTCGACGAGCAGGCCGGCGACCGACGTCAGGTAGCTCATCGTGTTCTCGCCGCCGTAGCTCTGCCAGTTCGTGTTGGTGACGAAGCTCACCGCAGTGTCGAACGACAGGTGCGGGCCGACGGCGCCGACGTGCGTGGGGTTGAACGGGAGATGCGCCTGGAGACGCATGATGGCGTAGAGCACCACTGACGACACGAGGCTGAACGCAACGAGGCTCAGCGCGTACATGGTCCATCGCTGCTCGCGCTCCGGGTCGACCCGGAGCAGGCGGTACACGCCCCGCTCGACGGGGAGGAAGAAGCGATCGCCGGGTGCCCGTCCGTCCGGCTCGGAACCGTAGACCTTGGCGATGTAGCGACCGAGCGGGGGGACGGTCGCCGCGAGCAGGGCGAGGAGCAGCAGGAACTGCAGGAACGCGGCAGAGGACATCGCTCAGAACCGCTCGGGGAACACGAGCGCGAGCACCAGGAACACGAGGAGCGCGGCCGTCAAGCCGAGAGCGACGAAGTTGTCGGCCGTCGACGTGGCCAGCACGCTGATCACGCGGCACGCTCCACGGGTGGCGCTCCGACGGGCGTCGTCGGGGTGCCGTCGTCGAGCTCGGTCTCGATCTCGGCGTCGTGCTCGCGCCCGGTGCCGATGATTCGATCGCAGCCTCTGATGTACGCGACGCAGAGGGCGAAGAACGAGACGATGATGAGCAGGAAGACGAGGTCGGCCATCGGATTCGCTCCTTGTGGGGGGCCGGCTCGGTTGTAAGGACGTGGCGCGGCGTTGCCAAGTGTTTTCACGAAGAAGCGACGCCGACGCGTCGCGGACTTGTCATCGGTTGCCCGCGCGTTGCCGATGTGTTTCGGGTTCGTTTCGACGTTCAGGCGTGCCTGCCAGCCTCGCTAACCCCGTTAAGGAGCAGCTAATTCGCCGGCCCGCGGCGTCAAGAGCGCACCAAGGGCCTTCCAGCCACACCCGCTCGTGTGGAAGATGGCTCGCAACGCAAGAACTCGCAGCGCGCGGGGCTCGGCCCCGCGGAAGTGGAGAAGGCGGGTATGGCTGATCTGTGGGTCGTGTTGAGCGTCGTGGCGTTCTTCGGTCTGTGCGTCGCCCTCGTGCGCGGGTGCGACCACATCATCGGTCCGGACGAAGACTCGGATCTACGCGACGAGACCGAGCTGAGCGACGCCGAGCTCGCCGAGGCCGTGCGATGACGGGCGAGAACATCGCGGGCCTCGTGCTCGCCGGACTGTTGCTGCTGTACCTCGTGGCCGCCCTGGTGGCTCCGGAGCGGTTCTGATGAGCCTCGCGGGTTGGGGAGAGCTCATCGCGCTGATCGTCGCCCTGGCGATCACCGCGCCGCTGCTGGGCCGGTACATGGCCCACGTGTACTCGGGGGCCCCGTCGCGGATCGACCGCGTGTTCGACCCGATCGAGAACCTGATCTACCGCGCCTGCCGGGTCGACCCCGATCGCGAGCAGCGGTGGAACGTCTACGCGCTCTCCGTCATCGCATTCAGCATGGCCGGCGTGCTGCTGCTGTACCTCATCCAGCGCATCCAGAGCTCGTTGCCGTTCAACCCCACCGACATGGTCAACGTCGCGCCCGCGCTGTCGTTCAACACCGCCGTCAGCTTCGTGACCAACACCAATTGGCAGAGCTACGGCGGCGAGAACACGCTCAGCCATCTCACCCAGATGATCGGACTCACCGTTCAGAACTTCGTGTCTGCCGCGGCGGGCATGGCGGTGATGGTCGCCCTCATCCGTGGCCTCTCACGCGCGGGTCGACGGACCGTCGGCAATTTTTGGGTGGATGTCATCCGCACGACGCTGCGGATCTTGCTGCCGGTTGCGTTCGTGGTCGCGCTCGTGCTCCTCGCGTGCGGGGTGATCCAGAACACGCACGGCTTCACCACCGTCCACACCGTGACCGGCGGGACCCAGCAGATCCCAGGTGGGCCGGTCGCCAGCCAGATTTCCATCAAGCAGCTCGGCACCAACGGCGGCGGGTTCTTCAACGTGAACTCCACCCACCCCTTCGAGGGCGGCACCAAGCTCGGCGACTTCGTGGAGCTGTGGGCGATCCTCGTCATTCCCTTCGCGTTGGCGTTCACCTTCGGGCGCATGATCAAGGACAAGCGGCAGGGCTATGCCGTAGTCGCCGTCATGGCCATCCTCTGGCTCGCGGCCGCCGTCGCCCTGCCCATCATCGAGTCGGGCGGCAACCCGAAGCTCGACACCGGCGGCGTGACCCAAGCGGTCACGACCAACTCCCCCGGCGGCAACCTCGAGGGCAAGGAGGTCCGCGAGGGACCGGTCGGGTCGGGGATCTGGGGCGCGTCGACCACCGACACCTCGAACGGCTCGGTGAACTCGATGCACGACAGCTACACGCCGGTCGGCGGGATGATCACGCTGGTCAACATGAAGCTCGGTGAGATCAGCCCGGGCGGCGTCGGTGTGGGACTCAACGGCCTGCTCGTGCTCGTGATCCTCTCCGTGTTCATCGCCGGCCTCATGGTCGGGCGAACCCCGGAGTACCTCGGCAAGAAGATCCAGGCCGGCGAGGTGAAGCTGGTGGCGATCTACATCCTGATCATGCCGGCGGTCGTGATGGTCGGCGTCGCCATCTCCACGTTCGTGGGCTCGGTGAAAAACGTCTCGATCTTCAACCCGGGCCAGCATGGGTTCAGCGAGCTCCTGTACGCCTTCACGTCGGCCACGAACAACAACGGCTCCGCCTTCGCGGGAATCACTGCCAATACCGGCTACATGAACTCTGCCCTCGGAGTCGCAATGCTGTTCGGCCGGTTCTTCCTGATCATCCCCACGCTCGCGATCGCCGGTTCCGTGGTGCGCAAGCGGAAGGTGCCCGCCACCGTCGGCACGTTCCCGACCGACACGCCCCTGTTCGTGGTGCTGGTGATCGGCGTGGCCGTGATCGTCGCGGCGCTCGCCTTCCTTCCGGCGCTGGCGCTCGGCCCGATCGTCGAGCAACTGAAGATCTGACGAAGGAGCCGTACGAAATGGCCCGAGAGACCAAGCTCGTCGAACCCGACATCGTGTTGCGGGCGGTGGGCGACAGCTTCAAGAAGCTGAACCCGCGCACGCTGATGCGCAACCCCGTGATGTTCGTGGTCGGGGTCGGCGCGGTGCTCACGACGATCCTCTTCTTCAAGGATCTGGGCTCGTCGTCGACGAACCAGAACGTGTTTACCGCGCTCGTGACGGTGTTCCTCTGGTTCACCGTGCTCTTCGCCAACTTCGCGGAGGCGATCGCGGAGGGACGCGGGAAGGCGCAGGCCGACACGTTGCGCAAGACGCGAGCGGAGACGGTCGCCCATCGCCGGCTTCCGAACGGCACGACCGAGGACTGCTTCAGTACCGACTTGAACGTCGGCGACGAGGTCGTGGTGAGCGCAGGCGAGATGATCCCGAGCGACGGCGACGTCGTCGAGGGCATCGCCAGCGTGGACGAGTCGGCGATCACGGGCGAGTCGGCGCCGGTGATCCGGGAGTCGGGTGGCGACCGGTCGGCGGTCACCGGCGGCACACGCGTCCTTTCCGATCAGATCGTGGTCAAGATCACCGCCCGGCCGGGCGAGACGTTCCTCGACCGGATGATCGCCCTCGTCGAGGGATCCTCGCGCCAGAAGACCCCCAACGAGATCGCGCTCAACATCCTGCTCGCCGGCCTCACCATCATCTTCCTCCTCACGACGGTGACCCTGCAGCCGTTCGCGATGTTCGCCCACGCCGAGCAGAACGTGGTGATCCTCGTGGCGCTGCTCGTGTGCTTGATCCCGACGACCATCGGCGCGTTGCTCTCCGCCATCGGCATCGCGGGCATGGACCGGCTCGTGCGCCGCAACGTGCTGGCGATGAGCGGCCGGGCGGTGGAAGCCGCCGGCGACTGTGCCACGCTGCTGCTCGACAAGACCGGCACCATCACGTTCGGCAACCGCCAAGCCGACGCGTTCATCCCGGTGAACGGCGTCACCGAGCAGGAGCTCGCCGACGCCGCCCAACTCTCGAGCCTGGCCGACGAGACACCCGAAGGGCGCTCGATCGTCGTGCTGGCGAAGGACCGCTACGGGCTCCGCGAGCGCGAGCTCGTCGGCGCATCGCTCGTGCCCTTCACCGCCCAGACGCGCATGAGCGGCGTCGACTTCGAGGCCCGGTCGGTCCGCAAGGGCGCCGCGGATGCCGTGCGCCGCTGGGTGGAGGACCAGGGCGGCACCGTGCCGCCCGAGCTGGGCGACACCGTCGACTCGATCGCGGCGCAGGGCGGCACCCCGCTCGTGGTGGCGGAGTCGGTCACGAACGGCGCGGTGCATCCTCCCCGTGCCCTCGGGGTGATCTACCTCAAGGACATCGTGAAGCCCGGGATCTCGGAGCGGTTCGACGACCTGCGCCGCATGGGCATCCGCACGGTGATGATCACGGGCGACAACCCGCGCACGGCCGCCGTCATCGCCCAAGAGGCCGGCGTCGACGACTTCCTCGCCGAGGCCACGCCCGAGCACAAGATGGAGCTGATCCGCTCGGAACAACGTGGTGGCCGGCTCGTCGCGATGACGGGCGACGGCACCAACGACGCCCCGGCGCTCGCGCAGGCCGACGTCGGGGTGGCCATGAACACCGGCACTCAGGCCGCGAAGGAGGCCGGCAACATGGTCGACCTCGACTCCGACCCCACGAAGCTCA
>CAZDJK010000031.1:0-3971 GCA_964505725.1 uncultured Bifidobacteriaceae bacterium | reverse complement strand
CCAGTCGGGCGAGCACGATCCTGTGCGCGAGGGCGGTGTGCTGTGGTCGTCGGTCGACGCGGAGTGGCCCACGCGCGAGCCGGTGTTGTCCGACCGCGACGCGGGTTTCCCGAGCCTCGACGCGTTCGACTCCCCCTTCCGGTTCGAGCCGGTGGTGGCGCCGTGAGCGAGCGCGCCGTCGTCACCGGCATCACCGGCTTCGTCGGCGGCAACGTCGCGCGGGCGCTCGTGGCATCGGGCGTCGAGGTCCACGCATTCGTCCGCGAGGGCGCGCGCCTCGACCGGGTCCCCGACCTCGCGGAGTCGGTCGTCTTCCACCGGGTGGGCGCCGACGCGCCCGCGATCGACGCCGCGGTGTCGCAGGTGCAGCCACACGTCGTGTTCCACCTCGCGACGCACTTCGTTGCCGAGCACGTCCCGGCAGACGTCGATCCCATGCTCGACGCCAACGTCGCGCTCCCGGCGCGTCTCGCCGATGCCCTGTCGCGCGTCGCCCTATCGCGAGTCGAAGGCGCGCCGCGCTTCGTGAACGCCGGGACCGCGTGGCAGCACGTCGAGGGCGCGGCGTACCGTCCCAAGAACCTCTACGCCTCGATGAAGCAGGCGGCGGAGGACATCCTCGGGCACTACGCGGAACGCGGCCTGTTGCGGGTCGTCACCGTGAACCTCTACGACACCTTCGGTCCCGGAGACTCACGCGGCAAGCTGCTGAACGCCTTGGTCGGTGCGGTACGTAGCGGCGAACCGCTGGCGATGAGCTCCGGCGACCAGATCGTCGACCTCGTGCACGGGCGCGACGTCGCGTCGGCGTTCCTCCGGGCCGCCGCGCTCGTGGCCGAGGCGCCCCCCGGGGCTCCGGCCGCGTACGCGGTGTCGTCGGGAGAGCCGCTCCGCATCCGTGAGGTCGTCGAACGGCTCGGTCGGGTCGCGGGCCGTCCCGTGCCCGTGCGCTGGGGTGAGCGGCCCGACCGGCCCGGCGACATGGTGACCCACTGGGACGCGGGCCCGGCCCTCCCGGGCTGGGAGCCGGCGGTCAGCCTGGACGACGGTCTCGCCGAGCTGCTCGCAGAAGCCGGCGGGAGCGATCCCGGATCGCCCACCACGTGACGAGGGCGAGCCCTTCGGCCGCCACCGACCAGGTCATCTTCGAATGCCCGCGGGTGCGGTCGGTGAATTGGATCGGGAGCTCGACGATGCGAAGGCCGAGCTTCCAGACCCGGTACGTGTTCTCGATCTGGAAGCCGTAGCCCTTCGACGTGGTGGACGCGTAGTCGATGTCGACGAGCGTCGTCGCCCGGTACACGCGGTAGCCCGCGGTCATGTCGCGCACGCCCGTGCCGAGCATGATCCCCGCGTAGAGGTTGCCGCCGCGGGAGAGCGCGCGGCGCGCCCACGTCCAGTTGGGCACGGAGCCCCCCGGCACGTAGCGGGAGCCGATCACGAGGTCGGCCTCGCCCGCGAGTACGGGCTCGATCAGCGACGGCAGCGCGGCGGGGTCGTGCGAGAGATCGGCGTCGATCTCGCACAACGCGTCGTAGCCGCGCTCGAGGCCGAGAGCGAAGCCGGCGCGGTACGCGGCACCGAGGCCCGCCTTCGCCGGCCGCCGGAGCACCTCGATGTTGCCGAGCTCGGCCCCGAGCTTCTCGGCCAGGTCGGCGGTCCCGTCGGCGCTGTTGTCGTCGACGATCAGGACGTCGGCGTCGGGCACCGCCGCGCGCACGCGCCGGAGGAACTCCTCGATGTTCTCGGCTTCGAGGTACGTGGGGCTGACGACGAGCGTTTGCATGCGGGGGGATGGTAGCGACCCGGATCTCGCGCTTCGCGGCGCTCGTCGCTCGATCCGGGCGCGCCGGTGCTCCGTCTCCTAGTCTCCCGGCATTCCCAGCGTGCCCTCCGACCGCGAAGTCATCGCCAAGCTCGGCGACGTCGCCGCCGAAGCGGGGCTCGCGCGCGTGAACCTGCTCGCGTGGCGCGACCTCGACGACCCCGAAGCCGGCGGATCCGAGGTGCACGCCGCGACCATCGCCCGCTACTGGGCCGAGGCCGGCATCGACGTGACCATGCGCACCTCGTTCGCCGCCGGGCACCCGCAGATCGTGTGGCGCGACGGGTACCGCGTGATCCGCAAGGCGGGCCGCTACATGGTGTTCCCACGGTCGGTGGTGAGCGAGCTGATGGGCTGGCACGGCCGCGCGGACGGGCTGGTCGTGATCTGGAACGGCATGCCGTTCTTCGCCCCGGTGTGGTCGCGTACGCCCCACATCGCGGTGATCCACCACCTGCACGCGGAGATGTGGGACATGACGCTGCCGCCGAACCTCGCGCGGCTCGGCCGCTTCATCGAGTCGCGGCTCGCGCCGCCCTTCTACCGCCGGTCGAGCCTCGTGACCGTCTCCGAATCCGCCCGCACCGAGCTCATCCGGGAGATGCACCTGAAGCCCCGTCGGATCCGCACGGTGCACGACGGGATCGACGCCCGGTTCTCGGTGGGCCACGTCGCCAAGTCGCCCGAGCCCCTGGTTCTCGCGGTGGGGCGGCTGGTGCCGGTGAAGCGCTTCGCCGCCCTCGTCGACGTCCTCGCGACGGTGAAGCGCGAGCAGCCGGCCATGCGCGCGGTCATCGTGGGTGACGGCTACGAGCGCGAGGCGATCGAGGCGAGGATTCGCGAGCACGGGGCCGAGGACTGGTTGGAGCTACCCGGGCGCATCGACGACGCCGCCCTCGTCGACCTCTACCGACGGGCGTGGGTGCTCACCGCGGCGTCGGCGCGCGAGGGCTGGGGCATGTCGATCACCGAGGCCGCGGCGTGCGGCACACCCGCCGTGGTCTCGCGTGTTGTCGGCCACGTCGACGCGGTGGCCGAGGGCCGCAGCGGGCTCCTCGCGAGCTCGGACGACGAGCTCGCGGCCAAGATCTCGCTGCTGCTCGGCGACACCGCGCTTCGCGAGCGCCTCGCGAGCGGCGCGGTCGAGCACGCGTCGCAATTCACCTGGGGCGCCGCCGCGCTCGGGATCCTGCAGGCGCTCGCCGACGCCCGCGTGGCGGCCGGGCTGGCGCCCGGTCAGTCGGAGCCCGGTCAGTCGGAGCCCGGTCAGTCGGAGCCCGGTCAGTCGGAGCCCGGTCAGTCCGAGAGGGACTGACCCTCGGGCACGACCTCCACCGGCACCTCGTTGCCGTCGGCCAGCAACACCATGCGGGGGCCGCCGCAGTGGTGCCCCATCGCCTCGTCGACGAGCCGGCTGACCTCTTCGCCGTCGAGCGTCTCGCGCTCGAGCAGGTTCCTCGCCACTGCCTCGAGACCGGCGCGGTGCTCGCCGAGCACCTTGCGGGCGC
Source organism: uncultured Bifidobacteriaceae bacterium (assembly GCA_964505725.1). Lineage (GTDB taxonomy): Bacteria > Actinomycetota > Acidimicrobiia > IMCC26256 > DASPTH01 > CAVRJC01. Next base: position 638 of record CAZDJK010000031.1, on the reverse strand, counting down.
GGCTCTCCTCGTCGCGCAGGATCCGCTCGACCTCCTCGTCGATGACGCGGGCGGTCTCGTCGGAGTAGTCACGGGTGTGGACGAGATCCTCGCCGAGGAACACCGCGCCCTGTGACCCCCAGGCCATCGGCCCGATACGGTCCGACATCCCCCACTCCCGCACCATCTTGCGCGCGAGCTCGGTGCAACCGACGAGGTCGTTCTGCGCACCGGTGGAGAGGTGGCCGTACACGATCTCCTCGGCGATCCGCCCCCCGAGGCGCACCACCAGGGAGTCGGTGATGTACTCCTTCTTGTAGATGTGGCGCTCCTCGAGCGGAAGCTGCTGGGTCACCCCGAGCGCCATGCCGGTGGGGAGGATCGTGACCTTGTGCACGGGGTCGGCGTGCTCGAGCACGTAGGCGAGCACCGCGTGGCCGCCCTCGTGGTACGCGACGACCTCCTTCTCCTCGGCGGTCAGGGCCATCGACTCGCGCGTGAGGCCCATGAGCACGCGGTCGCGCGCGGCTTCGAAGTCCTGCGCGTGCACGACGTTCTCGCCACGTCGGACCGCGAACAGCGCCGCCTCGTTCACGAGGTTCGAGAGGTCCGCGCCCGACATGCCCGGCGTGCCGCGGGCCACGATGTTCACGTCGACG
>CAZDJK010000030.1:0-23097 GCA_964505725.1 uncultured Bifidobacteriaceae bacterium | reverse complement strand
GCGCAAGGTGATCCTCGTGTTCGACGCCGAACGTTTGAACGACACGGCGGCGAACAAGCTCCTCAAGACGCTGGAGGAACCGCCGCCGACCGCCGTGCTCGTGCTCGTGACCGCGGGCGCCGACCAGCTCCTCGCGACGATCCGCTCGCGTTGCCAGCGGGTCGATTTCGCCTACCGCGAGCGCGTGCCCGATGCCCGGCTCGTTCCCGTGCGCGACGCGTGCATCGCGGCCGCGGCTACGCTCGACGGCACGGGCGCGAGCGTGGCCGAGCAGATCGACGCGATCCAAGAGGCACTGCGCGAGGCGACGGCAGAGCTCGAAGCCGCACAGGCGGAGGAGACCATCCGGCTCGAGGCCGAGCTCGAGGCGGCGGGCTTCGCCGATCGCACCCGGCGCGCCCAGCTCCGCCGGCTCGCCGACCGTCACCGGCGGACCCACCGCTACTTCCGCACCGAGGCGATCGTGGAGGGGATCACCGCGCTCGAGGCCGTCTACCGCGACGTGCTCGCCCCCAACTCGCGGCCGCTCACGAGCGGGCCGCGTCTCGTGCTCGACCCGCGGGCGTGCAGCCGGGCCCTCGACGCCTGCCGTGCGGCGCGCCAGGCCCTGATGGAGCACAACCCCAACGAGACCCTGCTGCTCGAGCGGCTGCTGTTGCACCTTCCTGCCGGGCGCCGCGCCGACGCCCGGTAGCTCCCCCGACTGCGCTCGGGCTCAGCCGTCGTCGGGTCGCGTCGCGGGTCCCGCGGCGACCCCATCGATGAGGAACTGCTGCTTCCTTGGTAACGGCATCGTGAAGGTATCGACGCGCAGCTGCGTGAAGCACTGCCCGTAGCGCTCGGCGACCTCGTCCGCGTCGCGGAAGCACCGCACGTGCGAGCCGCCGCCGAAATTCGGGACGGTGCCGAGCACGCGCGCTCCGGCGCGTACCCGCCTCAGCACCTCCACGTCACCTTTGACGTGCTCCAGGAACTCGGTGCAGATCACGGTGTTGTACGGAACCGACTCGAGCAGGTCCGTCGTGTACACGTCGGCGATCTCGAACCGGAGCTCGGGCACCGTCGCCCGGGCCCACTCGATCCGCTTGACGCTGAAGTCGAAGCCCACGTAGTCGGTGAACCCTCGGTCGCGGATGAACCATGCGAGCTGTCCCGGACCGCACCCGATTTCGAGCACGTACGGCGTATCGGTCATCTGCAACCGGTCGACGATGACGGTCCAGATGTAGTACCAGGGGCTCGCCGAGTAGTGATCCCGCCAGTGGTCGGCACTCTCGAAGGACTCGTCGTACCACTCGGGTGGGGCCTCGTCCGCGCGCACGTCGTGGGTGTGCTCGTCGACCGGTGCGTGGCCCTTCCCGCGCAGCCGTTGCAGGGACCGCCACACGAGCGGAGGCGTCAGATCCCGGGCCAGCACCTTCGCTCGACGGACGCCGCCGGCCATAGGTCTCCAGGGTCGCTCGGACGAGGTGAGCGTTCAATGAGAACTGGCAAAGATTAACTTGCTCAGGCGACGAAATTGATTCCTGCGGGCGACGCGTCTGCTACCCCGATCGACCGTGCACGGCGCTGGCTCCCGGCCAGGACGACTTACCCGAAGCTTCGCGTCCACGGGGGGATCGGACGGGGGTCGTAGGCCGGTTCAGTAGATCCGCAGGCTGTCCGGGACGTCTCGCAGCGGCCCGGCTTCGCGAGAGTGCCCTCGAGCCTCGCCCGGATCACACACCACGATCGCCCGTTCTCCCTCGAAGCTGATTCGCAGACGCCGCGGGCACCCGAAACACCACTGCACGTCGATCTCGCCCCGACGTGGGCAGACCAGGTATCCGTCGTCGTCCTCGTGCAACTCGATGACTTCCACGCGGGCTCACCTTCTCGTGATACAACGCTGTACAGGGCAGGACGAGATCAGCATCTCGTGGGCACAGCCCGCCGACTAGAGCACATAGTCCCGAGATCGCGAGGCGCTCCTCCGGGAAGATTTGTGACCTTCGGCTCTGGGACTGATCCACGCTGCGATCGACGATCCGGAAGATGACTGACAATTCGGTGCCTCAGACGATCGCGGCGCAGAGATCGGCCAAGCGGTCGGCCTTCCGTGGTGAGCTCCATGGGATGAAGGCCACGCTCCTCTTCGTCGGGATCTTGGTGGCGGTGGTCGTCGTATCCGCGACCATCGGGCTCATCACCTATTCGCCCGCGTCCCTGGGTGACGTGTCGGTGAGCCTGCGCGACTATCGCATCTCGATGCCCACGCGCTTGACGACGGGACGACACACGTTCGGCGTGTCCAATGACGGCCACACGCCGCACGAGTTCGTCATGTTCCGTACCAACCTGCCTGCGCACTCCCTTCCCCTGGACGAGAACGGGAACGTGAACGAGGATTCACCGCTGCTCGCGAGCGTCGCCGACAGTGGCAGCGGCCTGAATCCGGGCAAGTCACGCGCCGTGAAAGCTTCTTCGCTCGATCCGGGCCACTACGTCGCAGTGTGCAACCTGCCCGGTCACTACCGACTGGGAATGACGCTCGACGTCACCGTCGCCGGCTGACGTATCAGCTCCACTCCTCGACGATCCGGCCGGGACGGAGCGAGAAGCCGTCGTCCTCGAGGCGCCACGCCGATCCGCAGCAGGGGCACGTCGCCCATCCGAGACCGTGGGCGGCCTCGCCGGTGAGCTCGCGCTCCGGGCAGACGGGGCAGTGACCCCGCTCGAGGCCGAGCCGCACCGAGTGCTGTGCCATCTCGTGTCTCGGCTCGTGGTCCATCTCACACGCGAACGACATCTTCATCCTCGAACCCCTCGCTCGTTCAGCCTTGAACGCGGCTGTAGCTTCGCACCGGCACGGGGATGGGCTGGAGCACCGGCGCGAGCCGGAGCAGAAAGCGCGACGTCGCACGACCATGACGAGGCCGGCGCGTCCGGGGTCGCCGACGCAACCACGGCGTCATCGGGTGGTCGGCGACGCGAAGCCGGGACGGCTGAGGAGTGCCCGCACCATGTCGCGTTCGGACACCACCCCGACCACCACGTCGTGGTCGTCGGTGACCGGCACGTGGCGGATCTCGTTGTCGATCATGCGCTGAGCCACGGCCGTCACCGTCTCGCCCGGCGTCACGGTCGCCAGGTCCAGGGTCATGACGTCACCGGCGCGTTCGACATCGGGGTCGGAGCCCTCCGCGAGCGCCCGGACGATGTCGCGCTCCGAGATGATGCCCTGGGCTCGGCTCGCCGATGCGCCCATGGGGCGCGAGCCTCGGACGATTGCGGCGCCGATGTAGTCCTCGGCGAGCGTCTCGGCCACCTCGCGAAGCGTCGCGTCGGGAGGGACGACGACCGGCGGGTGACGGAGCAGGGCACGGATTGCTTCGTGGTCGAGATCCATGGACCGAGCATGGACCACACGCCGGCGTGTCGGGAAGGGCCAGAGGTCCCAAACGCGGCACTTCGCGACGCCCGGTCCGCTCGGTGGTGCCCCGCGTCCACCTCGAACTCGCTGACGGTGCGGCGAAAGGGACTTCCGACCCTGCGCCGGAAGGGACGCGTCATGCAGGATCGCGACGACACCCCGAGGAGGAGCCATGTCGGAGACGTCCACCATGAGCGGGAGCCCCGCCTTCGACGTCCGATTGGAGCGGATCGGCGACAACCTCGACCAGCTCGCGGCGCGGGCCACTCGTGCCGTCGCGGAGCTGCGCGCCCAGAGCCGATCCATCCTGGAGGACGTCGAGGCATGGAAGCAGCACCTCGACGAGTTCCGCGTGGACGCGGAGCTCGCGCGCATGGACGCCCGAGACCAGCTCACGAGCGCGCGCGCCGTGTGCCGCGAGCGCTCGGAGAGGATCGAGCGGCGCCTGCAGGAGTTCCGCGAGGAGTCGACGGCGGCGTGGCAGTCGGTCCGCGGTGCGATGGACGAGGCGCTCGGCGCGCTCCGGGCGACGATCGACAGTGCGCTGTCGTCCGGGACGGCTCCGTGACCGATCGCTGGGCCGACATCGCCGAGACCCACTCGGCGGTCGTCGTCTTCGCCGGGGACCGCGCCTACAAGTTCAAGAAGCCCGTGAGATTCGACTTCCTCGACTTCTCGACGCGCGACGCGCGAAATCTGGCGATCCGTCGGGAGCTCGAGCTCAACCGCCGGCTCGCGCCCGACGTCTATCTCGGCGTCGCCGAGGTCACCGGGCCCGACGATGAGACCTGCGAACCCCTTCTCGTCATGCGTCGCATGCCCGCCGCACGGCGGCTCACCACGCTGGTCGAGCGGCGGGCGAAGCTGGAGCGTGAGGTCCGCTCCATCGCGCGCGCGATCGCTGCTTTTCACGCCACGGCACCGACGTCATCGGCGATCGCGCGTTCGGGGTCTCCCGACGTCGTCATGGACAAGCTCGAACGAGATCTGACCGACCTCCGAGAGTTCGCGGGAGACGTGTTCGAGACCGCGGCCCTGGATGAGGCCGCGTACCGGAGCCGGCGGTACCTCTCCGGCCGCTCGAGGCTCCTGGAAGCCAGGATCGCATCCGGTTGGGTGCGGGACGGTCACGGCGACCTCTTGGCCGACGACATCTTCTGCCTCGACGACGGTCCCCGCATCCTCGATTGCCTCGACTTCTCCGACGAGTTGCGCTGTGGCGACGTGCTCGCGGACGTCGCATTCCTCGCCATGGACCTCGAGCGCCTCGGCGCCGCCGACCTGGCTGCGCAGCTGCTCACCAGCTACGACGAATTCTCGGGCGAGCAGCACCCTGCGAGCCTGGCCGACTACTACATCGCGTTCCGCGCGTTGATCCGGGCGAAGGTCGGTGCCATCCGCGCCCGCCAGGGAGTTGCGGACGCTCGGCCAACGGCTGCAGCGCTCGTCGACCTCGCGCTCGCACACCTGCGACGCGGACGAGTGGCCCTCGTCGTGGTCGGGGGTGCGCCGGGGACAGGAAAGTCGACCCTCGCAGCGGGCATCGCCGCTCGTCGCGGTTCGGTGTTGCTTCGATCAGACGTGGTACGCAAGGAGCTCGCGGGCAGACGTCCGGAGGAGCCCGCCGGAGGCCCTTTGGGCGCGGGCCTCTACACCGACGCCGCCACGCACGCCACGTACGCGGAGCTGCTCACGCGTGCCCGCATTGCCCTCGAGCTCGGAGAAACCGTGGTGCTGGACGCGTCGTGGACCCGCTCGGAGCATCGGAGCGCCGCAGTCGACGCTGCCTCGTCCACCGCGGCCGATCTCGTGCAGCTGCGGTGCGATGTCGCCCCGGCCGTGGCCGACGCTCGTGTCCAGCATCGGCGTGCCCATGCCGTCGATGCCTCCGATGCCGACACCGTCGTCGCCGAGGCGCTGCGTCGAGCCGCCGAGCCGTGGCCGGACGCCACGATCGTGGACACCTCGGGGTCACCCGGAGCGGCCTTGGAGCGGGCGCTGGCCGCGGTCGAGGCCCGCTCGTTCCGCTCGTAGCGAGCGCCGGATGCGCAGCCCCCGGCATCCCAACGGGCCGAGGATGCTGCAACCCGGGCGGTCGGGCCTGACAAGGTTCAGTGCGTGGACGGGGGGCTCGTCGCGGCGATCGCGGTCGCCCTCGCATTCGCGGTCACCAACGGGCTCCACGACGCCGCGAACTCGATCGCCACGCTCGTCGGCACGCGCGCCGCGCGTCCTGCTCCTGCAGTGTTGCTGGCAGCGGCGGGAAACGTCATCGGCCCGCTCCTCCTCGGGAGTGCAGTCGCGGACACCATCGCCGGTGTGGTGCAAGTGAGCGGGGACGACATGATCATCGTGCTCGGTGCCGCCCTCACCGGCGCAGTCGTGTGGAACCTGCTCACCTGGTGGCGCGGGCTGCCGTCGAGCTCGGGTCACGCACTCCTCGGCGGCCTGGTCGGAGCGGCCCTGGCCGAAGGAGGGGTGAGCGCGGTGAACTGGGGCGGATTCGACGGCCTGCGCCCCGTCGGCGTGATCGGAGTGGCCGTCGTGCTCGCAGTCGCTCCCGTCCTCGGCTTCGTTGCCGGGCTGGGCGCCGACCGTGGCGCGCGCGATGCGACCACTCGTGCCACGCGCCGGATCCGAGGCCCCGTGCGAGCGGCGCAATGGATGATGTCCGGTTGCCTCGCGATCGCGCACGGCGCCAACGACGGGCAGAAGGCCGTCGGCGTCATCGCAGCCCTGCTGGTAGCCGGCGGCGAGATCAGCACCCTCCACGCTCCGTTGTGGGTGGAGCTCGCGGCCGGTACCGCGCTGACGATCGGGACCGCCTTCGGCGGATGGCCCATCGTGCGCACGATCGGACGTCGCATCGTCACTCTGCGCCCGATCGACGGGCTCGCCAGCCAATCGGCGTCGGCCGCGGTGTTGCTCGGCGCGTCGTTCCTGGGCGCACCTGTGAGCACCACACAGGTCGTGGCATCCTCGGTCGTGGGCGTCGGTGGTGGGCGCCGACGGTGGCGACACGTACGGTGGCGAGTCGTACGGGCGATGCTCATCGCCTGGCTGGTGACCGTGCCGGCGGCAGCCGTGTTCGCCACCGTCGCGCTGTTCGTGTGGAGAGCTTTGGCATGACGACGAAGCACTGGTTCCTCCCGGAGGGTGTCGACCTCCTCGCGATGCTGCAGACGCAGACGGCCGTGACCGAGGAAGGGATGCACGCGCTCGTGGCGTGGTCACGAGGACAGGCTTCAGCCGCCGACGACGTGCGCGCGTGCGAGCACCGCGCGGACGACGCCAAACGCACTCTCTGGAAGGCGCTCCGCGAGGCGTTCTCGCCGCCGCTCGACGCCGAGGACATCTTCACGCTGTCCGCCGATCTCGACGAAGTGCTCAACGGCGCCAAAGACCTCGTGCGTGAGGTCGAGGTGATGGGCATGCAGCCGGATGCTCCGATGGCGGCCATGGCTGCGCTCCTCGAGCAGGCGGTGACTCACCTGGGCGAGGCGTTCGCGCAACTCGGCGGTGAGAGCTCCGCCACCGATGCCGCCGACCGCGCGATCAAGGGTCAGCGCGACGTCGAGCGCACCTATCGGGCCGCAATGTCGGCGTTGCTCGACGTGCGCGATCTCCGTGAGGTGATGGGCCGCCGTGAGGCGTACCGTCGGCTGTCGCGGATTGCCGATGTCGTGCATCGGGTTGCCGAGCGCGTGTGGTACGCAGTCGTGAAAGAGGCCTAGGAAGCGACCTCGTCCACCTTCGGCTGGGGCACCACGACGACCGGGCACTCGGCACGCTCGGCGCAGCGCTGACTCACCGAGCCCAGCAGCAATCCAGCGAACCCGCCTCGCCCTCTCGTCCCGACGACGAGCAGATCTGCATGGCGTGCGACCTCGACGAGCACGTCGGCGGGCGCACCCTCGACCACGATCCCGTGCACGGTGACCGGCGGCGGATCGGGCAAGCTGTCGCGAAGCGCGCGTCGGAGCGCCCCGTGCGCGCGATCGGCCGCTCCCTGCATCCACGCCGCCTGCGCGTCGGACCCGACATCGATCCACGCGAATCCGTAGTCGTACGCGAGCACGGCCTCGATCTCGCCGCCTGCGCTATTCGCCTGATCGAGTGCCCAGCGGAGGGCTGCCAGTGAGCTCTCGGAGCCGTCCACGCCCACCACGATCCGTCTCATCCGTGCCGACCCCCGGTCGTCGTGCGCCGCCTTCGACCGAAGGTTCGCGCCGCATGCTCGGGCGCGACAGAGGCGTTGGTCACGCCTGCCGTAGGCGGCCGCGGGACCATCGCCTCTGTTCCGGAGCAGTGGCCCGACGCACGATGGAAGGGGCGCGAGCGGGTCGGAAGCAGCGGTTGGAAGCAAGGTCGGTGACAATCGAGCGAGGAGGCCCGATGCGTGCACTTCGGCTGGTCGACTGGAAGCGCGGGCCCGAGCTCGAACAGGTCGCCGAACCCGAGCCCGGCCCCGGCGAGGTGCGGGTGCGGGTGGGGGGAGCCGGCGCCTGCCATTCCGACCTCCACCTGATGTACGACTTCGAGCCGGGTTTCCTCGCGTGGGGCCCACCGTTCACGCTGGGGCACGAGAACGCGGGCTGGGTCGACGCTCTCGGCCCCGGGGCGCGGGGTGTCGAGCTCGGCGAACCGGTTGCGGTGTACGGGCCGTGGGGTTGCGGCACCTGCCATCGCTGCGTCCAGGGGATGGAGAACTACTGCGTCGCGCAGACGGAGCTCGCGGCCGCAGGTGGTGGGCTCGGCGCCGACGGCGGCATGGCGCGATACATGATCGTTCCGCACCCGCGTTACCTCGTGCCGCTCGGGGGTCTCGACCCGGTCGAGGCCGCGCCGCTCACCGACGCCGGCCTCACCCCGTACCACGCGATCAAGCGGTCGCTCCCGCTGCTCGTACCGGGCTCCACCGCGGTCGTGATCGGGGTGGGAGGCCTCGGTCACATGGGGATCCAGATCCTCAGGGCGGTGTCGTCCGCGCGGATCGTGGCCGTCGACCGCGACGCCGGCGCGCTCGAGCTGGCACGCGATGTCGGAGCGCACGACACGGTTCCGATCGGGCCCGACGCCGCGGCCCGGATACGTGACATCACGTCCGGCGTCGGTGCCGACCTCGTCGTGGACTGCGTCGGCGTGAACGACACCCTTGCCCTCGGTGCCGCCGTTGCCCGCCCCATGGGGGATCTGACCCTTGTGGGCATCGGGGGCGGGACGCTTCCGGTGGGATTCTTCACGGTTCCCTACGAGCTCTCCGTCACCACCACGTACTGGGGGTCCATCCCCGAGCTGGTCGAGGTCATCGAGCTCGCCCGTGCGGGCAACCTCCGGGCCCGCATCGAGCGGTTCTCGCTCGACGACGCGCCGGCGGCCTACGAGCAGATGCGTGAGGGCAAGCTGCACGGGCGAGCGGTGATCGTGCCGTGATCGAGCATCCTGCCCGGTCGCCTTCACCTTCGTCGGCCGATCCGCTCCCTCTCGCTTCCAGCGGGCCGGACCCTCGGCCCTGGCCGGTCGGGCGCGGAACGGGCATCCTGGCGCCCGTGGAGAACCCGGTGGGCGGCTTCGAAGCCGACGTCGTGCTCGCGGACGGTGGCGGCGCACACGTACGGCTGCGGCGCGACAGCGACGACGCCCAGATGGAAGCGCTGTACCGGAGGCTGTCGGACCGGGGACGGTACCGGCGCTTCTTCGCACCGACCACCGCCGAGAGCGCGGCCCGACTCGAACGGACGACCGCTGAGCTCCCGTCCCGCTGCACGGTGGTCGCAACCATCGGCGACGACATCGTGGCGGCGGCGGAGTACGACGTCGGTGACGCCGAAGACGTTGCCGAAGTGGCCTTCACGGTGCAGGACGACCAGCAGGGCCGAGGCCTGGGAACCAGCCTCCTCGAGATGCTCGCCCGGGTTGCGATTGCACACGGGATTCGACGGTTCACCGCCGCGTTCCTCACCGAGAACACCGAGATGCGCGAGGTCTTCGCGCGCGCCGGCTTCGACGTGCACTGGAGACCGGAGCCGCGGGGGTTGGTCGAAGTCACCCTCGATCTCGAAGCGAACGCCTCCTGGACCTCCGCCCACCGCCAGCGCGAGCACACTGCCGAGCGACGATCGATCGCCGCACTCCTGTCCCCGTCGTCGATTGCCGTCGTCGGCGTGGGGCGGCGGGACAACTCGATCGGCCGCGCGGTCGCCGAGAACCTGCTCGCGTCGGGCTTCGAGGGACCCGTCTACGTGGTCAACCGTCATCCCACGACGGTGCGCGATCTCGAGTCGTATCCGAGCGTGGCGGCGCTGCCACGAGCCCCGAGCCTCGCCGTTCTCACCGTGCCCGCAAGCGAGGTGCTCGATGCTGCCCGCGACTGCGCCCGTGCCGGCGTACAGAACCTGGTGGTGATCTCGGGTGGCTTCGCGGAGCTCCCAGGCGGTTCCGAGCTCCAGACCGAGCTCGTAGCCCTCTGCCGCGGGGCGGGAATGCGCGTGGTGGGGCCGAACTGCATCGGTGTGGTCAACACCGATCCCGCGGTTCGGATGAACGCGACCTTCTCACCGGTCTCACCCGAACGGGGGCGGATCGGGTTCGCGTCGCAGTCCGGCGGCGTCGGCATCGAATTGCTCGCACGGGCGCGCGAGCTCGGTCTCGGCGTGTCGAGCTTCGTCTCGCTCGGGAACAAGGCCGACGTGTCGGGCAACGACCTGCTCCAGTACTGGGCCGACGATCCCTCCACGGACGTCGTGCTCCTCTATCTCGAGTCCTTCGGCAATCCACGGAAGTTCGCTCGGCTCGCACGAGAGGTCGCACGCCAGAAGCCCATCGTGGCCATGAAGAGCGGACGCACGTCGGCCGGCGCGCGGGGCGCGCGTTCGCACACCGCGGCACTGGCCGACTCGGACGACGTGATCGACGTGCTCCTGCAGGAGAACGGCGTGATTCGCGTCGACACGCTGGAAGAGCTGTTCGACACCGCATCGTTGCTCGCGCGCATGCCCGTCCCGCGCGGACGCCGCGTGGCCGTGATGAGCAACGGTGGGGGCCCCGGGATCATTGCCGCCGACGCCTGCATCTCGGTCGGTCTCGAGGTGCCCGAGCTCTCGGCTGTCCTCCAGCAGGCGCTCGGCGCGGCCGCGGCTCCAGGGGCCGGCGTGAAGAATCCCGTGGACCTGATCGCGTCCGCCGACGCGGAAGCGTTCCTCCACGCCGGACGCGCCTTGTTGGCCTCGGACGAGATCGACGCCCTCATCGTGCTCTACGTCGCACCCAGGGTCACGAAGCCCGCGCAGATCGCACGCGCGGTGGAGGAGCTCGCGCGTGGTTGCGGTGACAAGCCGGTCGTCGCCTGTTTCCTCGGCCTCGGCCGCCGTGGGCGGATTGGTTCCCCGCAGTCGACGGTGCCCACGTTCGCATTCCCCGAGTCGGCAGCGCGCGCCGTCGGACGCGCCGCGAGGCTGGGGGAGTGGCGGGGCCGCCCCTCCGGTGTCGAGATGCCGCTCGGGGGCCTCGACGAGGAGCGCGCGCGTGAGCTCGTCGCGGGCGTGCTCGCGACGCGGCCCGAAGGCGGGTGGGCGCAAGCGCAGGAGGCGCACGAGCTCCTCTCCTGTTACGGCGTCCCGACGGTGGTGACACGCCGCGCGCGCGACGCTCGAGAGGCGGTCGCGGCGGCAGACGAGCTCGGTTATCCAGTCGTGCTCAAGGCCGCGTCTCCGGAGCTCGTACACAAGTCGGATGTCGGAGGCGTCGATCTCGACCTGCGTTCTCCGAGCGCAGTGCACGACGCGTTCGTGCGAATGACCGAGGCGCTCGGCCCTGCGATGGGCGGTGCGCTCGTACAGCCCATGGTGCCGCGTGGCGTCGAGCTCATTGTCGGGATCACGCGCCACGACCGCTTCGGACCGCTCGTGGCGTTCGGGCTCGGCGGCTTCGCCGCCGAGCTCCAGAGGGACGTGGTGCTCCGCGTGCCGCCGCTGACCGATGTCGACATCGAAGCGATGCTGAATGGCTTGCGGGGGTCGCCCCTGCTCTTCGGCTACCGGGGCTCACCAGCAGTTGACGTCGCCGCGTTGCGCCAGTTGCTCGCTCGCATGGGCAGGCTCGCTGCCGATCTGCCCGAGGTCGCGGACCTCGACTGCAATCCGGTTGTCGCCTCGAGCGCGGGTGCCGTCGTGGTCGATGCCAAGCTGCGCATTGCGCCCGACCTTCACCCCCGCAGCGTGTTCGACGTCGACTGATGGACGAGCCGGTCCCGGATGCCTGAACGCCGATTGTTGCTGAAGGACGCGCGCTCCGGCCGATGACCGGGGCCCGGAAGGGAGTGATCCGCTATGGACGTACAGGCAGTTGCGATCGAGAAGCCCGACGGCCTCGAGGTGATCATCGGACAGTCCCACTTCATCAAGACGGTCGACGATCTCGACTCGGTCCTGGCCGGCACGGTGCCCCGGCTGCAGTACGGCATCGCGTTCTGTGAATCGTCCGGCCCCCGGCTCGTGCGCAGGGCAGGGAACGACGACGAGCTCGTCGCGCTCGCCGTTCACAATGCCCGTGCGATCGCGGCGGGACACTCCTTCGTCGTGTTCCTCCGCGGTGGCCATCCGATCAGCGTGTTGAACGCGCTCAAGCAGGTACCCGAGGTCTGCCACATCTCGTGCGCCACCGCGAACGCGGTCGAGGTGCTCGTGGTCGAGACGGGCCGAGGACGTGGGATCGTCGGAGTCGTCGACGGTGAGCCACCCGTGGGCGTGGAGACCGACGTCGATGTGGAGCAGCGTCACGAGCTGCTCCAACGCCTCGGCTACGAGCTGTGAGCGCGATCCAGAACCTCGTGGTCCCGCTCGACGGCTCGGAGCTCGCCGAGCGCGCGCTCGTACCCGCCGCGAAGCTCGCGTCGGTCACCGGTGCCAACGTGGTGATCGTGACGGCGCGCATCGGTGGTGTCACCGTGGAACCTCGGCACTATCTGCAGGACGCCGCGGCACGTGCAGGCATCGATGATCCCGAGGTCGTCGTCGTGGACGATCGCCTTGCTGCCAGCGCGCTCGCACTCGTGGCCGAGGAGCACGCCGAATCGGTCGTGTGCATGGCGACACACGCCCGCGGTGGAGCAGGGCAGGCGCTGTTCGGCAGCGTCACCGAGGAGGCCCTGCAACTGCTCGCGGGGCCGATGCTGCTCGTCGGCCCCTCGGTGGTCGAGCCGTCGGAGCTCGAGGAGCTCGTGGTGTGTGTCGACGGGTCCCGCCTCGCGGCCACGATCGTTCCCGTGGCGGCGTCGTGGGCCGAGACCCTCCGGATACCGGCGACCGTGCTCGGCGTGGCCGACGGCGGCCTTCCCGCGGGCGTCAGCGCCGACCAGCTCGAGCACGAGGTTGCAGCTGCAGCTCGCGCGCTGGAGCCGCGTGCCGAGAAGGTGGACACGAGCGTCGTGTCGGGCGTTCACGTCGCCGACGAGATCACCAGGTTCCTGCGGAATCGCCCGGGCCGCTTCGTGGCACTCGCGACCCACGGGCGCACCGGACTGGCGCGGATGACCGGTGGAAGCGTGATGATGGCGGTCGTGCGTGACGCGCCGTGCCCGGTGCTCACCGCTCGCTCGCACCGCGACGTGGCGGCAGTGCCGGAGCCGGCATGAACCTCTGGTACGCGTTCGACACCAAGGCGGACGGGCGGGCACACCGGTGTTCCGCCTGGTTCCCGGTTGACGCAGACCTCGATGTCCGCGACGGCTCGGCCAGTGCTTCACATACGCAGCCGCTTCATCGGCGGCGGCGATGCGGGAAGTGCTCGACGGTGGCGTCCGACCCCGGGAAGAACAGACCGACGTGGCCGTCCTCCTCCCACCGCACGAGGTACGGCGGTCCGCCGTCCTCGCCGTGCACCTCTAGGATCTCGCCATCGCGATCCGGGTCGCCGACGTGGTGTCCCTTGATCACCAGGCGGTCGCCCACCGAAGCCTTCATGATCGGTCTCCTTGTTCTTCGTCGGTCGCGACGGACACGGCGTGGGACCGGGCCGCCGGACGTGGGCGGGTGACGAGCAGTGGACAAGGAGCGTGGCGCACCAGGTCCATCGCCACGCTGCCGAGCACCCGGGCGACACCGGTTCGCCCGTGCGTGCTGATGGCCACCAGGCTCGCGTCGACCTTCTCGGCGTACTCGCGGATCGCGGCGGCCGGAGAGGAGCTCCGCAGCACCTCGACACGGCCGGCAGGCCCGAAGCGTTCGGCGACCCCGTGGACGTCGCCTTCGGGCGAGGTCGCGATCGAGACGTCGAGCGGATGGAGCACTTCGACCACGACGACCGGAAGGTCGAGCGCCCCAGCCCAGGCGCGGGCCGGGCCGACGATGGCGTCGGCACTGCGTGACCCGTCGTGGCAGACGACGACCGGGCCGCGCGCCGGTGACGAAGTCGGGCAGCGCCGGCCGACGAGCAGGAACGGACCGTCGACCTCGCGGAGTGCCTGCTGGGCGACGCTGCCGAGCGCAGCGCTGCCCAACGCGCCCCGACCGTGCGTCGCCATGCCCACGACGGAACGCGCGTGCGCGCTCGCGAGATCTCTGATGGCATCCACCGGATCCCGGGCATCGGACACGACGGTGTCGACGCGGAGACCGTCCATCGAGCGGGCCACCTCGTCGAGCCAGGTCGGCAGCTCCACGCGCGGTTGCTCGTCGAGGGAGGTGGCCACGGTGAGCAACAAGACTCCGGCGCCCAGACGACGGGCGAAGTCGGAGATCACGGGTACGACGCGCAGAGCGAAGTCAGACCCGTCCAGCGGCACGATGACGGTCTCCGGCGCGACTACGTCGAGGGCCGGGTCTCCATTCGTCATGGCTTCAGCATGCGCCTCCGAGGGACGTCCCGCCAGGGACGAAGGTCCCGCTGGGTGGCAGGGCCAGTCACGCGCCGACACTGGTATCCGTCGCGATCTCGCAGCTCGCTTCGGTTGTGACCTTCTCCTCTAGGACCATCGGGCCCGCGATGTTCTCATCGACCGGTGACGGCCTTCTGGTTCTCGGCCGAGACCCATCCGGACGGCCCATCGACGCTGCCCTGGTTCCGGATCGAGGGCGAGTGGGGATACCGGGCACCCGGCCATCCGGAGGGTGCGTCGACTGCGCCGTCCATCAAGATCGAGGACGGCGATGTCTTCGCCGTCGTGGGCTGGCCGACGCATCGGGGCGATCCGTGCTTCGAGATCATCGGCTCGTGCATCTACCCAGTCGGCGCGAACGCGCCGTGGTTCTACTCCAGGCAGGCGGCGTCGGCGAGGCCGGATCGGTGGTAGGTGTGCGGCGGCGCGGCTCCGCGCGACCGGGCGCGTCGGAAGTGACCTTGGGCCCTGCTCGGGTGGGTCCGGGATCCGTACCCTCGGGGCGTATGGATCACGAAGCGCCCGTTCCCCCCCCGGCTCCTCGGGCGCCTGCCTCGGGCGGGCGTCGGTGGTCGTCGTTCCCGATCGGGCGAGTCGCAGGCATCGAGATCCGGGTGCACGTCTCCTTCTTCCTGCTGGTCGCCCTGTTCGCGATCGCAGGAGCTGCGCCGGGCGGGATGGGTGAGCTCTCGTCGCTCGTGTGGCTGGTGATCATCTTCGGCGGGGTCGTCGTTCACGAGCTCGCGCACTGCCTCGTCGGTCGTCCCCGCGGTCTCGTGGTGCACGAGATCGAGCTCCTCCCGATCGGGGGCGTGTCGAAGCTGGAGAACCTGCCCGAGGATCCGCGCGACGAGCTGGCCATGGCGATTGCGGGACCCGCGGCCAGTGCGGCGATCGCGGTCGTCGCTGCCGTGCTCGCGATCGCTTCCCGTCAGGCGATGTTGCCGCCGAACCTCGCTGGGGGCGCGCTGCTCCCTCGGATCGCGTGGTTCAACTTCGTCCTCGCCTGCTTCAACCTTCTTCCGGCGTTCCCGCTCGACGGTGGCCGTGTCCTGCGCGCGATGCTCGAACGACACTACGACCTGGAGCGCTCGACCCATCTTGCGGCTCGCGCCGGTCGTTGGGTTGCGGTCACGCTCGTCGTGGTCGGATTGTTCTGGAACCTCTGGCTCGTCATCATCGGGTTCTTCGTGTACTTGGGCGCGACAGCTGAGGAAGCCGCGACGATCGTGCACGCGCGTCTCGGAGGGCTCGTCGTCGCTGACGCGATGTTGGTCGAACCGCTGACCGTGGACGCGCGCACGAGTATCGGTGATGTCCGAGCGCTGCTGCGGCGCTTCGGGCAGCGCGTCGTGCCCGTCGTCGAAAGTGCGCACTACGTGGGCATGCTGGACGCGGATGCCGTCGCGCGCGCGCCGGTCGACGCCCGCGCCGGTGACCACGTCGACCGCGACGCGGCGGCTGTCGCGCCGAACGACCCGCTGGAACCCGACGTGATGGTGATCAGCGCGCCGGGCCGGCACGCGGTAGCCGTGGTCGAGGATGGGTCCGTCGTGGGCCTCTTGCGCCTGGAGGACGTCGATCTCCTGCTCCGGACCTCGTCGGCGCAGGGGTCAGGTCGCGCGCGGGGCGTCTGACCGGGGACTCTCCGCCTCGGAGCCGTGTCGCGACACGGCTGCCTGCGTCCCACCGGTACCTCACGTTCGTGGTCCGCGTTCCGCGTTGTCGCGGATGGTACGGACGGTTGCCCGCAAGATGTGCGCGACGAACGGTCGCACGATGCGCCAGTACCTCGCGAACAACCGACGGGAACTGACGTCGGTCGTCGTCGTCCGGCACTCATAGGTGAGCAGACTTGCGTCAGCGCCGTAGGGCGTGACCACGAAGCTCGCCGCGACCTTTCCCCAGCCAGGCTCCGCGAACGCGGCGAACTCGTCGAGCTCGACGTCCCGCCAGGTGATGTCGGGTTGCCAGAACCTCCCGATCGCGCCGAACGCGATCTCGTGATCAGGTTCCTGCCCGAGTATGAGCCAGCCCGGCAGCGGGTCGCCGCGCCCGAGCACGAGGCGTGGTGGTGCCAGCGCCGGGCGCCTTCGGACGCGCCTCGGGAGGTCCCGCGCCCACATCGCCGCATCGAGGAGAGGCGTGTGCACGCGGAGGAAGTCGAGGTCGAGTGCGGCGCGGAACGTGACGCTCGGCGCGGCGCGCACGATGACGTGCTCGGCGATGCTCACGTCGAACCTCGGCATCACCTCGTCCACGACGAGCGGATGGCGCTCCGAGGTCGGGTTGTCGTCGGCCGTCACCATGCGCGCTCGTCTCCGTGGGAACGGCACCAGTATCGGTGAGACAGAGGAACCTCGGCCAGGGTCGGAAGCTCCGGCGCCGACTACGGGAGTCACGGACCGCGACCGTCGGAGTGCACGGCTTCGACGGCCATCCTCGGCGTGACCGTCGCCGTGAGCGGCGCGCTCCCGATCGCGTAGCTGGTCTCGTCCTGAATGCCTTCGGCCCTCTCTCGCGGTCGACCGGACGCGGACACCCCGAGCGGGGGATTCTCGTCCGGATCGGAGAGGAGCGACCACCTCGTCGTATGCGGACGCGCCGACGCCCAATAGAATCGCCCCTCGCGCCGGAGTAGCTCAGACGGCAGAGCAGCTCACTCGTAATGAGCAGGCCAAGGGTTCGAGTCCCTTCTCCGGCTCCAACTCCAAATCTGGCAGCGCGCACCGCGACCGGGCGACCTGTGCAGATGGGCGCTGAGCACGATGTTGTCAACCTAGGCTCGGTGTTGTGGACGGCGCGACGGTCGGCTACGCGAGGCGCGGAGAGGTCTACGTCGCGTATCAGGTGCTCGGCGACGGCCCGACGGATCTTCTCGCGCTGACGAATGGCACGGCCGTTTCGATCGATCGGGACGACGAGCCGCATTGGAGCCGATTCGAGCGGCGATTGGCGTCGTTCGCCCGGGTGATTCGCTTCGATCCATGCGGCTTCGGGTTGTCCGACCCACTCGTCGGCGGATCACGTCCGACCATTGACGGCTGGATGCAGGACGCGATCGCGGTGCTCGACGCGGTCGGGTCTGCGGAGGTCGGCGTGTTCGGTGTTGGTGAAGGCGGGGTTGTCGCGCTGATGCTCGCAGCGACGTATCCCGAGCGGACCGCGACGCTGATTCTCATGCACGCGTGGGCACGGCTGATTCGCGACGCCGACTACCCGGCTGGTATACCGAAGTCGCTCGTCGAGCGGTTCGTGGAGTCGGTAACTGATCCTGACGATCGAGGTGACGGTTTCGACGATGTCGCGTTGATGGCGCCCAGCCTCGCCCACGACGCCGAGTTTCGATCCTGGTGGCGACACGCGGGCCAGCGCGGTGCGAGTCCGGCGACCGCGAGAGCAATGCATGCCATGACGACGTCGGCCGACCTGCGGTCGCTGCTCTCCACCATTGTCACTCCGACGCTCGTCTTGCATCGCGTCGACAACGACTTCATCAGGATCGGCCACGCTAGATACCTCGCCGAGCACATCGCGGGCGCCGAGCTGGTGGAGCTCCCGGGCCGAGATCATGTTCCGTTCGCAGGCGAGATCGATGAACTATCAGGCGAGATCGAAGAGTTCCTCACCGGATACCGAACCGCGCCAACGGCTGACCGAGTTCTCGCGACGGTCCTGTTCACCGACATCGTCGACTCGACATCCCAAGCCTCGACCACAGGCGACCGGCGCTGGCGCGACCTCCTGGACGACCACGATCGAATGATCGAGCGGCAGATCCGCCGCTTCGGCGGCCGTCGCATCAAGACCACCGGCGACGGCGCGCTCGCGACATTCGACGGACCAGTGCGAGCAGTCCATTGTGGGCTCGCCATTCGTGACGGAGCACGTCAACTGGGACTCGCGGTACGTGTCGGTATTCACACCGGCGAGATCGAACGGCGCGGCGAGGACATCGCCGGTATCGGCGTACACATCGCCGCGAGAGTCCAGTCGTGCGCACAACCAGGCGAAGTTTGGGTGTCGCGAACGGTCACCGACGTGGTGGCCGGCTCGGATATCGCCTTCACGGACCGAGGAACACGAGAGCTCAAAGGCATACCCGGCCCGTGGCAGCTCTACTCGGCAGACTGATCGCCGACCGGCGAACCCCGCGCCAAATCTGCGGTGTCGTGCTGTTCGACGGCTCGCCGGCCCAGATCGTCGAGAGCGACGCCGTCCGCGCCGCGTACCTCGGAGGTGCCCGACCCCTGGGCGCCCACACGCCAGACATCCCTCGAGCCCGGTCGCCGACGCGGAGACACAACAGGCTCTCGCCCATCGGCCTTGGTTAGCGTGTCCCGACTCGAAGGGAGCATCGACCGTGACCCACCGCCGTCTGCCGCAAAGAGCGATCGTTCTCGTGGCTGCCGCCGCGCTCGCGCTCGGGGGGCTCGCAGTCCCCGCGGTGGCGGGCGCGCCGCGTCAGTCGTCGGGTCGCGCGGTGACCGTGCAGGCGGAGACCAACGTCCGGCGCGATCCGAGCATCGTCGTCACCGAGTTCCTGCCGAGCTCGGTCACGGTGCTCGTCGACAGCACCGTCACCTGGAGCTGGACCGGCGCGGTCGAACCGCACTCCGTGACCTTCTTCGCGCCGGGTCAGACGATCCCGCCGCCGGGTTCCGATCCCGCCCTGTTCCTGCCCACGCTTCCGACCGGGCCCTATGACGGCTCGACCTTCGTGAACAGCGGGCTCCAACCGCTCGGCTCGGACCCGGCTTCGCCGTTCTCGATGACGTTCTCGCAGCCAGGGAAGTACGCCTATCACTGCGTGATCCACCCGAACATGGTGGGCACCGTGAACGTGGTCCGGCCCGGCGCCAGCATCGACTCCGCCGCCAGCGTCACCGCTCGGGGGAAGAAGGAGCTGGCGCGCTGGACGGCGGAGGGTGTCGTGGCCAAGGAGAAGCTGACCGCCCGCTCCACGAGCACGAAGAACCGCGACGGCACGACGACCTACGACATCGACATGGGCACGACGACCGCGCACACCGACGTGCTCGCGTTCTCGCCCACGCCGCGCAGGATCAAGGCGGGCGACCGCGTGCGCTTCGTCAACAACTCCGGCGCGCCCCACACCGCGACGTTCAGCCCGCCGAGTCAGGGGATCAGCGACCCGCTCGACCCCCGCACCGACACGCAGATCCCCGGACCGTCACCGCAGACGCTCACCACCGGCGCGTTGTTCAACACGGGAGAGCTCCCGCCCGAGCTCGTCGGGCCCGGAGCAACACCTCCGCCGGAAACCGCGCGCAGCTACGTGTACACGGTCCCGGTGAGCGGCAAGTACGTCTACTACTGCATCCTCCACACCACGAGTGGCATGGGCGGCGTGATCAACGCGGGCTAAGCCGTCGGAGCGCCGTCGTCGCCCCGTTCGAGCGCTTCCATCGCCTCGCGCTGGCGGGCGGTCATGCCCTTCGGATCGAACACGCCGGGCGAGCCCGCGGCGATCGCATCCGCTGACTTGGGCGGCAGCTGGATGTGGGCACGGGCCTCGTCGAGGGGCCAGTCGGCGACGGCGTGGAAGTCGACCGTGAACAGGTCGCGGCCGAAGCCCTCGGCCACCGCCTTGCCGCGCCGCAGCGCATCGGCGAGACGCACGCCCATCCCCGTGCCCTCGAGGCTGCGCTCGCGCACGTCGATCTGAAAGAACCCCTGCTCGTGCACGTACCCGGTCTCGAAGAGGCCCACCATGGTCGCCAGCCAGGCGAAGCCCTTGGGGTCCGGATCGGCGCGGCCGACGAGCGCGAACGTCTCCAGCTCGCCCTCGAGGTTCGTGCCACAGTCGGCGAGGACGTGCACGAAGTCGTGCTGGGCGATGAACGCGGACGCCCCTTTCGGGTTGCCCGGCAGCGCGAACCCGCGGGTGCGGTACATCTCCCAGACGCTCCGCCCGAGCGTTCCCTCGGGCAGCTCGCCGAACGCCTCCCACCGGGCCTCGAGCTCCGGATCCGCGGGCACGAAGTCGAAGGGCGAGTCGAAGGCGGGCTTGGTGTGGAGGCCTTCGAGCTGCGCATCGTCCCACCTGTCGGTGAAGCCGCTCCGGCGCAGGTCGACCCACGCGAGACCGAACGCACCCTGCGCGTAGCGACGCGCGACGCCCACGAAGTCGTCGTCGATCCCCAACGCCTGGGCATACTCGCCCACCCGACGCGCCACGTCCTCGGGGAGGGGTCGCAGCACGAGCTCGCCGAGGACCATGTGGTGCACGATGCGCTGGCGGTACGCAAGCTCACGATGCTCGAGCACAGCCGCCAGCTCGGCGGGACCGAGCGGCTCGAGCGCTCGGTAGTCGAGTGCGACTCCGGTCAGTGCGTGGGTCAGCGCCGCGAGCACGGAGACCTGCACGTCGGTGAGGCCACCGCGAGGCGCGACCGCGGTCGCCATGCCTCGGCCGACCGCGACGATCTCGTCGAGTGTCGGCTCCGAACGATCGATCACCTCACTTTCCCCAGCCACACGAGCCCCCATCGCTCACGAGGCGCGCAGAATACCGGGTTCCCGGCGGTCGGCGCACCGCGCGAGGCTTCGGCGTGGCTCGGACCGGAGGTCGCGGCGGATGAAGGTGCGGATAGGCATCGGTGCGGGCGGCGCGGCGACGACGCTTCCGGCGCTCGGCGAGGTGGTGGACGCGATCGAGGACCTCGGCTTCGACTCGCTCTGGCTCTCCGAGGTGCTCACGGGTGCACCTGTCGACCCGATGGTGGGGTTGGCGTGGTCCGCGGCGCGTCGGCCCCGGCTGAAGCTCGGCACCACGATGTTGCTTCCCGGGCACAACGTCGTGCGGCTGGCGAAGCAGCTCGCCACGCTCGACTGCCTGAGCGACGGCCGCCTGCTGATCACGTTCGTGCCGGGGCTGACGCAACAGCCCGAGTCGGGTGCCATCGGCGTGGCGCGGTCTCGCCGGGGCGCCGTCATCGAGGAGATGGTGCCGATCCTCCGCGCCCTCTGGGCGGGCGAGACCGTCTCGCACCACGGGGACGCCGGCGACTTCGACGACGTCACGGTCACGCCCAGACCGCGCCAGCAGCCGCTCGAGCTCTGGCTCGGCGGGATGGCCCGCGCCTCACTGGAACGATGCGGGCGGCTCGCCGACGGCTGGCTTCCGAGCCTGTGCACACCCACGGAGGCGGCGGAGGGCAAGCGTGTGATCGACGAGGCCGCCGCGGGCGCGGGCCGCACGATCAGTGCCGAGCACTTCGGCGTGAGCATCGGGTACTCGCTCGCGCCGCTCGCGCCTCAGGTGGCGGCAGGAATCGAGGCACGCAGCCGTGGGCATTCGGCCGACGAGCTGGTGCCGATCGACGTGGGTGGCCTCCGCGCCCGGCTCGAGCGCTTCCTCGAGGTCGGGTTCTCGAAGTTCGTCGTGCGGCCGCTCGCGCCGCCCCGATCGTGGCGGGCCGAGCTCGAGGAGCTCGCCACTGCGATCGGCGACCTCCAGACCTGATCGACCACCGCGGCACTACGGAGCGGCCTCTCGCCAACTTGCGTCACTTGAACGGAAATGACCCGTTCAAGTAACGCAAGTTGGAATGCGGTGCCGGATGTTCGACGGGGCCGGGCCGTCGCCGGCCCGGCCCCGTGAACAGGAAGAGCAGTGTGCCTACGGCTGGCAGTACAGCTTCGGCACCGAGCCCTGGAGGTTGTCGACGTACTTCGTACCCTTGATCTTGTAGAGGTAGAAGCACTTGACCTGCGGGTTCGGCGCGGTCCCGTCGCTGTAGGTCAACGGCGGGTTGCTGTTGCCGAGGGTCTCGTTCTTGAACTGCGACAGGCCCTTGATCACGTCCGCCGCGGTCACCGTCGCGCTCGCGGCCGGCGCGTCGTTCTCGATCGCCTTGGCGAACGCGAGCCCCGCCTCCCACGAGTCGATCGCCGCCAGCATGGTGGCGGAGCTCTGGTACTTCTTGCCGCCCGGCGCGTAGTCCGGCGCGTACTTCTTCATCGCGGCGAAGAAGTCCTTGGTCGCCGGGTACTGGTTGTACGGCGAGATCGACGGCGACGGACCCACCAGCCCCTGGAACTGCGGCGTGGCCTTGATCTGGTCCAGCGAGTACACGTAGTTCGTCGTGATGATCAGCGGCTTGTAGTTCTGCCGGGTGCAGTCACGGATCAGGGTCACGTTGTTCACGCCCTGGGGCGAGATCACGGTGGCACCCGAGTTCTTCATCGCGATGCACTGCGGCGTGTAGCTCGTCGCGTTCGCATCCGCCAACTGGTTGTACACGATGTCGACGCCGAGATCCTTCGAGGCCGCCGCGATGATGCTCGACGCGCCCTGACACACCGACGAGTTCGAGCACAGCAACGACGCCAGCTTGGTCTTCCCGGCATTCTTCGCCGCGAACACCTGCGCCCACACGTTGGTCACCACCGTGGTCGACACCGGGTAGAACATCGGGCTGGTGAACCAGTTCGCCGAGTACTGGGTGCCGCCGATCACCGGCGTCTTCTGCGACTCGATGTAGGCCTTCCACGTCGGCTCCGTCGTCGACGCGTCGTTGCCCACGATCGCCACCGCGTGGTCTTGCTCGATGAGCTGCTTGAGGTTCGAGCTCGCCTGCGCAGGGTCAGCCTTGTCGTCGAGGACCGTCACCGCGACCTTGTGGCCCGCGAGACCACCGTTGGCGTTCTCCCACTTGGCCCACGCGGCGAGCACGTCAGTGGCCGTCGTGACCTTTCCCGTCGCACCAGGCGCGCCGGTGACGGTCTCCATCCCACCGACCTGGATCGTGGAGCCGCTGGGCGCCGCCGCACCCGCACCCGACGC
>CAZDJK010000029.1:0-40384 GCA_964505725.1 uncultured Bifidobacteriaceae bacterium | reverse complement strand
AGGGCGAGCGCCTCTTCACCATCGGCAGTCACGGCTACGCGGCCGAAGGAGTCGGCTCCGAGGTGCGGGTGGGCGAGGGCATCCTCGGCATGGCGGCGGCGCGCGCGGAGCCGATGCGCGTCGGGAACCTGCGCCAGATGTTGGCGTACGCGCGCACGGTGCGTCGTGCCTACGAGGAGCGGATGGGCGAAGCCCCGGGACGCGAGATCCCGATGCCCGGCCTCGCCGACGTCGAGAGCCAGCTCGCGGTGCCTGCGATGGTGCTCGGCCAGCTCGTCGGCGTGCTCGCGGTGGAGAGCGAGGAGAAGCTCGCGTTCGGCCCCGCCGACGAGGCGATGCTGTCGGTGGTCTCGAGCGTCGTCGCCAGCGCGATCGAGATCGACTGGGCACACGAACGCGCCGCCGCCGAGGGCGATGCGGGGGCGCGGGCGGGCCGGCCCGCGCCCCCGCCGTCGGACGGCGCGCCGACCCTCGTGCGGTTCTTCGCCGTCGACGGCAGCACCTTCTTCGACGGCGACTACCTCATCAAGGGGGTCGCCGGCCGCATCCTCTGGGTGCTCCTCGGCCACTACGCCCGCGACGGGCGCTGCGAATTCACCAACAAGGAGATCCGCCTCGACCCGTCGCTCGACCTCCCTGTCTCGCGCGACAACCTCGAGAGCCGCCTGATCCTGCTGAAGCGCCGGCTCGACGAGCGCGACGCCCCGCTCCGCATCGAGAAGACAGGCCGCGGTCGCTTCCTGCTCGCGGTCGACGCGAGCTTGCATCTCGAACACGTGGACGAGGCCGAGCGCTGAGCCGCGTGCGAGGGCCCATCAACCTCTTGCCCGGAGCAGGGGTGGGGGTATGGGCACCGGACAAGAGGGACGGGCCTTCACCCAGTACTACGTCGCAGACGCCCGCTTGGATTTCGGAGCTTCCCGGTCGGAGCGATGCACCAGCCGCTCGACGATGCCTCAGTCCTCGCGCACGGCCTCGTCACCCGACGCCGGCGTCGGGGAGGAGCGAGCATCGACGTCCGTGCGAACCGGCGACCACCGGATGAAGGGCCACTCGTCCCCGCCGTCCTCCTCGTCTGGCAGCGCCTGCATAGTGAGGATCCGGGCTCGGAGCACCTGGAACTCGCCCTGGCGCCGCCGCTTGAACAGCACCGAATTCGGATCGAGCGCGGCGGCGGCCACCGTTGCCTTCCGAGTGCGCCGAGCCGTGCTCGGGCCCTGGCCACCTCTCAGCTTGAACCGGATGTGGCCTCTCCACCACAGTGAGGCGGGGGTGAGCTGGACCTCGAGGATCTCGTCGACGGGTATCCGCTTCTCCCGCGCCCGGCCGTGGAGGTATCCCCCTCTCCGCTTGCCGGGGTTGTAGCGGATCACGACGTGCTCGCCGTCGAGCTCGATGTCGCCGTCGACCCCCCTCGCGTGCACGGCGCCGGAGTATAAGTACGTCGACGGGGCGGCGCGCGGTTCTCCACCTGCCCGGAACGAGCCGCGCGCCCTTCGTCAGCGCAGTGCGACGGTGCCCGGCGGGTTGCGAAGCTCGTCGCATTTCGGGCAATCTTCGTGTCGCCGAGAGGTGCCAACGGTCGGCGCCGGTATCGACATCGTCGGGCATGGTGACCGATCAGGGGCGGGAGCTTCAGCAGGACGACGCGGGCTGTGATGACACCGAGACGACGCAGCTACATCCCCTCCCACTACGCCTCGCGCGGGTCGCGCGTGCGCTACCGGGAGATCGTCTACCTGGGGTTCGGTGCGCTCGCGTTCGCTCTGATCGCGGTCGCCGTCGTCGTGCTCGCCAGTCAGTCGTAGACCATCTCGCCGCATCGGCCGTCGGCCGCGGCAGGCGCCTCGGGTGGGCGCTGAGGGTCTCGAACCCCCGGCCTCCGCCTTGTAAGGCGGGCCGGCAACTTGGTCACCTCTGGTCACACAAGTCCACAGCCGTTCATCCTCGATCACCGCCGGTCAATGCCGCGAATCATCCTCAGTGGGGGACTCCGCGGAAGCGCGGAGCCCCTGGTCAGCCAGCGGTTGAGGAGGGGCCTCGGGACGCCGTGCGATCGGACAGGTATCGCGCCAGTGCCCTGGCTACCCCGCCCACAGCGCCTCGCAGTCGCCGTGTAGAGACCGATAGACAGATCTGGCGCGTGTCATCTCAAGTCGATTCGCTGTCCATCGGCTGGCTCCACCCGGCGCGGGCAATCTATCTACTGTCGACCTTCAGCAGTTCGCGGCTTCGTGTCGTCTTCGGCCCGACGACGGTCGTCCCGCGTGTCGTCGGCATTGCGTCGGGGTCGGGCGGCCCCTCCCAGCAGCGGACGAGCAAGCGCCGGAGGATGGCCTTCATGCGCCTGATGTGGGCGTCGCTGGCGGGGGACTTGAGGTCCTCGTTGTCGTACCAGGCGCGAGTATCGAATGCCCGCCCCTCGTGCTGCAACCACCAAGGTTCACCGAAATGCCCGATCGGGAGCGGTTATGGCGCGCCTTCGGGCGAGTTCCGTGGGGACGTCCCGTGAACTTCGCTAATAGCCAGTGCCCGAACCCTGACTGAGAAGAAGAGCGGAAACAATCCCGGCGACAAGGATCAGCAGCACCAGAATGACGAGCCAGCGATCACGAATCCAGCTCATCCTTCCGGGCCTCGGTCCGTACCGCATCAGTTTTCCCTCGTCGCGTGCTGTGCCGCCACGCGTACGGTACCGCTGGGTCGTTGGTGAAGGAACTGCGAGCCACGTAGCACGACCACTGGCCGAAACACGGCCACCGCTCATCATCGCAGCGCGACGAATTGCCGCTCACGTTCAGCGTGCAGGAGGCAGCGAAGGTCCTCGGCCTGAGCGTGCCAACGATGTATCGAGGCATCCGGGCAGGCACGATTCCGTGTGTCCAGCTCACGCCGGGTGGCAAGAAATTCATCGCAGGGTGGCGCTGGAGCATTTGCTCATCGGCGGTACGTCTCCCGATGGTCAGTGACCGGACGCTAGAGGGCTCCATCGAGGCGACTGCGCCGCGCCGCCCGGTGGGCTGCATCGGTGGTTCGTCCGATGAGAGATACCCCAGAGGGGTATCTCTCGATGTCGGCCAAATGTCGGCCAGAACGCGGAGAGGCCCTCTCCCCAGAGCGGGAAAAGGGCCTCTGACCTGCGAAAACGTGGTGGGCGCTGAGGGCCTCGAACCCCCGACCTCCGCCTTGTAAGGGCGGCGCTCTCGCCAACTGAGCTAAGCGCCCGTCGGCGAGTCACGGTACCGGAGCACGCCGGCGCTTTGTTGGCCGTGAAGACGCGTCAGCGGGATTCACGGCCAACAGAGCCTTCGATTGACCGCGGCGGGCCGGGGTTCGCTGGGGCACCGGGGGGAGCAATGCCCCGGCAGTCGTCACCCCGGCCCGCCAGTGCGGGATCTTGGATCCGATTCGATGAGGAGCGCGTGATTCAGGCGCTCTTCTCGACCCGGTACACGGGCACGAGCTCCTCGAGCACGGGCTCGGGCGGCGCCAGCTTGGGCGGACGCCCCCGGCGCCGCTTCTGCGCGAGGACCTTGCCGTTCGCGAAGAGCTCGCCTCCCCACACGCCCCAGGGCTCGCGGCGGGCGATGGCCGCGTCGCGACACGGCAGGCGGACGGGGCACTCGGCGCAGAACGCCTTGGCCCGGAGGATGTCGTCGAGCTGCTCCGAGAAGAACAGGTCGACGAGCGAGGACGTGCCGTCGGCGCACCGGGCGTCGGCACGCCAGCGTTCCTGTTCGAGCGTTGCGGTGGATTCGAAGACGAACATCGCTCGTGCTTCCCCTCTGCGTGTGTTCGATGTCGTTCGGTCGCTTGGTCGTTCGGTCGCTTGGTCGCTGGATCGGAGTCGGGGTCGGGGGTCGGGAGTCGGGAGAAGGGCCGGAAAAACAAGAAGGCCGCCGGGTTGCCCCGGCGGCCTGGGTGTCGCTCCTGTCCTGGGTGGCTAGGAGGTTCGCACCAGTGGCCGACGGGGCCGGGACTTGCGGTCGGTCGTGTTGACGAAGCACGGAATCGACCACGCACCACTGCCCATGAGGTACGACGCGTGGGCGCGCGAGCGGGCAGCGGCGCCGTTCCCGTGGAACTGCATCACGCTGTTCATCCCGTTACGTCCTACTTGTGCAGTCGATGGGCGGGTGGAGGTCGCTTGCATGAGAGTGGTCTAGACAACCACGGAGTGGGCGTCGACGTCAACCAATTTTCGCGCGGGCAGTCGGTTAGTCGCGCTCGCCGAGCCGGCACGACGCGATCAACGCCACGATCGCGCACCCGGTCATGATCCAGATGCCGGTGCCCACGTTGGCCTGGATGGTCGCCGAGGTGTTCATGGTCGTGACGATGTCGTGGACGTGCACCAGCTCGCGGAACGTGAACCCGGCGAGGAGCAGGGCGAGGGCGATGGTCACCCAGCGGACGACCCGCACCCGGACGGCCAGCAACGCGGCGCACACGAGCGCGAACGCGCCCATCGTGTAGGACCAGCCGTGGCCGGCGTCGAAGCCGGTCTGGCTGAACGGGATGTGGTCGATCGAGCCCGAGAGCCACGGCAGGTACGAGCCGACCGCGACCCCGCACGCCGACACCGCGACGATGGCGGCGCGCCCGTAGTTGCCGGGGCTCCCCGCGATCATGCGGTCGCCCCGGGGATCGGGCTCGATGTCGACGGCGCGTGGCGAGTGGTACGACTCGGGCTGGCGGGAGAAGGAGCGGAAGAACTCCACGACCGCGAGCCGGGCCCGGGTCCAGATGGGCTCGGTCGGCTCGGTCTGCTCGGTCTGCTCGGTCGGCTCGGTCGTCACCGCCGTATCGGCGGCCGAAGGGGAAGGGGCCGTGGGATCGTCGAGGACGGAGACGGCGGATGCCGCGGCCACGGGCGCGAACGCGGCTGCGGCCGGGGGTGCGGTCACCACCGGCACAGCGGGCACCGGCGCCGGGGGCATCGGGGCCGGAGAACCGGGAGGGGCGGCGGCGGCCGGGTGAGCGGCCGGGTGAGCTGCCGGGCCGTCGGCGGCCGGCGCGGCCGTGGCCGGGTGAGCCGACGGGCCGTCGGCGGCCCGCGGCTCGCTCGAGTCGGTGGCGGATCCGCCGGGCTTACGGGTGCTGGCGACGCGGTTGGTCCAGCCACCGTCCCAGTAGCGCCACTCGTAGCGGCCGGTTGGATCCGGGCGCCATCCCGCCTGGATCGCCGTGGTGTCGTCCGTGCTGTTCGGGCTCATCGGGGGCTCCGTTGCGGGCGAGACGTACTCGCCGTCACCCGTAGGCTTCGGCAGCGTGATCGCGGAACTTGACCTCTCCCCCGTCGTCGAGCTGCTCCGGCGCCAGCGGGCCGCCGGCTGGCACTCCGGGGCACAGTGCTACGTGTCGTGCCACGGGGAGGTCCTCCTCGACGTCGCCGAGGGGGAGTCGCGCCCGGGTCGCGAGCTCCGCACCGACGACCTGATGCTCTGGTACTCGTCGGGGAAGCCCCTCACGACGGTCGCCGTCCTCCAGCTCTGGGAGCGCGGGCAGCTCGACCTCGACGACCCCGTCGGCCGCTACGTGGAGGGCTGGGGGGCGGGCAAGGAGCGCGCCACGATCCGTCACGTCCTCACGCACACCGGCGGATTCCCGATGTACCGCGACACCCTGTTCGACGAGGACCTGACCTACGCCGAGAGCGTGGCCCGCATCGCCGCCCACCCCGCCGAGTGGGAGCCCGGCACCGCGGCGGGCTACCACCCGGTGACCGGCTGGAAGGTGCTCGGTGCCATCGTGGAACGGGTCGACGGGCGCACCATCGACGCCTACGTGCGGGACGAGGTCTGCAGGCCGCTGGGGCTGGCGACGACCCGGCTCGGCATCCCGCTCGACGAGCAACGCGAGCTCGGAGAGCGCATCGTCCCCGTCGAGTGGCGCGGTCACACGTTCCCGGTGGTCGATCCCGACGGCGGTCTGCGCATGGCGCCGTACCACATCGAGGAGATCCACAACGAGCCCTGGCACATCGCCAAGGTCGAGCCGGGCGGCGGCACGCGCGGTCCCGCGCGCGAGCTGGGCCGGTTCTACGAGTCGCTGCTCGGGTACGGGCCGGCGATCCTCGGACCGCAGACCGTCGACACGATGACGGCGGTGCACCGCTGGGGGCTGCGCGACGCGCTGTTCGCCTTCGACGCGCCGTGGGGCCTCGGCGTCGCGGTCGACTTCAGCGGCGGGACGGGCCGACGCGCGTTCGGCCACGGCGGCATGGCGTCGTCGCGAGGCCTCGCCGACCCGGAGTGCGGCCTCGTGGTGGTGGTGGTCGCCAACGGCCTCGGGTCGTTCTTCGACGCCGAGCAGCGCGTGCTCGACGTCACCGACGCCGCGTACTCCGCGCTCGGCGATTCCGTCGCGCACGTGCGCCGGCCCGTCGACCGGATGGGCCGGCCTCCCATGCTCTCAACCTGATTCAGCCCGCCCGCTCTCCTGGTCGCTCGCTGCTCGCCGGGATACCCGGCTCGCGGCCGCTCGCTGCAGCGGCGACGAGGTCGAGCACGCGCGCGTGCACCGCGGGAGGCGCGGCGATCACGTCGCCGGACTCCAGCCAGGCCCGCTCGTCGCCCTGCCAGTCGGTGACGACACCGCCCGCCTCGCGCACGACGAGCGCACCGGCGGCGACGTCCCACGGCCCCAGCCGCTGCTCGAAGTAGCCGTCGAACACGCCCGCCGCCGTCCACGCGAGGTCGAGGCTCGCGGCACCCGCGCGCCGGAGGTCCTCGAAGGTGTGCAGGGCGACGTCGAACACCGGCAGGTACTCGTCGAGCCGTTCGCGCTTCGCGCGGAACGGGAACCCGGTGGCGACGATCGCCGACTCGACCGGGCGTCCGCTCACCCGGAGCGGGATGCCGTTGCGGAACGCACCGCCGCCCCGGCGCGCCCAGTACTCGTCGCCCAGGAACGGCGCCGCCACGACGCCCACCACCGGCTCCCCCGCGGCCACGAGGCCGACCGACACGCCGACGACGGGGAAGCCGTGCACGAAGTTGGCGGTGCCGTCGAGCGGGTCGACGAACCACGCGATCTCGGCCCGCGTGCCGCCCTCCTCCTCGCCGAACACCGCGATCTCGGGGACGGCCGCGGTGAGGGCCTCGCGCACCGCGCGTTCGCTCGCGGTGTCGACCTCGCTGACCCAGTCGCCGGGACCCTTGGCCGCGATCGTGTGCGCGGCGCCGAAGCCGGCGCGCACGGTCTCGCAGCCGATCGCGGTCGCGGCGCGCGCGACGTCGAGGAGACGGTCGAGCTCGGCTGGCGTGAAGGTCATTCGGGCTCCAGCTGCGCGAGCAGCGCGTCGAGCAGCTCGACCGTGCCCGCGGCGACGAGGCACCGCCGCGCGTCGCCGTCGAGCTCGACGAGCTCGCGGCCGGCCGCGTCGACCACCCGCGCGCCGGCCTCGCGGCAGATCAGCAGCCCGCCGAGGTAGTCCCACGGCCGGTGCCACCCGGGCGGGCGGTCGAGCAACGCGTCGAGGTTGCCGGCGGCCACGTCGCAGAGCGCGAGCGCCGCGGAGCCCAGCGCCCGGAACTGGCGCCAGCGGATCCGGCGCTCGGGCAGGCCCGACACCGCGACCACGGATCGCTCCAGCTCGCGGGTGGCGCTCGGCCCGACCGGGACGCCGTCGACACACGCGCCCTCACCGCGCACCGCGGTGTACGTGACGCCGGTCGCGCCGTTGGCCACGAACGCGGCCGACAGGCCGTCGCGGTCGAGCGCGCACAGCGAGATCGACCAGTACGGGATGTTGCGCGCGCAGTTGGTGGAACCGTCGACCGGATCGACCACCACGGTGACGGCCGCGTCGTCGGGACCACTCCATCCCGACTCCTCGCTGAGCACCCGCAGGCCCGCGGCATGGAGGAGCGGCACCACCGCGGCGTCGGCGACCGTGTCGAGGTGGTACTGGCCGGGGACGTCGGTGCGGCCGCGCCGCGCCGACGTGGAGAGCCCGCTCAGCGCCGCGCGCTGCGCGTCGAAGGCACCCGAGAAGACGTCGAGGAGCGTGGCGGGCGTCACGGGGACGCCCGACCGACGCGCTCCAGGGTGACGACGGCGTTGTAGTCGGGCACCCCCGACCGGGCGTCGCGGATCCCCCCGCCGATCAGCACGTTGCCCTCCGGGAAGAACACCTGCACGTTGCCGGGCTGCACCTCGCTGATGTGGGTACGAGCACGTAGCTCCCCGTGCTCCGAGCGCACCAGCACGAGGTCTCCGTCCTGGAGCCCTTCGGCGTCGGCGTCCGCGCGCGAGACGAAGAGCGCGTCTCGCCGGGCGCCGGTGAGCGGGTCGCGGTCGTGGTGCACCATGGTGTTGAACTGCTTCCCGCGCCGGGTGCTGAGCCGGTACATCCCGTCGGGGAGCTCGCGATCGGGCGGCGCGACCGCGGCGAAGTGCGCCTTGCCGTCGGCGGTGGGGAACACCCAGCCGTCGCACAGGCGCGTCCCGCCCCACTGCAGGGCGTCGCCGGTGTCGCGCAGCCACTGGATGCCGTCGTAGGCGGGCACCACGTCGGCGATCTCGTCGCGGATCGCCTGGCCCGACGCGAACTCCACCAGGTGTGCGCGGTCGGGGTCGACGTGGCGCGCGACGTCCACGAAGATCTCCCACTCGCTGCGCGCTTCGCCGACCTGGTGGCCGTCGATCTCGGGACTGAACGCGATGCGGCGCTCGGTGGTGGTCTCGGTGCCGCCGTCGCGCTGCTCGTAGCGGGTGGCGGCCGGGAGAAGCACGACGGTCTCCGCGGGCTCCACGAGCATCTGACTCGACACCACGATGTCCTGGTGCACGCGCAGCGGCACCCGCTCGAGCGCATGCCGGACGCCTTCGGGATCGGGCAGGACCTCGAGGAAGTTCCCGCCCGACGCGTAGAGCACCTCGAGCTCCTCACGCGCCGCGGCTTCGAGCATCTCCTCCGCGGTGAGGCCGGGGCGCTTGCCGACGGGGAAGCCGTAGCGCTCGGTGAGCGCGGCCGCCGACGACGCGTCGATGGGCATGCCGCCCGGGAACGCAGTGGCGTAGGCGCCCATCTCGGCGCCGCCCTGCACGCCCGAGTGGCCGCGGATGGGCATGAGTCCGGCGCCCGGCCGGCCCACGTTGCCGCGGGCGAGACCGAGGTTGACGATCGCCGCCACCGCGTCGGAGCCGTGGTCGTGCTGGGTGATCCCCATCGACCACACGAGGACGGCGGATCGCGCCGACGCGTACAGCCGCGCGAAGCGCTCCATGTCGGCGCGCGTCGCGCCCGATCGACGCTCGAGCTCGGCAAGCGACTCGCGCTCGAGCTCGGCGAGCAGGTCGTCGAATCCGACGGTGTGCTCGCGCACGAAGTCGCGGTCGATCCCGCCCTCGGCGAGCAGCACCTTGAGGATCCCGTTCACGAACGCGATGTCGCCGCCGGTGTTCACGGAGAAGAACTCGTCCGTCATGCGGGTTCCGAACATGGCGCTCTCCACGTTGCTCGGTACCCAGTAGCGGTCGAGGCCGGGTTCGCGCAGCGGGTTCACCACCGCGACCTTGGCGCCGTGCTTGCGCGCGAGGAACAGGTACTTCATGAACACCGGCTGCGCGTTCGCGACGTTGGCGCCGAAGAGCACGATGAGGTCGCTCTTGATGACGTCGGTGTACGAGCACGTGGTGGCGGCGGCGCCGACGGCCGCTTTCAAGACGCCGGTCGACGGTGCGTGACAGACCCGGGCCGCGTTGTCGACGTTGTTGGTTCCGAGGAAACGCACGAGCTTCTGAGCCACGTAATAGGTCTCGTTGGTGAGTCCACGTGCCGTGAGGTACATGGCGAACCGTCGGGGATCCGTCTCACGAATGCGGTCGCCGACGATGGTCAGCGCCTCCTCCCACGTGATACGTCGGAATCCCGCATCGCCGCGCCGGCGAACCATCGGGTGGCCGAGCCGGCCGAGGTTGCGGAGCTCGCGGCCGTCGAAGTCGCGGAGTGCCGCGATGTCGCCCAGCACGTCGGGATCGAGCGCGCCCATCGTGTTGACCCGGAGGAGGTTGAGCCGCGTCGTGCACAGGTGCACGCCCGAGATGGTCCAGTCGTGGAAGCCGGCGACTCCGAGCGCACACCCGTCGCAGACACCCTTCCGCAGGACGCGCCACGCGTAGGGCAGGTTGTCGCGGTTGTCCCAGAAGGTCGCCACGATCTCCTTGTAGTGGTTCGGCTTCGTCTCCCCGGCGCCGTAGGGCTTGAAGCCGACCCACAGGTCGCGGCGCGCCCGCTTCGGGGCGCGGATCCGCGAGCGGTGCCTCGCCACGCGCGTCCCCTACCGCTCGACCGCGACGCGCTGGGGGCCGGTATAGACGTTCGCGCGGTCTTCCCGCACGAAGCCGACGAGCGTCTGCCCGAAGCGCGCCGCGGCATCGACCGCGAGGCTGGAGGGCGCCGACACCGCGCACACGACCGGGATCCGCGCCACTGCCGCCTTCTGCACGATCTCGAAGCTCACGCGTCCCGACACCATGAGCACGCGGTCGGCGAGGGGAAGCTCGCGGTCGAGGCACGCGCGACCGACGAGCTTGTCGACCGCGTTGTGACGGCCGACGTCCTCGCGCAGCGCGACCAGGTCGCCGTCGATGGTGAACAACGCGGCGGCGTGGAGGCCGCCGGTCACGTCGAACACGGTCTGCGCGTCACGCAGGCGGCCAGGGAGCTCCGCCAGCACGGACCGGGCCACGACCGGGCCGGACGCGGAGTCGCCGACGGGCGGGATCCACCGTTCGACGTCATCGAGCGCGGTCTTGCCGCAGAGTCCGCAGCTGGCGTTGGCGGCGAACGCACGCTCGTGCCCGGCGAGCGAGACCGCCGCGCGGGTACGGACGGTGACGATGTTGAACTCCTGCTTGCCGTCCCCCACGAGGCAGTAGGCGACGGTGTCGAGGTCGTCGGCGCCGCGCACGAGGCCCTCGGTGAGGCAGAAGCCGACCGCGAGCTCGAAGTCGTGGCCCGGCGTGCGCATGGTGACCGCGAGCGGCGCCGGCTCCTGACCGGGACCGTGCAGCCGGATCTCCATCGGCTCCTCGGTGACGAGCCGGTCGGGACGATCCTGCGCCCGCGGCCCTTCGAGCGCGCGCACCCGCACCGCGGTGGTGGCTCGTCGCGCCCGTGCATCGCTCACTCGGCCACGCTACCCGGGCAGCTCGATTCCGAGCCTCGCCGCGTCCTGGCGCGTGTCGACGTCGGCGAACACGTCGGCCGACGCGACCCGCCGCCAGACGTCGTCCCCGATCACGTCGTGCTCGATCACGTCGAGCAGCGCCCGGAGCGAGCGGACGCCGCCCGCGAGCAGGCTCCGGGCGGCGTCGATCGCCTCCGGCGCGTAGCGCGCGCACGCGTGCTGCAACCGGCCGTCCCACGACGGGACGGCGGTGGGCTCACCCGGCCAGTCGCGCAGGAGCTCCAGAATGGCCCGGTCGAGGCGCGGCAGGTCGACGGCGACGAGGAGGACCGGGCCGCGGTGGCCCTGTGCGCGCAGCTCCTCGCCACCCGCGGCCAGCGCGGCCAGCGGTCCCGATCCCGGCGGCTGCTCGAGCACCGCGCGCAGCCCGCTCGCGCCGCGCCCCACCTCGACCGCGCGGCCGCACACCGATCGCAGCAGGCCTTCGGCGCGCGCGGCCAGGGTCTCGCCGTCGAGGAGCAACGAAGCCTTATCGGCACCGAGCCGCCGGCTGCGCCCGCCGGTCAGCAGGACCCCGGCGGCCGCGGGTGCGGTCACTCCGCCGCGGCGTGTGACGGCGTGCCGTCGCCGGCGAACCGGTAGTCGACGACCTGCCAACGGCCCTGGCGCCGTGCCAGCTGCACCCGGTTGTGCACGACCGAACCGTCGTGTAGCGCCACGCTCGTGATGACGACGGCGACGTCCTCGCGCGCTGCGAGGTCGGCGACCGCGACGTCGGCGACGAGTGCACCGAGCGCGCGCTGGTTGGCGTACGCGGCCCGCTTGGCGGCGACGTACTCCTTGCGGCCGAGTCCATCACGCAGCTCGCGGCCCGACATGGTCCAGATCGACTCGAAGTCGAGGTGGTCCCACGCGTACTCGTACGAGACCGCGGTGTCGACCGGGCCCGGACCGCGTTCGCGAGCGATCGCGATCACCAACGCGATGCAGAGCAGCACGATGAGCGAGATGACGATGATGAAGACGGTCACGTCACGCCAACTGCTCGATCTCCGTCGCGAGCGCGAGGTCCTTCTCGGTGATGCCGCCGGCGTCGTGGGTGGAGAGCACGACCCGCACCTTCCGGTAGCGGATGTCGAGATCGGGATGGTGGTTCGCGGTCTCGGCGCGTTCGGCGATCCGGTCGACGAACGTGATCGCGTCAAGGAACGTCGACAGCTCGAACGTCTTCACGATCGAGTCACCGTCGCGCGCCCAGCCCGGCAGACGCTCGAGGCCCGCCGCGATCTCGCTGTCTGGGAGCGCCATCGCTCCGGGGGAGGGACTCGAACCCTCAACCATCGGCTTAACAGGCCGCTGCTCCGCCGGTTGAGCTACCCCGGATCGAATGCGCAGGATAGCCAGTCGGAACCGGCATCCCGATTCCGGGCGACCGGGTCGAGTGCACGAGTGCGCGGGTGCGATCGCCCGACGCCGGCGGTTGCCCGCTTCGCCCACCGCCTGCGTCGGCCCGGCCCCTCTCTTGCGACCTCACAACGGCGCGCCGCTCGGGCGCGTTCCCCTATCGGCGCGGGCGTGGCCGAGGTCACACCGGAGGGCCCACGCGTCCCCGCGGACGCGGGGTTCAGGCGTTCAGACCCGCACCGGCTCGGCCCGGGCGTGCTGCGCGGCGCTGAGGCGACGCAGGAGCACGATCAGCACCACCGCGGCAGCCGCGAGCAGGAATCCGCCCGCGATGTCACAGCCGTCCCGCACCCGGATGTCGTGCAGGGTCGAGTCCCCGGGGTCGACGAACCGTACGAGCACGCCGGCCACGAAGAGCACCCACCACCACCACACGAGCGCGAGCGAACGGTCGGGCACGCTCCGCCGCCAGATGTCGCGCACGACGAGGAAGGGGATCACGAAGTTGGCCAGCGGGATGAACCAGCAGCCGATCGCCCAGCCGGGGGACCAGCGCTCGGGCGTGGTGCTCCACAGCCGCGTGTTGGTCGAGGCCCGGTAGAGGAACACGATCACGAGCACGAGGACGGCGAGCTGGAGCAGGCCCGCCACCGTGCTGGCTCCGCTCACCGCGTCGTCGGCGTCGTGCAGGTCCTTGATCAGCGAGAGGTCACCGTGGAGGTAGCGGGCGACGAGGTCGAGCCGGTGGAAGAGGATGAGTGCGGTGGCGACATCGGCGACTGCCGCCGCCGAGAGCACCCAGGTGAGCGCCACCGCGAGCCCTCGCAGCGACCTGAACGCGGCCACGGGCGCGGGCACCCATGCGTACGCCGACGGCCCCACGGGTGGCGCAAGATCGGTCGGTGGCGGGAGGCCCGCGAGCGCCGCCTCGGCGTCGACGCGCGACGCGCCGTCGTCGGCCACCCACGGCGACCACGCCGCGCCGTCCCAGTACCGCACCTGGGCCCGGGCGAGCGGATCGGCGTACCACCCCGCCTGTGTCATGTCGGTCCCCTCCGAAGGCAAACGGTAACCGCGCCGCGGTTGGTTTCCGCGCTTTCGGTATGCGAGGGTGCACGCATGTGGGTGCGCGTCGTGATCGGCCTGGCACTGGCGCTGGTGGGCGCAGTGTGGTTCTTCCAGGGCGTCGGCGTGATCGGCGGGTCGTTCATGTCGGGCGACGCGTTGTGGGCGGTGATCGGCGCCGCGTGCGTGCTCGCAGGCATCACGCTCGCGGTCAGCGGGCGCCGCGCCCGGCGCAGCTAGCGACTCCGCGAACGGGCGAAGCGCGCCACGAGCCGCGCCTGGTCCCCTGTCTCGATCGCACGGGGGTGGTAGTGCGCACGGGCCCATGTCACGGCGTCGTTCGGCGCCACCCCGGCGAGCACCGCGAGGCACGCGAGCACCGTCCCCGTGCGGCCCACGCCGCCGTAGCACGCGATCTCGACCAGCTCGCCTCCCTGCGCGCGCCGGTACAGCTCGACGATGTTCGCGAACACGCCGGGTTCGTCCACGGGCAGGCCGAAGTCCTCCCATGGGACGATGCGGCAGGGCCATGTGACGTCCGGGTCGCCGTCCCAACGCGAGTCGAAGTAGAGCGCGAAGTCGGGATCCCGCGGGCGCTCCGCCGGCACGAGGTCGAGTCGCCCGCTGGCGAGCACGAAGGTGCCGTCGGGCAGTGTCACCTGCATGCCGCATTGTCGCCGACGGGGCGCGTGGGTGGGGCCGGAAGGGATCGAACCTTCGACCGAGGGATTATGAGTCCCCTGCTCTGACCACTGAGCTACGGCCCCGACGGGCGCCAGATTACGGAGTCGACTCCGCGCCGCGGGGGCGTGGCGCCGGTCAGGGCTCTTCGAGGTAGTCGCGCAGGCGCTGCGATCGCGTCGGGTGGCGCAGCTTGGCGAGCGTCTTCGACTCGATCTGGCGGATGCGCTCGCGCGTGACGCCGAACTCCTTGCCGACCTCCTCGAGCGTGCGCACCTGGCCGTCGTCGAGACCGAACCGTAGGCGTACCACCGCGCGCTCACGGTCGTTCAGCTCCTCGAGTGCCTCTTCGATCGCCTCGGTGAGCAGCGCGCGCGCAGCCGCGGTGGCGGGCGCGATCGCGGACGGATCCTCGACGAAATCGCCGAGCGAGCTGTCGTCCTCCTCCCCGACCGGCGTCTCCAACGAGAGCGGCTCGAGCGCGATGCGCTGGATGTCGCGTACGCGATCGGGAGTGAGCTCGACCTTCGCCGCGACCTCCTCGATGGTGGGTTCGCGCCCGAGCTCCTGGAGCATCGCCCGCTGCACGCGCATGACCTTGTTCATGGTCTCGACCATGTGCACGGGGATGCGGATCGTGCGCGCCTGGTCGGCGATGGCGCGTGTGATCGCCTGGCGGATCCACCATGTGGCGTAGGTCGAGAACTTGAAGCCCTTCGTGTAGTCGAACTTCTCGACCGCGCGGATCAGCCCGAGGTTGCCCTCCTGCACGAGATCGAGCAACGCCATCCCCCGGCCGACGTAGCGCTTGGCGATCGACACCACGAGGCGCAGGTTGGCCTCGGTGAGCTGCTTCTTGGCCATCTCCCCGTCGACGACGACGGCTTCGAGGCTGGTGGTGGCCTCCTCGGAGAGGTCGGCTTCGCACTCGAGGCGCTCGCCGGCGTTGACGCCCGCCTCGATGCGCTTGGCCAGCGTCACCTCCTGCTCCCCCGTGAGCAGTGGGACCTTCCCGATCTCCTTGAGATACATGCGGACGGGGTCGAAGCTCGCACCCTCGGTGCGCTCGGGGCGCGGACGGGGATGACGGGTGGCCACATCGGGCTCGGCGACCGCGCCGGGACGGGTCACGACGCCGTTGCTCTCGACCGACGGACGGGGCTCGGCCGCGCTCAACGGCGTGACCGTGCGTCCGGCGCGTCGCTCGTCCTCGCGCTCGAGCTCCTCCTGGATCTCGTCGACCACCTCGACGCCGTGCGAGCGGATCGTCTCGTAGATCGCGGCGAGCTCGGCCGTCTCGGGCTCGAGATCCGGGAGCGCCGCGAAGATCTCGCCGGTGGTGACGAAGCCGCGGTCCTTCACGCGCGCGAGCAGGTCGTCGATGTTGCCGGCAGGCCTCGCGTGGGCCGGAGGTTGGGTGAATGCTGCTTCGGTCACGACTGTGATCACGGGCGGGGAGTGCGTGATCCCTCGGCGATCCACCCTAGCAACTGGTTCGCGTCGCGCAGCACCGCGTTCCAATCGCCCGCGGCGCGACTGTCGGCGAGCGCGTCGAGCTGCACCTTGAGGTCGTTCGCGCGCGGGTTGTCGTCGCGGACGAACCCGGCGAGCACGCGCTGCGCGGGCGCGACCACTGCGTTCGCGATCAGGCGCCCGCGCAACGTCTCCGGCTCGTCGTCCTCGACCGGCTCCTCGACCGCCAGCCGCTCGAGGAGGTCGCGGGCGTCGTCGGTCGTGCCGGCGAGCGCGTCGTGAAAGGTAGGCGCGGACGCGAGCGCGTCGTACGCGGCCCGCGCGACCGGGTCGGTGAACAGCGACTGGTCGATCCAGTCGACGACGAGCTCCGGTGAGTGGATCGCCCAACTCAGCAGATCGGCCTCGCGCCGGTCGACGGTGGGCCCGAGTCGACCGGATCGGCGCGCGCGCTCCTCGGCGATCGTCGACGACCCGCGCGCGGAGCCGGCCGCATCGCGCGCACGCGCCGACACTGCGCGCGCGACGGCATCGCGGAGGCGGTCGGCCTCGATGTCGAGCTCCCCCGCGAGCTTCATGACGTACTGGTCGCGCACGAGGTCGCTCGGGTGCTCGGCGACGATGGCGGCCGCCGCCTCGGCGGCCCGGGCACGGCCCTCGATGGTGCCCCGGTCGGCGACCGCGATCGCACGGTCGATGCGGAACTCGAGGAACGGCTTGGCCGAGCCGACCGCCCGCAGGAGCCGCTCGGGGTCGTCGTGCCACAGGTCGGCGGGGTCCCGCCCGGCCGGCAGGTCGGCCACCTGCACCTGGATGTCGAAGCGCTGCTCCCACGCGTACCAGCGCTCGGCGGCTCCCTGACCCGCGGCGTCGCCGTCGTAGGCGAGCACGACCTTGCGGGCGAAGTTCTTGAGGATCCCGAAGTGGTCGTCGGCGAGCGCGGTGCCGCACGTGGCGACCGCGTTCGGCGCGCCCGCGAGTGCGAGCGCCATCACGTCGGTGTAGCCCTCGCAGATGATCACCTCGCCCCGCGCCACGATCTCACCCTTGGCCCAGTTCAGGCCGTAGAGCAACCGGCTCTTCTGGTAGATCGCGGTCTCGGGGGAGTTCTTGTACTTCGGCCCGTCGGATCCGAGCGTCCGGCCGCCGAAGCCCACCGCGTCGCCCCGCGCGTCGTAGATCGGGAACATCAGGCGGCCGCGGAACTGGTCCTGGAGCTTGTTGGCGCGGTTCACGAACGCAAGGCCCGCGTCGACGATGTCCTCGCGCGCGAGCTTCTTCTGCTGGAGGTGCACGCTCAGGCGGTCCCAGCCCTCGGGCGCCCAGCCCAGCTCGAAGCGACGGGCGGCGTCGCCGTCGAAGCCTCGGGAGCGCAGGTAGCCGCGGCCAGTGCGGCCCTCGGGTGCCTCGAGCAGCAGGTGGTGATAGAAGTCGATCGCGGCGGCCACCGCTTCGACGAGCCGTTGACGCTTCGTCCGGTCACGCACCACGGACCGGTCGTCGTAGCGCAGCGTGATCCCGGCGCGCGACGCGAGCCGCTCGACGGCTTCCACGAAGTCGAGGTG
This sequence comes from uncultured Bifidobacteriaceae bacterium, assembly GCA_964505725.1. Lineage (GTDB taxonomy): Bacteria > Actinomycetota > Acidimicrobiia > IMCC26256 > DASPTH01 > CAVRJC01. Next base: position 23,058 of record CAZDJK010000029.1, on the reverse strand, counting down.
CTCCACCTCGCGCACGAAGGTGATGGCGTCGCCGCGCGCCTGGCACCCGAAGCAGTAGTAGAGGCCGAGCTCCGGGTTCACCGAGAACGACGGCGTCTTCTCCGCGTGGAACGGGCACAGACCCACGAACCGGTGCCCGACGCGCTTCAGCGCGAGATGCTCGCTCGCGAGGGCGACGAGGTCGGTTTCGTCCCTGACCTTCGCCACGTCCTCGTCGAGGATGCCCATCCCGGGTCAGACTACGGCGCCGGGCCCGCGGGCGAGCTCAGACGCCGCGGGGGAGATCCTCGGGCCGCCAGCCGAGCAGCTCGACGCCGAGGCCGAGCGCGAAGCGGTCGGTCATGCCGCTCACGTACTGCACCGCGGCGGCGGCCGCGGCCGGCGTGCCCGGCTCGGGCGCGGCGTCTTCGCCCGAGCGCACGCTCGGGATGCGCAGCGGCGCGTCGGCGAAGTGGTCGACGAGGCCGCCCAGGAGGCGGATCACCCGCTCGGCCTGCTTGCGCGCCGCGGGCCGCAGGTAGATGCGCTCGAAGTTGAACTGGCGAAAGGCCGCGAGCGCCGACGCCGCGGGCTCGGTCATCCCCACCGATCCGGTGCGGTCGACCGCGTCGAGCACGGCGACGACGAGCTCGCCGACCTGCTCGGAGCGGCGGGTGCCGATCACGTCCCGCACCGCGTCGGGGAGGTCGTCGGGCTCGAGGATGCCGGCGCGGACCGCGTCCTCGAAGTCGTGGCAGACGTACGCGATACGGTCGGCCCACGCCACCACCTCGCCCTCGGGCGTCGCCGGTGGGGGCCGCCGCCAGGAGTGGTTGCGGACCCCGTCGAGGGTCTCCCGGCAGAGGTTGAGGGGCGCGAGCGTGACGTCGGCGCCGTAGACCGCGTGGTCGTAGCCGCCCTCCGGGAGGTAGGGCGAGAAAGCCTCCTCGGACGCGTGGCCGGCGGGCCCGTGCCCGCAGTCGTGTGCGAGCGCGATCGCCTCCACCAGCGGCAGGCACAGGTTCGCCGCCCGCGCGATCCCGGTGGCGACCTGGGCCACCTCGACCGCGTGGGTGAGCCGGGTGCGCAGGTGGTCGTCCTCGGGCGCGATGAACACCTGGCACTTGCCGGCGAGGCGCCGCCACGGCCGCGAATGCTTCACCCGGTCCAGGTCGCGCTCGAAGCAGAGCCGGAACCGGTCGGGCGCCTCCGCCCGGAGCCGGTCGCCGGCGCCGACGGGCCGGGTCGCTCCCGGGGCCAGCACGGCCGCCAGCTCGGCTTCCCGCGCCTCGCGGCGCACCACGGGCCCGCCCACCCAGGCGTCGGCGCCGATGTGCGCGTGCCGCACGGTCGCCTCGCCCCGTTCATTGTCGAATTCGCGTTCCCTGCGAGCGCGCATGTGACAATGAAATCACCGGGGTGCGACGGTCATGCGGTGGTGCCCGGACCTCCGGCGCCGAGGGCAGCGTGGGCCGCTGCGAGCCGGGCGATCGGCACCCGGTAGGGCGAGCACGAGACGTAGTCGAGGCCGACGCGGTCGCAGAATTCGACCGACGCGGGGTCGCCTCCGTGCTCGCCGCAGATCCCGAGCTTGATCGCGGACCGGGTGGCGCGGCCCCGCTCGACTGCGAGGCGTACGAGCTCGCCCACGCCCTCCTGGTCGAGCGTCTCGAACGGGTTGGCGGGGAGGAGCTTGAGCTCGAGGTACTCCGACATGAACCGGCCCTCGACGTCGTCGCGCGAGAACCCGAACGTCATCTGGGTGAGGTCGTTGGTGCCGAAGGAGAAGAACTCGGCCGTCTCGGCGATCTCGCCCGCCTCGAGCGCCGCCCGGGGTGTCTCCACCATGGTGCCGACGAGGTAGTCGATCCGGTCGCCGGCACGCTCGAAGCTCTCCTCGGCGGCCTCGCGCACCCAGTCCACGAGCAGCGCCAGCTCCGGCTCGGTGACGATGAGCGGGATCATGATCTCGACCCGCGGGTCGCCGCCCACGCGCTTGCGGGCGAGCGCCGCCTCGACGATCGCCCGGGCCTGCATCCGGTACAGGCCGGGCTTGACGATGCCGAGGCGACAGCCGCGCGTCCCGAGCATCGGGTTCGCCTCGCGCCAGAGCTGGGCGGCCTCCAGCAGCCGGCGGTCCTCCGCGTCGAGGCCGCCGCGGGCGTCGCGCACCAGCAGGTCTTCCACGTCGGGCAGGAACTCGTGCAGCGGCGGGTCGAGGAGCCGGATGGTGACGGGCAGGCCGTCCATCGCCTCGAAGATGCCCTCGAAGTCGCTGCGCTGGAGCTTCTCGAGCTCTTCGAGCGCAGCGGCCTCCTCGGCCTCGCTGTCGGCGAGGATGAAGCGCTGCACGAGGGGCAGGCGGTCGCCGAGGAACATGTGCTCGGTGCGGCAGAGCCCGATCCCCTGCGCGCCGAAGCGGCGCGCGACCTCGGCGTCGTGCGGCAGGTCGGCGTTGGTGCGCACGTCGAGCCGGCGGAACTCGTCGGCCCAATCGAGGATCACGTTGAACGGGCCCGTCGGCTCGGGCGTGACCACCGGCACCGGGCCGATCACGACCTCACCGGTGGTGCCGTTGATCGAGATCACCTCGCCCTTGCGCACGGTGGACCCGTTGACGGTGAACACGCCGCCATCCACGTCGATCTGGAGGTCGTTCGCTCCGCACACCGCCGGGGTGCCCATGCCGCGCGCGACGACGGCCGCATGGCTCACCAGTCCGCCGCGCGAGGTGAGGATGCCCTCGGCCGCGATCATGCCGTGGAGGTCGTCGGGCGAGGTCTCGGGCCGGACGAGGATCACCGCCTCGCCAAGCTCGTGGTGGGCCTCCGCGTCGTCGGCGGTGAAGTACACCTGGCCGACCGCCGCGCCCGGGGACGCGTTCAGCCCCTTGGTGACCGCCTCGTACTTCACCGCAGGGTCGAACTGCGGGTGCAGGAGCTGGTCGAGCTGCTCGGGCGCCACCCGCAGCACCGCCTCCTGCCGGTCGATCATGTCCTCGTCCTCCATCTCGACGGCCATCCGCAACGCGGCCGCGGCCGTGCGCTTGCCGACGCGCGTCTGGAGGAGGAAGAGACGGCCCTGCTCGATGGTGAACTCGATGTCGCACATGTCGTGGTAGTGGCCCTCGAGCAGCTTCATCACGTCGAGCAGCTGCGCGTGGCACTCGGGGAAGTCGTTCGCCATCGCGTCGAGGTGCTCGGTGACCCGGATGCCCGCGACGACATCCTCGCCCTGCGCGTTGGGCAGGAAGTCGCCGTAGGGGCGGTTCTCGCCCGTGGCGGGGTCGCGCGTGAACCCGACGCCGGTGCCCGAGTCGTCGCCCTTGTTGCCGAAGACCATGGTCTGCACGTTGACCGCGGTGCCGAGGTCGTCGGGGATCTTCTCCATGCGCCGGTACACGCGCGCCCGGTCGCCGTTCCAGCTCTTGAACACGGCCTCGATCGCGAAGGCGAGCTGCGCCTTCGGCTCCTGGGGGAATTCGAGCCCGGCTTCCGAGAGCACGATCGCCTTGAAGCGCTCGACGAGCCCCTCGAGGTCCTCGGCCGACAGCTCGGGATCGGTTTTGACCCCGCGTGCATCACGGAGCTCGGCGAGCGCGTGCTCGAACTTCTCGCCGTCGATGTCGAGCACGATCTTGCCGAACATCTGCACGAAGCGGCGGTAGGAGTCGTAGGCGAAGCGCGGGTTCTGCGTCTGTTGCGCGAGGCCGCCCACGGACACGTCGTTGAGCCCGAGGTTGAGCACGGTGTCCATCATTCCCGGCATCGAGAACGGCGCCCCCGAGCGCACCGACACCAGGAGGGGATCGGCGGCGTCGCCGAGGCGCTTGCCCATCTTCTCCTCGAGCGCGACGAGCGCGTCGGCGACCTCGTCCATGAGGCCGTCGGGCACAGTGTCGCCCGCGTTCATGTACGCCTTGCACGCGTCGGTGGTGATGGTGAACCCCGGCGGCACCGGGAGGCCGAGGTTCGTCATCTCGGCGAGGTTCGCGCCCTTGCCGCCCAGCAGGTACTTCTGCTCCTTCGAGCCCTCCTCGAAGGCGAACACGTAGCGCATCCCGCGCGTCCCTTCTTCTTCTTGGCGATCCGGCCGGTCCCCGCCCGCCTACTGCGGCATGACGACGATGGTCTTGGCGAGCTTGTCGTGGACCCCCTGCTTGTTCCGGTCCCGGTAGCCCCACAGCACGAGGCCGAGCCCGATCACCGGCCCGATGGTCGGGATCGCGAGCGCGACCACGACCGGGATGAAGAAGCGCACGAACGCCGCGTACCAGCCCACCGGCGAGCCGTCCACGCGCAGCACCCGGAGCCCCGGACGACGCATGCCGAACGTGCGGCCCGTCTTCGCGGTCGACGGCACGAGGTAGAGGAGCCACACCACCAGGATCAGCGCCAGCACGACGTAGGTCGTCGTGCGGTTGTGCGCGGTGAGCTGATCGGACTGCTTCTGCGCCGCGGACTGCCGTGCCTTGACCGTGTCACCGGAGACGCCGCACTTCTTCAGGTCGGACTGACTCGGCTTGCTGTCGCTGTGCACGTTGTTACAGGCGGTGATCGCGTCGCTCGTGGTCTTGTAGTCACTCTGGATCAGGTTGGGCACGGTGAACTGCATCGCGAGATAGATGAGGAGCAGCACCGAGACGTCGAACAGCAGGGCCATGCCGCGGCTGCGCCCGTCGGCGAGCGCGGTGCCGCGCGGCACGTCGATGGTGGGCTCGGGCAGAGGGCGGCGGCCCGGCGGCGTCCTGGCCCCCGCGTTGCCGTTACGGTTGGTGTTCGCCGGCTGCTTCGGCGGGGGCGGCGCGAGCAGCCGCCGCCAGCCGCTGAGCGCGACCTCCTGACCCGGCTCCCCGTCGTCGGCGTCGCCATCGTCGAGCGCCTCGGTGCCGTCGGGCACCTCGGCAAGCTGGTCGTCATAGCGCTGGCGCTGGAAGGGGTCGGAGAGCACATTCCAGGCCGCCCGCACCTTCGCCGTCTCCTCGCGGTTGCGCTGCAACGCGCTCTCGCTCACGTTCTTGGAGCCCCGCGCCGCCTCGAGCTCCTCGACCCGCGACCGGTACGCCGCGCGCACCTCGTCGCGCGACGCCGAGGGCTCCACGCCGAGGGTCTCGTAGTAGGTGTCGTCGTCCATGGTGTTCCTCACAACGTCCCGAGCCGCGTCTCCAGCTCGGGCAACAGCTTGTCGATGGGGACCCGGTCCTGGGCCATGGTGTCACGGTCTCGGATGGTCACCGCCCGGTCGTCGAGCGTGTCGAAGTCGACCGTGACGCACAGGGGCGTGCCGACCTCGTCCTGACGACGGTAGCGCCGGCCGATCGAGCCGGCATGATCGACGTCGATCTGCAGGCGCGGCCGCAGGGCCGCGGCGACCTCCGAGGCGACCGGCACGAGCCGGTCGTTCTTAGACAGAGGGAGCACCGCCACCTTGACCGGGGCCAGGCGGGGATGGAGGTGGAGGACGGTGCGCTTCTCGGTGCCGCCCTTCCCGTCCGGGACGTCCTGCTCCTCGTAGGCCGCGAGCAGGAAGGCCAAGGTGGCGCGGTCGGCGCCCGCCGCGGGCTCGATCACGTGCGGCACGTAGCGCAGGCCGCTCTCCTGGTCGAAGTAGGAGAGATCCTGGCCCGAGTGCTCCGCGTGCCGGGTGAGGTCGAAGTCGGTCCGGTTGGCGATGCCCTCGAGCTCGCCCCAGCCCCACGGGTACAGGAACTCGACGTCGGAGGTGCCGGCCGAGTAGTGCGAGAGCTCCTCGGGGTCGTGCGGGCGGAGCCGGAGCATGTCCTCGGGGATGCCGAGGTCGACGTACCAACGGAAGCGCTCCTCGCACCAGTACTCGTACCAGGGCGCGCCCTCGTCGGGGGGCACGAAGAACTCCATCTCCATCTGCTCGAACTCGCGCGTGCGGAACACGAAGTTGCCCGGCGTGATCTCGTTGCGGAACGACTTGCCGATCTGGGCGATGCCGAACGGCGGCTTCTTCCGGGTGGTGGTCTGCACGTTGAGGAAGTTCACGAAGATGCCCTGCGCGGTCTCGGGCCGGAGGTACGCCACCGCGGCGTCGTCCTCCACCGGCCCCACGTGGGTCTTGAACATCAGGTTGAAGCTGCGCGCCTCGGTGAACGAGTCCTTGGCGCCGCAATTGGGGCACGCGCCCGATTCCGGGAGCTGATCGGCGCGGAAACGCTCCTTGCAGTTGCGACAGTCGACCAACGGGTCGCTGAAGGTCGCCACGTGGCCGCTCGCCTCCCACACCTGGGGCGCCATGAGGATCGCGGCGTCGAGACCGACGACGTCGTCGCGGAGTTGCACCATGGTGCGCCACCACGCGTCCTTCACGTTGCGCTTCAGCAGCACACCGAGCGGCCCGTAGTCCCACGTGGAGCGGAAGCCGCCGTAGATCTCGCTCGACGGGAAGACCAGCCCGCGACGCTTCGCCAGGTTGACGATGCGATCCATCAGGTTGTCCTTCGCCATACGGGAAGGCGATCGTAGTCGGGCTTGTTTTCGGGCTCGGAACGTGTTGTTACAACAACGCGGCGCTCCGCAGCCGCCGTTCGAGATGGTGCTCCAGCGTGGACAGCGCGAGCCGTTCGACCTCGCTCGTGGCCGCGCCCGGGGGCTCGGCGAGCGCCCCGCGCAGGTCGCCGCCGAGGATCCGACCGACGAGCGCGAGCGCGTCGGGACCGACGCGGCGGCCGCCGACCCGACCGCACTGCTCGCAGACCACGCCGCCGTCCTCGGCGGAGAACGCGACGAAGGGGCCTGCACCGCCACAGCGCGCGCACTCGTCGAGCAGAGGGTGGAAGCCCTCGAGCGAGAGCAGCTTCCAGAAGAACGCCGCGCTCACGAGGGGCGACGGCCGGTCGGCGAGGGTCCGCAGCGCGCCGACGAGCATCCGGTAGAGCGCGGGATTGGGCTCGCGCTCGGGGGAGACCTGGTCGGTGGCCTCGAGCATGGAGACGGCGTGGGTGAGGCAGCCGTAGTGCTCGCGGAGCGCCCGGTTGGCGTCGATCGTCTCGACCTGCGTGACGACGTCGAGCTCGCGGCCCTGGTAGCACTGGAGCGCCACGTGGCTGGTGGGCTCGAGCCGGGCCCCGAACCGGCTGCCGGGCTTGCGGACGCCCTTGGCGACGGCCCGGATCCGGCCGTGCCCCTGGGTGAGCACGGTGACGATGCGGTCGGTCTCCCCGAGCTTGATCGTGCGCAGCACGACGCCCTGGTCACGGTACAGAGGCACTTACACGAGTGTAATTCGACCGTCCCGTGCCCGCGGCGGCCGGGGTGCGACCTCAGTCCTCCTCGATGGCGCCGAAGCGGCGCCCGCGGCCCTGGAACTCGGCGATGGCGTCGAAGAGATGCTGCCTACGGAAGTCGGGCCAGAGCACGTCGGTGAACACGAGCTCGGAGTACGCCGACTCCCACAGCAGGTAATTCGAGATGCGGAACTCGCCCGACGTGCGGATGACGAGGTCGGGATCGGGCATGTCCGGCGCGTAGAGGTGCCGGGCGATCGTCCGCTCGTCGACGCGGTCGGGCCGGATCCGCCCGTCGGCTACGCCCTCGGCGATCGCGCGCACCGCGTCGGTGATCTCCGCGCGCCCTCCGTAGTTGAACGCGAACGTGAGGGTCATGCGCCGGTTGTGCGCGGTCAGCGCCTCGGTGTCGCGGATGTGGCCGAGCACGCGCGACGGCACACGACCCGAGCGTCGCCCGATGAAGCGCACGCGGACGCCGCGCTCGTTCAGGTCGTCGCGGCGCTTGAGGAGGAGCGTCTCGTTGAACCGCATCAGGAAGCGGACCTCGTCGAGCGGGCGGCGCCAGTTCTCGGTCGAGAACGCGTACACGGTGAGCCACGGCAGCCCGATCTCGAGCCCGCCCTCGACGGTGTCGAAGAGCGCCTCCTCCCCCGCCGCGTGGCCCTCGGTGCGCTTGAGGCCCCGCCGCGTGGCCCAACGACCGTTGCCGTCCATCACGATGGCGACGTGCCGCGGGATGCGGCGACGGTCCGGCTCGCGGGGCACGGGCGCAAGCTACCGAACCCGGTAGGTTGCCGCCCCGTGACCCTCGTCCCGCCCGCCCAGTGGACCGCGGTGGTGAACCCGGCGGCTGGGCGGCGCCGCGGCCGGCGGTCGCTGCCCGCGGTCGTGGCTGCCCTCGGGAAGTCGCCGCTCGACGTGGCGGTGCACGTGTCGACCGGCCCCGATGACGCACGCGCCGCCGCCCGGTCTGCGTTCGCCGGCGGTCGCGGCGTCATCGCGGTCGGCGGTGACGGCACCGTGCGCGATCTGGCGGGCGTCGCCGCCGAGACAGGGGGCGTGCTCGGCGTCGTGCCGACGGGCTCGGGCAACGACTTCGCCCGCCACCTCGGCATCGGCCTGGGCAGCGTCCACGAGGCACTCGCGGTCATCGAGCGCGGCAGCGTCAGGGCGGTCGACCTCGGGCGGGCGACCGCGGCCGACGGGACCGTGGCGTGGGTGAGCACGGTCGCCAACGCCGGCTTCGACGGCGAGGCGAACCGCTGGGCGAACACCGTCACGTGGACGACGGGCACGTCCCTCTACGTGCTCGCAGTGCTCCGCACGCTCGTGACCTACCGTCCGTCGCCCGTGCGCGTGCGCGTCGACGACGACGTGCTCGACACGGAGGCCTGGCTGGTGGCGGTGGCGAACACTCCCACCTACGCGGGCGGGATGATGATCGCGCCGGCGGCGCGCACCGACGACGGGCGCCTCGACGTGTGCGTCGTGGGGCCGGTGAGCCGGGCGACGTTCCTGCGGGTGTTCCCGTCCGTGTTCCGGGGCGAGCACGTGCGGCATCCCGCGATCAGCGTGCGCAGCGGCTCCCGGGTGCGGATCGAATCGCGCGAGCCGCTCGAGCTGTGGGCCAGCGGCGAACGGGTCGGCGCGCTGCCGGCGGAGATCGCCGCCGTCCCCCGAGCCGTGCACGTGATGGCGCCCCGGTGAGACCGGAGCGTCCACGGCCGACGCGCTACGAGACGGTGATCGTCCCCTGCATGCCGAGCTGCCGGTGCCCGTCGACATTGCAGTAGAAGGTGTAGGTCCCGGGCTTCAGGTCGACCTTCTCGCTCTGCTGGTCGCCGCTGCCGCTCACCTCGAGCTGGAAGCCGGGCACCTTGTTCTTGTCGAACACGAGCGTGTGGATGCCGCCCTTGCCCACGAGCTGGATGTTCGCGATGCCGGCCTTGGCATCGACGTGGTCGGGGACGAACTGGAAGTTGCTCGCGGCGATGCTGATGGTCTCGGTGGCGGCGCCCTTCGGCGGGCGGTAGCCCTGGCTGCCGCCGCCACCCCCGCCCCCGCAGCTCGCGAGCACGAGCACCGCCGCCGCGGCGACGACCGCGACCGGCCACCGGTTCCGGGTGCCCGCGAGGGTCATGGGGTGACGGTGACCGTCGCGACCATGCCCTGTTGGCGATGGCTGTCGACCGTGCAGTAGATCGTGTACTTGCCCGGCTTCAACGTGACCTGCCCGCTCTTCGGAGGGCCGTCGCTGCTGAGCGGGAAGCCCTGGTAGTTGACCTCCTGGATCTGGAGGGTGTGGCCGGCGGCGCCGCCGTAGTCGAACCGCACGATGCCGGCCTTGGCCGTGTAGGCGTCCGCGTTGAACTTGATGGACGCCTCGGCGGTCACATCGACGGTCGAGGCCGGGGTGCCCTTGGGCTGGGGCAGCGCCCCGCCGGCGTTGCCTTCGTTCGTCTTGATGCTCGGCCCGAGCGTGGTGAGGCCGGTCACGATCACGATCACGAACACGAGCCCGAGGAGCATCGCGAGCGTCGAGGAGCGGAGGCGCCCGTGGAAGGAGATGAGCGTGCCGCCGACGAGGATCGAGATCGTGATGATGGTGGCGATCACGAGCGCCGACGTGGAGTCGCCGGAGAGGAACACGCGCGAGACGTTCAGCACGTAGATCGCCACTGCGATCATCGACAGGATCGGGACGAGCAGCGGGAGGATGAAGCGTGTCCTCAGCGCGTCGTCGTGCGGGCGCGCGACCTCGGGCGTGGCGTCGGCCGCCGGCTCGACCTCCTCGCCGGCGTCGGCGCCGGGCTCCGAAGGCGGCGGGTCGTCGGTGGTGGTCGCGTCCGTCATCTCCTCAGCCCCATCTCGGTCAGCTCACGATCGAGCTCGGCCAAGCCCCGCCTCGGCGTGCTCGAGCGGTCCTCGTCGGCCGCCCAGCGGAAGAACACTACGGCCATGATCGCCCACAGCAGGAGTCCGGCCCCGATCTTCATGATGAGGCCGGCGATCTGCTGGTCCTCGAGCGTCGACATGCCGAACAGATGCGGGACGTGCTCGTAGAACTTGTAGAGCGGCGACGACCCGAAGGTCAGGAACGACGCGGGGATCGTCGGCAGCACCGACCACGCGAACAGGTAGAGCATGCGCAGGACCGGTGCCAGGCGCGGGATCTCGGGGAGCGGGCTGAGCACGGGCAGCCACACCACCAAGGACGACAGGAACAGCAGCGTGTGGAGCCCGAAGTGCACCCATCCGGAGTGGAGGCTCGCGTTCACCATGAACGGCCAGTGCGTGAACACGATGACGAAGTTGAACAGGATCAGCGCGGGGACGAACCGCGCCATCGTGCGGACGGTCGCGAACAGCGCGGGCGGGCGGAGCACGAGCCGCGCCAGCCACGCGGGCGTGCCGAGCAGGAGGAACGGCGCCGCGACGAGTGCGAACACGAGGTGCTGCACCATGTGGATGCTGTAGTTGTAACGCTCGGCGATGTCGTGGATGGGCCAGTCGGAGGCGATCCACGTCGCGAGCACGCCGAGCGACCAGCAGACCACCTGGAAGCGCGTGACCGCGGGTCCCGCGGGCGCGTAGCGCGGCCCGAGTCGCACGATGGCGATCGCGTACCCCGCGGCCATGAACGCGACGAGCAGCCACACGTCGGGGTGGGGCGTCCACTTCGGGAAGGCAACCGCGAGCGGCACGCGCTCAGACCTTGATGAACGCGTGCAGCGTGAGGAGGACGACGAGGTACAGCGTGATCGCGGCCAGGGTTCCGAGGATGAAGAAGCGGCGGAACACCGGCCGGTCGGTGCGCAGGTGCATGTACCACGAGGCCACGAGGAAGAACTTGACCGCCGCCATGATCAGAAGGAGCGGCACGATGATGCCGTTCGAGATCTCGCCCTCGAGGTACGAGGTCGCCACCTCGAGGCCCGTGATCACGACGAGCACCACCGCGATCATCACGTACTGCACCGGCGTGGGGTGCTTGCGCACCTCGCCGGGGAGCAGGCCGGGCGCGGGATGGGTCAGGCGCGCCGGCAGGGTCTCCTCGAAGCGCTCGACCACGCCCTCCTCGGGTGCAGCCGCCGGCTCGAGGTCGGTGGCGGTGGCGGCGGTGCTCCCGCCGTTCTCGGTGTCGGTGGGGTCAGGCATGCGCGGCTTACTTCGGGAGGAGGTAGATGACGGTGAAGATCACGATCCAGACCACGTCGACGAAGTGCCAGTAGAGGCCGGCGACCTCGACCCGCTCCGCGTGCTCGGAGGTGAGCTGTCCCTGCATCGAGAGGCCCCAGAGCGAGAGCAGCCAGACGATGCCGACGGTGACGTGCGCGCCGTGCAGGCCGGTGAGCACGTAGAAGCTCGACCCGAACACGCTGGTGTCGAGGTTGAGGCCCTTGCGGGTGAACTCGGTGAACTCGAAGATCTGTCCGCCGATGAACGTGGCGCCGAAGAGCGCGGTGGCGACGATCCAGATGCGGAACCGCCGGTGGTCGCCCCGCTGGATGGCGGCCAGCGCCAGCACCATCGTGAGGCTGCTCATCAGCAGGATGAACGAGGTCGCCGATGTGAAGGGGATGTTGAACACGTCCTTCGGCGTCGGCCCCTTCTGCCCGCCGCGGTCGCGGTACAGGAGGAACGTCGCGATGAAGGCACCGAAGAACAGGCAGTCCGACGACAGGAACAGCCACATCCCCAGCTTCGGGTTGACGAGCCCGGTGGCCGGCTCGTGCGAATCGGCCTCCGCGGGGACGATCTCCGGCGGACCGCCGACGGGGACCAGCTCGCCGGGGCCCACCTCGCCGGGAGTCTGCTCGATCGTCGCCATCGCCGCCGCCTACTCCGCCGAGGGCTCGAGGCCCCAGGCGTACACCCCGAACAGCACCAGCAGGAGCCCGGGAACGAGGAACCAGACGTTGAGCTTCACCGCGGCGTAGCCGAGGAACGGAAGGCCGGCCGCCACGACGAGCGGGTAGAAGGACGGCGAGGGCATGTGGATGTGCCCGTGGCCCTCGTGCGTCGCGGCCGGGGCCGCGCCCGCGTCGCGCGTGGCGACCGTGGTGCCGCCGCCGCCGCCGTCGCCCTCGTCGGCGCCGCCCGAGGGCAGGCGCACGAGGCGGCCCTCGGCGTCCTCGGTGTACTTGCGGTGCCACCAGTCGTCACGTGCTTCGATCCGGGGAATCTCGGCGAAGTTGTACTCCGGCGGCGGTGACGAGATCGACCACTCGAGCGACCGCCCGTCCCACGGATCGGCGATGTCGGCCTGCGCCGGCCTCGGGCGGCGCCAGGCGAGGATGACGTTGACGATGAACGCCAGCGTCGACAGGGCGATGACGAACGCGCCGATGGTCTCGATGAGGTTCAGCGCGGTCCAGCCCATGCCCGGCGGGTAGCGGTAGGTGCGGCGCGGCATGCCGACGAGCCCGACGATGTGCATGGGGAAGAACGTCAGGTTGAAGCCGATGAGCATCAGCCAGAAGTTCCACTTGCCGATGCGCTCGTCGAGCAGCCGGCCGAACATCTTCGGCCACCAGTAGTAGAAGCCGGAGAACACGCCGAATATCAGGCCGCCGAACAGCACGTAGTGGAAGTGCGCGACCACGAAGTAGGTGTCGGTCTGCTGGGTGTCGGCGACGACGAGCGAGTGGAGCACGCCGGAGAGCCCGCCGATGGTGAACATCGCGATGAAGCCCAGCGAGAACAGCATCGAGGTGGTGAGCCGCACCGCACCGCCGTACACCGTCGCGAGCCAGTTGAAGATCTTCACGCCGGTGGGGATCGCGATCAGCATCGTCGACAGGCCGAACGCGGAGATCGCGACGGGGCCGAGGCCGGTGGCGAACATGTGGTGCGCCCACACGCCCCAGCCGAGGAAGCCGATGGCGATCCCGGAGAACACCACCACCGAGTAGCCGAAGAGCGGCTTGCGCGAGAACACGGGCAACGTCTCGGAGACGATGCCCATGCCGGGCAAGATCAGGATGTATACCTCGGGATGGCCGAACAACCAGAAGAGGTGCTGGTACAGCAGCGGATCGCCGCCGTTCGCGGCCACGAAGAAGTTCGTGTCGAAGTTGCGGTCGAAGAACACCATGATCATCGCGGTGGTGATGATCGGCATCGCGAACACGGTGAGGAACGCGACCACGAGCATCATCCAGGTGAACACGGGCATGCGCATGAGCGTCATGCCGGGCGCACGCAGGTTGAGGATGGTGACGATGAAGTTGATCGCGGACGTGGTGGAGCCGATGCCGAGCATGGCGATCCCGACGGTCCAGAAGTCGGGGCCGTGCCCCGGGAGCGCGCCCCCGGCGAGCGGCGTGCTGTTGAGCGGGGCATAGCCGAACCAACCACCGTTGGGTGCCCCGCCGAAGAGGAAGCCCGAGTAGATGAACAGGCCGCCGAACAGCACGACCCAGTAGCCGAACATGTTGAGCCGCGGGAACGCGACGTCACGGGCGCCGATCTGCAGCGGCACGAAGTAGTTCGCGAGCCCGACCGCCATCGGCATGCCGACGAGAAAGACCATCGTCGTGCCGTGCATGGTGAACATCGTGTTGTACTGCGACGCGGTGAGCACGGTGCCGTTCGGCTGCGCGAGCTGCAGGCGGATCAGGAGCGCCTCGATGCCGGCGACGACGAAGAAGCCGAGCGCGGTCATGATGTAGAGGATCCCGATCTTCTTGTGGTCGACCGTCGTGAACCAGCTCCAGAAGCCGGTGGTGGACTTCGGTCGGCGCAACAGGAAGGGCCGTTCCTCCTCGACGGGAGGCGCGGCCGGCGGCGGGAGTACGTCGGTCACCGTTGCCATACGCGTGCTCCTCTGCCAACGCGGTTCGCGGTCACGTCTGCCCCAGGAGGAAGGTGGCGATCTCTTCGGCCTGCTCGTGCGTCATCACCGGCATGCCCTTGGGCGTGTTCTCGGTGAACGACGGCATGCCGACGCAGATCCCCTGCGGGATGTCGCGGCAGCCCTGCGACGACATCGGGATCATCCCCGGCGCGTTGAGCAGCCAGTTCACCAGGTTCGTGCGGTTGAGCTCGTACGAGCCGCTGGCGAACACGGTGCGGCTGCGGAGATGGGTGAGGTTCGGCCCGTAGGTCGCCTTCGACGAATCGTCGAACACATGGCAGTTGGTGCACGCGAACTTGTTGACGATGAGGTCCTGGGCCGGTCCTGCGGGCTGTGGGGTGGGCTTGCCGTCGGATCCGGTGACGGTCGTGGTGAGCGGCTGCGCGGGCCCCTGCTGCTGCTCGGCCAGCCACTGCTGGAAGTCGCTCGTCGTCTTCGCGATCACTCGGAACCGCATGTTGGCATGGGAGAGGCCGCAATACTCCGCGCACTGGCCGAGATAGGTGCCCGGGTGGTCCGCCTCGATGCTGAGGGTGTTGTCCTGGCCGGGGACGACGTCCTTCTTCCCCGCCAGCTCGGGCACCCAGAAGCTGTGGATCACGTTGCACGTGCCCTGCTCGCACGCGTGGAGCGTGAGGAACACCGGGCGACCGGCGGGGATGATGAGCTCGTCGGCGGTGACGACCTTGGCGTCGGGATAATGGAACTCCCACCACCACTGCTTGCCCACCACGGTGACCTGGAGGGCGGACGGCCCCGGGTCCTTCGCCAGCTTGAAGATCGCGCTCACGCTGAACACCGCGATCACCGCCAGGAGGAGCGCGGGCACGATGGTCCACCCGATCTCCAGCCGGGTGTTTCCGTGCACCTGCTTCGGATTCTCGTTGCCCGGGCGCCGGCGGAACCGGATCGCGAAGTACACGGTCGCCACGATCACCAGGATCCCGATCGCGGTGGCGATGTAGGCCACCGGCACGAAGAGGTTGTCGATCGTGTGAGCCGCCGGGCCCTTCGGCGCCAGCGAGTTCTGCTTGTTGTTGCGGATCTCGTTGCTGCAACCTGCGAGGACGATCGGGACGACCACGACCAGCGCGAAGGCGATGCGACGCGCTCTCCCGCTACGTGGCGTCATATCCCCTTCCAGCACTCGTCGGCGGCACGGGCCCCACGGCGATCGATCCCCGGCGCGCGGCACTCTACCTGGGTCGGCTTCCGGCTCAGCAACTTGTGGGTCAGAGACCCAGGCGGTCGAGCGAGTGGGCCCGTCGCTGCCAGTCCCGCTCCACCTTCACCACCGTCTCGAGGTACACGCGTGTGCCGAGCAGCGCCTCCAGCTCCTGGCGGGCCTGCGTCCCGGCCTCCTTGAGCACGGCGCCGCGCCGCCCGATGACCATGCCCTTCTGCGACTCGCGCTCCACGAGGACCCGCGCCCGGAGCCGGAGCACGTCACCGGGATCGGCGCCCGGGTCGGGCTCGATCTCCTCCACGACCACGGTGATCGAATGCGGCAATTCGTCCCGCGCGATCCGGAGCAGCTTCTCCCGCAGCAGCTCGGCCGCGAGGAAGGTCTCGGGCTGGTCGGTGACCACGCCCTCTGGGTAGTAGACGGGCCCGGGCGGTAGGCGCGCCTCGAGCTCGTCCACCAGCGCACCGACGTTCGCGCCCGTACGCGCTGACAGCGGCACGTAGGCGTCGAAGTCGCCGAGCTCCGCGGCGCGGGCGAGGTGGTCGGCGACCGCGGCGCGGCCGGTGGCGTCGATCTTGTTGAGCACGAGGATGCGCGGAGTCTCGACCTCCCGCACGAGGTCGGCCACGAACGCGTCGCCCCGACCGATCGGTGCGTTGGCCTCGAGCACGACGCACACCACGTCGACCTCGGACAGCGTGGAACGGGCCCGCTCGTTGGTGCGTTCCCCGAGCATCGTGCGCGGCTTGTGCACCCCGGGCGTGTCGAGCAGCACGATCTGGCTCGCCGGCGTGGTCCGCACGCCGCGGATCTGCGTCCGCGTCGTCTGGGGCCGGTCGGAGACGATGGCGACCTTGGTACCCACGAGCCGGTTCACGAGCGTCGACTTGCCGACGTTCGGGCGCCCCACGAGCGACACGAAGCCGGAGCGGAATGCTCCCGGCGGGGCGGCTGTCATCTCCCCGACGAGTCGCGCACCGGCTCGCCCGGCGCGGTCGGCGCCTCGGCGGGTCCGGGGTCGCGTCTCGTGATGCGCACCGACGCGATCCGGTGGCCGTCCACCGACTCCGTCCGCAGCTCGAGCCCCTGGAACGCGACCGTCTCGCCCTCCTCGGGCACGTGGCCGAGGAGGTTGAAGACGAGACCGCCGACGGTGTCCCACTCGGTGTCGGGCAGCTCGGTGCCGAGGGCCTCGCTCACGTCGTCGATGGGCGTCCGGCCGGCGACCCGCAGCGAGCCGTCGGGCAGGAGCTCGACCGCCGGCACTTCGACGTCGTACTCGTCGGCGATCTCGCCCACGATCTCCTCGAGGAGATCCTCGAGCGTCACCAGGCCAGAGGTGGTGCCGTACTCGTCGATCACGATTGCCATGTGGAACTGCTTGGCCTGCATCTCGGCGAGCAGCTCGGCCACGCGCTTCTGCTCGGGCACGAACACGGCGGGCCGTACCGCGACGCGTATGGGCGCGTCCTGTTCACCGGCCCGTGCGCGCGCGACGAGGTCCTTCAGGTAGACGAGCCCCACGATGTGGTCGGGCGTCCCGTCGCAGGCCGGCAGACGCGAGAAACCGCGGTCGATGCAGACCTCGATTCCCCTTTCGATGGTGTCGTCGATCCCGACCGTGACCATGTCGGGTCGCGGCATCATCACCTCGCGCACGACGGTGTCGCCGAACTCGAACACCGAATGGATCAGGCGCTGCTCCTCCCGTTCGATCACCGCCTCGTCGGCCGCGACGTCGGCCATCGTGCGGATCTCCTCCTCGGTGACGAAGGGCCCCTGCTTGAGCCCTCGCCCGGGGAGCACGACGTTCGCGGCGCCGATGAGCCCGCGTGAGACGAGCCGCAGGGGCGCAAAGTTGGTGAGGAACCAGAGCATCGGAGTGACGGCCAGCGCGGCGCGCTCGGTGTGCTGCACCGCGAACGTCTTCGGGGCGACCTCGCCGACCACGAAGAACAGGAAGATCTGCAGGACGATGCCGATGAACACGCCGAGCGCGCCCGCGCTGCTCTCGAGGAGAACGCCGATCAGCGTCGCCGAGGTGAGCTGGCACACGAGCAACAGCAGGAGCACGACGTTCAGCGTGCGTTCCGGATGTTCGAGCATGGACGCCAGCCGGGCTGCACGCTTGTCCCCGTCATCCGCGAGCGCGAGCGCGCGGATGCGGTTCATGCGGGTGAACGCGGTCTCGGAGAGCGCGAGCCCGATCGACACCACGAACAGCACCACGACGACCGCGAGCAGGATCCAGTCGGAACCGCTCATCTCCTCATCTCCGGGCCCTTGTCATCGAGCGCGGCCTCGACCTTCCCGGCGCGGAAATGGTCGAGCAGCTCCCGCTCGCGACGCTGCATCCGTTCGGCGTCCACCGCCTCGGCGTGGTCGTAGTCGAGGAGGTGGAGCACGCCGTGCACGACCAGGAGCGCGAGCTCGTCGTCGAGGTCGTGGGCTTGCTCCCGGGCCTGACGGCGCGCCACCTCCGGGCACACCACGACGTCGCCGAGCACGACCGGCGGGTCGGTCGGCTCGGCGACCGCGCCCGGACCGCGGCCGCCCTCGTCGGGCTTGCGGCCCGCGGGCTCGTGGTCGTCGTCGATGGGGAATGCCAGCACGTCGGTGGGCCCGTCGCCGCCGAGGAAGCGCCGGTTGAGCTCGGCCATCGCCTCCTCGTCGACGAAGAGCAGCGACACCTCGGCGTCGGGTGGCACCCGCTCGCTGTTGAGCACGAGGTCGGCCAGCCCGAGCCAGCGCGTGAGGTCGATGGCGATGGTCGACTGCTCGTCGGTGGCGAACACGGACACGGTCAGCGGCGCGAGCGGTTGATCTCGTCGCGCTCGTACGCGTTCACGATGTCCTGCACGATGCGGTGCCGCACCACGTCGCGCGCGTCGAGCTCCACGAACGCGAGATCCCCGATGCCGTCGAGGATGTCGCGCACCGCCAGCAGCCCGGAGCGCCCGCGCCCCTCGGGAAGGTCGATCTGGGTCACGTCGCCCGTGACGACGATCTTCGAGCCGAAGCCGAGACGGGTGAGGAACATCTTCATCTGCTCGGGGGTGGTGTTCTGCGCCTCGTCGAGGATGATGAACGAGTCGTTCAACGTCCGGCCGCGCATGAATGCGAGTGGCGCGACCTCGATCGTGCCGCGCTCCATGAGTCGCGAGACGCCTTCGGGCTCGAGCATGTCGTACAACGCGTCGTAGAGCGGCCGCAGGTAGGGGTCGACCTTGGCGAGGATGTCGCCGGGAAGGAAGCCGAGGCGCTCGCCCGCCTCGACCGCGGGGCGGGTGAGGATGATGCGGTGCACCTGCTTCGCCTGCAGCGCCTGCACCGCGAGGGCGACGGCGAGGTAGCTCTTGCCGGTACCGGCCGGGCCGATCCCGAACGTCACCGTGTGCGTCCGCACCGCGTCCACGTAGGCCTTCTGCCCGGCCGTCTTGGGGTGGACGGAGCGACGGCCGCGCAGGACCTCGGTGGTGAGCACGTCGGTCGGGCGCTGGTCCGCCTTCAGCATGTCGATGCTGCGCCCGACGCCCTCGGGGTCGAGGACGTGGCCCGACTCGAGCAGCGCCACCAGCTCCTCGAACAGTCGGCCGACGCGCTCGGTCTCGACCTCGTCGCCGGTGACCGTCACCTCGTTGCCGCGGACGTGGATGGTCACGGGGAACGCGGCCTCGATGATGCGCAGCAGCTCATCCCGCTGCCCGAGCAGGCCCACCATCAGGTGGTTGCCGGGGACGAGGATCTTCACCTGGGTCGATGACGGTGCTGGCACGTCACCGTGAGCGTAGCGTGGCGCGGCCCCGAACGAGCGTCCGCGGCGCAGGTACCCTGCGCCGCCGCGAGCGAGGCAATCATCGAGGCCGTCCGCAGCGAACGCAGTGAGCGGAGGCGGCCCCGAACGAGCGTCCACGGCGCAGGTACCCTGCGCCGCAGCGAGCGAGGCAAGAGTCAGGTCAGCTGTTGGCGCGCAGGCCCAGCTGATCGAGCCGGCTGCCGAGCTCCTCGGGGCTGCGGCCCATGACCGCGGCGAGAACGCGCAGGTCGTCGTGGCGGATGGTGAGCATCTGGCCGTTGAAGTCCTGTCGCTGGAGCTGGATGGTGGCGGCGTACCGCGCGATCACCGCGGCGTCGGCGTCGTCGGTGTCGTGCAGGCGCACCAGGTCGATGGTGAACCCCTCGGCGGTCCCCTCGGCCCGTACGAGGTCGATGTCGACGTCGCCCTCCTGCTGGCTGCGCGGCAGCAGCTGATCGGGTGGCACGCGGTACAGCTCCGCCAGCCGGATCAGACGCGAGACGGAGATGGCACGTTCACCGCGCTCGTACGCACCCAGCACGGAGGCCTTGAACTCCTGGTTCGAGCGCGCTTCCACGTCGTGCAGTGAGAAGCCCTTTTGGCGGCGGATCGCGCGCAGGCGATCGCCGACGTACTCGCCGTCCATCTCGTCCCCCAGCCCCCTGAGCCCGAGTTTCCCTTGCCGCGCGGAGAGTATCAGGTGGGCGCGCCGATCACTACTCTCTGCGTTCGGGAGCCAGTGCCCGGGACCCCCCGGTTCCTCCGAATCTTCGCGAACCGCCCCAACCGAGCACCTCAGACAGGGTCGCGTCGTCGCCCCGCGAGCGCCGAGGCAGCCGCGATCGCCGCGGTCTCGGCGCGCAGCACGTGCGGGCCGACGGCCAGGCGCGGTGCATCGCCGAAGCCACGCTGCTCGGCGGGGTCGAACCCTCCCTCGGGCCCGACGGCCACCACCCACTCCCCATTCGGCGGGTCGCCGGGCCGTGGCAGCGGGATCGAGTCCGCGGGCACGCCTGCGAGGTCGGCAACGACCAGACCCGGATGGGCGGTGATCTCGGCGGGGGCGACCGGGCCCTCGACGAACGGAACGCGCGCCCGGCGGCTCTGCGCGCCCGCTTCCCACGCGACGCGCGCGAGGCGCGTGAGCGCGTGCCCGGCGCGGTCGTCGTCCCATCGGACCACCGAGCGGGCCGCGGCGAGCAGCACGATCCGGTCGACGCCGAGCTCGGTGAGCTTCTGCACGATGAGCTCGGGTCGCTCGCCCTTGGTCAACGCGCACGCCACGACGAGCCGCGGCACCGGGACCGGCTCGTGCTCGATCGCAGACCGCGCGCGCAGCCCGACCGTCCCGCCGCTCGACGCCGCGACCTCGTACTCGCGCCACCGCCCGTGCCCGTCCGCCCCGGTCACCGCTTCCCCGACGCGGAGCCGCCGGACGCGCTGGAGGTGGTGACCCTCGTCGCCGCCGACGGTGACGTCGTCGTCGAGACGCGACAGGAAGAGGTGCGCGACGGCGGGAACGGAGGCGGGGTGCCGGGGCGCCACGGTGCGCCGACCCGGGGTGCTACTGGAACGCGGACCGCAGGCGCGAGAAGACGCCCCGCTCCTGGGGCGCGGCGACCTCCTCGCCGCGGAGCGCCGCGAACGAGCGCAGCAGCTCGTCTTCGTCACCCGAGAGCGCGCCCGGGACCTCGACCTCGACTCGCACGAGCAGGTCGCCGCGCCCACGGCCGCGGAGCGCGTGCACGCCCCGACCCTTCAGCTTGAACACGTGGTTGGGTTGGGTCCCCGGCGGGACGACCAGCTCCTCGTGGCCGTCGAGCGTCTCGATGTCGAGGCGCGTGCCGAGCGCGGCCTGCGTGAACGCGATGCGGCGCGTGAGCACGAGGTCGTCGCCGACACGCTCGAACCGCTCGTCGGGTGCGACGCGCACAGTCACGTAGAGGTCGCCCGGCGTGCCCCCGCGAGGCGCCGCGGGCCCGCGTCCGGCGAGACGGAGGCGCTGGCCGTCGTCGACACCCGCGGGCACCTCGACGTCGATGGTGCGCGAGGCGCGCACGCGGCCGTCGCCGCGGCAGTCGCGGCACGGGCTCGGAATCCGGCTCCCGGTGGCGCTGCACGCGACGCACGGTGCCGCAGTCATGATCTGGCCGAGCACCGAGCGGCGCACCTCGCGCACCTCGCCGGTGCCGCCGCACACGTCGCAGCGCGCGGGGTGGGTTCCGGGCTCACAGCCCGACCCTTCGCAGCGCGAGCACGTGACCGGCAGGCGGACGTCGACCGTGGCGGTGGTGCCGAACGCGGCCTGCGCGAGCTCGAGGTGGATGACCGCCTCCGCATCGGGCGCGCGGGGCGGGCCCGCCTGGCGCGCGTTCCCGAACGGGTCGCCGCCGAAGAACGCGCCAAAGAGGTCGCCGAAGCCGAACGGGTCGCCGCCGGCGGGTTGTCCGCCCGACGCGCGCGCCCCGTCCTCTCCGAACACGTCGTAGCGCCGGCGACGCTCGGGGTCGCGCAGGGTCTCGTACGCGAGGTTGATCTCCTTGAAGTGCGATTCCGCGTCCGGATCGGCCGGGTTGCTGTCGGGGTGGTAGCGCCGGGCGAGCGCGCGGTATGCGCGCTTGATCTCGTCGTCGGTCGCGTTGCGGGAGACGCCGAGGATCTCGTAGTAGTCGCTCACGACAGCGCGTTCCCCAATTGTTGCGAGATGGTCTCGACCGCAGCGAGCGCCTGGCGGTAGTCCATGCGGGTGGGACCCAAAACGCCGACGGTGCCGACGACCTCCCCTTCCACCAGGTACGGCGCCACCACGACCGAGCAGTCGCGAAACTCCTCGATGGGGTTCTCGGAGCCGATCGACACGGTGGTGCCCTCGTCGAGGAGCGCGCGCACGAGCGAGACGACCTCGACCTGGCGCTCGAGCAGCTCCAGCAGGTGCGCGACCCGTGTGGAGTCGGGGAACGACTCCTGCTCCGCGGCGAGCCGGCTGGCGCCGCCGATGTAGAGCGGCTCGGCCGTTTCGTGTGCGATGTGGCGGGTGAGCGTGTCGCGCGCGGCACGCGCGAGGGCGTCGACCGTCGGTGAGCCCGTGACGGAGATTTGCGGCAGCTGGCCCCAGCGCGCGCCGGTGAGCTGGGAGTCGAGCGCCTGCGCCGCGCGCGCGATGTCGGTGTCGGCGACCTCACCCTGGATGTGGAGCACGCAGCGCTCGACGCTGCCGTTGGACAGGATCACGAGCACGAGCACCACGTTGCCCTGCAGGGGCACCAGCTGGACGCTGCGCACGGTCACGCTGTCGACGTGCGGTCCGACCACGACCGCGGTGTGCGTGGTGACGCGTGCGAGGAGCTGACTCGTCTCGTGGAGCAGATCCTCGAGCACCCGGTGGGCCGACGTGAAGAGGTCGAAGAAGGACGCCACCGCGCGCCGCTGCGCGGGTGCCAGCGAGCCCTCGGTGAGGTGGTCGACGAAGTAGCGGTAGCCGAGGTCGGTCGGGACCCTCCCGGCCGACGTGTGCGGCTGGGCCAGGAAGCCCTCGCGCTCGAGGATCGTCATCTCGTTGCGGACGGTCGCGCTCGAAACCGTCATCCCGCGGGTGCGCGCGATGCGTTCCGAGCCGACCGGCTGTGCGGTGTGGATGTGCTCCTCCACCACTGCCTGCAGGATCGCGGCCTTCCGCTCGTCGAGTTCCATTGGCACTCGATTCTACCGAGTGCCAACGCGGGCGAATTGCTCGCCGGCGACCAGCAGGCGCGCGGTGACGTCGTTCGCGAGCAGCCGCCCCCGGCGCGACAGGACCACGCGTCCCGGTTCGGCCGCGGCCTCGATCAGCCCGGCCTGCGCGAGCGAGTCGAGCAGGGCCGTCACAGGGGGGAAATCGACCGTATCGGCGTCGAGCTTGATCCCCGTGCGGGTGCGAAGGCCGAGCGTCAGCGCCTCCTCGGCCCGGGCGCGGCCGGGAGGCGAGTGCCGGCACAACCTCCTCT
>CAZDJK010000028.1:0-52479 GCA_964505725.1 uncultured Bifidobacteriaceae bacterium | reverse complement strand
GGCGGGCACGGGCATCGCCGAGGAGTTCGATCCCGCCAAGCTCCGGTACCACAAGATCATCCTGATGAGCGACGCCGACGTCGACGGCTCGCACATCCGCACGCTGCTGCTCACGTTCTTCTACCGGCAGTTCCCCGAGATGGTGCGCGGCGGCCACGTGTACATCGCGCAGCCACCGCTGTTCCGCGCCGACATCGGCAAGGAGCGCAACTACTTGAAGGACGAAGCCGCGCTGCGCGCCTTCGAGGCCGACCACGAGAACCGCAAGATCGAGGTCAGCCGGTTCAAGGGACTCGGTGAGATGGACTGGCAGGAGCTCGGTGCCACCACCATGGATCCCGCGACGCGTTCGTTGCTGCAGGTGTCGGTGGAGGACGCCGCCATCGCCGACGACGTGTTCTCCCGGCTCATGGGCGACGACGTCGAGTCGCGCAAGGGCTTCATCCAGGAGAACGCCAAGGACGTGCGTTTCCTCGACATCTGATCCACTTCGTCGGTCGCCGCGCGACCGCGTCCAGGAGGTGACGAGTGCCTGACGAGGGCACACAGCCAACGCTCGAACCCAACGTCGAGCCGGTCGAGATCCAGGAGGAGATGGAACGCTCCTTCCTGGACTACGCGATGTCGGTCATCACCGCGCGCGCGCTCCCGGACGCGCGCGACGGCTTGAAGCCCGTCCACCGCCGGATCCTCTACGGCATGTACTCCGGCGGCCTGCGCCCCGACCGCAAGCATTCCAAGAGCGCGGCCGCGGTCGGCGACGTGATGAAGCTGTTCCACCCCCACGGTGACGGCGCGATCTACGACGCGCTGGCGCGGATGGCGCAGGACTTCTCGCTGCGTTACCCGTTGATCGACGGGCACGGCAACTTCGGCTCACCGGACCCCAACGACCGCCCTGCGGCGATGCGCTACACCGAAGCGCGTCTGGCGCAGCTCGCGATGGAGCTCCTCGGCGAGATCGACGAGGACACCGTCGACTTCACCGTCACGTACGACGGGAACACGGTGGAGCCGGTCGTGCTCCCGTCGCGCTTCCCCAACCTGCTCGTCAACGGCGGCGGCGGCATCGCCGTCGGCATGGCCACCAACATCCCGCCCCACAACCTCGGCGAGGTCGTCGACGCCGTGCTGCACGTGCTCGACAATCCCGACGCCACGTCGGACGACCTCATGCGCTTCGTGCAGGGCCCCGACTTCCCGACCGGCGCCCTGATCCTCGGCCGCAGCGGCATCATCGACGCGTACCGAACCGGTCGCGGTTCGATCAAGATGCGCGCGGTCGCCGAGATCGACGAGGGCCGCAACGGCCAGCGCATCGTCGTCAGCGAGGTGCCGTACCAGACGTCGGTCGAGGTCATCGGCCAGAAGGTCGCCGAGCTCGTCAACGATCGCAAGATCGAGGGCATCCGCGACGTTCGCAACGAGTCGTCGGGCGACACCACCCGCCTCGTCATCGAGCTCAAGCGCGACGCCAACGCGCAGGTCGTGCTCAACCAGCTCTACAAGCACACGCCGATGCAGTCGACCTTCCCTGTCCACATGCTCGCCCTCGTCGACGGTGCACCGCAGCTCCTGAACCTGGAGAAGGCGGTGAAGGTCTACGTGATGCACCAGATGGAGGTGGTGCAGCGCCGCACCGAATACCGACTCCGCAAGGCCGAGGAGCGCGCGCACGTGGTCGAGGGCCTGGTGAAGGCGCTCGACATGATCGACGCCATCATCGCCCTGATCCGCGGCGCCTCCGACGTCGAGACCGCGCGTACCGGCCTGATGGCCGCGCCGTTCGAGTTCACCGAGGTGCAGGCCAACTACATCCTCGACATGCAGCTCCGCCGGCTCACCCAGCTCGAGGGCCAGAAGCTGCGCGACGAGCTGGGCGAGCTGCGCGACACGATCACCGAGCTCCAGTCGATCCTGGGGAGCAAGACGAAGCTGCGCGGCGTGATCAAGACCGAGCTCGGCGAGCTGCGTGCCAAGTTCGCCGACGAGCGCAAGACCAAGCTCACCATCGACACCGGCGACCTCGACACCCTCGACCTCATCGAGGACGAGGAGGTCGTGGTCGTGCTCTCGCGCAAGGGCTACGTCAAGACGGTCGCCGCCGACGCGTTCCGGCGGCAGGGGAGAGGCGGGCGCGGTGTCCGCGGCGGTAACCTGCGCGACGAGGACTACGTCGCGCACCTCCTCACCACCACGGCGCACTCGTACCTCCTCTTCTTCTCGAACCGCGGTCGCGTCTACCGGCTGCGAGCGCACGAGATCCCCATGAAGGAGCGCACCGCGCGTGGCACCGCGATCGTCAACCTCATCGGCATCGGGCCCGAAGAGCGGATCCAGGCGGTGATCGACACGCGCACGTACGAGGATGGCGCGTTCCTCTTCTTCGCCACCCGCAACGGTCAGGTGAAGAAGACCCGGATGAGCGAGTACGACTCGTCGTTGCGCACCGGGCTCATCGCGATCAACCTGAACGAAGGCGACGAGCTGGTGCGCGTGGTGCAGACGAACGGGCACGACGAGATGATCATGGTGTCGAGGAACGGGATGAGCATCCGCTTCTCCGAGGACGAGGTCCGCCCTATGGGCCGCGCCACGGCCGGCGTGCGGGGGATGAAGCTGAAGAACGCCGACGACGCCGTCGTGGGTTGCGACGTCGCCCGTGACGGCGCCGTCATGCTCTTCGTGAGCTCGAGCGGCCACGGCAAGCGCACTCGGCTGGACCAGTTCCACCGGCAGGGACGGGGCGGACAGGGCGTCCGGGGCATGAAGATCACGGCATCCCGGGGCGCCGTGGTGGCCGCGTTCACAGTGACGCCCGATGATGAGATTCTGGTGTTCTCATCAGGGGGAAATATCATCCGCATGGTCGCAAGGGAGATCTCGTCGCAGGGGCGGGACGCCACCGGAGTGCGGGTGGCACGGCTCGAGGCGGGCGAGACGGTCAGCGCCGTTGCGCCGGTGCTCGAGGCGGAGACCGGAGAGGACACCTGAGACCCATGGGAAGCGTGGCCGACGACCTGGGGCCCCTCGAGGCGACCGCAGTCGCCGCCGAGTCGGCACCCGCGGTCGACGCGCCTGCCACCCGCGGGAACGGCCGTGCCGCGCGCGCTCCGCGCAGGCCGAAGCCGGCGCCGGTCCAGGTTCCCGTGTCACCGACGCGCCGGCGGTACCGCCAGACCATCAACCGTCTCGACCTGTGGTCGGTGCTGAAGGTCTCGGTGTGCTTCTACATCTGCGCCATGGCCGTGATCATGGTCGCACTGGTGTCGCTGTGGCTGATCGCGGACGCGGCGGGTGTCATCCACAGCGTCGAGAAATTCCTCGGCGACCTGCTGCAGACGAAGAACTTCTCGTTCCTCGACGCCGAGATCCTGCGCGGCGCGCTGCTCGTCTCCGCGGTGCTCGTCGTGCTGCTCGTGGTCATGACGGTCATCGCCGCCGCGTTCTACAACCTCTTCGCAGAGCTCTTCGGCGGTGTCGAGATCACGATCACCGAGGACGAGACCACCCTCTAGACTCTGCGGCTCTCCGGGGCTATAGCTCAGCCGGTTAGAGCGCATCCCTGATAAGGATGAGGTCCCTGGTTCGATTCCAGGTAGCCCCACCACGACCGCCGAGGTCCACCGGGCCAGGCAGGCCCCGGCAGTGTGCGCGAGTTTCGCGGCGGTCGGTAGTGTCGCCGCCGTGCCTGACACCTGGATCACCGACGAGATGCGCGCCATCGTCGGGAGCGAGTTCGGCCGTCCCCGCACGTCGGTGCCGATCTCGCTGTCCGACATCCGTCGCTGGGCGCTCGCGATCTACTACCCCGAGGCGCCGCCGCGCCTCTTCTGGGACGAGGAGTACGCGGCGACCACCGTGCACGGCGGCGTCGTCGCGCCCGAGGAGTTCAACCCGTTCGCGTGGATCACCGCCGACGGACCCAACCTGCCTCCGACGTTCGAGGGCCGGGTCGGCGGCGCGGGGATGGAGGAGACGTTCGGGGTGGAGCCGCCCGCCACGAGCTTCGTGATGAACGGGGGCCTCGAGATGACACACGGCATCCGCATGCGGCCGGGCGACGTGATCACGTCCGGGCTCACGAAGCTCGTCGAGTACCGCGAGCGGGAGACGCGGCTCGGGTTGATGCTCTTCACCATCACCGAGACCACGTGGACCAACCAGGACGACGAGATGGTGCGCGTCACGCGCGGCACGGGGATTCGCTACTGATGGACGTCGAAGTGGGTCAGGAGCTGCCGACGTTCGAACGACGGTCGAGCTTCCACGCGTGGAACCGGTACGCGGCGGTCAACGAGGAGTTCGTTCCCATCCACATGGACGACGAGGCGGGCCGCCGTGCCGGGAACCCGGGCGCGTTCGGCATGGGCAACCTCCAGGTCGCGTACCTCCACGCCATGCTGCGCCAATGGATCGGCGACGACGGGAGGATCGTCTCGGTCGCGTGCCAGATGCGGGCGCCCAACCTGCGGGACCACGCGAACATCGCCGGCGGGCGCGTGATGGCGGTCCGGCACGAGGACGGCGAGACGCTGGTCGACCTCGAGGTGTGGACCCGCACCGAGGAGGGCACCGTGCTCGCTCCGGGCACCGCGACCGTCGCGCTCCCTCGAGCCGAGAGAGCATCGCTCTAGTCTTCGCGCGCAGTGACGATCACGCGAGAGGGCGCGCGCCGTCCGTCGGCGGGCCTGTCCGACGTGGCCGGTGGGCCGTTCGCGACCGTGCTCGCCGATCCGCCGTGGCGATTCGTCAACCGCACCGGGAAGGTGGCGCCGGAGCACCGTCGCCTCGACCGCTACGACACCCTCGACGTGCACGAGATCGCGGCGCTCCCGGTGGCGGAGGTCGTCGAGGAGCGGGCCCACTGCTACCTGTGGGTCCCGAACGCGCTCGTCGCCGACGGGCTCGCGGTGCTCGAGGCGTGGGGCTTCTCGTACAAGAGCATGCTCGTGTGGGCCAAACGGCGGAAGGACGGCGGCCCCGACGGTCGGGGCGTGGGGTTCTACTTCCGCAACGTCACCGAGCCGGTGCTCTTCGGCGTGCGAGGCCGCCTGCGCACCCTCGCGCCGGGCCGGCGTCAGGTGAACCTCATCGAGACGTGCAAGCGTGAGCACTCCCGCAAACCCGACGAGCTCTACAGCGTGATCGAGGCGTGCAGCCCCGGGCCCTACCTCGAGCTGTTCGCCCGGTACCCGCGCCCGGGCTGGACGAGCTGGGGCGACGAGGCCGCAGCCGACGTGGAGCCCCGCGGGCGGCGCCACCGCGCGTACGGAGGGTGAGCCGGCGCAGGTACGGTGCGCCGCCGTGACCGCCGGCTTCCCGCCCGGGTTCTTCGACCGTCAGGATCCCAGCCCCGACCCCGTCTTCTACGCGATGCCGCGTCTGGTCACGCACATCGACCACGGCGCCATCGCAGCCGTGGGCGACCTGTACGCCGAGCTCGGCATCGACGGCGACGTGCTCGATCTCATGGGCTCCTGGGTGTCGCACTTCGCGGAGCCGCCGCGACGCCTGACCGTCCTCGGGATGAACGCGGGGGAGCTCGCGGCGAACGCCCACGCCGCCGCCACGGTCGTGCACGACCTCAACCAGGATCCGGTGCTGCCGTTCGGCGACGCGTCGTTCGACGCAGTCGTGTGCTGCGTGTCGGTGGACTACCTGGTGCGGCCGGTCGAGGTGTTCGCCGACGTCGCGCGGGTGCTCCGGCCGGCCGGTTTGTTCGTCACCTCGTTCTCCAACCGCTGCTTTCCCTCGAAGGCGATCCGCGGCTGGCTCGTGGCCAACGACGAGCAGCACTGCGAGATCGTCGGCGCCTATTTCGACCGGTCCGGGGGCTTCGAAGCGCCGACGGCGGAGCGCCGCACTCCCGGCGGCCAGTACAGGGGCGACCCGCTCTACGCGGTGTGGGCCCGCCGTAGACTCGCCCGCCGATGAAGCCGTTCCGCCGCGGACTACTCGTCGCCGCGGCCGCGGTGGCCGTCAGCGTCGTCGTCCGGCTCCGCCACAAGCACCCCGTGCCGCCGACGTCGGGCGGCTGGCGCGAGCTCCAGGGGCCCGATTTCCGGTGAGCTCCGTGCTCGTGGTCGGGCTGGGGGAGGTGGGCGTGCGGGCCGCGCGCCAGCTCCTCGACACTCCCGGCGTCGATCGGGTCCTGGTGGGCGCCCGCCGCGGCGACCACGCGCAGCACACGGCGCGCGCCCTGCAGGACGGCGCCGAGCCGGTCACGGTGGGCGTCGACGGGTCGCTGCCGCGGGGCATCGACGTCGTCGCGTGCGCCACACCCGACGCCGACGCGGCCGCGATTGTCGCCGCTGCGACGCGCGCCGGGGTTGCCGTCGCGGCGGTCGCGCACCGAGTCGGTGCCACCGGGACGACCGGATCGATCCCCGCGGCCCCTGTGGTCGCGGGGTGCGGGCTGGCCCCCGGCCTCGCCGACGTGCTTGCTCGCCACGCCGCCACCGCGCTGGACGGAGTCGACGAGGTGCACGTGGCGCGCTGGGGCGTCGCCGGCGAGGCCTGTGCGGCGGCAGCGCGCCACGTGCTGCACGACCCGGCGGCGGAGTGGCGCGACGGCCGACTCGTGACGGAGCGCGGCCACGGGGAGGAGCTGATCTGGTTCCCGGATCCCGTGGGCGCCCGCGAGTGCGCGCTCGTCGCCGAGGGATTGGAGGAGCTCGTCGCCGCGGTGCCCGGCGTGCAGCGGGCGACGACGCGTCTCGGGGCGCCCGCGGCGCGCCGTTTCCGCGCGCTCGGGCGCGCCGACCGGAGCGAGGGCTTCGGGGCCGTGCGGGTGGAGGTGTGGGGTTGGCACGCCGGGGCCCGCACCGCGGTCGTGTACGGCGTGATCGAGCGCACCGCGGTGGCGGCGGGCACCGTGCTCGGAGTCGCCGCGGCCTGGCTGGCGGGTGGGGTGCCCGCCCTCGGCGAGCGACCGGAGGCCGGGGTGCACGGGCTCGGCGCGGTGGTCGAGCCGGTGCCGCTCCTCGCCGAGCTGGCCCGACGCGGCATCAAGGCCGCGGCGTTCGAGGGCGTGCCGATCGGTTGACGTCCGGCTCCGTGTGCGGCGCGTCGTAGTCTGGCGGTCGCCCGGGGGCGTAGCTCAGCTGGTGAGAGCGTCTGGTTTGCAACCAGAAGGTCGTCGGTTCGAATCCGATCGCCTCCACCGCAGGCCGCGAGCGGGATCAGGAGCTCGGCGTGGCGTCCACCTCCGCGCCCACGAGGATCAACAGCGAGCTCAACCAGAGCCAGAGCAGCATCACGACGATGCCGGCCAGCGAGCCGTACGTCTTGCTGATGCCGAGGAAGGCGATCGCGGCGAACGTGAGCAGCAGTGCCTTCCCGCGCTTGGCGGCGAGGCTCCTCGGCTCGTCGTGCTCGCGGGCGACGTGGATACCGGTGATGAGCGCCGCGATGCCACCCGAGGCGCTCCACAACGTGAGCGCGACCGCGATCACGAAGGTGACGGACACGCTCGCGCTGTTCGACCGGATGATCGACGAGAGCTGGAACGTGAGGAACTTCTGCAGCTTCTCGCGGAGCCCGCCGGCGACGTCGTGCACCCGTCTCGTCACGTCGGAGGGCCGGCCGCGAGCCCGTAGAGGGAGATGAACGCGATCAGCATCGGGATGAACGCGAGGAATGCATAGAAGGCGACGCCGGCGGCGACGAGGGTGAGGTTGTGCTCGCGGATCCGCTCGGAGAGCTTGGTCGTGGTCGCCTTGACTTCGTCGACGGTCGACTTCACCTGATCGGCGGCACCGACCACGGCGGGCGCGTAGGCGGATTGAGGCAGCCGTGCACGCGCCCGTATCCTGATCTTTGGTGAGCGCGCCCGAGCCCCAACTCGACCACGCCGGGCCCGATCGCCGGCCCTGGTTCCCGCGCCGCTACGGCGCGGCGTCGGGGCCGCCGCGGGTCTCGGTCGCCCGGGTCGTGCTGCTCGTGCTCACGGGCATCTGCATCTACCTCCTGCTGCCGAAGGTCACCGAGGTCTTCGAGGCGTGGGACCAGCTCCACAAGGTCGATCCCCGTTGGATTCCCGTCATCGTCGGTGCGGAAGTCCTCAGCTTCATGACCATCTGGATGATGCAGAAGCTCGCGCTCCCTGAGTGCACCTGGTTCGCGGTCATCACCACCCACCTGGCCGGCAACGCCTTCAACAAGGTCACGCCGCTCGGCGGCGCCACCGGCGCCGCGATGCAGGCGCGCCTGCTCGCCGACAGCGGTATCCCGCCGACCGCCGCGAGCTCGGCGATGGCCGCGCAGTCGATCCTGGGCAGCGTTGCGCTGGGCGCGCTGCCGCTGTGCACGCTGCCGCTGCTCGCGCTCACGGGAACCAGGGCACCCGACGAGCTCGTGGCGACGACGGTGATCAGCGCCGCCGTCTTCCTGATGCTGAGCGCGCTGTTCGTCCTGCTCCTCTTCGCCAACCGCCCGCTGCTCGTGATGGGCCGGGCCATCGACGCGGTCGCAGCGCGCTTGCACCGCGAGCCGCACTCGGGCCTCGGGAACCGGCTCGTCGCCGAGCGCAACGAGCTGCGCGCCATCCTCGGGTCGCGTTGGCCCGACGCGGTGGCGACGTCGGTCGGACGGTGGGTGTTCGAATACGTCGCGCTGCTCGCCACGCTGATCGCGATCGGAGCTTCGCCCGATCCCGTGCTCGTCCTGTTCGCGATCACGATCGCGTCGTTGCTCTCGCTCGTGCCGCTCACGCCGGGAGGGATCGGCTTCGTCGAGGTGGGACTCACCGGGACCCTGGTGGCGATCGGCATCGGCACCAAGGCGGCGCTCCTCGCGACCCTCGTGTTCCGGCTCGTCTCGTTCTGGATCCCGCTGCCCATCGGGCTCGGCGCCGCCTACGTCTTCCGGCGCCGCTACCCCCGGGGCGGCGCGGTGCAGAGCTCCCCGGTGGCGGGCACCTCGTCGACGTGAGCGCCCGGACGCTGGTCGTCGCCCACCGCGCATGCCCACGGGAAGGGGCGGAGAACAGCCTCGCGGGCATCGCCCGCGCGCACGCGTCCGACGCCGACCTGGTGGAGGTGGACGTCCGCGTGACGCTCGACGGCGTGCCGGTGCTCCTGCACGATCGCACCCTCTGGCGCGCCGCGCGCCGGCCGTGGCCGGTGCGGTTGGCCCCCGCTCGTGCCGTCTGCCGGACGCGACTCCGCGGAACCACGGAGACCGTCCCGTCGCTCGCCGCCGCGCTGGATGCGCTTTCGCCCGGGCTCGGGCTCGCGCTCGACGTCAAGCACCCTTCGGGGGTGCCGGCGGTGCTCGCCGCCGTCCGGGCGTCGGGGATCGCCGCAGGGATCCAGATCTGGTCCGCGCACGCTCGCGCCTTGCGCCGCGTCGCGCGCGATGCACCCGGCACGCCGACGGTGCTGCTGCGCGACGTCCAGTCGCCGCGCGCCCTGCGCAAGTTCCTCGACGACGCCGTCGACGTCGGGGCCCGGGGCATCTCGGCCCACTGGAGCGTCGTGTCCCCGGCGCTGCTGGACCGCGCGCACGCGCGTGGTCTGGTGGTCTTCTCCTGGTGTGAGCGACTCGAGGATCACGAGTCGAAGGCGGGCCTCGACCTCGACGGGCTCGTGACCGAGTGGCCGGTACGGGCGCGTGCGGCGCTCGACGCGCTCCCCGCGCGGCCTTCCGTAGAGGCACACGGCTAGGCTCGACGTGGCCCCGGTCGGGGCCGCATTTTCGTCGCATCTCCACCGGTAGGACGCGCCAGACGCATGCAAGTCGCCGACACCTCGCCGCCGACCGAGCGACCCGACGAGGACGCGTCCCGAGCCGGGGCGCCCGGGCCGCTGAGCCGGCGGTGGCGCTACGGGTGGATCGGCGAGGTCATCGGTATCGCCGCCGCCGGATACGTGTACGAGACGATCCGCAACGCGGTGATGGGGAGCGCGCACCCCGCGCTGGCCAACGCCAAGGTGCTCACCCACATCGAGGTGTGGCTCGGCATCTACCACGAGCGCGCGGTCCAACACTTCTTCCTACAATGGCCGTTCCTGGTCGCGCTGTGGAACACGTACTACGACACCGCGCACTTCCTCGTGCCCGCGGCGACGGCCGTGTTCCTCTACGTCAAGTTCCCACAGCGCTACGTGTTCTGGCGCAACTGCTTCTTCTTCATCCTGCTCGGCGTCGGGCAGCTCGTGTGGCTCGCGTTCCCGATCACGCCGCCCAAGTACATGCCGGCGCGTTACGGGTTCGTTGACACCCAGGTGAAGTACTGGAACGTCGGCCCGCAGAAGGCGATCGCGTACACGGGCGACGGCGAGCCCACGAAGGCCGTCGTCGACTCGGTCGGCAACCTGTACGGCGGGCTGCCGAGCCACCACATCTCGTGGGCGCTCTGGGTGCTGTGCGCTCTGTGGCCGGTGGTGAAGCGCAACTGGGTGCGATTACTCCTCGTGACGCACGTGGTGCTGACGATCCTCGCCGTCACCGTCACCGGCAACCACCGTTGGATCGACGTCGCGGGCAGCGTCGTCGAGGTATCCATCGCCTACGGGCTCGCGCGGCTCCTCCAGTACGTCCTCGACCGTCGCCGGGCGCGTCGGGCGAGCCCCGCGGAGCTGGTCACCGCCTGACCTGATCGCGGCACGCGGAACCGCTCACCCGAGCGGCTCACGCTCCGGCAGACCGGCCGCCCTGTAGACCGCGTCGACGACCCGCATGTTGGCGACCGCGTCGGCCGGCGCGGTGAGACTCGCCCCGTCGCCCCGGACCGCGTCGACGAACGCGCGCAGCTGGTACGAGAACGTCGTTCCGCCCGCGACCTTCGCGACCGTCGGTCGACCGCGTCGCGTGAGCACGATGCGGCCGACCATCTGCGGGTGCGTCGGGAACGGGACGAGGAGCGTGCCCTCGTCGCCGGCGACCCGGATGCCCGACACGGGCGGGGTTGCGGACCACAGCGCGCACGTGATCCGGGCGTTCACGCCTGCGGGGAGTGAGAGGTCGGCCCGGGCCCAGCGGTCGACGTTCGGCGACGCGAGCTTCACCCGCGCGCGCTCGACGACCGGTTCGGCACCGGCGATGGTCCGGAGCTGGTGGATCGCGTAGCAGCCGACGTCCATGACCGACCCGCCGCCGAGCGCGAACGAATAGCGCACCTCGTCGCTTGGCGGGACGATAGCGATCATCCGTACGTCGATGCGTCGCACGGCGCCGACGCGGCCATGCGCCACCAGCTCGCGGGCGCGTCGCTCCAGCGGGTGGTACGAGTCGTGGAAGGCCTCCATCACGACCTTGCCCGCTCGCTCCGCTGCGTCGGCGACCCGCTCCGCCTCGTCGGCGTTGGCGGTGAACGGCTTCTCACAGAGCACGTGCTTGCCCGCCTCGACCGCGGCGATGGTCCAACGGCCGTGCAGCGCGTTCGGGAGCGGGTTGTAGACCGCGTCCACCGCCGGGTCGGCCACGAGCTCCTCGTAGCTCCCGTGCACCTCGGGGATCGCGTGGGCGGCGGCGAACGCGATCGCACGCGCCCGGTCGCGCGCCGCGATCGCTACGACCTCGACCCCGGGGAGCGCGCGCGCCGGCTCGACGAGCGCGGCGGGGGTGATCCGCGCGGCGCCGAGGACGCCGATCCGGAGCGGAGCCGGCGACGGCACGGCGCCGGAGATGTCCGCGTCGCTCACGAGAGAAGACCGCTGTGAGGAGCGGCGTAGGCCGCGGTGAACGCGATGACGATGGCGACCCAGATCGCGGCGTAGAGCGGCACGAAGCGTCGGCGGTAGACGAGCATCTCGGGGTATCGGATCTCCTTACCGGCGAACTTGCCGCGCGGCGTGTTGGGCTTGAAGAACGTCTTGTGGGTCTCGAGCGTCGCGACCGTGTACCCGAGGGCGCCCATCGCGATGAACACGTAGCTGTGGGTCAGCCCCGCGATCAGGAGCGCGTAGCCGAGCGCGACGAGGGGGCTGCGCACGAACTTGAACGGCTGGAAGCCCTCGTGCGGCGCGTCCTTCCACGCGCCGCCGAATGCCGAGATCCAGCCGCCGAGGCTGCCGATCACGAGCACCACCACCAGACCGTCGACGCGGAGGTCGAGCTCCTGGAGCGCGTAGATGCCGCCGACGACCGCGGCGACCCCGATCACGTACGCACCCGCGGCGAGCCACCGCACGCGACGCTGCTCGACGACGAGGCCGCGGATCGCGAACTGCATCGGGATGGAGTACTTCGACTGGTCCTCCTCCCGGAGGAAGGTCTTGTAGAACTCGTTGATGCCGCGCTCGATCACGTACGTGAGCCCGAAGAGGATCACCATCGCCGACGCGTCGTGCATGTCGAGATCGGTGAGCGGCGCGACGATCAGCGCGATCGCCGCGCTCAGGACGATGCTCCGGAAGTACTTTCGGTAGGTGAAGCCCTCGTAAGGCGCGTCCTTGTACATGCCCCAGGTGGCGGTGTGCGCGCCCGCCGCGAGGCCGACCACGAGCGCGATCAGCTCCTCCACCACGTGCTCGACTAACCGCGTCGGACGATCTCGTCGCCGACGCGCAGCGCGTTGGCCGAGATCGTGAGGCTCGGGTTCAACCCGGCCGACGTGGGCATGAAGCCGGCGTCGACCACGTAGAGGTTCTCGATGCCGCGAAAGCCGCAATGCGGATCGAGCACCGACGACGCGGGGTCGTCGCCGAAGCGCGTGGTGCCGACCGCGTGCGAGAAGGTCTTGATGCGATGCACGTAACAGGCCGCCGCTCCCGCGCGCCGGAGGATCTTCTTCGAGCGCCGCACGAGCGCGTCGCGCGCGGCGAGGTCGCGGCGGCTGTAGCGGTGGCTCACCGTGGCCTGGGGGAGGCCGAAGCGGTCGCCGCGCGCCCAGTCGACACCCACCTCGTTCCGTGCGTCCGGTTGGTCCTCGGCCATGACCAGCAGCCCGGTGAGGTGCTCGACCACGGGCCCCGCGGGCCTGCCCAGGACGGCAGGGAGCTGCTCGCGCACGAGCCCGACCGGGGGAGTCTGGAGCTGTTGGATGCTGCCGAGCTTCCCCCGCGGCTGCGTGATCGCCGGATCGCCGAAGTAGTAGTCGTGGATGCCGAGCTGTTTGTGGAACTGGCGGCGACGGTTGGGTCGGCGGGGGAAGACGCCGAACACGATCGCGTTGCAGTGACGCATGAGGTGGCGGCCGACGAGGTGCCCGGCGGGGTTGGCCTGCTCCAGTCCCGATGCGAGGAGCAGGTGGGGAGAGCCGAGCGCCCCACCCGCGAGCACCACGACCGGCGCGCGGTACCGATGGAGACGGCTCGTCTCCTTGTGGTGGCACTCGACGTCGACGACGCGGCCGTGCTCGTGGTTGAAGCGGGTGACGACGGTTCCGGGCTGGAGTCGGAGACCCCGCTCTACCAGCGCGGGCAGCACGCCGGTCGCGAGGTCGTTCTTGGCGCCGATCGCGCACGCGAACGTGTCGCACGTCGTGCACGCGATGCACGCGGCACGCTCGGTCCCGGTGCGGTAGTTGATCGCGAGCGGCAGGCGGAAGGGGTGCAGACCCAGGCTGCGCGCCGCGCCCTGAACCCGGGCCGACGTCTCCGAGAGCGGTGCCGGTGGCTGCGGGTAGGGCTCCGAGTGTGGCGGCTCGGTGGGGTCGTCGCGCAGCTCACCGGCCACGTCGAGGATGCGCTCGGCCCGCGTGTAGAAGGGCTCGAGCTCGGGGTAGTCGTAGGGCCAGCAGGCGCCGGAACCCCCCACGATATCGGGGTCGGGTTCGAAGTCGGCTTCCCGGAACCGGATCGACACTCCGCCGTAGAACACCGACGGCCCCCCGACACAGCTGTACGGGTGCATCAGCTCGCGGGTGCCGCCGGCCACCGCGCGGTAGGGCGGCTCGGTCGTCGCGAACGGAGTCAGGTCGAGTGAGCCGTCGTCGTCCCAATTGTGTGGTCCCCGCGGGACCCAGTCGCCGCGCTCCAGCATCAGCACGTCGAGCCCGGCGTTCACGAGCACGTGGGCGACCATCGCGCCGCCGAAGCCGGAGCCCACGACGATGGCGTCGAACCGGGTTCGATCGTCGAGGGCGTCGTCGGCGATCGGCGCGCTCACGGCGCGGCACTCTACCGGTCGACCGGCGCGATCTACGGGGTTCGCGTCATGCGCGCGCGTGTGCGACGCAGAACTCCCAGAGCAGCGAGTTGGCGTCGATCGCGTTCGACTGCGGCCCGAGCATGCGCGTCAGGACGGCGGGTTCCTTCGGGCCGCCGGGCCACTCGTGGCCCGCTCCCTCGATCGTGTAGAGCTCGATCGCCGTGCCGTCGCGACACCGGTCGTAGGTCGTGAGGGTCACACCCGTAGCCGGGTGCGCGGTGCTGGAGGCGCGGCACGCGTCGTGCTCTGCCCACCGGGACGCGGCGGTCGGCACGCTGTAGGTCCAGTACGCCCTGCCCGTGGAGGTTCAGCACGAGACCCACCGGATCGTGGCGGTCGTACCCGGGCGGAACGTGCACGATGACGGTCCGGGTGCGTCCACCGACCGTTGGTGTCAACGCGACGGTTCCCGGCGGGGCCACCGATGCCGCGCAGGCCGTCGATGCGCTCGCCGCGCGGCGGGCGGCCGCACGACCCGGGGACGATGGCAGCGCGACGGTCGCGAGCGCGATCGTGGCGAACGCAGCGATGAGGGGGGCGCGCGCCCCGCGCACGTCAGGTTCGGGGGTCGAGGCCCATCTGCGGGAGGGTACCGCGGCGACCCTGTGGAGCCCCGTCGCTCGAGGTCTAGATTGAATCGAAGCTTCAACAGGAGGTGCGCGGTGACCGACGCCGTGATCGTCGACGCAGTGCGGACGCCACTCGGGCGGCGCAACGGAAAGCTCGCCGGGTGGCACCCGGTAGACCTCGCCGCGCACACGTTGCGCGCGGTCGTGGAGCGCAACGACCTCGACCCCGCGTTGGTCGACGACGTCATCGTGGGAGTGGTCGGCCAGGTGAGCGAGCAGGCGCTGAACCTCGGGCGCAACGCGCTCCTCGCCGCCGGATTCCCCGACTCCGTGCCCGGCACCACCATCGACCGGCAGTGCGGCTCGTCGCAGCAGGCGATCCACTTCGCAGCGCAGGGCGTGATCGCCGGCGCGTACGACATCGCGATCGCGGCGGGCGTCGAGAGCATGAGCCGCGTGCCGATGGGCTCGTCCATCCTCCCCGGCAAGGACCCGTGGGGCCCGATGCTCACCGCGCGCTACCCCAACCTCGTGCCGCAGGGGATCTCGGCGGAGATGATCGCCGAGAAGTGGAACCTCTCGCGGGAAGAGCTCGACGAGTACTCGCTCCAGTCGCACCAGCGGGCGGCGCGCGCCACGCGAGAGGGCCGCTTCGAACGCCAGATCGTGCCGGTCACGGTCACGACCGACGATGGCAGCGAGGAGATGACCACCGACGAGGGCATCCGCCCCGACACGACGCTCGAGAAGCTGAGCCAGCTCAAGCCTGCGTTCAAGCCCGAGGGCGGCGTGGTCACGGCCGGGAACTCGTCGCAGATCACCGACGGCGCCGCGGCGACGCTCGTCATGTCGGAGGAGGCCGCGGCCCGTCTCGGCCTCACGCCCCGGGCCCGGCTGCACGCGTTCGCGCTCGCGGGCGACGACCCGGTCTACATGCTCACCGCGCCGATCCCCGCCACGCACAAGGTGCTCGAGCGCGCCAAGCTCACCCTCGACGACATGGATCTGGTCGAGATCAACGAGGCGTTCGCGAGCGTGGTGCTGGCGTGGGAGCGCGAGCTGCACCCCGACATGGAGAAGGTCAACGTCAACGGGGGCGCGATCGCCCTCGGCCACCCGCTCGGCTGCTCGGGCGCGCGCATCGCGGCCACGCTTGTCGACGAGCTCGAGCGCGCGGGCGGCCGGTTCGGGCTCCAGACCATGTGCGAGGGCGGGGGCATGGCGAACGCGATGATCGTGGAGCGCCTCTGAGCCGCGCTCCGGCCAGCACCAACTTGCGTCACTCGAACGGAAATAACCCGCCCCGTTCAACTGACGCAAGTTTGCTGGGAGCGCCGCCGTACTGTGGATGACGTGGGACTCGCCCTCCGCATCGTCGTCGCGCTGGTCGTGGGCGTCACGCTCTACGTCATCGGGGCGTCCATGCTGCGGAAGTTCCACGTGCCCGCGCCCGCCGAACCCGACCCCGACGACGTCCACCCGGTGAACCTGCGCTACCGCTGCGTCGTCTGTGGCGCCGAGGTGACCATGACCGCCGCCCAGGACGACGAGCCGGAGGCGCCGCGCCACTGCCGCGAGGACATGGCGCCGGTCCCGGGGTGACGCTCGCCGTCAGCCGCGCCCCAGGCTGTCGACCCACTCCCCGACGGTGACCACGTCGGCCTGGCGCGGGAACACCTTCTCCAGCAGCACGCGGTGGACCTCGTCGTCGCCGTCGGCGCAGGCGTCGGCGAGCACCGTCAGCGCGTAGTCGCGGTCGGCCGCGTCGCGCAACGTCGAGAGCACGACCCCGCTCGTCACGACACCGGCGAGCACGAGGTGGGTGATGCCCCGCGACCGGAGCAGCACGTCGAGGTCGCTGCCGACGAACGCACTGATCCGCTTCTTGAGCACGACGGGGTCCTCGGGCCGCACGTCGAGCGCGGGATGGAGCCGGGTCGCCGGGCTGTCGAGCGTGAATGCGTCGCCCGCCGCGGCCGCGATCGGGCCGAAGCTGCGGTTGGCGGGGTTCGCCTCCGGATAGCCGGGGCGGAACGCCACCCGCACGAAGACGACCGGAATCCGGGACTGCCGGGCCGCGGCGATCGCCCGTCCGAGACGGTCGAGCAGGCCGTCGTCACCGGCGAAACGCTCGACCACCCCCACCTGGAAGTCCATCACCAGCAGTGCCGAGGCCATGGCGCTCATGCTCCCATACCCCCCGCCGGAGGGTGCGCCCGCCGCGTCACGGTTGCCCGACCAACCGATTGTCCACAGGCTGTGGACAAGTCTGTGGGTAGTTACACGGGTGGGATTCGGACAACCGGACGCCGCGCCGACCGGATCGACCGCTGCGCTCGGGGCTACCGGTAGAAGGTCGAGAGCACGAAGCCGGCGACGAGGAGGACGAGGCCGATCACCAGGTTCACGTTGCTCGCCTCGCCGCCCGGCAGCAGCTCGAGGTAGTTGCCCGCGATCACCACGATGCCGAGCACCAGGCACGTGAACATCGTGACCGGGACCCACAGCTTGCTCGGCGGGGCCTTCTTCGGCGCCGGCGGGGTGTAGCGCGAGCGCTTGCTCTTCGACTGCGGCACGCCGGGAGGATACCGGGCTGG
Organism: uncultured Bifidobacteriaceae bacterium; assembly: GCA_964505725.1. Taxonomy (GTDB): domain Bacteria; phylum Actinomycetota; class Acidimicrobiia; order IMCC26256; family DASPTH01; genus CAVRJC01. The sequence goes on along the minus strand of CAZDJK010000028.1, from coordinate 35,216 downwards.
GTTTCCCGTGTGGACGCACGGAACGACACCGCTAGGGTCACGGGCGTGCGCGTGCTCGTGATCGACAACTACGACTCGTTCGTCTACAACCTGGTGCAGTACCTCGGTGAGCTCGGCGCCGAGCCCGTGGTGTACCGGCACGATGCCGCCTCCCTCGACGAGCTCCGCGCGCTCGAGCCCGATGCCGTCCTCGTGTCTCCCGGTCCCGGACGGCCGGAGGACGCGGGAGTGTCGAACGACGCGATCCGAGCGTTCGGGGAAGCCGGCATACCCGTGCTCGGCGTCTGCCTGGGTCACCAGTGCATCGGCCAGCTCTTCGGCGGCGACGTGGTGCGCGCGCCGATGGTCATGCACGGGAAGACGTCGCAGATCAGCCACGACGGCCTCGGGCTCTTCCGCGGCCTGCCCGACCCGTTCACCGCCACGCGCTACCACTCCCTGGTGGTCGCGCTGGAGAGCGTGCCCGAGTGCCTCGTGGTGAGCGCGGAGTCGGAGGACGGTCTGGTCATGGGCCTGCGTCACCGCGAGCTCCCGATCGAGGGCGTGCAATTCCACCCCGAGTCGATCCTCACCGAGGCGGGACACCGCCTGCTCGGCAACTTCCTCGGCTCCGGCGCGCCCGCCGGCTGACCGAGGCCGCGCCGGCTGACCGGGGCCGCGCCGTACGTCGCCGAGCGGCGCCGGGCCGCCGGTCAGGGGAGGCGCGCCCGCAGCCCGTCGACGGTGGCCAGCCCGTCGGCCACCAGCGACGTGAGCGCATCGGGGTCGAGCCCGGCCACCGGAGCGGGGCCCTCGCGGAGGCGCGCCAGCACGCGACCTCGACGTTGCCGGAAGCTACCCGCGAACGGGCGCTGCCTCGAGCGGGTCTCGTTCGCAAGGGGTGCCCGGGTGGTGCAGCGGTGGCGCAGCGGGCATTCGCCGCAGCGGGGATCGCGCGGACGACACAGGAGCGCGCCGACGTCCATCAGCGCGAGCAGCCGGTCACGACCGCGCAGAGGGCTCCCACACTCGACCATCGCCTGCTCCGCCGCCCTCGGCGCGAGCCGGTGGCCGCGGATCCGCTCGACGACCCGCCGCACGTTCACCTCGACCGCCGGCACGTCGGCATCGTCGGCCTGCGCGAGGACGGCCGCGGCGGTGTAGCGGCCGACTCCGGGGAGGTCGGCGAGGTCGTCGGGCCAGCCCTCCTTCGCGATGACCACTGCGCTCTCCCACAGACGCCGCGCGCGGCGCGGATAGCCGAGGTCGCCCCACGCGCTGATCACCTCACCGGGCCCCGCACCCGCCATCGCCTGCGGCGTCGGGAAGCGGCCGAGGAAGTCGGCATAGCGCGCGGCGACCCGCGGCACCTGGGTCTGGTGGAGCATCTCCTCCGACACCAGGATCGGCCACCGGTCGCGCGTCGCTCGCCAGGGGAGGTCGTGTCGGCCGTGGGTCGCGTACCAGGCGGCGAGCGTCACTGCCCGACGACGATGGTGACGTTGGTGAGCCGCGGGAACTGCCCGCTCGCGGGCGACTGCGACACCACGTTCCCCTTGTCGCTCGGCGCGCCGGGCTGGAAGGTGATCGTGACGTTGAAGCCCGCGCCCGTGAGCGCGTTCGCAGCGGCGTCCTGGGTCTGCCCGACGGTGTTGGGCACGGTGATGAGCTCGGGGCCGCTGGAGATGATGAGCCGTACCACCGCGCCCTTCTCCACCGGCGTGCCCGCGCCGGGGTCGGTGCCGATCACCCGGTTCACCGGCACCGAGTTGCTGGACTGCTGCACCGTCTGTACCTGGAAGCCGGCCTGGCCGAGGGTGTTCGCCGCCTGTGTCGGATCCTGACCCGACACGTCGGGCACTGGTACCGGCGGCTCCTTGGCCACCGTGACGTTGACGGTCGGGTCGGGTGCACCGGGGGCGGGCTTCGGGACCTTCCCGCCCGCCGCGGGATCGCTCGCGAGCACCGTTCCGGGTGGCTGAGCCGAGTCCTGCTCGACGAAGTTGGCCGTGAGCTTCGCCTTCTGCAGGGTGCTCAGCGCCTGCTCGCGGGTCATGCCCACGACGTTGGGCATCGTGATCGTCGTGCTGCTCACCGTCAGCGTGACCGTGCTGCCCTTGTCCACCTTGCGTCCCGCCTCGGGGTGCTGGTCGAGCACCTGTTCCGGCGCCTGGTCGCTGTCGGCGTCGACCCGGACGACCTTGAACTTCTGTGCAGTGAGCGTCGCGTTCGCCTGCGCGAACGGCTGGCCGACGACCGAGGGCACGTCGGCCTGCGGTTTGCCGGACCCGCCCTCCCCGAAGTTGGAGTCGGCGAGGAGCACGCCGATCAGCGACAGCAGTAGCACCATCGCGAGCGCGATGGCCACGATCGCGCCCCAACGGCGCCCGCTCCGCGCGGGCGGTGCCGGCATGGGAGCGATGGGCGGCGGTGAGGGCGCGGCGACGGTCGGCTCGGGCTCGGTTGCCGCGACCACGACCGGCACCGGCGGCCCGCCGACGATTGGACGCCCGCGTTCGAAGCGGAGGAGGTCGGCGCGCAGGTCGTCGGCCGACGGGTACCGCCGAGCGGGATCCTTCGCCATCGCGGTGAGCACGATCCGGTCGATGGCGCCGGGCACGTCGGCCACGACGTGCGACGGCGGGTTCGGCGCCTCGCGCACGTGCTTGTACGCGACCGACACCGCGTTCTCGGCCACGAAGGGTGCCGTACCGGTGACCATCTCGTAGAGGACGACTCCGAGCGCGTACACGTCGGAACGGCCGTCGAGAGGAAGACCCTGGGCCTGCTCGGGTGAGAAGTACGTCGCGGTGCCCATGACCGCGCCGGTCTTGGTGAGGGTGTCGCTCTCCTCGGCGCGCGCGATGCCGAAGTCGGTGACCTTCACCGTGCCGTCGGCGGTGACGAGGACGTTCCCGGGCTTGACGTCTCGGTGCACCACGCCGTTGCGGTGCGCGAACGACAGCGCGTCGGCGATCTCGGCCGCGATGCGCGCCGCCTCCATCGCGGCGAGCCGCCCGTAGGTGAGGATCACCTCGCGCAGGGTGCGCCCGGCGACGTACTCCATGACGATGAAGTAGCTGCCGTCCTCCTCGCCCCAGTCGTAGACGGCCACGATGTGCGGATGGCTCAGGCTCGCCGCCGACTGGGCCTCGCGTCGGAAGCGGGCGACGAACGTGGAATCCGACGAGAAGGCGGACGAGAGCACCTTGACCGCCACGTTCCGGTCCAGCAGGCGGTCCCGCGCGAGGTAGACGCTGGCCATGCCGCCCCGACCGATCTCCTCGACGATCTCGTAGCGGTCCGCGAAGACGTGGCCGGCCGCGGGCATCAGAGCAATCTAGGAGACGGGGTCGCGACCGGGCCGGACGGCGTGACGGGGCCGGACGGGGGGACGGGCCCCGAAATGAGGGTCATCCCGGGACTCCGAGGAGCGTGCGCAGCATCTGCGCGGCGATGGGGGCCGCCACCTGGCCGCCCGTCGCGTCGTTGCCGAGGTTCCCGCCGTGCTCGACGAGCACCGACACCGCGTACTTCGGGTTCTCCGCGGGAGCGAAGGCCACGAACCACGCGTGGGGCGCGGTACCGGGCGTGGTCTGCGCAGTGCCCGTCTTACCGGCGACGGTCACGCCCGGGATCTGTGCGGCGGTCCCGGTGCCGTGCTCGACGACCTGCACCATCATGTCGGTGAGCGCGCGCGCGTTCTGCGGTGTGATGCACGTCTTCCACGGCGCAGGGTCGATGGTCTTCGCGGTGGAGCCGTCGGTGTTCTGCACCTCCTGCACCACGTGCGGCTGCATGATCACCCCGCCGTTGGCGATCCCAGCCGCCACCAGTGCCATCTCGATCGGCGTGACCGCGACGTCCTGCTGACCGATGGCGGCCTTCGCGAAGCCCGGCATGTTGTCCTGGAAGGTCCCCGCCGCCGGTCCCGTGCTCCCGACTGCGCTTGGGAGATCGACCGGCGGCGGCCCGACGCCGACCCCGCAGTTGTTCATCGCCGGCACGAGGTCGTTGCCGAGGTCGAGGCCGATCTGACCGAACGTCGTGTTGCACGAGTCGACGAGGCTCTCGGTGAGATCCCCGCCGCACGCCTCGCCGCCGAAGTTCGAGAGCGACTGGCCGTTGGTCTGCGGGAGGGGCAGCGACGTGCGCACGGGGAACGAGGGGCTCGTCGGCGTGATGGGCGGGTTCAGGCGCGTGTCGTCGAGGGCCGCGGCGCTGGTCACGGTCTTGAACGACGACCCTGGGGGATATAGCTCCTGGTACGCACGCGCGAGGTTCGGCTTGTTCGGGTCGTTGGTCAGCGCGTCGAACGCCGTCTGCGCCGCCTGCGCGTCGTGGGTGGCCAGCGTGTTCGGGTCGAACGTCGGGTTGCAGTACAGCGCCGCGATGGCTCCTGTCTTGACCGCGACCGCGACGACACATCCCTGCTGGAAGCCGAGGGCGTCGCGCGCCACCTGTTGTGCCTGCGAGCTCACCGAGAGCACGACGTTGCCGGTGTCGGTCTTCCCGCCGATGAGCGCACCCAGGTTGTTGAGCTGGATGCTCGTGTCGCGTCCGGTCAGCGCCTTGTCGTAGGTGTCCTCGACGCCCGTGTTCCCGAACTGGAACGACTGATAACCGCTGATCTCCGCGTAGAGCGGTCCGCTCGGGTACTGCCGCTGGTACTTGAAGTCGCTGGTGCCGGTCACCGGCACCGACTCGGCGACGATCTGGCCGTCGGAGGTGACGATGTTTCCCCGGGGGCGGTTGAACGTGGTGAGCGTGTTGCGCACGTTGCGGGGATCGTGCGCGAGGTTGTTCGCGTCGACCACCTGGAGGTAGGTGAGCTGCCCGATCAGCACGAGGATGAGCACGCTCACGGCGATGCCGACCCGCTTGATGGCGCGGTTCACGGGGACCTCGCGACCCGCACGGGAGCCGGGACGTCACCCGAGCCCATACGCGCGGTGGCGAGTGGTGGCGGCATCTCCTGGCGTGCGACCGTCTCGTCGTCGACGCGCAGCAACAGCGCGACCAGCACGAAGTTGGCCACGAGCGACGAACCGCCGTACGACACGAACGGGAGCGTGACGCCGGTGAGCGGGATCACGCGGATGACGCCGCCGACGATCACGAAGACCTGCACCCCGACGACGACGGTGAGCCCGGCCGCGAACAGCTTGGAGAACGGCCGGTCCGCGCGTACCGCGATGCGAAAGCCGCTGCCGACGAACAGCAGGAACAGTATGCACATCGCGACCGTGCCCAGCAGGCCGAGCTCCTCGCCGATCGCCGAGAACACGAAGTCGGTCGCCGCGTTCGGGATCTTCTGTGGGCTTCCCAACCCGAGGCCGGTGCCCGCGAACCCACCGCTGCCGAGCGCGAAGAGCGACTGCACGAGCTGGTATCCCGTGGTCTGCGCCACCCGCCACGGATCGGCCCAGCTCGACACCCGTTCCTGCACGTGAGCGAAGAGCTGGTAGGCGATGGCGGCACCGGCCACGAACAGGAACAGCGCGACGAGCAGGTACGACGACCGCTCGGTGGCGATGTAGAGCATCGCGGCGAACACCGCGAAGAAGAGCAACGAGGAGCCGAGGTCCTTCTGGCGCACCATCACGAGGATCGAGAACCCCCACGCCAGCACCAGCGGCCCCAGGTGCTTGGGGTCGGGAACGTGCAGGCGGCCGATGCGACGGCTCCCGGCACGCAGGAGCTCCCGTTTGTCGACGAGATAGGCGGCGAAGAACACGACGAGCAGCACCTTCGCCGCCTCGGCCGGCTGGAAGTTGAGCGGGCCCACGTGCACCCACAGCCGCGCGCCGTTGATCTCCTCCCCGATGCCGGGCAGCAGCGGCAGCAGCAGCGCCGCGATGCCGGCGAGCAGGAACGTGTACCGGTAGCGCTCGAGCGTGCGGATGTGGCGCACGACCGCGAGCGTGATGACGAACGCCGCCATGCCGACCGCGATCCACACGGCCTGGATACGGGCGAGATCGCGGTCGAGGCGCGACACGACGATGAAGCCGATGCCGTTGAGCAGGAACACGATCGGCAGCAGCGTCGGGTCGGCGCGCGGTGCGAACCGACGGACCGCGAGGTGGGCCGCCACGTACAGCCCGAGGACCGCGGCGAGGAAGATCCAGAGGTCGCCGGGGATGTCGGGCTTGTTCGCGAGCAGCAGCAGGACGTACCCGCCGACGGTCGCGACCACCGCCATCAGCCCCAGCCCGAGCTCGTTGGCCCGGCGTCGTCGCGCGACCGGCGACCTCATGGTGCTGCCGCCGCGGCTGTCGCGGGGGCGGTGCTCGCCGGGGTGGCGGTCGCGGGCACGGTGGTGGTCGTGGTCGTCGAGGGAGCCGCGGAGGTCGCGGCGCTGCCCCCGTTGCGGTCCCGCAGCTTGGCGATGAACGCGTTCGCCTGCGCGAGCGAGGAGAACTTCGGCTGATCGCGCACCGAGGCCAGGTCGGCCGGCACGAGGTCGTCGGCCGGGATCGCAGTGCGCCGCTCGATCGTGGGGTTCCAGGCCAGGAGCCCGCCGGGCACGCCCTTGTAGACGGCGACGCGCGCGTGGTCGAGGCCCACGTAGTAGTCCTTGCGGGCGTACCACGCGGTCGCGGCCACCGCGACGCCCAGGACGAGCAGCACGGGGACCACCCACAGCGCAACCCGCACGGCACGCGAGGCGCGACGGCGCCCCTTCCGGCTCCCGGGCGGCGGGGTCGGCTGCGTGTCGGGTTCGGGGAGCGGCTCGGCCACCTTGAGCACCGCGGGCGGTGGCTCACGCAGCGGTTCCTCGTCGGTCACGTCGACCACGACGACGGTGATGTTGTCGTCCCCGCCGGCTGCGTTGGCGGCGTCGACGAGCTGCTGCGCGGCGCGCTGCGTGTCGGGCTCGCGCCGGAGCACACCGGCGATCGCGTCGGCCTGCAGCATGTCGGTGAGGCCGTCGGAGCACAGCACCACACGGTCACCGGGCACGAGCTCGACCGGGTACACGTCGACGTCGACGTCGTCCTCCAGACCGATCGCGCGTGTGATCACCGATCGCATCGGGTGCACCGCCGCCTCTGCCTCGGTGAGCTTGCCCTCGGTGACCAGCTCGCCGACATGGCTGTGGTCGAGCGTGACCTTGCGGAACGCGCCGTCGTGGAGCATGTACCCGCGCGAGTCGCCGACGTGCGCGACGAGCAGGGTGCCGCCGGCGACGAGCGTCGCGGCCGTGAGCGTGGTGCCCATCCCGCTGAGCGAAGCGTCGGTGACCGACTTCTCGAACACCGCGCGGTTCGCCTCCTGCACCGCCTCGCGTATGGCGATGCCGGAGTTGACCGCGGCGCGCAGCGCCTCGAGCGCGGTCGCGCTCGCCACCTCGCCCGCGCGGTGGCCGCCCATGCCGTCGGCGACCGCCACGAGGCCGATTCCCTCGTCGACGAGGTAGCCGTCCTCGTTGCCTTCGCGCACGCGCCCGACATCGGTCGCCGCGCCCACCACCAGCCTCATGGTGCGATCACCGCAGGGCTTCGGTCACGGTCTGCCCGAACTGCACCTGGTCGCCGCGGCGTACGCGGGTGGCGCCCGAGAGCAGCTCGCCGTTGAGGTAGGTCCCGTTCCTCGACCCGAGGTCCTCCAGGTACACGTCGCCGTTCCGGCGGTAGAGCCGCGCGTGGACCTGCGAGACGAACCCGTCGTCGCCGAGCACGATCCCGCACCCGCCGCCGCGCCCGACGGTGAGCTCCTCGCCGAGCGGGAACGTCTCGCCCTTGCGGTTGGCCGGCTCGACGATCCGGAGCCGGCTCGGGCCCCGGCCCCGCGTCGACTGCTCCTTCACCTTCGCCGGCGCGACCTCCGGTGCGGCCGCGCTCTCGGGCGGCGGCGCCCTGAGCTCGAGCACGACGACTCGAACCACCCGGAACAGGAACAGGTAGAGCAGCGCCAGGAAGCAGAACTTCAGGATGGTGAGGACCGACTCGGGCACTAGGACGCCTCGAAGCGCATCGCCGTCGTGCCGACCGAGATCTCGTCGCCGTCGCGCAGCACGTGCTCCTGCACCCGGACTCCGTTGACCAGGGTGCCGTTCATCGAGCCGAGGTCGACGACCTTGAACCCGTCACCCGAAGGACGGATCTCGGCGTGGCGCCGCGACGCACGCGCGTCGGCGAGGGTCACCGTGCACTCGGCGAGCCGCCCGATCGACGCGGTGTCCTCGCCGAGCGGCACCCGCCGACCGTCCGGGAGCACCAGCGACCCCGCCCGCCCGCCGGCGCCCTCGAGGATCTCGGCGACCACGTCGAAGTCGCCCGTTTTCAGGGTGTCGTCCGAGACCAGCGTGACCGTGACCGGGCCCACGAACTGGTAGCCCTCGTCGCGGGCGTACTCTCGGGCTGCCTCCGCGAGCTCGCGGGCCAGCGCCTCGGCGAAGGTGTGGAAGCGCTCGAAGTCGGCGGGCGACAAGTACACGCCGAAGTTGTTGGGCGCGACCGGACGGCCCGTCACGCCCAGCTGACGGCCGTCGTCGATCACCCGAGTGACCCGGTGCCCGATCTCCACAGGCTGCAATCCGCTTCGGAAGGCCTTGCTGAAGCCGCCTTCGACCAGCCGCTCGAGCCTCCGCTCGAACCTCTGGAGTCCCACCTGTCCTCCGCTCTCGGCCCGCGCGGCGAGTGTACCGGCGGCCCTTTCCGCGACCGAGGGCACCCCGCGGCGTACCCAACGGTCTCCCCGGGGACCGCCGAACGCGCGCTGCTACCCTGACCGGCCCCGGGCGAGTGGCGGAATTGGCAGACGCGCAGGCTTCAGGTGCCTGTGTCCGCAAGGACGTGGGGGTTCAAGTCCCCCCTCGCCCACTGGTCGACCGCCCGCACCCGGGAGTTCCCCCGCGTGCGGGCGTGCTCGCTGGTTCTCCGCGTCGTCACTTCCCGATGCCGGACTGCGCCGCGACCTGCTGGAGGAGCGCGCCGTCGGCTGCGGTGATGAATCCGCCGGCGACGGCACGGTCGACGTCCTGGGTCCAGCGGGAGACGAACGCGCCGTGATTGCGGTAGAGGGTCGCGATCTGGGACGCGCTGAACGGCACCGTCCGCCCCGAGAGCGAGCAGAAGCCCGGCGTGTTGCTCAGGCTGTTCAGCGTCGCGACCGGCACGTCGACCGCGGGCGACCGGACGCCGCCGAGGATGTTGCCGTTGGCGTCTCGTTGCGCGGTCGTCCCCGATCCTTCTCCGATCGACTGCCCATCGAACAGCGGCGGCGCCGCGGCGGCAGTCCCACCGTTGGCCCCACCGGTCGCCGCCCACGTCTTGAGCTGCTCGTACGCTCCGCTCAGCGTGTACGTCTCCTCACCGGTGTTGATCGGGAGCGAACAAGCTGCGAAGCCGCCGATGGCGGTCGGTGGGTTCAGCATCGCCTCGAAGAGCGCCTCCGCCCCCGCGACGTCGTTGCTGATGCTCGCGCACTTGTTGAACACGCAATCGTCCGCGTGCGCCGTACCCGCCGCCTCCCAGAGCCGGAAACCGGCCGAGCTCGGCTGGGTCGCGGGACCGTAGCCGAGCACCCCGTCGGGCGGCCCGAACACGTCCGTCTCGGTGTTGTAGACGAGGACCGGCGCGAGCAGGTCGGTGCGACTCCGCGTCGGTGACGGCACGTTCACCAGCACCAGGTTGTCGTTCCCGTTGGCCACGGTCGTCGGAGACCCGTTGACGTTCACGGTTGCTTGTCCCGGCGGCTGCTGCAGCGGGGCGCCGGCTGCTCCCCGGCTGTGCACGAGGTAGCCGTCGTACACGTTGTGGACCGGAGCCAAGGCATCGATGTAGGTGGTGAGACGGCCCGCCGACTGCGACTCGCCCGAGGCGATCACGAGCCGTGGCTGGAGCCCTCCCAGGACCGATCCGTTCCGGACCGCCATGCCCGCCTGCGAGAAGATGTCGTACGAGTAGCTGTCGCCCGGGTGCAACAGATCCCCGTAACGGCCCGGATTGCTCAACGCCGCGCTCGCCACCCCGACGAACTGCGCTGCAACGCCGACGTAGATGTCGCCGTCACGGAACACGTTGTTGTGGGTCCACACGAGGTCGGGCGCGGCGTCGGTCGCGCCGCTCACGTTGTTCCACTCGACGATGACGCGACCGCTGAAGCGCTGCGGGTTCGACGGCGACCACACCACCATCCGCGACTCGTACTTCGCGGTTCCCGCCGGCATGACCGACCACGCGCCGTCGGTGCCCGGCGTGCCGTGAACGCGTACGCGTTCGCGTTCCCGGAGAAGGTGTACTCGGACTCGACGTAGCCGGCTCTCGCCACGACCGCAGGCGTGACGGTCGTCACGCCACCCTGGGTCGGGTCGGTCGGGACCGGCGCCGGGAGGGGCGCCACCGTCGGGGTGGCGGCGCTCGGTGCGGGCTGTCCGTTGATCGGTGACGCGATGGCAGGTCGTGCCAATACGATGGGAAGTGACAGGGTGAGCACGACGGCGAGCGCTGCCGCCACGACCGATGCACGGGAGCCGTTTCTGGCCCCACGAGCCTGATATGGGCGGGAACAGGACACGCGGCTGGGGAGTCGTAAGCGCATCACGAGGTTCCTCCGCTTCGGGTGGACGGCCATTTTGGCTGGCACTGTCTGCCCCGCGGATCCGAAGCTACGGGCACGAGGGCGGACGGTCAAGCGCGGGCGCCGGCTGTGCAGCACTCGCCCGTGACGCTCGCGATCCCCGGCACGACACCCCTCGCGCACGTGGACGACAATGGGTCGGCCGTGCATGGCTGTCGTCGAAACGGGACCGAGCAGATCGACATGTTGGACACACCAGGGGGCGAGGAATGAGCGGACCGCTCGACGGGCTGACCGTCGTCGACCTGACGAGCACGCAGACCGGCGCGCACATCACGCAGACGCTGGCCGACTTCGGCTGCGAGGTGGTGATGGTGGAGCCCCCCGGCGGCCACCCGCTGCGGAGCGCGCCCGCGTGGCCGTTCTGGAGCAGGGGCAAGCGCAGTGTCGTGCTCGACCTGAAGAACCTCGCCGACGCGGAGGTCGCGCGATCGCTTGCCGACGGCGCCGACGTGGTCGTGGAGACGTGGCGGCCGGGCGTCGCGGAGCGCTTCGGCCTCGACTACGACACGCTCTCGGCGCGGAATCCGCGGCTCGTGTACACGTCGGTCACCGGCTTCGGGCGCGACAACGCCCTCTCCGGGCTCAAGGCGTACGAACCGATCGTGATGGCCAAGCTCGGGGCGCTCGACTCGTTCAGCGTCCTCTCCGACCGCCCCGGTCCCTCGTTCGTGGCGTCGCCGTACTGCACGTTCAGCGCCAGCCAGCTCGCTCTGCACGGCATCCTCGCCGCTCTCGTCGACCGCGAGACCACCGGGCTCGGCCAGCGCGTCGACACCACCCTGGTGCAAGGCATCCTGTCCCACGACACGTGGAACTGGCTGATCCGCCTGCTCACCACGAGGTTCCCCGACGCGTTCACCCCGGCCGCACCGACGTCGCAGGGGCCGAGCGGGCCGGTCATCAACTCACCGGTGCACCTCCGCCTCATGGTGGGGTTCACCAAGGACGGCCAGTACATGCAGTTCTCGCAGATGTCGGAGCGGCTCTGGCAGGCCTTCCTGCGCCTCACCGGCCTCGGCGAGCTCATGCACGACGCGGAGTTCATGGGCTCGGCCGCCGCCGACGACCCGGGCGGCTTCGTGAAGTGGTCGGAGAAGGCGCTCGAGGTCACCCGGTCCAAGACCTACGCCGAGTGGCTGGAGGAGTTCGAGCGGGAGCCCGACGTGTGGGCCGAGATGTTCCGCGACGGTACCGAGCTGCTCCATCACCCGCAGATGGTGCAGGACCACCGGGTCGCCACCATCGACGATCCGAACGCCGGCGCGGTGTTGCAGCCCGGGCCCATCGTCCTGATGACGGAGACCCCGGCCGACCTCGGCGCGCCCGCGCCCGGACTCGACGCCGACCGCGACACGTACCTCACCCGCGCGTCGGCCGATGGCCACGCCAACGCTGCCGGGACCGGCGACGGCGCGCCGCGCACGTCACCGCCACCGCTCGAGGGCCTCACCGTGATCGAGCTCGGCACGTACTACGCGGCGCCCTTCGGCACCACGCTCCTCACCGACCTCGGTGCACGCGTGATCAAGGTCGAGCAGCTCGACGGCGACCCGATCCGCAGCATCATGCCGTTCCCGGAGATCGGCGGCATCAAGGTGCTGCAGGGCAAGGAGAGCGTGGCCGTCGACATCGCCTCCGACGAGGGCCGCGAGATCGTGTACGAGCTCGTGCGGCGCGCCGACGTCGTGCTGCAGAGCTTCCGCGCCGGGGTGGCGGAGCGCCACGGGTACGCGTCGGCCGACCTCCTGGCGCTGAACCCGAACCTCGTGTACCTCGACGCGCCCGGGTACGGCATCGGGCCGCCCTACGGGCAGCGGCCCGCGTTCGCGCCCACCATCGGGGCCGGATCGGGCCTCGGGTTCCGCAACGTGGGGGGGCGGGCGAACGTGCCGGGCGACCCGGGGCTGTCCATGCTCGAGGTGCGGCTCTACGCGGCGCGCCTGGGCGCGGCGACCATGTCGGTCGGCACCGCCGACGGGTTCTCGGCGCTCGGCGTCGCGACCGCCCTGCTGCTGGGCATCCTCGCCCGGCGGCGCGGCGCGCCGGGGCAGGAGATGTCAACCTCGATGCTCTCGACGATGGCGCACTGCCTCGCCGAGGACCTCGTGGAGTACGACGGACGGCAACCCATCGCGCATCCCGACCGCGATCTGCTCGGCCTCGGCGCGCGGTACCGCCTGTACGAGACGGCCGACGGTTGGGTGTTCCTCGCCGCGCCCCAGGCCGACGAGTGGGAGGCGGTCGCGGCCGAGCTCGGGCTCGCCCCCGACCTCGCGGACGACGAGGACGCGTTGGCCGCGGCGCTCGATGAGCAGTTTCGGGGCGCGCCGAGCGCGGAGTGGGAGGCGAGGCTCACCGCGGTCGACGTCGCGTGCGTCGCCGTCGCCACCGGTCCCGTCGAGGAGGTCGTGTGGTTCAGCGGCGGTCTCGGCAAGGAGCTCGACCTCGTGACCGAGTCGACGCACCCCGTGCTCGAGACCTACCCGCGCCTGAAGGCGACGGTGAAGTTCTCCCGCTCGGCGACCGTGACCGGGCCGGCTCCGCTGTGCGGCCAGCAGACCGACGCGGTGCTCGCCGAGCTCGGCTACGACGAGGGCCGCATCGCGGGTCTGCGCGAGTCGGGCGTGCTCGGCTGAGCCGGCGCGCGGTCGCGGGACGCGACTACCAGCGGTTCCAGTGCACGCGCTCGGCGACGGACGGCGTGCGGATGGGCTTGAAGTCGGTGCCGACGGTGTAGCCGACCGGGAACATCCCGGCCTGCGTGTACCGCTCGTACGGGATCCCGAGCGCCTCGGCCGTCTCGCGCTCGCCCTCGGGCCGCCCGAGGTTCATGGTGACCCACGCCGAGCCGAGGCCGCGGCTGCGCAACGCGAGCATGAAGCTCCACACCGCCGGGAGGAACGAGCCCCAGAACCCGGCCTGCGCCCCGAGTGACGCGCCGTCGATCCTTCCGGGACTGCACGGCACCATGATGAGCGGGACCCGCTCGAAGTTGTCGGCCAACCACGTCGCGGACCAGCGTCGGCGCACCGCCTGTGCTTGCACCGCCGGGTCGTCGTAGGTGTTGATCGGCATCACCCGGTACGTCACGTCGAACTGCTTGCGGTAGATGACCGCGAGCCGTTCCTTGAGCTCGGGCTCCTCGACGAACACCCACTGCCAGCCCTGGCTGTTGGCGCCCGACGGCGCCTGCATCGCGATCTCGACGCACTCCTCGATCACGGACCGTTCGACCGGCCGGTCGCAGTCGAGACGCTTGCGGACGGTCCGGGTGGTGGTGAGCAGCTCGTCGATCGTGAGGTCGAGGGTCATTTGCCGATCATGGCAGGTGCGCGCCACGATTCGACACCCCGCCTCGACGCGCCGATGATGCAACCCGCTTCGGGTGGGTGGAGGACCATGACGCTCAAGGACAAGACGGCGATCGTCGGCATCGGCCGGACGCAGTACTTCAAGCGCGGGCAGTCGTACCCGATGAACCAGAACGAGATGGCGATCCACGCGATCAAGGCGGCGCTCGACGACGCAGGCCTGTCGCGGGACGACCTCGACGGCTTCGCCCTCTACTCCGCCCCCATCGACCCGGCGCAGATGGCGGCCGAGATGGGCTTCGAGAACATCAGGTTCGCCGCGACGCTCACCTCGGGTGGGAACGGCTCGGCGGGCTCGGTCGGGCTGGCGGCGGCGGCGGTGCACGCGGGCCTCGCGAACTGCGTCGTGAGCCTGATGACGCTGCAGCAGCTCAACCGCCGCCTCGGCGGCACCCAGGTCGCACCGCCGGGCGGCGGGGGAGGTGGCATCTTCGCGTTCATGATGTCGCCGACGATGGCGTTCAACCTGCCCGCGTCGATCAGCTCGCCGGGTCACAACTTCTCGATGATCACCAACCGGCACATGCAGCAGTACGGGACGACGCGCGAGCACTTCTTCGCGATCTGCGAGTCGCAGCGCAACAACGCGATCCGCCGACCCACGTCGCTCATGCGCGAACCGCTCACCCACGACGACTACTTCAACGCCCGGATGATCTCCGAGCCGCTGTGCCTCTTCGACTACACGCCGGAGACCGATGGCGCGGTGGCGGTGATCACCACGAGCGTCGAGCGCGCGAAGGACCTGAAGCAACCGCCCGCGATCATCACGGGGACCGCCAACGGCGGCACCGGCAACCACGCGTCGTTGCTCGGCTCGTTCCAGATGCCGGAGTCGAGCTTCGCGTCGTCGGGCCACCGGGACGTCGCGAAGCAGGTGTACAAGATGGCGGGCGTCGGCCCGGCGGACATCGACGTCGCGCTCCTGTACGACCACTTCTCGCCCATGGTCCTCATGCAGATCGAGGACTACGGCTTCTGCGGCTACGGCGAGGGCGGACCGTTCGTCGCCGACGGCAACCACCGCTGGCCGGGCGGGACGGTTCCGGTCAACACCCACGGCGGGAACCTGTCCGAGGCGTACGTGATCGGCATGACCCACGTGTACGAGGCCGTCGAGCAGGTCCGCGGCACCGCGGTGAACCAGGTCGAGGGGTGCGAGCTCGCGCTCTGCACCGGCGGACCCGCGTCCATCCCCATGAGCGCCACCATCCTGAGGAAGGCCTAGATGACCGCGACCGAGCCGGGCGCCAAGCCGTTCCGGAACATGCCGCCGCCGCTGCTCACCGACCCGATGGCCGACGAGCGGGTGCAGCCGTTCTGGGACGCAGCCAAGAAGGAGCAGCTGGTGGCGCCGCGCTGCGCGAGTTGCGGCAAGTTCCGGATGCCGCCGAGCCGGTTCTGCAGCAACTGCCTCGGCACCGACCTCGAATTCGTGCCACTGCCCGGCACGGGCACCGTGTTCACCTTCATCATCGTCCGCCACCCGCTCAACCCGAAGGCGGCCGACTACGTGCCGTTCATGCCCGCCGCGATCGACGCCGACGGCGCGCCCGGCATGCGCTTCATCTCCAACGTCGTCGACTGCGAGCCCGAGGACGTGCAGATCGGCATGAAGGTCGAGGTGGTCTGGAACCACGTGAGCGACACGCTGACGCTCCCGTTCTGGGCCCCGGCGTAGAGACCCGCACCCCACACCAGGAGCTGGAGACAGGCATGTCGCTCAAGGACCAGGTCGCCGTCGTCGGCATCGGGACGACGTACGTCCCTCCCGACGACGGCTCCGGCCTCGCGGTCGGCGACCTCGCGATCCTCGCCACCGAGGCCGCGCTCGACGACGCGGGCCTCGAACGGAGCGACCTCCAGAACTTCGCGTGGGCGTCCGGTGCGGGCGATCCCGGGGGCATGGCCGCCACGATGGGCGTGCCCGAGGTGATGTTCGCGGCCAATCTCACGTCGGGTGCCGGCGGCGGGGCGGGCTCGCTCGCACTCGCCGCGAGCTCGATCGTCGGCGGCTTCGGCGACGTGTGCCTCAGCATCATCGCCGCGCAGCCCGCGCCGCGGAAGCCCGGCACGACGTCGAGCGCGTACCGCGCCAACCCGGTCGCGGGTGGTGGGGCGTACGGCGGCCCGGCGGTCCCGCAGCCGGAGGACGCGTTCACGCGTCCGGCGTCGATCACGACCCAGGGTGCGACGGTGGCGATGATCGCCAACCGGTACCTGTACGAGCACGGCGTTCCGCGCGAGCACCTGGGCGGGGTCGTCGTGTCGCAACGCGCGAACGCGGGCGACGCGCTCACCATGGACGAGTACCTCGCGGCGCCCTTGATCGTGGGCCCGCTGTCGGCGCTCGATTGCACGCCCGAGCACGAGGGGAGCTTCGCGGTCGCGGTGATCACGGCGTCCGTCGAGCGGGCGCGCGACCTGAAGCAGCCGCCCGTCCTCGTCACCGCGGCGGCCACCGGCGGCACGCCGAGCCACGCCACCGCCTTCCAGATGCCGGAGGGCAGCTTCGGGTCGTCCGGCCACCGCGACGTCGCCGCCGACCTGTACGCGATGGCGGGGCTCACGGCCGACGACATCGACGTCGCGCTGCTCTACGACGACTTCTCGCCCATGGTGCTGATGCAGCTCGAGGACTACGGATTCTGCGCCGCCGGCGAAGCGGGCGCGTTCGTCGCCGGTGGGAACACGCGGCTCGACGGCGGGAAGATCCCGGTGAACCCGCACGGCGGCAACCTGTCCAGCGCGTACACGCGCGGCATGACCCATGTGGTCGAGGCCGTGCAGCAGCTGCGCGGCACCGCGGCGAACCCCGTCGAGGGCGCGCAGACCGTCCTGGTCACCGGTTCGCCGGCGACCATCCCCCTCGGCGCCGCGATCCTGAGGAAGGCGTGATGACCACGATCGAGCACTTGCCGCCCCCGTCACTCGAGGACGCGGCCGCCGACGAGCGCACCCAACCGTTCTGGGACGCGGCGGCCGACGGGCAGCTCGTGGCGCCCCGGTGCCACGTGTGCGGGACGTTCCGCATGCCCCCGACCCGGTTCTGCCCCAAGTGCCTGAGCATGGAGCTCGAGTACGTCCCGCTGCCGGGCAGCGGAACCGTGTTCACGTGCATCGTCGTGCACGAGCCGCTGCACCCGAGCATGGAGGGCCACGTGCCCTACGTCGCCGCCGCGATCGACGCCGACGGCGCGCCGGGCATGCGTTTCGTGTCGAACGTCGTCAACTGCGATCCCGGCGACGTGCAGATCGGCCAGAAGGTGAAGGTCGTGTTCCACACGGTCAGTGACACCCTCACGCTCCCGCTCTGGGAGCCCGCGTGATCGCGAGGTGACGCACATGCGCATCGGCATCCACCTGCCCCAGTTCGGTCGGGCCATCGTCCCCGGCGGCGTGCAACGCGCGGCGCGCGCGGCCGAGGAGCTCGGCTTCAGCGACGTCTGGGTGAGCGACCACCTGGTGAACCCGAAGGAGCAGCCGTACCCGGCGCCCTACATCCTCGACCCGCTGCAGACGCTCGCGTTCGCCGCCGCCGCGACCGACCGCATCGGCATCGGCACCAGCGTGCTGGTGGGCCCGCAGTACGCGAGCCCGCTCGCGCTCGCGAACACGCTGGCGAGCCTCGACGTGATGAGCGACGGCCGGCTCACCGTGGGGATCGGGATCGGCTGGTCGCAGCGCGAGTACGACGCCCTGGGCGGCCACTTCGACCACCGCGGCCCGCGGCTCGACGAGATGATCCGTCTGTTCCGCACCGTCTGGGACAACAGCACCGCCGACTTCCAGGGCGAGTACTACCCGAGCTTCGAGCAGATCCGGGTGCTGCCCCCGCCTGCGCACCGAATCCCGATCTGGATCGGCGGCGGCGCGCCGGCGGCGATCGAGCGCGCGCTGCGCAACGACGGCTACCACGCCATGGGCCCGAAGCCCGACGAGGTGAAGTCGCTCGTCGAGCGGCTCCGCGAGAAGCGGCCCGACGACGACTTCGTCATCTCGCTGCGGGTCGCCTGGGACGTCACGTCGATGGAGCCGGGGGCGATGGCCGAGGAGGCGAACGCGTACCGCGAGGCGGGCATCCAGAACCTCCATGTGGCACCCGAGCGCGGCGACATCGACGTGTGGCTCGAGGGCCAGGAGAAGGTCGCGATCGCGCTGCTGGCCTGAGCGCAGGCGGCGTCGCGGCGCGCGAGGGGCGCGTCGCACGACATCGGAGGTGGCGTGGCACACGCGCTGGAAGGGGTCCGCATCCTCGACCTGAGCGGCGGGATCGCCGGCCCGCTCGGCGTCCTGCAACTGGCCGAGCACGGCGCCGACGTGGTGAAGGTGGAGCCGCCCGGTGGCTCGCGCGCCCGAGCCGACACGCGCTCGGTGGTGTACGGGCGGAGCCGGCGCTCGGTCACCGTCGACCTCGCCCAGCCCCGAGGCCGCGAGGCGTTCCTCGCGCTGTGCGCGACCGCCGACGTGCTCGTGGAAGCGCACGCACCCGGGCGGATGGAGGCCTGGGAGGTCGCGTACGACGATCTCGCGCCACGCTTCCCGCGTCTCGTCTACTGCTCGATCCCGGCGTGGCCGTCGGGGACGCGCTACGAGGGGCGTCCCGGATACGAGGCGTTGGTGCACGCGCGCACCGGTCAGCACTGGGAGACCCCGGCGTTCCGTCCCGGTCCGGTGTTCCTCCACAGCCCGGTCGCGAGCCTCGCGGCGTCGTTCCTCGTGCCCATCGGCATCATGGCCGCGCTCCACGCGCGCGAGTCCACCGGGCGCGGGCAGCACGTCGAGGTGTCGTTGCTGCAGGGCGTGATGTCGCTCACGACGCAGAGCTGGAACTGGACCGACCGCGGACAGTTCATGCTCCCGAAGACACACCCGCCCGGCGTGCACCAGGCGACGGTGTACGAGTGCGCGAATGGGGAGTGGATCCACGCGTCCACCAACGCCGGCATCACCCCGACCCGTAGCGAGGCGTCGATCCTCGGCATCGACGACGTCAGCCCGATGGATCTGTTCCAGATGAGCGCGGACGATCGGGCCCGGCACGAGGACGCCAAGCGTGCCGCGTTCAAGCGCCGTGACCGCGACGAGCTCGTCGCGGAGTACCACGCGGCGGGTCTCGGGGCGGAAGCGATCGTGGCGCCGCACGAGCGGTTCGGCCATCCGCAGCTCGTCGCCACCGGGTCGGTGGTGACCGTCGACGATCCCGTGCACGGCCCGACCACGCAGCTCGGGCCGACCATCTTCCTCGAGGGGACACCCGGCGCGGTGAAGGGCCCGCAACCGCGACCGGGTGCGCACAACGACGAGATCCTCGGCGAGCTCGGTGTAGGCGGCGGCGACAAGCTGCGCGCGTCGGGGGCGACCTGAGGTGCCCGGGCCACTCGAAGGGATCCGCGTCGTCGACTTCGGCCAGTTCCTCGCCGGCCCGTTCGGCCCGATGCTGCTGGCCGACCTGGGCGCCGACGTGATCAAGGTGGAGCCGACCCGTGGCGACGGGATGCGCGGGCAGGTGGTGGGGTCGTTCATGGGTTGCCAGCGGGGAAAGCGCGACATCGCGCTCGACCTGAAGCAGCCCGACGGCCTCGAGGTCGCGCTCCGACTCGTGGCGACCGCCGACATGGTGCACCACAACATGACGCTGGGCACGGCCGACCGGCTCGGCATCGGCTACGAGCACTGCAAGCTTGTGAAGCCCGACATCCTGTACTGCAACAACTACATGTACGGGGCGATCGGGCCGCTCTCGCACATGGGCGGCCTCGACCCGCTCGCGCAGGCCGCGAGCGGCATCGAGTGGGAGGAGGGCCCGGTCGCGGCGGGCAACCCGCCGCTGTGGTACCGCTACGGGCACGGCGACGTCGCCGCGGCGATGCCGTCGGTGCTGGCGCTGCTCATCGCGCTGTTCCACCGCAAGCGTACGGGTGAAGGTCAGTCGATGTGGGCGTCACTGCTCCACGGTGCCCAGCTCTACACGGCGGACGCGTGGCTCGCCGCCGACGGCACGCCGTCGCCGCGGCCGGTGCTCGACGCCGCGCAGCTCGGTCTCGGTCCTCTGTACCGCCTCTACGAGACGTCGGAGGGCTGGCTGCAGCTCGCGGCCGTGCGCGACGAGCACTGGCCCGCGGTCTGCAACGCGATCCGCCGTCCCGAGCTGGTGGACGACGAGCGCTTCCGCACCGCCGCCGACCGCGAGGAGCGCGGCGACGAGCTCACGGCTGCGCTCGAGGCTGCGTTGGCGTGCGACTCCGCCGGCAATTGGCGCCGGGCGCTCGACGCCGTCGGCGTGCCGTGCGAGGTGTCGATGGACACCTACGACGGCGAGACCGTGCTCTTCGACCAGGAGCTGGTGGATCTCGGCCTCGTAGCCGAATACGAGCACCCACTGCTCGGGCGGGTACGCCAGTTCGGCAACCTCATCACGTTCTCCGACACGCCGGGTCGCCAGGAGCGCGCCGCGCCGATGGTCGGACAGCACACCCGCGAGATCATGCTCGAGCTCGGCTACGACGACGCCACCATCGACGCCTATGGCGGGCGTGGCGTCGTCGCCTGGCCCGGCGACGACTACTCCTGGCCGGTCTGACCGTCCCGGGTGCGGGTGGGCCCGTCGCGCGCGGGCCCGTCGCGCGCGGAACGGTCAGCTCCAGGTGATGTGTGCTTCACCTCGGTGAAGCTCTCGAAGCCGTGGTGACCCCACTCGCGGCCGACTCCGCTGTGCTTGCAGCCGCCGAACGCACCCCGCCGGCCGATGCCCGCCATGGTCGAGCCCCAGCCCTGCCCCTGCCCGGCACCCGGTCCCAGGTCGGTGAGGATCCGCCCGCCTCGCCGGGCTCCCACTTGCCGTCGATGAACAGGTCGAAGGTCCAGGGTGCACTCGTCGCTCGCTCGGTCTCCTTCTCGTCGGATCGGCCTCGTCAGGTCGCGCTCGTCGGATCGGGCTTGTCGGATCGGGCTCGTCAGTCGTCCTCGGTCGAGATCGCCTGCTTCGGGCACAGACGCACCGCGTCGAGCACGCGCGACTCGAGCTCCGGCGACACGTGCTCCTGCAGCAGGGTCAGGCGGTCGTCGTCGCCCAGCTCGAACACCTCGGGCGCTGCGCCGACGCACAGGCCGTTGCTCTCGCACTGGGCGAGGTCCACGATCACCCGCATCAGGTCCTTCCCGTCCAGCTCTTGGCCTCCTCCAGCACCTGCCGGAACGGCTTGGTCGTGTCGAAGCGCGGCTCGCGCGGCAGGCCGAGCACGCGCTCGCCGATGCCGTTGCGCATCACCTCGTTGGTGCCGCCCGCGATGCAGCCGAGGCGCCCGTTCAGGAACGCGAGCGCTGCGGTCCGGCCGTCGTCGTCGCCGGGCGCCCAGGTGAGGGCGCTCCCGCGTCCGATCTCCATGCCCACGACGGCCCGTCGGGCGCGCGTGACGCCGCCCGCGAGCTTGGCATAGGAGGCGAGGCCGGCTTCGGAGCCGTCCTGCCGGCGCATGCGCGCGCCCATCCGGCGCCGGAGCTCGCCGGCGGCGTACTCCTCGATGTGCGACCGCGCGATCAGCTGCCGGACGTGGGGATCCTTCTCGCGGCCGGCCCGGCGGGCGATCGCCACCAGGTCGGGCGCCAGACCCCGTGGCGCCGCCGCGCCCGCGACCGGCACCGGCGCCGCCGCGCTGCTGCCGCCGCGCTCGTAGACGAGCATGGTCTGGGCGACGGTCCAGCCGCCGTCGACGTCGCCGATCACGTCGTCGTCGGTGAGCAGCACGTCGTCGAAGAACTCCTGCGAGAATTCGGCCGCGCCGTTGAGCTCCCGGATCGGTCGCACGGTGACGCCGGGTGCGTCCGTGCGCACTGCGAACCACGTGAGGCCCCGGTGCTTCGGGACGTCCCAGTTCGTGCGGGCGAGGCACATGCCGTAGTCGGAGTAGTGCCCCGCGCTCGTCCACACCTTCGACCCGTTGAGGATCCAGTGGTCGCCGTCGCGGTCGGCGCGGGTGGTGATCCCCGCGAGGTCGGAGCCGGCTCCCGGCTCCGAGAAGTACTGCACCCAGATCTCCTCGCCCGAGAGCATGCGCGGGATGTGGCGTGCGAGGAACTCGGGCGACGCGTGGGCGAGCATCGTGCGGCCGCACACGTTGAACGTGGTGCCCGCCGCCGCGCCCCATTCGGGCGTGCGGTACCCGCGCGCCACTTCCTGGAACGCGGCCTCGTAGGCGCCCGGCAGCCCCTGGCCGCCGTACTCGCGCGGCCACGTGATCCCCGCGTACCCGCCGTCGAACAGCTTGCGCTGCAACGCCCGCTCGGGCTCGAACATCTCGCGCGTCTTGTGGTCGCGGCCGTGGACCCGTGGGCGCACCGGCTCCGTGCGCCGCTCCAGGTGCGACTCGACCCAGGCGCGTGCCCGGGCGCGGTACTCGTCGAGGTCGGGACGGTTCGCATCGCTCACGAGGGTGGCTCCCTCCGACGGCCGCAGTCTGGCACCGCACGGGGGATCACTGCGAGACGGACAGTCCGCCGTCGACGCGGACGAGCGTGCCGTTCACGAACGACGACCGGGGGCTGGCGAGGAACAGTGCCGCGGTGACGATCTCGTCGGGCCGTCCGGGGCGGCCCAGCGCGTTCGCCGAGTGCTCACGCGCCTCCGGCGTCCACGCCTTCGAGATGTCGGTGAGGAAGGGACCGGGGGACAGCGTGTTCACGCGCACCTTCGGCCCGTACTCGGCCGCGAGCGAGCGCGTCATCGCGTTGAGCGCCGCCTTCGAGCTCCCGTACGGGATGACGTTCGGGAGCGGCATCAGGCCGCCCGTCGACGAGACGTTGATGATGCAACCACCGTCGCCGTCGTACATCCGCTTCGCCACCTGGCTCGCCAGGCGGAACGGGCCCTTGAAGTTCAGCCCGACCACGCTGTCGAACAGCTCCTCGGTGACCTCGTGGCTGGGCATCGGCGGGCTCATCCCCGCATTGCACACGAGCACGTCGATGCGTCCGAGCTCCCGGTACGCGGTCGCGATCAGCTGGTCGATCGAGTCCCACTTGGCCGCGTGCACCTGCACGGCGAGCGCGCGCCGGCCGAGCGCCCGGATCTCCTCCGCGACCGCCTCACAGTTCTCGAGCTTGCGGCTGGCGACGATGACGTCGGCTCCGTGCTCGGCGTACGCGATCGCCATCTGGTAACCGAGACCCCGGCTGCCGCCGGTGATGAGCGCGATCTTGTCGGTGAGGTCGAAGAGTGGATCGGTCATCGGCGTCTCTTTCCGTCGGCGGCAAGAATGCCTTACGCTGCCGCGGTCCCGCACGGGGGAGATTCTCATGGCGAGTGTCGCCGACGCCATGGCGGCCACCCTGAAGGAGTACGGAACCGAGTACTTCTTCTGCCTCACCGGCGGCGACCACGCCCTGTGGATCGCCCTCGCCGACGCGGGGATCGAAGTGATCCTCTGCCGGAGCGAGCACGCGGCGGTGTACGCCGCCGACGGGTACGCGCGTGCGAGCGGTCGCCCCGGCTTCGTCTACGGGCAGTACGGGCCCGGCGTGTCCAACGTGGTCGCCGGCCTGGCCGACCCGTACTGGGCCATGAGCCCGGTGATCTCGCTCACGACCGCCATGCGCACGTCGTCGGTGGGGCGCTACGAGTACCAGGAGCTCGAGCAGCTCCCGCTCCACGACTCGGTGACCGCGTGGTCGAAGGCGGTCACCCGCGCCGACCAGGCGGTGCCGTTCCTCCGCAACGCGATCCGCGTGGCGACGAGCACGCCCGCGGCGCCCGTGCACCTCGAGGTGCCGGCCGACATCCTGCGCGCCGACCTCGCGGCCGTTGAGGTGTACGCGGAGCCCGACTTCGGACGGGTGCCCGCACTCCGGAGCGCGCCGTCGCCCGACGCGGCCGTCCGGATCGTCGACGCCCTGGCCACCGCGGAGCGGCCGGTCGTGCTCTCCGGGAACGGCGTCATGCTCAGCCAGGCCTGGGAGGAGCTCCGCGAGCTCGCCGAGCTCGCCGACCTGCCCGTCGTGACGTCGATGGGTGGAAAGGGCACGATCGACGAGACCCATCCCCGCGCCGTCGGCCTGGTCGGGCGGTACTCACGCAAGGTCGCCAACGATGTCCTCGGCGAGGCCGATCTGGTGCTGGTCGTCGGTTGCCGCCTCGGCGGCATGGTGACCGACACCTGGCGGGTACCCGGGCCCGACACCCGGATCGTGCACGTCGACGCCGACCCCACCGTGCTCGGCACCACCTACCGCGAGGAGATCAGCGTCGTCGGCGACGCCAAGCTCGCCCTGCGCGCGATCTGCGACGAGATCGGGCGCCGAGACCCGTCGCCGCGTTCCACCGAATGGGCGCAGGCGGTGGAGCAGCGCGTCGCCGCGTGGCACGACCGGGTCGCCGACGCCGCGCGCGGCTCCAGGCCCGAGGCCATCCAACCGGCGGCGGTGATGGCCGCACTGCGCGAGGAGCTCGGGTCGACCGACGTGCTCGTCGCCGACACCGGCTACATGGGCGCGTGGACCGGCGCGCTGTACCCCGTGACCGAGCCGGGACGCCATTTCCTTCGCGCCGCCGGCTCGCTCGGGTGGTCGCTCCCCGCTGCGCTCGGCGCCCGGCTGGCGTGCCCCACCCAGCGCGTCGTCTGCCTCATCGGCGACGGCGGTGTCGGCTACCACCTGATGGAGCTGGAGACCGCGCTGCGCTGCGGGATCGACGTGACCGTCGTCGTGCTGAACAACCGGTCGATGGCGTTCGAGTACCACGGTCAGAAGCTGCAGTGGAACAACCGCGTCCTCCCGAAGGTCAACGACTTCCTCGACGTCGACTACGCCGAGGTCGCCCGCGCGCTGGGCGCCAAGGCGACACGCGTCGCCGACGTCGCCGACCTCCCGGGCGCGTTGCGCGACGCGGTGACCTGCGGCAGCGCCAGCCTCGTCGACGTCCTCATCGACAAGGAGGTCGCGGCGCCGGTCACGAACTTCGAAGCCATCGTTCCGCGCGACGTGTGAGCGATCGCGCGCTCGTCGTCCACCAACGGAGGATCACGTGACCATCTCGCTCGACGAGGTCCTGGCCATGACCGAGCGCTACTCCAACTGGGGCCGCTTCGGACCCGACGACGAGCTCGGCACCATCAATTTCATCACCGAGAAGAACATCCTCGAGGGCGTGCAGGCGGTGCAGACGGGCCGGGCGTTCTCGCTCGCGATCCCGCTCGACGCGGAGGGACCCCAGACCGGAGGCTTCGGCCGGTTCAACCCGATCCACCTCATGCTGCGCGACGGCGGCGATGCGATCACGGGCGCGACCGTGCGCGACTTCTACGGCGGGGTCGATCGCCAGATACGCGGCACCGACGACATGATCATCATGCCGCTCCAGTGCGCGACCCAGTGGGACTCGCTCGCGCACGTTGTGCACGACGGCCATATCTACAACGGCTACAGCGCGGCGGAGGTGTCGAGCCGCGGCGCTCGACGCAACGGGATCGACAAAGCGCGCGACCGCATCGTGAGCCGCGGAGTCCTGCTCGACGTGGCGCGGGCGCAGGGCAAGCGCTGGCTCGAGCCCGGCGAGGGCATCACGTCGGCCGACCTCGCGGCGGCCGCCGACGCGCACGGCATCGATGTGCACGAGGGCGACCTCGTGATGATCCGCACCGGCCAGCTCGCCATGGTGCGCGACCGGGAATCGTGGGGCGACTACGCCGGCGGGCCGGCACCCGGGCTCGCGCTCGACTCGCTCGAGTGGATCCACGACCATGCGGTCGGTGGGATCGCCACGGACACCTGGGGCGCCGAGGTGCTCCCGAACGAGACCGAGAACGTCTTCCAGCCGTTCCACGTGGTCGCGATCCCGTACATGGGCCTCCTCATCGGCGAGATCTGGGACCTCGAGGAGCTCGCAGACGCCTGCGCGGCCGACGGGCGCTACGACTGCCTCCTGTCGGCGTTCCCCCTGACCATCACCGGCGCGGTCGGCTCGCCGATCAACCCGATGGCGCTGCGCTGACGGCGCGGGCACGGGACGCGTTCGGCACGTGCTCCTCTCGGCCGGGATCATCCCGCGGGGGCGGTTCAGCGACCCCGAGCTCCTCGTCGCTGTCGGGAGGAGCGCGGAGGCGGCCGGCCTAGCGCGGGTGTGGCTCGGCGACCGCACCGTGTACCCCGTGCACTACGAGTCGGCCGGCGATCTCGGTCGGGAGTTCCCGTGGGACATCAGCGCGCCCCAGCTCGAAGGCGTCGTCGCCATGACGTGGATCCTCGCGTCCACCGAGCGCGTCGGCGTCGGCATCTCGGTCATGGTGATCCCGACGCGTCAGCCGGTGGTGCTCGCGCGCCAGCTCGGCTCCCTCGACCACCTGTCCCGCGGGCGCGTCGCCTTCGGCGTCGGCATCGGCGGCGTGCTCGAGGAGCTCGACGCTACCGGCGTCGACCGCGCCCGTCGCGGTGCGCGCACCGACGAGTACCTCGAGGCGATGCAACGCCTGTGGACCGGCGAGCCGGCGTCGTTCTCCGGCGAGTTCGTCTCCTTCCCCGAGATCTACTGCCGCCCCAGTCCCGTGCAGCCGGGCGGCCTGCCCCTCTGGATCGGCGGGCACACCGAGGCGACGTACGAGCGCGTGGCCCGTTTCGGCGCCGGCCTCGCCGCCGGCGGTCCGTCGCCCGAGCAGGCGGCCGAGCTCCTCGCGCGCGTGCGCGCCCGCGCCGAAGGACGCGGGCGCGACCCGATGTCGGTCGGCATCCTGGTGCAGGCGTACGCGCCCGAGCGCGACGCGTTCCGTCGACTGCTCGAGGCGCACCGCGACGCCGGCGTCACCGAGGCCATCGTCCCCGCGCGCGGCCGCACGCCCGAGGAGGTCACGGAGTCGGTCGCTGCCATCCCCGACCTGCTGTCCTGATCACGACCCATCCCGCACTCGGGCCCGCGCCGGGGCATTGTTGGCCGTGAGTACGCGTGAGCGGTACTGACGGCCATCAAAGCGGTCGCGCGGGCCGTCCGCCCGAACTTTCGCCCCTGCCGGACGGCGGGTGAGAATGGGGTGGACCGCACGAGAGGAGACCGCGATGCTGTCGGTTGACGACACCCTCGAAGTCGACGACTACGACGAGTTCGGGCTGCTCCACGAGAACGCCGAGGAGTGGAGCCAGCCATTTCCGGGCCGTCCCGAGGTGAGCCGCCACTATCTCGAGATCGCTCCGGAACGACGCCTCAGCTACATCAAGTGGGGGAGCGCCGATCCCGAGCTCGTCTTCCTCCACGGCGGCGGGCAGAACGCGCACACCTGGGACTACGTCGCGCTCTTCCTGGGCCGGCCTGCGGTCGCGGTCGACCTGCCCGGGCACGGCCGCTCGTACCGGCGCGAGGACCGGAACTACGGGCCGTGGGAGAACGTGGTCGCGCTCGAGACCGCGCTGCCGCAGATCGCGCCCGCTGCAGCCGCGGTCGTGGGCATGTCGCTCGGCGGCGCCACCACCACGCACATGGCCGCGAAACGCCCCGACTTCTGTCGCAAGGCGGTGATCGTCGACGTCACGCCGTCGGTGAACAACGCCGATCGCTCGATGAGCACGATGGAGCGCGGCACGGTCGGGCTCATCGGCGCCCAGCCCGTGTACGACACCTTCGAGGAGATGGCACAGGCGGCGATCGCGCTGAGCCCCTACCGGGGCGCGTCTGGTGTGCGTCGCGGTGTGCGCCACAACTCGTACCGCACCCCCGACGGCAAGTGGACGTGGCGCTACGACCTGCAGGGTGGCCGCGCCGACCAGGCGCAGCACCAGCCGGCCGAGGCGCAGGCCCGCCGCTGGGCCGACTTCACCCCGATGTGGGAGGACGTCGGCAACATCACGGTCCCCACGATGCTGGTGCGCGGGGGCGAGTCGAAGTTCGTCCTCGACGAGGACGTGGAGGAGTTCCAGAAGCGGCTCCCGTCCGTGCGCTACGAGGTCGTGCCGGGCGCGGGCCACGCGGTGCAGAGCGACCAGCCGCTGGCGCTCGTCGCGCTCATCCAGGATTTCGTGTTCGCGACTTGAGTCCCGCGCCCGACCGCGCCCCGCCCTGGGCGCATCTCTCCGCCTACGAGCGCGCGTTCACGATGGACGATGTGCGACAGGCGTGCCGGAGCCTGCCCGCGCCCGGGCTCCGTCCCATCGATCACTACTTCGACGAGCCCACGCTCGCCGCTACCGCGGTGCCGGTGACCGACGTCGACGGCCTCGCCGCGGTGGTCCTGACCCAGCGGGCGGCCACCATGACGCGCAACCGCGGCGACTGGGTGTTCCCGGGCGGGCGGGTCGACCCGGCCGACGCCACCAGCGCGGGGGCCGCCGCACGGGAGGCCACCGAGGAGCTCGGGCTCGCTCCCGGCGCGGTCGAGATGCTCGGGCAGCTCGACACCCACGGGCCGATCATGACCGGCTTCCTCGTCGACACGTTCGTCGTGGCGGTGGAGCCGACCGCGCGGTTCGCGCCCCCGCCGGAGGAGGTGAGCGCGGTGACCGTGGTGCCGCTCGCACACTTCACGGCCGACGGCAGCTTCGCCGCCGACCGGCCCCTGCCCCAGTTCCAGCCCGGGATGACGGCTGACGGGACGCCGCTCGTGGTTCCTGCCACGCCGGGGGCACGCGCGAACGTCCGCTCGTTGTCGTCGTTCGCGCTGCCGAGCGGGGAGCTGGTGTGGGGACTGCAGGCCGAGATCCTGGTGAACCTGCTCGAGGTGCTCGTCAGCGCCAGGCGTCGAGGATGGCGTCGCTCGTGGTGACCGTCGCGAGGAACTTGATGGTGTGCTCGATCATCATGTCGCCGTAGTCGGCCGGCGTTCCCGCCACCGCGTCACGCGGGACGATGACCTCGAACGCGTGGTTCACCAGATCCATCACCGTGTTGGGCACGCCGATGTTGAGCGACACGCCGACCACGACGACGTTGGTGATGCCGAGGTTCCGCAGCACCGGCACGACGCCGGTGTCGGTGGCCGCGCCCATGCCGTGCAGGCGCGTCATCACGATGTCGCGCTCGTCGGGCCCGAGCTCGTCAGGGACGCGCGAGCCCGGCACGGGCCGACTGTCCGGTGTGACCGGTCCGTCGGCCACCTGGGCCCGGCGGCGGTAGAGCAGCACGTTGCGGTTGCGCGCGCGTGCGTCGCGCCGGAACACCTTCACGCAGTGGACCACCTGCACGCCGGCCGCGCGGGCGCCGTCGGCGAGCGCCACGATGGTCGGCAGGATCCGCGCCCCGGCCTGGTTGAGGTCGCCCTCGCCGCTCACCGTGCTGGGTTGCACCTCGTTGACGAGGAGTGCGGTGACCGCCGGGTCGACCAGGGGTGCGACGTCGATGGGCACCGGTCGGGCTCAGTCGGTGAGGAACGACTCGGCGCCCGGTTCGAGCGGCACGCCCAGCGCGTTGAGGGTGAACGACACCAGGTGGTAGTAGCCGACGAGCATGACCGCCTCGATGAGCTGCTGCTCGTCGTAGCGTTCGGCGAGCGCGGCCCAGGTGGCGTCGGTGAGCCCGTGCTCGGCGTGCAGCTCGTCGGCAGCCCGGCACAGCACCGCCTCGAAGGGCTCCCAGCCGTCGGCGCCGGGTCCGTCCTGGATGCGGCGGACGTCGTCGAGGTCCATGCCGACGGCGAGGGCGGCCCGCCGGTGCTGCGCGAACTCGTACGCCGACTGGCAGTTCCAGCCCGTGCGCAGGATGAGGACCTCGCGTTCACGCGGCGAGAGGCGCCCACCGCGCAGTGTGCGCCCGAGGTTCACCATCGCCGCGGCCGCGGTGGGGTTGCGCGCGATGGTGCGGTAGATGTTGACCGTCGGGCCGACGACGAGGTCGGCGACGACCTTCTCCTGCTCCTCGGTGCCCTCGCCGTCGGCCAGCGGCGCGAGGCGAGGCTCGGAGGGAGTGGTCACAGGCTGTAGAGACGGGCCGCGTTGTCGCACACGAGCTTGCGCACCTCTTCGTCGGTGCAGCTCGCGAACTGCTCGGCGATGACCGTGCGCGATTCGGGCCACGTCGAGTCGGGATGCGGGTAGTCGGTGGCCCATAGCAGGTTGTCGACGCCGATGTGGTCGCGGAGCTCGAGCCCGAGCTCGTCCTCCTCGAACGTCGCAGCCATGTTGCGGTGCCAGTAGTAGCTCGGCTTCTCGTCCAGCTGCATGCCGCGCTCGGACCACTTGCTCTTGGCACTCACGCGGTCGAGGCGGTCGAGCATGTAAGGGATCCAGCTCAGCCCGGCTTCCACCAGGATCACGCGTAGCTCGGGGTGGCGGGTGAACGTCCCGGTGAGGATCAGCTCGACCATCGGCTGCGACATCATGATCGGCGGCATCACCTGGAAGATGCCGCGCGCGGGAGTGGGGTCTTTCCCGAGCCCGCGGCCTGCGGGCGGGCACACGTGCAGGCTGAGCGGCACGCGCGTCTCGGCCAGCGCGCCCCACAAGGGCTCGTAGGACTCGTCCCAGAACGGCGGGAGCCCGGCGTCCGCGGGATAGAGCGGCACCTGGACCGCGCGCCCACCCTCGCCGACGATCCGGTGCACCTCCGCCACAGCGACCTCGACGTTCTGGAGCGGGAGGAGGTACACGGGCAGCAAGCGCTTCGGGTCGACGGCCGCGAACTCGATCGCGGCGTCGTCGATGGCGCGGATCGAGGCGATGCCGACGTCGGGTGGCAGCTTGTAGAACTGCGAGCCGCCGGTGGCGTCGATGTAGAGGACCTCGGCGTCGACGCCGTCGATGTCCATGTCGGCGAGCCGCTCCTTCGGATCCCACTCGCCGTAGCGCCCTTCGGCCGCGAGCCGCGTGCCCGAGGGAGGGGGCGGTGGGTTGGTGGCGCTGAGCCCCGGGCGGCGGTGCGGGCCCTTGAGCGCGAGATAGGCCTCGTGGTGCTCGGGCGCCAGGTGTGCGAGCACGTGCTCGTCGAGAACGAGCATGTGGGAGTCGGCGGAGATGGTGCGATCAACCATGGGAACCTCCCCTTGTGCCCTGAACTGTAGGCCCGCGCCCGCGGTATCACCAGCGAGGCGCGGCCGTGTCGGTGGGACCTAGCATCCGCGCTCGTGACCGACGATGCACGGATCCAGCGCATGCTCGACGAGCACGAGATACGCGATCTCGCGCAGCGCTACGCGGTCGCGGCCAGCTCGCGCGACGTCGACGCCATCGCCGAGCTGTTCGACGAGGAGGTCGAGAACGGTCAGTGGGGGCCCGGTCGCCAAGGGACGCGCGCCTACTACACCGACTTCTTCGCGATGCAGACCGGGCACAGCTTTATGCAGGTCGGCACCCACCAGGTCGACCTCGTCGACGCCGAGCACGCGCTCGGTGTCGCGTTCACGCGGTCGTGGAGCGGAACCTCAGAGCAGGGCTGGCGCGACGTGATGGTCGTGTACTTCGACACGTACCGGAAGCACAACGGCCGGTGGGGCTTCGTGCACCGGCGCGAGACGCTGTACTGCATCGGGGAGACCGGCGGTGAGATCGAGTTGCCCGCGCCTCGCACCGACGACGCGCAACCGCGCCGGGGCACGATCCCGCGTACCTGGGACTACTGGGAGCGTTGGGAGGCCCGCAAGCGCGACGCCGGCTCGACGAACCGGGACGTTTGACGCCCGGCGCGAACCACGCGTACGTTCCGAACCGGAAATGGGGCGGAGTGCCGGAGGTGGCGGAGTGATGGACGAGGTCAAGTTCGGCGCGCCCTACATCGATATCGACGAGTGGCGCGACGCGCCCCGTCGGCACCGGTACGTGCACGGCGGGTTCGAGGACACGCACACGCGCTTCTCGTTCTACTTTCCACCCATCGAGCACTACGGCGGACGCTTCTTCCAGTACCTCGAGGGCGGTGCCGGCGGTCACGAGAACCTGCTCGCCGAAGGTGGTTATGCCGGGCTCGGCGTCGCATGGATGTTCGACCTCGCGTTCGACGAGCTCGGCGGCTACCTCGTGGAGTCGAACCAGGGCCACTTCACCGGCGAAGGCCTGGGGACGCGTCGCGACGGCTCCGCCGAGGCCGACATGCACCTGTTCGGCGCGAGCGCCGAGTGCGCGATGTACGGCAAGCAGCTCGCGGGAGAGATGTACGGCAGCGGACCGCACCACGGGTACGTGTTCGGTGTGAGCGGTGGCGGCCTGCGTTCCACGTACTGTCTCGAGAACCGTCCCGACGTGTGGGACGGCGCGGCCCCGCACGCGGGCGTGGGCAAGACCACGCAATGGTCGGCGTGGGCGCGTGCGTGGTTGATCGCGCGCGACAAGTTCGCGCAGGTCACCGACGCGCTCGAGCCCGGTGGGAGCGGCGAGCCGTTCGCGGGCCTCACTCACGCCGAGCGCGGGGCCGTCGCCGAGCTGTACCGCCGCGGCTGGCCGCGCGGCGCGGAGAATCAGTTCGCGCGCTTCGGTCCCTGGGCATTCACCATGTTCCACATCATCCAGGAGGACCCGAGCTACCTCGACGACTTCTGGAACCAGCCGGGGTACCAGGGTCACGACGACCCGCAGTCACTCGCCGCGTACGTGGTCACCGCGAAGGCGACCGTCCAGGGTGTAGTCGGTCAGCGGGAGCTCGCCGAGGATCCGTTCGCGGGGATGGCCGTCCGCTTCGGCACCGCGGGCGCCAACGAGAACCCGACGCTCGGCATCGCGGTCGATCTCGACGGCGACCCCGAGGGTTTGTTCATGTCGAAGGTCACCGTGCTCTCGGGGCGGGCCGCGGGCAGGGAGGTCTACATCTCGGGAATCGTCAGCGGGAACCTGATGCCGTTTGTGGAGACGGCGCCTGACGCGTTCAACGACGTCGAGCCGGGCGACGAGGTGATGGTCGACAACCGCGACTTCGTGGCGTTCTGCCACTACCACCGTTACAACATCGCGGGACTGCTGCCCGGCCGGCCGATCGGTCACGAGTTCCTGCCGTGGTGCGTCGACGGGCGGCCGATCTACCCGCAGCGCGAGCACGCCGCGAGCAAGGTCGAGGTGAGCGGTGAATTCCGCGGGAAGATGATCTACGTGCAGCCCACGCTCGACGACATGGTGTGGTTCAACAATGCGACGTACTACGACCGCCTCGTGCGGGACCACCTCGGTGACGGGGTCGACGACCGTTACCGCTTGTGGTGGGTGGAGAACGCGGCGCACGGGTCACCCGAGATGATCGGGCCGATGCAGACGCCGGAGAAGGATCCGGGGGTGTGGCGTAGCCGGCTCGTGAGCTACGACGGTGTCACGTCGCAGGCGCTGCGCGACCTCGTGAAGTGGGTGGAGGACGACGTGCCGGCGCCCGCGTACACCGGGTACGCGGAGACCCGCGACAACGCGCTCGTGCTGCCGGCCACCGCGGCCGAGCGGGGCGGTGTGCAGCCGGTCGTGCAGGCGAGCGCCAACGGGGGCACGCGTGCCGAGGTCGCGGTCGGCTCGCCGGTCACGTTCCAGGGTACGGCGGAGCAACCGCCGGGCGCCGGTGCGATCGTGCGGGCGCAGTGGGACTTCGAGGGGCGCGGCACCTGGGAGCACACCGATGACACGGTCGACGGCTCGCAGGCGACGGTGGCCACGAGGGCCACGCACACGTACCGCGAGCCGGGGACGTACTTCGCGTGCTACCGCGTGGGCGCCCACCGCGACGGTGCCGAGGGGAAGGGCCTTCCCGTGGAGAACCTTGCTCGGGTGCGCGTCGTCGTGACGGCCTGAGGGAGCTTCCCCGCGGCGTTCAGGTGGCGTCGCGTTCGGTGGAACCGAGCTGGGCGCGGCGCTCGCGGAGGATCGACCACGCGTCGGCGAGCGAGTGCTTCCCGACACCGACCGCGTTGTCGTGCACGAACCGCTGGAGGTCCATCGGGCGGCGACGGCTGAAGTACCAGTGGCTGTCGCGCTTCACGTAGTCGTCGACGTACACCGCGACGAGATCCATCCACCGGTCGCCGATCCCGGCGACCGCGCGCACGTAACACATGCCCCACGCATGCGACTTGTCGACGAAGTCGATCTGGTGATTGGAGATCATGTGGGTGACGGAGGCCTCGGTGCCTCCGCCGAACAGGTTCTCGTAGAACCTCGCGGTGGCTTCCCGGCCCTTGCCCCAGCGCCCGTTGTCGACCTCCTCATCGAACAGCTCGGCGACGGCCTCGAAGTCGCGGCTGTCGGCAGCGAAGGAGTAGCGCGTAGCGAGCTCGCGGATCTGCTCGCGGTCGAGGAGCTCGGTGAGCTCGCGTTCGCGGTCCATGGGCGGAGCGTATCCCCACCCCTGGTTAGCTGAGCGACCGCGACGTCTCGGGCAGGGGGCCGTCCGGCGTGGCGATGCCCTTGGCCGCCCTCTCCGCGTTGTGCTTCTCGAACATCTGGTTCGCGGCCGACACCCGCTTCTGCACCAGCTCGTCCTGGTTCTTCGTGACCCAGTCGTAGGAGCGGTAACGGTTCTCGTTGGTGTGCGCGAAGTGCGGGATCACGTGGTTCGCGTAGATCTCGAACGACCGCTTTTGCTGCGGCCAGTCGGCCCAGTTGTTCACCATCAGCAGGACCGCGCCGAACTCGCCCTGCCTCTCGTAGAGCCGCTCGATCCGCTCGATCGCGTCGTGGTAGGTGCCGACGACCCCGATCTCGTTCTCCACCACCCAGTCCACGTAGTCCGCGCCCTCGGGGACGTCGAAGCGCGGCTGGTTGTTGTTGAAGTAACGGATGTACTCCTCGGTGCCGAAACGGATGTTCCGGATCGCCTGGTCGCGCGTGTCGGCCAGGTGCATGCTCACGACGCAGCGCAGGCGGGAGCGGTCCATCTCCCGACCGTGCTCGGCGGCGATCTCGCACGCCACCTGCCAGTTGGTCGCGAGCGCGTCGAAGCCGGCGCGTTCGCCCGCGGCGACGCACAACATGCCGAGGTCGTACTTGCCCGCCAGCCGCCCTCCCGACGGCGTCACCGCGCTGGCGACGCACACCTCGGGGTGCGGGTAGGTGTACGGCCGCAGATGGGTGTGCGCGTCGCGCATCGTGTACCAGTCGGTCCGTTCGGTGACGAACTCGCCCTGGAAGAGCCGGAGGATGACGTCGATCCCCTGCTCCATCCGGTCGCGGGTGCTCGCGGGCTCGATCCCCATCATCAGGGCGTCCGACGCGAGGAGGCCGGGACCCGCACCGAACATCACCCGCCCCCGCGTCATGTGGTCGAGCTGGATGATCCGGTTCGCGACGTTCAAGGGGTGGTGGTAGGGCAGCGACACCACACCGGTGCCCAGCCGGATGTGCTTGGTGCGTTCGGCCGCCGCGGCGATGAAGACCTCGGGGGAGTCGATGGTCTCGAGCCCGGCCGAGTGG
>CAZDJK010000027.1:0-9096 GCA_964505725.1 uncultured Bifidobacteriaceae bacterium | reverse complement strand
GGCGACGTCGGCGGCGGCTTCGCCCGCCCGCTTGGCGTGGTAGCTGGAGCGCACGAGCGGGCCCGACTCCACGTGGGCGAAGCCCAGGCCCTCCGCGTACTCCCCGAGCGCCGCGAACTCGTCGGGGGTCCACCAGCGGGCGACCGGGAGGTGCCGGGGCGACGGCCGCAGGTACTGGCCGAGCGTGAGCACGTCGACCCCGACGTTGCGCAGGTCGGCGATGGCACCGCGGAGCTCGGCCTCCGTCTCCCCCAT
Organism: uncultured Bifidobacteriaceae bacterium; assembly: GCA_964505725.1. Lineage (GTDB taxonomy): Bacteria > Actinomycetota > Acidimicrobiia > IMCC26256 > DASPTH01 > CAVRJC01. Next base: position 8,841 of record CAZDJK010000027.1, on the reverse strand, counting down.
GCCCAATATGACGCCCGATTTCGTGACGAGCCCCGCTGACTTCGCGCGCGCCAGGAGGGCGAGGGAGCGCGCGTACCCCGCCGACGGGCGGGCCACGCGTTGGAGCCGCGCCACCGTCTCCAGGTTGTGGTTCAACACGTCGGGCCGGGCGTCGAAGATGGCGTCGAGGGCGTCGGCGCGGCCCTTGCAGTCGGGGATCAGCACCTCGATGCGGGTGGTCGGCGTGCGGGCGCGCACGGCGAGGACGGTCGCGGCGAACCCGGCGGCTCCACCGTCGGGAACGTCGTCGCGCGCGACGCTCGTGATCACCGCGTGTTCGAGGCCGAGTGTCGCCACCGCCTCCGCCACCCGCACCGGCTCGCCGGCGTCGATGGGCAGCGGTCGGCGCGTGTCCACCAGGCAGAAGCCGCACGCGCGGGTGCAGCGGTCGCCCAGGATCATGAACGTCGCGGTGCGGTCGGCCCAGCACTCGTAGATGTTCGGGCAGCCGGCCTCCTCGCACACCGTGTGCAGCTCGAGACCTTGGACGAGGCGGCGGGTCTCGCGGTAGCCGGCGCCGAGGTCGGCGGTGACGCGCATCCACGGCGGCCGGCGCGAGCCGGGCTCGGGCGGTACCGCCGAGTCGACGACCCGGAGCTGCGCACGCACCGGGGTGACGTCCTGGCGGTCGATCACGTCGTATCCGAACTGCCGCGCGAAGCGGCCGGCGACGAGGTCGGCGACACGCTCGGGGTCGGGGGGCGCGCCGAGCTCCCGCGCGATCGACGTCACGCCCCGGTCGCGGATGCCGCAGGGCACGATGTGGTCGAACATCGCGAGGTCGGGGTCGACGTTGAGCGCGAACCCGTGGCGGGTGCGACCACGCGCGACGCGAACGCCGATAGCGGCGATCTTGCGGTCCTCGACCCACACACCGGTGAAGCGGGGCTCACGGTGGGCGACGATGCCGAGCTCCCGGAGCGTCGCGATGAGCACGTCCTCGAGCGCACGCACGTAGGCGACGACGTCGCGCTGCCCGTTGCGCCACTCGGCGAGGGTGATGATCGGGTAGCCGACGAGCTGGCCGGGCCCGTGATACGTCACGTCGCCCCCGCGGTCGGCGTGCACCAGCTCCGCGCCGACGGTCGCGGGCGGGACGAGCACGTGCTCGAACGACGCGCGTGAGCCGAGGGTGTACACGTGCGGGTGCTCGAGCAGGAGCAGGTAGTCGTCGGACGTCCGCTCGTGCAGCGCGCGCTGCAACCCGTCCGCCTCGGCGTAGGGAACCCGCCCGAGCCGCCGGACGCGAAGCATCAGTCGAGCTCGGTTTCCCAGTCGTGCCCCTCGATCACCTGCCGGATGGCGCGGAGGAAGGCAGCGGCGTAGCCACCGTCGAACGCCCGGTGATCCCACGCGATCGCGAGCACACCGACGTGCCGGATGGCGATGGTGTCGTCGCCGTCCGCACCCGTCACCACCACCGGGCGCTTCCGGATGCCGTCGGTCGACAGGATCGCGACCTGCGGCTGGTTGATGATGGGCAGGGTCATGTACGTGCCGAAGGGACCGGCGTTGGTGATGGTGAACGTGCCGCCGACCACGTCGTCGGGCATCAGCTGACGCGACCGGGCGCGGATCGCGAGATCGCGGATCTCGCGTGCGATCAGCCGCAGGCGCTTCCCGTCGGCGCCGCGGATGACGGGCGCCACGAGACCCTCGAAGTTCAGGTCGACCGCGATCGCGAGGTTCACGTCTCGGTGGACGATCAGGGAATCGTCGCCGACGCTGGCGTTCACGCGCGGGAAGTCGCGCACCGCATCGCAGAACGCGCGCGAGATGAACGGGAGGTAGGTGAGCTCGAAGCCCTCCTGCGCCTGCCACTCGGCCTGGTGCGCCCGTCGGACGCGCTCGACGCGCTCGTAGTCGACCTCCACCGAGGTGTACACGTGCGGGCTGGTGGCCTTGGACCGCACCATGTGCTCGGCGGTGCGGCGGCGGATGTTGTCGAACGGGACGATCTCGTCCCGTGCGCCCGACGCCGGGATCGGCGCCGGCGCCAGGGGCCGTTCCGGTGCGGCCGGCGGCGAGGCTGCGGGGGCCGCTGCCGGCGCGACCGGGGGCGCGGCAGCCGGAGCGGGCGCGGGCGCCGCGGTGCCCGAGCCGGGGACGACGTCGGGGACGTCCTTGCGCGTGACGCGACCGCCGGGACCGGTGCCGGTGAGCGTCCGGGCGTCGAGGCCCCGCTCGGTGACGAGCCGGCGGACGATCGGCGACATCAGCCGCGGTTCGGTACCCGCGGCGGGGGCCGCCGGTGCCGCCGGAGAAACCGTGGGCGGCGCCGCGTCGGGCGTGAAGACGATGGCGGGCGGCGTCGGCTCGGGGGCGGGAGGAGGGGGCTCCGGGGCGGCACGAGCGGGCTCGGGAGCAGCCGGTTCCGGGATGGGCGGCTCCGGCGCCGGCTCGGCCGGGGTCGCGGCCGGGACCGGCGGCGGCGGCTCGACGGCAGGTGCGGGGGCGGCGACCGGAGCGGGGCCGGGGGCGGCGGCCGGAACCGGAGCGGGTGCGGCGGCTGCCCCGGCGGCGTCACCGAGCACCGCGAGGCGGGTGCCGACCTCCACCGTCTCGCCCTCGGGCACCAGGATCTCGGTGACGACACCGGCGGAGGGCGCCGGCACCTCGGAGTCGACCTTGTCGGTCGACACCTCGAAGAGGGGCTCGTCGACGTCGACCCGATCACCGACCTGCTTCAGCCACCGGGTGATCGTTCCCTCCGTGACCGTCTCCCCGAGCTGGGGCATCGTCACGTCCACTCGGCTTCTCCTGACTCGATGCGGATGCTCAGTGCATTCGGCGACCGGTGAGCGCGAGCGCGGCCTCGCCGATCACCTCGCTCAGCGTCGGGTGCGGGTGGATCAACGCCGCGAGCTCAGCTCCGTTCGCCTCCCAGTTCACCGCGAGGTACCCCTCCCCGAGCAGCTCGCCGGCCCACGGGCCCGCGATGTGCACGCCGAGGAGCTGGCCATCGGCGTTCGCCACGAGCTTCACCAGCCCGTCGGGCTCGCCGATGATCAGGGCCCGCGCGTCGCCGCCGAACCGCTGCGTCGACACCACGACGTCATGGCCCCGGGCGCGCGCCTGCTCCTCGGTGAGGCCGCAGTACGCGACCTCCGGTCGCGAGTAGATCACCCACGGCACGCGCTCGTAGTCGACCGGCACCGCGGGCTCCCCGAGCATCGTCTTGACCGCGACGATCGCCTCCGCGAAGCCCACGTGCGCGAGCGCCGGCGAGTCGACCACGTCACCGGCGGCGAAGATGCCGTCGACGTTCGTGCGCATCAGCCCGTCGACCATCACGAACCCGCGCTCGTCGACGTGGACGCCGAGCGAGTCGAGGCCGATCCCGCTCGTCGCGGGTGCCCGGCCGACGCTCACGATGACGACGTCGACCACGGCCGACTGCTCGCCCGCCCCGCCCTCCCACGTGATCGTGAGCTCGCGCGCGCCCTCGATCCCGGTGACCTGCACACCGGCGTGCACGTTGATGCCGCGCTTGCGGAACGAACGCGAGACGACGTTGCCGGCGGCGTCGTCGGTGCCGTTCAGGATCCGCGGGAGCGCCTCCAGGATCGTCACCTCGCTCCCCATGTCGGAGAGCATCGAGGCGAACTCCACGCCGACGACCCCCCCGCCGATGATCGCGGCGCGTGGCGGAAGCTGGGTGAGCTCGAGGACGTGATCGGACGACAGGACCCGCGTGCCGTCGAACGCGAGGCCGGGCAGCGCCCGCGGGGTCGAGCCGGTGGCGATCACGAGGTTGGTGCCCGACACCTCGGTGATCTCCCCGTCGGGGCCGGTCACCCGTACCGCGGGCGGCGTCGCCGACACCACCTCGCCCCGCCCGTTCAGGGTCGTGACCTTGCGTTGGCCGAGGAGCCCCTGGAGGCCCTCGGTGAGGCGGTCCACGACCCACCGCTTGCGGGTCTGGGCCTGCAGGAGGTCGAGCGTCGGGCTGCCGGCGCCCACCCCGTACTCGCCGGCGCGCCGGACCGTCTCGAGCACCTCGGCCGTCTGGAGCAGCTCCTTGGCGGGGATGCAGCCCCGGTGGAGGCAGGTGCCGCCCACGCGGCCCTCCTCGATCATCACGATGTCGAGCCCGGCCGCGCCGCCGTACAGGGCGGTGGCGTAGCCCGCCGGACCGCCGCCGAGCACCACCACGTCGTGCTGATCCGCCACCGTCATCGACTCCTCGGGGGAAGTGAGTGCATCATCGCGCGAGCAGGATCTGCACCGCGCCGGCGAGCAGGATCGCGAAGCCGGTGATCGCGGCGAGGATCAACAACGTCCGGGTGCTCACGACCCCATGCAACCACGCCCCGATGGGTTACCTCCTACCCGGATCCGGCCGATGATCCCGGTATGCTCGACCCCGCTCGCCCCCACGGGCCCGACACGGTGACGAGATCCACGAGCATGTCCCAGCGCGCACAACGACTGATCGAGGCGGCTCGGAGGGTCCCCCTCCCCGAGGGCACCTACGCCGTCGGGCTCGGCCTGCTGATCTCGGGCATCACGGCGTACATGTTCCAGATCCTCGCGTTCCGCGGCCTCTCGAAGCCCGAGTACACCGCGCTGAACGGGCTCTGGATCTTCGTGTTCGTGGTCGCGCCCGGCTTCTTCCTGCCGCTCGAGCAGGAGGTCGGCCGAGCCGTCGCCGACCGCCGCGCGCGCGACATCGGCAGCGGTCCCGTCGTCCGCAAGGCCGCGGTGGCGAGCATGTTCCTCACCGGTGGCCTCATCGTGGTCACGCTGCTCGGCGCGGCGTTCTTCCCGCTCACCGACTCGCTGTTCCACGGGCGCGATGTGCTGCTCGTCTGCTTCGTCATCGCGCTCGTCACGTACGCGGTCCAGTTCCTGGCCAAGGGCACCCTCGCGGGCAACGGCCGCTTCAAGCCTTACGGCATCATCCTGGGTGCCGAGGGCATCGTGCGCGTCGTCCCGCTGATCGTGCTCGTCGCCGCGGGCATCGACAACCTGCTGTGGTACGGCCTCGCGCTAGCGATCCCGCCGATCGTGGCGGTGGGGATCGGGCTCCGCGGGCAGCACGGGCTCCTCCCTCCCGGTCCCGAGGCGGAGTGGAGCGAGCTCTCGACCAACCTCACCCTGCTGTTCCTCGGATCGCTCGCCGCCCAGGCATTGAGCTACTCGGCCGCGATCGGGGCCATCGTCCTCGCCAAGGGACCCGTCGAGCGCGCGCTCGTCGCGGACTTCATCGTCGGGTTCTTCATCGCCCGCATCCCGATCCTGCTGTTCCAGGCGGTCCAGGCCGCGCTGTTGCCGCGGCTGGCGGCGCTGGCCGGGACCGGTCAGCTCGCCGACTTCCGCAACGGCCTGCGCAAGCTCGTGATCATCGTGGTCGGCGTCGGCCTCTTCGGGCTCTTCTGCGGCGTCACTATCGGGCCGGAGGTCGGCAAGATCCTGTTCGGGTCGAAGTTCCACCTCGACCGCCAGGACCTCGGCCTGCTCTTCGCCGGGAGCGCGCTGTTCATCTTCGCCCTCACGCTCGCCCAGGCCCTGATCGCGCTCAAGGGCCACGCCCGCGCGCTGGTCGCCTGGGTCGTCGGGCTCTCCGTCGCCGTCGTGACGACGGCGGTGAGCAGCCACGACCTGTTCCTCCGGGCGGAGATCGGCTTTCTCGCCGGCTGCGCCGCAGCCGCGGCGGTGATGAGCGTCATGCTCGCGACGAAGCTGCGCGAGGCCGGGCCGGAGAGCCTCGGCCTGCTCGTGGAGGCGATCGAGCACGAGCCGCTCGAGATCTGAGCCTCGCGCCCCCTTCGCATGGTCCGCGTCGCCATCGACGGCACGCCGCTGCTCGGCGTCCGCACCGGTGTGGGGCATGTCGTCGCGGGCACCGTGAACGCGCTGAGCCGACGCCACGACGCCGAGCTCGTCGTGTACGCGGTGACGCTGCGCGGCCGTTCCCAGCTCGGGACCATGTTGCCGCGGGGCGCGCGGGCCGCCACCGCCCCGCTCCCCGCGCGGGCGGTGCGGTCGGCATGGCGACGCGCCGACCATCCGCGCATCGAGCGTTGGACCGGCCCGGTCGACGTCGTGCATGCCACGAATTACGTGCCACCACCGGCGGTCGCGCCGGTGGTGGTCTCGGTCTACGACCTCGGCTTCGTGCACTTCCCCGAGATGGCCACGCCCGACGCCCGCGACTACCTGGCGTTGCTGCGCCGCGGGGTCCGGCGGGGAGCGATCGTGCACGTCACCAGCGACTTCGTCGGTGACGAGGTGCGGAACGAGCTCGGAGTCGGCGACGATCGCGTCGTGCGCGTGTACCCCGGCATCGATGCGCTGCCCGTGGGTGACGGGCCCGCCGGACGCGGGCTCGCCGGCGCCGAGCGGTACGTGCTCGCGCTGGGGACGGTCGAGCCGCGCAAGGGCCTCCCGGCCCTGGTCGAAGCGTTCGACGCGGTAGCGGAGCACGACGCCGACGTCCACCTCGTCGTCGCGGGCCAGGACGGATGGGGCGTCGACGCGTTCAACGACGCATGCGCGAACGCCCGCAACCGCGAGCGGATCCGCCGGCTCCCCTACGTGTCCGCCGGAGACCGCAGCAATCTGCTCACGGGGGCCGCGGTGTACGCGTACCCGTCGGTGTACGAGGGCTTCGGCATCCCGCCGCTCGAGGCGATGGCCCTGGGCACGCCCGTCGTGGCGACCCGTGCGGGATCGATCCCCGAGGTGGTCGGCGACGCCGCCTTCCTCGTCGACGTCGGCGACGTCGACGGGCTCGCGGGAGCCATCGACCGGGTGCTGACCGACGGCTCGCTCGGGGCCGCGCTGGTCGCGCGTGGCGCGCAACGCGTGCGACGGTTCTCGTGGGACACGACCGCCGCCGAGCTGGTCGACGTCTACGAGGCGGCGCGATGAAGGCGCTGGTGACGGGTGCGCACGGGTTCGTGGGCCACCATCTCGTCGCGCACCTCCGTGCGGAAGGCGACGACGTCGCCGGGCTCGACCGCTCCGGGCCGGACCCGGTGGACGTGACCGACGCGAGCGCGGTGCGGGCCCGCGTCCTGCGCGAGCGGCCCGACGTCGTCTACCACCTGGCGGCGATGACCCACGTCGGCGAGTCGTTCTCCGACCCCGACGCGGTGTGGGCGGCGAACGTGGACGGCACCGGGAACGTCGTCGACGCGTGCGCCGACGCCGGCGTCGCCCGGCTCCTCGTCGTCGGGAGCGCCGAGGAGTACGGCAACGTGGCCCCGACCGAGGTGCCGATCGCCGAGGACGCGCCGCTGCGTCCCGCGTCGCCGTACGCGAGGAGCAAGGCGGCGGCCGAGTCGCTCGCGCTGGCGGCCTCGAACGGCGGGCGCGTCCCCGTGATCGCGGTGCGCGCCTTCAACCACACCGGTCCCGGCCAGTCGACGCGGTTCCTCGTCCCCGCGCTCGCGGCGCGGGTCGTGCGAGCGGAGCTCGACGGCCGCGACGAGCTCGCGGTCGGCAACCTCGACACCGTCCGCGACATCTCCCACGTGAGCGACGTCGTGCGTGCGTACCGCCTGCTCGTGCTCGACGGTGTCCCGGGCGAGGCGTACAACGTGTGCTCGGGCCGCGGGGTGTCGGTGCGCGCGATCGCGCACGGGATCCTGAGCATGACCGCGCGACCGCTCCGGCTCGTCGTCGACCCCGCGCTCGTGCGGCCCGTCGACGTGCCCCGGCTCGTGGGCGACCCGTTCAAGTTGCGCCGCGCCACCGGGTGGACGCCGCAGTACGACATGATGCGGACGCTCTGGGAGATCGTCGCCGACGCCCGGGCGCGTCACACCTGACGCTCGAGCCAGCCCAACAGCGTCGCGATCGCGCGCGGATCGTGTCGGAGCTCGTGGCCGCCGCCCGCGATGAGGCGCAGCTCGACCTCGGGTCCTCGCGCCTCCGCGATCTCGCGGGCCGCGTCGACCGGGACCTCGGTGTCGTCGACGCCGTGGATGACGAGCAGCGAGCGGGCGCGCAGGCGGCCGGCGGCGAGCGGCGCGTCCAGCAGCCGGAGCTCCCGGGCCCACGTGGCCATGTCGGGCGGGAAGCCGGGCGTGCGGACCATGCCCATCTCGCGCGCCTGAGCGAGCAGATCCGCGGGATCGCGCACCCAGGCCCCGAGGCTCGTGCGCGACGCGATGGCGGCGACGCCGCGCACGGTCGGGTCGTCGGCGGCTTCGCAGAGAGCGAACGCGGCGCCGTGGCCGAATCCGGCGACCCACACGCCCTGCACGTCGCCCCGATCGGCGAGGTCCGCGACGGCCGCTCGGAGGTCGTCGATCCATCCGCTCACGGAGAAGTCGCCGTCGGACGTCCCGGTGCCGCGGAAGTTGAACGTGATCACCACGCACCCGGCGTCGCGCGCGATCCGATCGGCGAGGTCGGGGTAGGTCGTGCCCACGGTGGCGGCGCCGCGCGGGCCGTTGGGGAAGCCGTGGCACAGCACGAGGCCCATCGCGCGACCGGGGGGCGGGGGCGTGGCCCGGTGGGCCGAGAGCTTGAGGTCACCGGCGAGGAGGGTGTCGTCCATGCCCGCCTATTGTGAACGGATGGCTCCCGCCTACAAGGAATGGGCCGTCGTGGTGCACGCGCTGCTCGAGGGCGAGCAGATCGTCGACGTGCGCAAGGGCGGGCTGCGCGAGGAGGGTCGGCACTTCGGGCTCAGGGCCACCCGGTTCTGGCTCTACCCGACGGCCGAGCACCAGAAGGAAGACCTCCTCAAGGCGCCGTACCGCCACTGGATCGACCTCGCGTCGGCGTCACCGGTCGGCGAGCCCATCACGCTCACGGGCTGGGCCGACGTCACCCACGCGGCGAAAG
>CAZDJK010000026.1:0-11909 GCA_964505725.1 uncultured Bifidobacteriaceae bacterium | reverse complement strand
TCCTTCACGCGCTCCTTGGGGTCGTAGCACCCGGGGATCATGTCGGAGTAACGGGTCGGATCGAGCCCGAACTCCTCGCGCTTCTTCCCCGCCACCGCGTTGAGGCCGATGTTGTGGTAGGGCCTCCCCTCGAAGAGCCAGGTGTCGTTTCCCTGCTCGTCCTTGACGCTACGGGGCCCGAGCTCCCGGTACTTCGCGGGCAGCCGGTCCTGCCACACGTTCCCGTGCTCGATCACGTGGTCGTCGACGCTGACGATCTGCACGTCCTTCGGAAGCGGCATCTTGGTCGCCTTCCTCGTGTCTCGCCGGCTCTACGGCTGGCAGGTGTACGCCAGGAACTTCGGCACCGCGACGAGCTGCGTCCCCTTGTACTTGTACAGGTAGATGCACTTGTTCAGCGGGTTCGGCTTGCTCCCGTCGTTGAAGTTCATCGGCGGGGTGAACCCACCGAGAGTCTCGTTCTGGAACATCGCCAGGCCCTTGATCACGTCCTCGTTCGTCGCCGTCGCCGATGCCGCCACCCCCGCGTTCGTGATCGCCTTCGCGAACGCGATGCCACCCGTCCACGCGAGACACGACGAGTCGCCGACCACGTCGAAGTGCTTCCCGCCCGGCGCCCACTCCGCCGCGTACTTCTTCATCGCGGCGACGTAGTCCTTGGTGAGCTTGTTCGTCGCCGCCTGCTTGTCGGTACAGGTCCAGTTGGGCGTCGAGCCGACCGACTTGCCGAGCTCGGGTGCGCTGCGGATGGTCGCCGGAGTGGGCCCGCCGCTCGAGTTGATCCAGATCGGGTGGTAGTTCTGACGGCTGCAGTCACGCACCATCTGGATCACGTTGATGAACGCTGCCATCGCCTGCGCCTTGTTCTGGATGCCCAACAGGCACTGCGCGGTGTAGCTCGGGGCGGTCTGGGACGCGAGCACGTTGAACACCGGGTTCAAGCCGACCGACTTGGCGTCGGCGTTGAACAGCGGCTGCGCCTGCGCACACGCCGCCACCTCGGTGCAGAGCACGATCCCGACGTTCTTCGCGCCCGCCACCGCCGCCGACTTCATCTGGCCCCAGATGTTCGTGATCACGCTGCCGCCCAGCCCGTAGAACATCGGGTTGGTGAAGTCCAACGCGTCGATCTGGCTGGTCGCGATCACCGGGACCCGCTTGCTCTTCACGTAGTCGGCCCACGTCTGCTCGGTCCCTCCGGCCTGCGACCCGACCACCGCGATCACGTGGTCGTCCTCGACGAGGGTCTTGATCGCCGCCGATGCCACCGCCGGATCACCCTTGTCGTCCTCGTAGTAGGCCTTCACCGGGTGCCCGTTGACCCCACCATGGGTGTTGGTCCACTTGACCCACGCCGCCAGCGTGTCGGACCCCTGCTTGCTCCCTCCCGTCGGTGCCGAGCTGCTCTGGGTCCCGATCCAGCCGATCACGAGCGGAGTCCCCGAAGGGCTCCCCGACTGCGCGGGCACGCCACCCGACGCGTCTGCCGACGAGCTCATGAGCGCAGCGACCAACGCGACGCTGATCCCCACCACGAACGCCATGCGCGGCGCGCGTCCCGACGTCTTCATGCCTCTCCCCCCAAACCCCGGACAATGACGAGAGCGTCAGATTTTCACACCGGCGCGCCGATCGCAAGGCAGGCTGCCCCGAACGCGGCGTCCGGCACCACTTGTCCCCATCGGGGACTTCGTTCCCCCTGCTCAGAGGCGCTCGGCCCACGCCGCGAGACCGTCGAGCGCCTCGCCGAGCTGTGCCGGCTGGCCCTCGAAGTAGTGGGTCCCCCCCGCGACCTCGACCAGCGTCCTCGTGGAAGCGCGGGCCGCCGCGTCGTACATCAGGTGCGCCAGCTGGGGTACCACGACGGGATCCGCGGTACCGGCACCCACCCACACCGGGCACTCGATCTCGGGCAGCCAGCGGAGCGAGTCGCCGAGCGTGTGGTCGAGCGACCACTGGTTGAGCCACGACCGCAGCGTCGAGCACCGGCCGATCCCGGCGGGGAGGTAGTTGGCGACGGCCGGCGGCCCCCACAGGGACACGCCGATCTCGCGGTCGCTCGGGTCGATGGTGCCGTCGAGGAAGCGGAGATCGGCGGTCGTGCCGTGCACGACGAACGTCAGGTCGTCGAGACCTGCCGGGAAGTGCGACGGTGCGCCGACCGCCTCGAGCTGGCCCGCGGCCCACGACGAGATACGCCGGTTCCGCGCTCGTTGCGCTTCGCGGTAGCGCGCGACGAAGTCATCCGGGTAGGGCGGCCCGTTGCGGGGGTCGTACATGTCGAGCGAAGCGTCTCGCTCGAAGGGCTGGTGCTCGTCGACGATGGCGGGATCGAGCCATTCGGTGCAGAGACGGGCGCGGGACGGGTGCGCGTTGAACATCGCGACGCCGTCGACCGGAACGAGGTTCGCGGCGGTCAGATCGGGACCTCCGCCCGGCGGCGACGTGACCGACGGTGCGACCGCCTGGGCCTGGTAGTACGGCACCACCGACGCGCCCCCCGAGTTACCGACGAGCGCGACGCGGTCGTACCCGAGCGTGCGGAGATGCGCGACCATCGCACCCATGTCGAGCAGGCAGTTCTCCATGATGAGGCTCGTGTCGTTGCCCACGTAACGCGTCGTGAGGCCCACCGCGCCGAAACCTCGTTCGGCGAGGCCGGGGAGCGCGTAGTGGCCGAGGAAGTTCGCCGTGGGGTGACACCAGACGAGCGCGGTCGTCGGGCGCGTGCCCGCGACCTTCACCTCGCTCCCCCACACGGTGCGGGCGAGCCGGGCGACTCCTGAGTAGATCTCGACTTTTGCGTGCGCCGCCTGGGGCGCTGCCAGCAGGTTCCGCTCGAGCTCGGTCACGACGTCGTCTTAGCAGACGTGTATCCCCGGTGCGCGAGGTAGTCGGGCGAGAGTTCCGGGATGGCGACGCCGAGGCGCCGGGCGAGCATCTGGGTGACCGTGTTGTCGTGCCCCATACGCGTGTTGGGAGGGGCGAGACCGCGCGCGACCCGCGCGTCGGCCTGGCGGATCAGCGTCGTCGCCATGAACAGCTCGTCCATCACGTCGAAGAACTCCAGATCACGCAGCCGACGGCCCGAGAGCGCCTCGTAGCGCGCGATCGTCGTCTCCCGGTCCGGCCAACCGGGCAGGCGGTCGACGCCGATCGCATCGGTGCCGAACTCGTCGAAGAACAACCAGTGGGCGACGTCGCGTTCGGGCGGGCCGATCGCAGCCGTCTCCCAGTCGACCGCGGCCGCCACGGTGTTGTCGTCGCCGAAGATCATGTTGCCGACGCGCGCGTCTCCCCAGAGCAGCACGGCGTCTCGTGCGTCCACACCATCCGCGCCGGCCTCCAGATAGCTCGCGGCGGCGTCGGTGACCGGGTAGCCGCGACCCGCGGTGGTCCAGCGGTACCAGTCGAGCAGGGAGGAGAGATTGCCCCGAAGCGACGCGTCCTCGTTGTCGTCCGCGACGAGAAAACCGTGGGTCGCCGGCCAGTCGACGTCGTGAACCGCAACCACGACGTCGAGCGCGGAGGACCACAGTCGCGCTCGTTCCGCGGTGTCGAGCGTCGGGAGCCAGCCGACCGTGTGGATCGACGGTTTGCCCGTGGGTACGCGACCGACGATCCGTTCCATCACGAAGAACGGGGCGCCGAGCACCGCGGCATCGGGCTCGATCCAGCGCACCGCGGGCACGGGCACCGGGGTCGCGCCGAGCGATTCGAGCACACGCGCTTCTCGCACGACGTCGGGACGGCGGAAGATCGCATGCTCGCTCGCCTCCCGGCGTACGACCAGACGTTCGGCACGACCGTCGGCGACCACGTCGCAGAGAATCGTGTCGTTCGACTGCCCGGCGGGTGCGCGCGCGAGCTCCACGAATTCGACGCGTTCGGCACCCAGCCGCGGGGCGAGCCACGCGCCGAGTGGCGCGGCAAGCTCCTCGGGTAGGTCGATCACGGCGGCGCCCCGAACGCCGCCGCCAGCGGTCCGAGCTGATCCGCGGTGGTGCCGTGCAGCACCAGCTCGTCGGCACCGGCGTCGAGGTATTCGCGAAGTCGCGTCACGCAGTGATCGAGCGGACCGAAGGCAGAGGAAGCCGGGAGCCACGAGCCCGGCAGGTGCTCACTCACCTCGATCAGCTCGTCCCGCGAGAGCGTCTTGTCGGCCTGGCGGTCCCCGAGCGCCGTGAGCATCGGGGATGCGCGGTAGCGGGCGAGCTCGGCGGCGTCCCAACCATTGGCGGCGACGAGCGCGTCGCCGAGGCCCGACACGTGGAAGTAGCCCGCGGCGCGCGCGTTGACGGCGAGGTGGACCGCCCGTTCGGAGGCATCGGGAGCCACCACCACCGTGGCGGCGCACCGGAGCGACGCGGGGTCGCGCCCGTTTGCGGAGGCTGCCTCGCGGACGATCGCCATGGAACGGGCGACCGCGTCGGGGGTCAGGAACGGGTGAAGGATCACGCCGTCGAACGCGCGGCCCGCGAGGGCGAGCGTCTTCGGGCCCACGGCTGCCAGCAACAACGGTGGGGGCGCCACGTCCGGGCGCTGCGCGAGTCGGAGCCGCGGGAACCGACCTGCCGGCCCGTCGTAGTCCACGGTTTTCCCTGCCCAGAGGCGACGGAGGATGCGGGCGGTGTCGCCGAGCGACGCGAGGGTCGGAGCCGGCGCGCCGTAGTCGCGCCAGCGCCACGGCGCCGAGCGGCCGAGCCCGAGCACGAAGCGCCCGTCGGAGAGCGACTGGAGCGTCTGTCCCATCGACGCGAGCACCATCGGGTGGCGCAGGCCCGGGTGGGTGATCCCGGCCGCGATGCGCACGCGGCTCGTCGCCTGGGTCAGCGCACCCGCGAGCGACGGCAGGTCCTTCGTGTCGTAGCGCTCCCCGATCCACACCGTGCCGAGGCCGCTCTGCTCGGCGGCGCGGGCCTGGTCGACGACGGGACGCGCGTCGCCGACACCGCCCGGGAGCACGTAGCAGCCGAGGCGTTCGGCCGACCTGGTCATCGGCGCAAAGCTAACCGGCGTCGTCGGCTCCACCGCCGCGAGCTGTGGTTGGATGACCTCGTGCGATCGGATGACGTGACCCGCCTGGCGCTGGTCACGGGGGCCAACAAGGGAATCGGGTACGCGGTCGCCGCCGGGCTCGGGCAGCGCGGCTACACCGTGCTGCTCGGAGCGCGCGACGATCGACGCGGACGCGAGGCGGCCGACCGGTTGTGCGCGGACGGCGTCGACGCCAGATCCCTCGTCCTCGACATCACCGACGATGCGAGCGTCGGGCACGCAGCTCGCGCGATCACCGCGATGCACGGGTCACTCGACGTGCTCGTCAACAACGCGGCGGTGAAGCTCGAGCTCGCGCCGTCTCCTCCGAGCGAGTGCCCACTCGAGCTCGTGCGTGACACCTTCGAGACGAACGTCTTCGGAACCATCCGGGTCACGCTCGCGATGCTTCCTCTCCTGCGGCGTTCGGACGCGCCGCGCGTCGTGAACGTGTCGAGCGGCCTCGGCTCGCTCGCCCTCGCAGCCGATCCCGCCACGAAGTACGCCCAGCGACCGCTCCTGAGCTACAACCCGTCGAAGGCGGCATTGAATTCGGTCACCCTGCAGTTCGCGAACGAGCTGCGCCACACCGCGTTCAAGGTCAACGCCGCCGATCCGGGCTACACCAACACCGACATGACCCGCGCCGATGCCCGCGGTGGCGGCACCCGCACCGCGGAAGAGGCCGCGGCGATCGTCGTGGAGCTGGCAACCCTGCCGCCGGACGGGCCGTCCGGTCGGTTCTTCGACGAGGACGGCGAGCTGCCGTGGTGATCGCATGAACCTCGGCCGTCTGCTCACCAACAGCGCCGAGCAGTTCCCGGACCGTCCCGCGGTCACCTGGGGCGCGCGGTCGCTTTCCTACGCCGAGCTCGACCGCCGCACCAACGCGCTCGCGCACGGTCTCACCGCGCTCGGCGTGGCCCGTGGCGACCGCGTCGGCGTACTGATGCGCAACCGACCCGAGTTGATCGAGGCGATGTTCGCGTGCTTCAAGGCGGGTTACTGCCTGGTGCCGCTCAACAGTCGCTTCACGCCTGATGACGTCACGTACCACGTGCAGGATTCGGGCGCTGCCGCGGTGCTGACGGATCCGGAGGGCGCACCGATCGTGGAAGCCGCGTCACTCGACGGCGTCACCGTCGTCGTGGCGGACGGCGGGCACCGACCGGTTGGCACGCACGACTTCGAAGCGGTCGTCGCAGGGGCCGACCGCGGTCCCGTTGCGACCGACACCGAGCGAGACGACCTCGCGTGGCTGTTCTACACGTCGGGCACCACCGGCCGGCCGAAGGGCGCCATGTTGACGCACGGCGCGCTCGGCTTCGTGACCGCATCGTGGCTCGCCGACCTCACGCCGCTCGACGAGCGCGACGTGACCTTGCACGCGGCGCCCCTCAGCCACGGCGCCGGATTCCACGCGCTCGCGGCCACGGCACGGGGCGCGCACCAGGTCATCCCCGCCGACGCGCACTTCGACCCGGCCGGGATCCTCACGTTGCTGCGCGACGCTCACGTGACGAACACCTGGCTCGTCCCGACCCAGATCGTGATGCTCGTCGACGCGCTCGCCGGCGCGAGTCCCGATCTCCCGGACCTGCGGTTCGTGGTGTACGGAGGTGCCCCCTTCGCGCCGGCGGACCTCAGCCAGGCCGTGGACTCGTTCGGTCCCGTGTTCGTGCAGCTGTTCGGCCAGGGCGAGACGCCGATGACCGCGACCGTGCTCTCCGTGCGCGACCACGAGGCCTGCCTGGCGGGTGACCGCCCCGAACGACTGGCGTCGGCGGGGGTCGCCCGGCCCGGCACCGACGTCCGCATCCTGGGTGACGACGACACCGAGCTCCCTCGGGGCGAGGTCGGCGACGTCTGCGTACGCGGCGGCGCGGTCATGCTCGGCTACTGGAACCGGCCCGAGGCGACGGCCGAGGCGCTCCGCGGCGGCTGGCTCCACACCGGTGACCTCGGCCGGATGGACGAGCACGGCTATCTGTTCCTTCTCGACCGGGCGAAGGACATGATCATCAGCGGCGGCGCCAACGTCTACGCGGTCGAGGTCGAGGCCGTCCTCGCCGACCACCCGGCGGTGCACGATGTGGCCGTAGTCGGACTGGCCGACCGCACCTGGGGCGAGATCGTGACCGCGGTCGTCGTGCCCCACGACGGGGCCGACACCGGGGCGCTCGCGGACTCGCTCGCCGCGCACTGCGCCGCGCGCCTCGCCGGCTACAAACGCCCGCGACGCTTCGTCCTCGTGGACGCGCTCCCCCGCAATGCCTACGGCAAGGTGCTGAAACGGGAGCTGCGCGACCAGCTCGCCACCACCTGAACGTGCGTCGGCAGGGTCGACGCCTGCGGCCCTCGCGACCGAGCGCGACCGGCGGTCAGCGGAGGTGGTCCACCTGGAGCAGCTCGATCGCGTTGTCGCGGAGGATCCGCGTGGTCACGTCGTCGGGGAGATCGGCGGTGAGCTTGGTCATGATCTCCTTCGTGTCGGGCCACGTGGAATCCGAGTGCGGGTAGTCGGTCTCGGCGGTGACGTTCCCCACCCCGATCTCGTCGAGCGACTGCAGCCCGTGGGGGTCGTTGAGAAAGCACCCGATCACCGACCCGTAGTAGTACGTGGACGGCGGCTCGGGGATGTGCTTCGTCTGCGCCCAGCCCTGGTTGTCCTCCCAGACCTGGTCGATGCGCTGGAGGGTGTACGGGATCCAACCGATCTGGCTCTCGGCGTAGAGCAGCTTCAGGTCCGGATTGCGCACGAGCAGGCCCGACATGAGGAAGTCGACCACCGACGACATCGCGTTGGCGAACGCGAGGGTGGCGCTCACCGACGGTGGCGCGTCGGGTGAGGCGGCAGGCATCTTCGACGAGGAGCCGATGTGCATCGCCACGACGGTCCGGCTGTCAGCGCACGCCGCGAAGAACGGATCCCAGTAGCCACTGTGGATCGTGGGCAGGCCGAGGTGGTAGGGCAGCTCGCTGAAACAGACCGCGTGCACGCCACGCGCCGCGTTGCGCAACACCTCCTCGACCGCGAGCTCGACGTCCCAGAGCGGGATGATGCCGAGCGGCACCAGGCGTCCTTTCGAGTCGCCGCACCACTCCTCGACCATCCAGTCGTTGTACGCCCGCACGCACGCGAGCCCGAGGTCCTTGTCGCCGCCCTCGAGAAACGTCTGGCCGCAGAATCGCGGCAGGGTCGGAAAGCACATCGACGCCTCGACCCAGCTCGCGTCCATGTCGGCGAGACGTTCGACGGGGTCGTAGCAGCCCGGGCGCATGTCGTCGTACGTGATCGGCGTGAGGGTCATCTCCTCCTTCGGGTAGCCGACGGCCGCGACCATGCGCTTGTGCGTGTACACGAGATCCTCGTAGATCCAGCAGTCGACCTTGGTCGGCGAGTCGTCGTCGAAGTGCTCGACGTAGCTCGCGGTCCCGACGTAGTCGATGTCGCGGATGCCCCTCCGCACCACCTTCGGGCCTCGGTCGCGGTAAGCGGCGGGGAGCCAGCGCTCCCAGACGTGCGGGGGCTCGACGACGTGGTCGTCGACGCTGACGATCTTCGGGATCTCAATCATGCCCGGCGATGACTCCGTTCGCGCGCGAGCTCGTGCAGCACGTCAACCATGTCGTCACCCGACTCGAGCGCGCGCGCCTTCACCGTGTTCCAGTCCTCGAGCTGGGACGCCGCGTGCTCACCATTGTCGTTCCAGCTCGGCGACGTTGGGGTCGTGATCTCCAGGCGCACGCCATTCGGATCGTGGAAGTAGATGCTGTAGATGATCTTGTGATCGACGGGCCCGAGCACCTCGATGCCGTTCTCCTCCAGCCATCGATGCCAGCGGTCGACGGTCTCGGTGCTGTCGACCTGGAGGGCGAGGTGCTGGAACGTGTCGTACGCAGGGTGGGGCGGCGGGGCCAGTGGGGGGAGCTCTGGGGCCTCGAAGAACGCGACCGTCGAACCGTCCCGCATCCGGAAGAACGAGTGGAAGTACGGGATCGGCTCACCGGTCGACGGGATCGCATCGTCGAGGACCGCGTTCACGAGCTCCATCCCGAGGATGCGGGTGTAGAAGTCGGCGGTGGCGGCGGTGTCGCGCGTCATGTAGGCGACGTGGCTGAGCATCGCCGGCAGGCCGGGCCGGTCGGTCTCGGGCGCCGGCCCGAGCCCGTCGAAGGTGGCCGCGCGGTCGATGGTTGCGTCGGTCATGGTGCGTCCCCTCGTTCGGTCGGTCTCGCGGGACCACACCAGCATGCCATGCGAAACGCGCGGGCGACCCCTTCTGTGTCCTCAGCCCCGCACGTCGACGACGGTCCGCCCCGTCAACGCGCCGTCCAGGATGGCGTCGAGCACGGGACCCAGGCCGTCGAGGGTCACGTCGTGGATCATGTCGTCGAGCCCACGGGGTCGGAGGGGGCCCCCGAGCTGGCGCCAGACCGCGCGACGCCGTTCGATCGGGGTCTCCACCGAGTCGATCCCGACGAGCGCGACGGCGCGCAGGACGAAGGGCATCACCGTCGTGGGCAGGTTCGTCCCCGCGGTCAGCCCGCTGGCGGCCACGGCGCCGCCGTACTGGATGCGCGCCAGCACGTTGGCGAGGATCTGGCCGCCCACGCAGTCGACGGCTCCTGCCCACTTCGCCGACTCGAGCGGGCGACCTCCTTCGGCCGCGAGCTCGTCGCGCGCGACGATGCCGGAGGCACCGAGCCCCCGGAGGTACTCCTCGGCGTCGGCCTTGCCCGTGCTCGCCACGACCTCGTACCCGCGGGTGGCGAGGATGCCGACCGCGGTGCTGCCCACGCCTCCCGTCGCGCCGGTGACGAGCACCGGACCGCGGCCGGGCTCGAGTCCGCGCTCCTCGAGCGCGAGCACCGAGAGCGCGGCCGTGTACCCGGCGGTGCCGATCGCCATGGCCTGGCGGAGGTCGAGGCCCTCGGGGAGCGGCACGAGCCACTCGGCCGGGACGCGCGCGTACTCGGCGTATCCGCCGTGGCGCGACACGCCGAGCTCGTAGCCGTGCGCGATCACCTGGGTGCCCTGGGGCAGGCCTTCGACGCCGCTCTCCGCCACCGTGCCCGCGAGGTCGATGCCCGGCACGAGGGGCGAGATCCGGGCCACGCGACCCTTCGGGATCGTCGCCAGCCCGTCCTTGTAGTTCACGCTCGACCGCTCGACCGCCACGAGCACGCCGTCCGCGGGCAGCTCCTCGACCGACATCGTCACGACCGCTCGCTCGATCGCATCGTCCTCGCTCGTGGCGGTGAACGCGCGGAACGCTTCCGTCGTCATGGCGCGGACACTAGACCGACCCGTCGGGCTGGTCGGCAACGAGGAGCGCGTCGACCGCGACCACACCGTCGTCGGTGAGCACCAGCGGGTTCAGATCCATCGACGCCAGCCAGTCGTGGTTGGCCTGCCAGAGCGCGCCCGCCGCCTCCACCACCCGCACCAACGGCTCGGCTTCCCACGGCCGCTGCCCTCGCAGCGCGCCGACGCCGGTGACGACCTCGCCCACGAGCGCCTCCGCGGCACCCGGCTCGAGCGGCAGCAGGCGCCCGTCGACCTTTGCCGCGAGCTCGAGCAGGATGCCCCCGCGCCCGAACAGCAGGATCGCGCCGAGGTCGCTGCGGGCCTGAACGCCGATGAACGCCTCGCCGTAACCGGCCACCATGGGCTGCACTGCGACCGTCGACGGGACGCCGTGGCGGAGCGCGACCTCGCGCAGCTCGCGCGCGGCGGCGCGCACGCCCTCGGGCGTCACGTCGAGCCGTACCGCACCCAGCTCGGTGCGGTGGGGGACGTCGGCGAGCTTCACCGCGAGCCGGGGCCCCAGCGCGGCGAGCGCCGGGTCGTCGTCGACCCCGTCACCGAGGACGACGAAGGGAGCGATCGGGATGCCGGCCGCCTCGACGCGCGCCATCGCGTCCTCGAAGCGCGCGATGCGCCCGGCCCCGCTCTCCACGAGCGCGGGAACCGTCCTCGTGGTGGGAGTAGCAGGAGGCGGGACGCGGGACGCCGGCGCCGGCGCCGACGCGACGCGATCCAGTGCGCGCACTGCTCGGAAGGTCGAGCGCAGCCCGCGGCAGAACGCGATGCCACGCGCCCGGTACGTGTCGGTCCAGCTCCCGACGGCAGTGGCCTCGACCGGGCTGACGATCAGCGGCACCTCCGCGTCGGCGGCCGCGGCCACGAAAGGGTCGAGCAGGGTCTTCGCCCAGCCCTCGTCTCCTTCGCCGGCCCACCAGCACAGGACCAGCGCGTCGACGTCGTCGGCCCGCGCGTACCCCGAGAACATCTCGAGCAGCAGCTCGGGGTCGCGCATCACGAAGCCGGTCAGATCGAGCGGGTTGAGGCTGCCGTCTTCGCCGGGTATGTGCGATCGCACCCAGGGCTCGAGCGCGTCGAGATCGGGCAGCTCGACTCCCTCCTCCACCGAGAGGTCGGCGGCGACGCCCGCGACCCCTCCCGAGGATGCCATGACCGCGACACGGCCGGTCCGTCGCCAGCGCTCGGGAGACAATTGGTCGAGGAGCTGTGCCTGATCGAGCAGGTCGTCCACGTCGTGGGCGGTGATGACGCCCGCTTGACGCAGCGCGAGGTCGTACACCCAGCTCTCGTCGGCGATCGCGCCGGTGTGCGAGCGCATGATGTCGCGGGAGCGCTCGGTTCGCCCGAGCTTCAGGGCGAGGATCGCCTTCCCGGCGCGGCGCGCCTCGGCGACCGCGGCGAAGAACGCGGTCGCATCGCGGATCTTCTCGATCACGAGGCAGATCACAGTGGTCTCGGGGTCGGAAGCGAACAACGAGAGATAGTCGGCCAGCCCGCAGACCGCCTCGTTGCCCGAAGACACCGCGACGCCGAATCCGAGCCG
>CAZDJK010000025.1:0-11942 GCA_964505725.1 uncultured Bifidobacteriaceae bacterium | reverse complement strand
GGTCTACGCCGATGACGCAGCGGCGGGCTCGTCGATGCGCATCAGGCGCCGCAACGTGCCGCCCATGACGAGCTCCTGGTCGCCGGGTGTGAGCGACTCGACCACCTCGGAGTAGGCCAGCGGGTCCGCCATTCCCTCGGGGTGCGGGAAGTCCGAGCCGAACATCAGGTGGTCGGCGGGTATCCCGAGGTCGAGCAGCCCTTTCGGGTCGGGCTCGTGGAACGCGTGGACGTAGATCGAACGCGTGAAGGTCTCGAACGGGTCCTCGTCGAAGAGGACGGGCGAGGACTCGTAGGCGCGTCGGAGCTTGGCGACGAACGGGCGGATCCAGCCGCTCGCGAACTCGACCGGAAGGAACTTCAGGTCGGGGAAGCGGACCGCGAGCCCATGGCCGATGATCGACGCGAGCGAATCGATGAGCGCGTCCTTCTCGGACATGAGCGCGATGAAGGCGGGGTTTCCGATGTGGCCGAAGCTCGCCTCCCGGTTGACGCCCTCCCACTCGTTGATGAAGCGCGTGTACCCAGGGTCACCCGCATGCATGCCCACCAGCAACCCCAGCTCCCGCACACGCTCCCAGAACGGGTCGAACTCCGGCAGGGCGAAGGAACGGAGGCCCTTCCAGGTCGGGACGGGCGCGACCCGGAGCAGGAAGATGCGCGCGCCGTGCTCGGCCACGTACTCGAGCTCCGCCAAGGCCGCGTCGAGGTTCGCCAGCGAGATGATGGGGGTCGGGAAGATCGCATCCGCGTAGTTGAAGGTCCAGTGCTCGAGCATCCACTGGTTGAGCGCATGCACCGCCACGCACACGGCGTCGGGGTCGTCGGCGAGCCGCTCCTCGAGCGCGCTGGCCAAGGTCGGCCACAGCAGCGTGCGGTCGATACCCATGTCCTGCATGAGCTCGAGCCGCGGCTCGGGATCGAAGAACGCGTCGAGGCTCGGCATCGCCCGGACCCGTTCGCCGCGGGGGATACCGGCGCCGCCCTTGCCGCCCTTCGTCACGTCGAGCCCGTAGACCCCCGGCACCGCGACGCGCGCGAACGTCGGGTTCGGGATGTAGTTCGTGATGTGATCGCGGATCGCGAGCTTCGTACGCCCGCCGACGTCCACGTACTTGATCAAGCCCTCGTACCCGGCCGGCAGGAACTTGGTCAGCGCGTCCTGGTTCTCGTACATGTGGTTGTCGGCATCGAACACGTCGTACGGCAGGTGCCGATCGCTCACGTAGATCAGGTCGCCGTCGTCACTCATCGCTCGCTCCCGCTCGTCGGTCAACGGTGTTGTCCCGTCACTGTAACCAACTCCTCGCCGACGCGCCGGACGGCACGGGCTGCACCCAGATCGAGGGTGACGAAGCCACTGACGATCCGAGGCCAGGGCCGACGATGGCGACGACGGTCAGGGTTGACCGGGCCGAGGCATGGAGCCGCGCCGCAGCAGCGCTCGTCCGAGGTCGATCCGGAGTTGGCGAGCCGAGCCGAACAACACGTCGAGCACCGTGGCGCGGACGATGAATCGGTGCAGGTCGTGCTCCTCGGTGAAGCCGATCGCGCCCATCACCTGCAGGCAATTCTCCGCGGCGAGGCGCGCGGCGCGTCCGGCGAGGCACTTGGCCACCATGGCGGCGATCTCCGCGTCGACCGCATCGGCGTCGAAGCTCTCGGCCGCCGTCGCCTCCGCGGAACGCAGCGCCACGAGCACGTCGGCGAGACGGTGCTTCACCGCCTGGAACGCGCCGATCGGCTGACCGAACTGCGTGCGGACCCCCGCGTACTGCGATGCGGTCGCGAGCATCGTCGACGCGAGGCCGGTCAGCTCGAACGCGAGCGCCCGTCGACAGGCCGCCTCGACCGCGCGGGGCGAGGCGTCGGCGCCGAACACGACCGCGCTCAGGCGCACCGACCCCCGCACCCGCACGAGACCGAGCGACGGATCCATCCCGGTGACGCGACGCTGCTCGAGCGCGTCGGCGGCGACGGTCGCGACCCGCACGCCATCCGCGCCATCTGCAAGGAGCGCGCACGCGCGGTCGAGGGGTCGCAACGCGAGCCCGTTGACGACGAGTTGCGCGTCTTCGGCGCGCGCGGCGACGGCCCCGTTGGACGCATGCACCCACACCGCGTCCCCAAGGGCGTCGAAGCGCGTCGCGGCATCGGGACCCGCAGCTTCGATCGCGACGTCGTCGAGTGCCGCGGTACGCGCGCGCAGCTCGCCCTGGGCCCGGAACACCACGGACACCGCCGCGTGCGGGTCGAGGAGCAGCACGTCGCGCCAACCGCTCGCTTCGAGCTCGGCGGTGCGGTCGTCGCCTTCGCCGGCGAGCACGCCGCGGACCGTGCGGGCGAACAGGTCGAGCGTGTCGCGGTCGACGAGCACCAATGCAGGTCAGCCCCTCGGGAGGCCGAGCACCCGGTCGGCCAGGATCGTCCGCTGGATCTCCACCGAGCCTCCGTAGATGGGGGCGGCGCGGCTGAACAGGTACTTGTGTCGCCACACGCGTGCATCGTCGTCGTCGTCGAGCTCGATGGCGCCCGCGAGCGCTGCATCGGCGAGATCGTGGACGGTCACCTCCGCCCGGCTCAGGAGGACCTTGTCGATCGACGTCTCCGGGCCGGGCGATTCACCCACCGCGAGGCGTCGAACCGTCGTGCGCGACGACAGGCGCATGGGCAGGATCGCGAGGTAGGCGTCGGCGAGATCGCCGGGATCGAGGGTCGCGTCCGGGTCGGCCACCAGGCGGTCGAGCGCGCCGAGCAGACTCGTCTGCCGCTGCCACGGGTACATGCCGCGCTCCCACTGCAACAGGTACATGGCGATCGCCCAGCCGTCGCCCTCGTCGCCCAGCAGCCGGCCGTCCGGGACGCGCACGTCGTCGAAGTGGACCTCGCCGAATTCGTCCATCCCCGACATCGCGCGGATCGGACGCCACGTGAACCCGGGCGAGTCGTGATCGACGAGGAACATCGAGAGGCCGCGGTGCCGGGATTCGGGCGTGCCGGTGCGGACGAGCGCGACACAACGTCGTGCGGCACTCACCTGCGACGTCCAGATCTTGTGCCCCCTGATCACCCAGTCGTCACCGTCGCGCACCGCCTTGGTACGCAGCGACGCCAGGTCGCTCCCCGCGTCGGGCTCCGAGAAGCCCTGGCACCACGCTTCGTCGCCGCGCAGCAGCGCGTCGAGGTGCTCGCGTGCGAGCGCAGGCGCGTACTTCGAGAGCATCGGGAGCAGTGTCTCGAGCGTGTAGTACGACTCGGGGAACGGCACGAGGCGTGCGCCGAGCGCTTCCCACACGCTGGCCCGGTGCCGTGCGTCGCCACCGAGCCCCCCGATCTCCTCGGGCCAGCCGTAGCGCACCCAACCGCCCTCGAAGAGCGCCGACTGCAGCTCGCGTTGGTGCGCCAGCACCTCCGGGAGCTCGGTCGAGTGGAAGCGTCGCTGCCGGTCGAGCAACGGCTCCTCGCGATCGAGCCACTCGCCGAGCGCGGCGCGGAACGCGTCGAGGTCCGTCGCGAGGCCGGCGCTCATGCGTGCCGATCGGCGCGCGCAGGTTGTCGAGCAGTATCCGACGGCATGGTCCCTCAGTTGCCGCCCACCGGTACCCAACCGGCGCCTTCGGAGCTCCGTCGCACCGCATCGATCACCGCCTGGACCCGTAGCCCGTCGCGCAACGTGGGCACTCCCGGCGTCGGCCGGCCGGAGAACGCCGGAAGCCAGTCCTCGAGCATCAACGCGAGCGACCGGATCGCGCCGGCGGCCCGGCGCTTCGGCAACTCGTATCCGCTGCGGATCTCACGGGCGGCCAACGCCACGTCGGTCGCCCCGTCCTCTCCGACCCGCTGCATCCGGACGGTCAGCCCGCCCTCCTGCACGCCCCCGCGGACGACGATGCGCGCGTGACTGCCGGCGAGCTCGAGCTCACGATCGTTGGCACCGAGCGCGACCGCGCTGCTGCTCACCGTGACGAGCATGCCATTTCGCATCCGCATGAGGACGACCGACGTGTCGTCGGCGTCGACCTCGAGGGTGGTGCCGTCGCCGCGGTCACGCTGGGCGATCGTCGTGCGCACGTCGCCGCACACCTCCTCGGGCTCGCCGAAGAGCTCGCAGACGAAATCGATGTCGTGCGACGACATCCCCATGAGGTAGCCGCCACCCTCCCGGACCTTGTACATCCATTCCGACTGCAACCCACGGGTTGGATGCCAATAGTCGGCGCTCGTGTGGGCGCGCGCGAAGTACGGCGTGCCGAGCACGCCTGCCATGACCTCGTCGCGCAGCGCGAGCCGCACGGGATCGAAGCGGTTCTCGAAGCAGATGGCGTGAGCGACGCCGGCCGAGTCCGCAGCGTCGAGCATGCGTCGGGCGTCGTCCGCGTCGATGGCCACCGGCTTCTCGCACAGGACGTGCTTGCCCGCCACGACCGCGGCGATGGTCTGCTCGGCGTGGAGGTCGACCGGTGTGCACACCGAGATGAGGTCGAGATCGTCGCGCTGCACGAACTCGCGCCAGTCGGTCGAGGTCTCGGCGATCTCGAGCTGCTCGGCTGCGGCGGCTACTCGTTCGGGGCGACGCGAGCACAGCGCCACCAGCTCGTACTCCGGTACGGCACGGAAGGCGGGCGCCTGCACGATCGCGCCCCACCCGACGCCGATGATGCCGACCCTGATCGCGGCCACGGTTCCTCCCTTGCTCGAGTCAGTCGTCGTGCGGATCCACGAGGATCTTCACGTGCCGGTCATTGTGGTGCAGGAGCTCCTCGAGCCCCTGTTCGACCACGTCGTCCAACGCGATGTGGTCGGAGATCATCGCGGATGCGTCGACGTGGCCGGACGCCAGCAGCCCGAGCGCGATGGGGAAGTCGACCGAGGGCTCGTAGGTGAACGCGAAGCCCAGCTCGATCTCCTTCGAGAGGACGCGCCCGACGTCGAGACGGGCGGGATCCTGCCACTGGGCCACGACGACCATCGCCCCGCGCGGGCGGAGCGACGCCAGCCCGACGTCGAAGGCAGCCTGCACGCCCGCCGTGTCGAAGACGAGGTCGGCGCCGTCGGCGGTGAGGTCGCGGACCGCGCCGCGGAGGTCGTCGTCGTTCGGGTCGATCGACACCGTGGCGCCGAACCGTCGGGCGAGCGCCCGGCGCGCCGACGACGGCTCCGAGACGATCGTTGCCGCGGCGCCGGCCGCCACGACCGACTGGAGCACCGCGAGACCGATGGGACCCGCGCCGAGCACGACGACACTCGCGCCGAAGGTCTGCGGGGCACGCCGCACCGCGTGGACGGCGACCGCGGTCGGCTCGGCGAGCGCGGCCTCGACGACGTCGAGGCCCTCCGGCACGGGAAACGCCGATCGACGCGAAACCGCGACGAGCGGCGCGAGGCCACCGTGGAGCGGGAGTCGGTAGCCGCCGTAGAGCGCGAGCTCCCGACAAAGGTTGGGAGTGCCCCGGCGGCACGCGGGACAGGTGCCGCACCACTCGATCGGCGCGACCGCGACCGCGTCGCCGAGCGCGAGGTCGTCGACGCCGGAGCCCAGCGCACGAACCGTGCCCGCGAACTCGTGGCCGAGCACCACGCCCGGCACGTGGACCGCCGCGGCTCCCGAGCCGACGTAGGTGTGCAGGTCGCTCCCGCAGAGACCGTTGCGCGCGACCTCGACCAGCACCTCACCCGGGCCCGGGGCCGGTTCGGCGATCTCCTCGACGCGGAGATCGCGCGGGCCATGCCAGACGGCGGCCTTCACGGCGCTGCCTACTCGTCGAGCGCGGCCGGGCGCGCGATGGCCGCGAGCTGCGACGCCATCATGCCGCCCTCGTTCTTGCGACCGAGGCTGCGGATCGACACGTCGACGTCGGCCGCCTCGGCGCGCAGCGCGCCCACCCTGCACTGCTCCCGCGGTCGTACCGCGAACGGGTCGAACTGGAAGACCCGCATGGCGTTGAGGTGCGTGATCTTGTCGACCTCGTCGTCGGGGATACCGTTCAGCGTCTTCGACACGAGCTCCGGTGAGTGCGGCCAGGTGCTGTCGGAGTGCGGGTAGTCGCACTCCCAGGTGATCGCGTCGATCCCGATCCGATGACGCTGCTCGAGCCCGCTGGCATCGTCGATGAAGCAGGTGACGATGTTGCGCCGGTACACGTCGCTCGGTCGGAGACCACCGAAGTCGGCGCCGGTCCACGCGTGATGGTGTTCGAACACGTAGTCCATTCGTTCGAGCGCGTACGGGATCCATCCGATACCGCCCTCCGACATCGCGACCTTGGTGTCGGGGAACTTCTTGAAGATCGACGTCCACATGAGGTCGTTGAGCGCGAGGAACGAGTTCATCGGAGTGATCGAGATCATCACATCGACCGGGGCGTCGGTGGCGGTGAGCAGCAACGCCGAGGAGGAGCCGATGTGCAGGCACACGACCGTGCCGACGTCTTGGCACGCGGCCCAGAACGGGTCCCAGTGGTCGCTGTGCAGGCTCGGGTGGCCCAGCTTCTCGGGGTTCTCGGAGAACGTGACCGCGTGGCAGCCCTTGGCCGCGATCCGGCGGACCTCGTCGGCCATCAGTTGCGGATCCCAGAAGGGCGTGATCCCGTTGGGGATGAACCGCCCCGGGTGTGCGCCGCACCACTCGTCGATGTGCCAGTCGTTGTAGGCGCGGACGACGGCGATCGCCAGGTCCTTGTCGGGGGCGCGTGCGAACAGCTGTCCGCAGAAGTGCGGGAAGGTCGGGAAGTTGAGCGACCCGAGCACGCCGTTGGCGTTCATGTCGCGGACACGCTCGTCGACGTTCCAGCAGCCAGCGCGCATCTGGTCGTAGCGCGTGGGGTTCAGGCCGTACTCGTCGGGCGGGCAACCGGCCACCGCGTTCAGGCCCATGTACGGCGCGCGCTCGTCCCCGAACTGCCAGTACTCGGTCCCGTCGTCGTCGGTGAGCACCCGCGGAGCGCGGTCGCGATACGCGTCGGGGATGTGCGCGTCGAACATGTTCGGCGGCTCGATGATGTGGTCGTCCACGCTGACGAGGATCAGGTCGTCGGTGTTCACTGGGAACCCCCCGGTACAGGCTCGTTCTCTGCTCACGATGGTGATGGCCGACACCGCGGTGGGAGATAGGTACCGATCGAGTGGATCACGGCTTCGCTTCTGACAATGACGTCAAGGTATCACCGCCCCGATTCGCACCGACCGGTCACGGCATGAGGCGGCGGTACAACGACCGTCACTGCAGATACTTGACGCTGTCGAGCCCCCGCATCTCGCGGAGCACCAGGTAGTCCTGCCCCTTGAGCGCGGTGCGCTCCCAGGGCCCGAACCCCATGACCGTTCCGGCGCCACCGAGCGCGGCAGGTATCTGGTGGATGCGTTCGAGTCCCTCCGTCACGCCTTCGGGCGTGTGGACGGTCGCGTAGCGGATGCCGAGCACCGCCAGCGTGGCCATGTCCCACATGCCGGCGGCGATGGGATGGGACGGGCGCGCGCCCGTTCGCTGCTCGAAGCGGTCGCAGAGGTCGCGGTACGTATCGTTGTCCTCGTCGAACTGGTCCACGTACACCCACCCGCTCATCTGGGCCCGGTCCTCGAGAGGCGTGGCGAGGAAGTGCATGCCCGCGCTCGTGGTGAAGCGCGGTGGATCCCAACCGATGCGCGCCAGGGCCCGCGACAACTCGAGGAGCACCGCGCCGTACCCGAGATAGACGAGCGCGTCAGGGTCTCCCGCTGCTGCTTCCTGGGCTTCCCGACCGAGATCCTCGGCAACCGGCGAGCACTTGACGTCCTTGGTGACTGTCATGTCGGATCGCTCGCACTGCTCCTCGAAGTACTCGAAGAACTCGGCGCCGATCGGCGTACGGTCCCGGATGACCGCGACGTTCCGGAGCCCTCGTCGTCGCATCGCTCGCGCGATGAGTGGGCCGTCGTCGTAGAGCGCTCCGATCTGGTAGTGGAACCCGTAGCGCCCGCGCGACCGGGTGGTCCCGGGGAAGTTGATCGTCGGAACGCCGCGGCGCTCGAAGAGCGGCACCACCGCGATGCAGTTGTCCGTGATGCCCGGCCCGATGATCACGAGGACACCGTCGTCGGCGAGCTCGGTCCAGGCATCGCAGACCGCCTTCGCCGTGCCGCGGGGCAGCCCCCGCCCCGAGCGCACGACCAGCTCGATCGGGCGGTCGACCTCGCCCGCCTCGAGCGCCTCGTCGAAGCGGAACCGGATCATCGCCCCGATCCCCTGCTCGAACGCGCCTGCGTCGTCACCGAGGCCCTCGTGCAGGAACCCGACCTTGAACGGCTCCACACCCTGCGCCATCGGACCTCCCGGAGTTGCCGACCGCGCGCGCTCGTCTAGCACAGTCCGTACCCCCTCGATCCGCGCCGCGTGCGCTCGGTCGGGAGCCGCACGGTTCGCGCCCCGCGGGCTCGGTTTCGGGCTCCTTGTTACGATGCCGCGACCGGCGGCGAGCCAGCCGATGGGCCGGGGCCGATGGGTGCAGGCCGAAGAGTGCAGACCAAAGAGTGCGGGCAGGCCGAAGAGTGCAGGAGGTCACGATGCCGAAGACCGCTCCGATTGCACGGGAAGACCTGACCGACTCCGTCGGCGCAGGCGGCTGAACCATGAACGTCCTCGAAGGGATCAAGGTCGTCGACGTCACCGCGTGGGCCTTCGTACCGTCGGCGGGTGGCGTGCTCGCGCACTGGGGCGCGGAGGTGGTCAAGGTCGAGAGCCCGACCGGTCCCGACCCCATGCGGCTCCTCGGCGGGACGCTCGAGCCGGGTGGCGCGAGCTGGTACTTCAAGCACTACAGCCGCGGGAAGCGCTCCATCGCGGTGAACCTCGCGAGCGACGAGGGGCGCGACATCATCTACCGGCTCGCAGCCGAAGCCGACGTGTTCCTCACCAGCTACCTGCCCGAGACCCGCCGGAAGTTGAGGATCGACGTCGACGACATCCGGGCGGTGAACCCGAGGATCGTCTATGCGCGCGGGAGCGGTCAGGGGCCGAAGGGCCCGGAGTCGGGCCGCCCGGGTTACGACGGCATCACGTGGTGGTGCCGCGGGACGCTGTCACAGTCGACCATGGACGTGTCGGGCGCGACGTGGCCGACCGGCATGGTCGGGCACGGCGACGGCATGTCGGGCATGACGCTCGCCGGCGGTATCTGCGCCGCCCTTCTCAAGCGTGAGCGCACCGGCGAGACGTCGCTGGTCGACGGGTCACTGCTCGCGACCGCGGTGTGGTTCAACGGCCCTGCCATCATCATGAGCCAGTTCCCCGGACAGCCGGAGCGGACCTTCGCGCCGGTGACGCCCCCGCCAGGACACGCCGTCGCGCCGCCGGTGACGAACACCTACGTCACGAAGGACAACCGGTTCCTGAACCTGCTGTTCCTCGGCGACGCCGACAGCGACTGGGCCGACCTGTGTGAGCACCTGGGCCGGCCCGAGCTCGGCTCAGACCCCCGCTTCGCGCGCGCGGCTGACCGGATGGCCAATGCCGCGGTGGCAACGGGCATCCTCGACGAGATCTTCGCCGCGAAGACGCTCGAGGAGTGGAAGCAGATCCTCGTCACGGCCAAGGGCGCGTGGTCGCCCGTGCAGACGCCCGCGGAGGTCTACGACGACCCGCAGACGCTCGCGAACGGATACCTGCGCCACGTCGACTATCCCGACGGCGGCCTGAAGGTTCCCGTACCGCCGATCCAGTTCGACGAGGAGGCGGGCGATCCGCCTCCGGCGCCCGACTTCGCCGCACACACCGACGAGGTCCTGCGCGAGCTCGGCTACGCCGACGGCGACCTCGGCCGGCTGCGCGCGTCCGGTGTGATCGCCTGAGCACCGCCGGGCGTCAGCTCCTGGAATTCCCGGCCTAGGCTCAATCAAGCCGTCTTTAGCGGGGCACCGCGACGACTTCGCTCTGACCCGGCACGGTTGCGGCGCGAGAGATCTCCGGGACCGCGACGCGCTGACCTCGCAGGTATGCGTTCCAGAACGCCGTCGTCGCATCGATCACCGCGTCGTCGTGGGGGCTCGGGGTGTTCTCGTAGGGCTCCGAGGGCAAGCCGCCGTGCAATGTCATCAGAAACTTTGGGGGCGGGGCCGCCGCGAACGCCTGAGCCGAGCCTGAATACGGCGCGCGCGGATCGGTCTGGATGTGGATGAACATGACCCACATGCTTCGGGTCGACCCGCCGATACAGCGGCGACGACTTCTGCTTCGCGCGTGCCAGCACCTGCGTGAGCACGAAGCTGAGGTCGCCGGGTTGGTTCACGTAGTCGGTGAATGCCGTCGGCTTGGGGCTCCGATTGCTGGTGAGCGGGAACGCAGGCGCGACGACGACATAGCCGGCGCCTGCCCAAGCCCCGAGCAACTGTGTGAACTTGCCCGGACTCCCGTCGATACCGTGCGCCATCAGCACGACCGGGAACGGTCCCTTGCCCGACGGCACGTACACGTCGGTGCGCAGCGTCCGGGCGGGCGCGTCGCCGGCAGGGTTCGCCGGGTCATCGGTCGGGCGGCTGGTATCAACCAGCGTCAACGTCAACTTCCTGGAGGGAACCGCGGCCTCCGCCGCTCCAGCCGGCACTGCAACGCCAAGGACGACGGTCGCGACGACGAGGAGCACAAGCGCGCCACCCACAGCCGTGCGAGCGGCCGATCCGCGCATCGTCCCGACACCCTACCAACACAAGGGATCGCGGTGAGCCCGGGCAGAGCGTCACCGACCCGCAGCGGCAACGACCAAGGCGTGGGCCAAGACCTGCGTGCAGATCTTCCTGACCACCTCTGATGTTCTCGAGCAGATCCGTTGAAGTGATATCTCGGCTGTGGTCGGCAACAAGACCACACGACGTGGACACGGCGCTCTCATTCGCCGGGCTGGTCGACCTCCCAGACGAGCGCAGGCTGAGCAGGCCGGTGACCGCGCCCGGCTTGTGCCGCAGGTTCGGTCGGGCGCCGGGCTCGAGGTGGTAGTGCGGGATGCGCTGGTGCCACTCTTCCACCGCGATCTGGAGCTCGAGCCGGGCGAGGTGTGAGCCGAGGCAGCGGTGTGGACCGGCGCCGAAGCTGAGGTGACGGTTCGGGAGCCGGTCGGCGACGAAGCGCAGCGGGTCCGGGAAAACGTTCGGGTCGACGTTGGCGGGCGCCGCCGGGATCACGACCCGGTCGCCCATCTTCATCGGGGCAGCCGGCGAACTCGACGTCCCGGGTCACGAGACGCGATGGCACAGCCAACGCGTGCAACCGAAGCACTTCTTCGACGAAGAGCGGGATGGCGGCGGGCCGATCGCACACAAGGCGTTGCAGGTCCGGCTGCTCCGCGAGCGTGTGGAACGTATAGCAAATCTCCCCCGCGACGGTGTCGAGCCCGGCGGTGTAGAGGAGGAAGAGAGTCGGGAACAGCACCTCGTCGCTGAGCGGCTGCCCGTCGACCTCGGCCGAGAGCAGGTCGCTCATGAAGTCGTCGCGCGGGCTCCGTCGTCGGTCCGCTACGAGTGCGCTCAAGTGCTCATATGTGTGGCCGCCGCTGGGACGGGCTGGGGCGACGAGACAACGCGACGAGAAATCGGTATCCTCACGGCGCGTCGCGGGGCGGCACCGCGTCCCGAGGGGCGGGAACTGGGAACCGAATTGGGGGGTCAGAGTTGAAGCACCACACGAGAGCTCGCGCGGTCGCGATCGGTGTCGCGCTCGCATTGGCGGCGGCGAGCATCGGCTTGGTCGGCGTCGGGTCGGCGGGGGCGCAGCAGCCGAAGGGCACCACGATCACCATCGGGTCGGTCGCCACCGAGACCGGCGGCGCGCAGTCGACGGGCAAGGTCACGATCAATCCCGACACCTTGAACGCGTGGGTGAAGTGGACCAACGCCCATGGCGGCGTCGCCGGGCATCCGGTGAAGGCGATCGTGATGGACGACAAGGCCGACCCCGCGCAGGCGTCGTCGATCCTCAAG
>CAZDJK010000024.1:0-44240 GCA_964505725.1 uncultured Bifidobacteriaceae bacterium | reverse complement strand
GGCCTCGACCACGAGATCCGTGGTGACCGCGCTGATGAGCGCACCGGCGCCGAAGGCCATGATCAGGCCCAGCCACCGCGGCTCGGTCAGCTTGGGGAACCGCGCGACCACCAGCGCGCCGACGAGCAGGGCCGACTGGCCGAGCGCGGCCCAGAGCCCGGCTTCGAGCAGCCGGTCGCCCCTCGCAGCCCGCGCTCAGGCGGGTATCCCGACCGCGCCGGGCGCCGTCGCCTCGGGCGGGGGATCGCTCATCACGCTCAGTCTCCCACCCCGGCGGGTACCACGACGTCACAACCCGCCGATCGCCGGGCTGAAGCGCGCCAGGTAAGAGGTGAGATGGGCGTAGGTGCCGGTCGCGAGCAGGACGCCGAGAACGACGAGGAGCACGCCGGCCACGCGCTCGATCACCGGTCCCGCCCGGCGCAGGTGCTCGGCGAGACGGGGGGACGACGCGAGTCCGAGCGCGGCGAGGAGGAACGGCACCCCGATCCCGAACGCGTAGGCGAGCAACAAGAGGGCGCCCCGGCCCACCTGGCCGCTCCTCGACGCGACCGTCAGCGCGGCGGCGAGCAGCGGACCGACACACGGGCTCCACGCGGCCCCGAACGCCACGCCGACCACGAACGGGCGCGCCACGCCGAGCGTGGTGCCGGGCACCGCAGGAAGCAGGCGCCGCTCACGCGCGAACGGGCCCCGGAGCGCGCCGAGCAGGACGAGGCCCATGGCGGCGACGACCACGCCGCCGACCCGCTGGATGTCGGTCTGGTACTGGTGCAGCGACGAGCCGACGAGCCCTGCGGCCGCACCCAGGCTGGCGAACACCACCCCGAACCCGAGGATGAACACGAACGTGGCCGGTACCGCCCGGGCGGCATCGTGGGCGTCGGCGCTCTCGCCGACGATGATCCCGAGGTAGGCGGGCAACAGTGGCACGATGCAGGGCGCGAGGAACGACGCGACGCCGGCGCCGAAGAGCGCGACGAGCTGCACGAGCACCGCGGTCGCCTATGCCGAGAACGTGAACGCGAACGCCTCCAACCCCCGCGCCTGCGCGGTGAGACGGAGCGTGTGCGTCCCGATCGCGGGCCCGAGGACGAGCCGGTAGAGGTCCGACGTCTGCACGTGGATGAAGGTGTTGCCCTGGGCGTCGACCATGGTCTCGGGCGTCCGGTCGTCGGGCGGGAGCGGCTTGCCATCGAGCTGGACGCGCAGGTCGACGGGCGCCCCGCCGGGCGCGCCGCTCGCCAACACGAGGTTCGCCTCGCGCGCGTGGAACTCGACCACGATCGCGGCACCGGCCGCCTCGCTCACCACGTCCTCGTCGTCGCCGAACCACGGGCCCACGAGGTACGGCTGGTCCCGGGAGGGCGAGGTCACGTCGGGATAGGTGGACGAACCGGGCCGCGCCCCGGCGATCCCGCGCTCGAGCCCGAGATAGGTCTCCGGCGTGACCGCCTCCGAGGGAGTCGGCGGCTTCCCCACGTTTCCCTCGTTCACCGCGGCCGCGCGGGGCGCGGAGGCCGGGACGCCGAGCAGCTCGCGGATGACGTCCTCGGTCGTGGCGGAGCCGCCTTCGCCGACCGTGGTGTCACGGATGTGGCCGTCCCGGTCGGCGATGTAGTCGGCGGGCCAGTACTGGTTGGCGAACTCGTCCCAGATCGTCATGTCGTCGTCGAGCGCGACCGGGTAGTCGACGTGGAGACGGCTCACCGCCGCCTCCACGTTGGCGTGGTTCTTCTCGAAGTCGAACTCCGGGGAGTGGATCCCCACCACCAGCAGCCCCTCGGGGGCGTACCGGGCGTACCACGACCGCAGGTAGGGGATGGTGCGCACGCAGTTCACGCACGAGTAGGTCCAGAAGTCGTACAGCACGACCTTCCCCCTCAGATTCGCGGGCAGCAGCGGGGGCGAGTTGATCCAGCCCTTGGCGGTGGCGAGGCTCGGCGCCTCCGGCCCGACCGGCAGGTGCTTCACGTCGGTGGGCCCGGAGACGCTGCTCGGGTTGGACGTGGCGGCGACCGCGACGGCGAGACCGGCCACCGCGAGCAGCGCGACCAGCATGACCAGGTACTTCCGGCGCGAGCCGCGGCGCTTCTGCGTCGCTCCCCCGGCGGTGTCGGTCATGCGGGTCCCGTCGCGAACGGTCACGAGGCGAACCTATGCACGCCTCTCCGCCGAGATCCGTCACGCGAGCGGTCCCCACGTGACGCGTCGCGCGCCGGACGGGATTACCAGGCGTCCCAGTGGATGGTCCGGGGCGTGTCGCGACGCGCCGCGGGCCGGAAGTCGGTGCCGACGGTGAAGGCGACGGGGAACAGGCCCGCCTGGGCGCAGCGCTCGTAGGGCACGCCCAGGATGCCCGCCGCCTCCTCCTCGTAGGCGAGGTGCATCGTGGTCCACGCGGTGCCCAGGCCGCGGCTGCGCGCGGCGAGCATGAAGCTCCACACCGCGGGGAGGATCGATCCCCAGTACCCGGCCTGGCTCGCGCCGTCGGGCGCGGGCCGGGTCCACTGGCACGGGACGAGCAGTACCGGGACCTCGTGGAGATGGGCCGCCAGGTACTCCGAGGAGTCGAGGATGCGCGCGCCCTGCGCGTCCAGCTCGCCGAGGCGGTCGCGCGAGTAGGCACGCTCGAACACGCGCCGGTACAGCTCCGAGAGCGCTGCCTTCTTCCCGGGATCGGTCACGAAGATCCAGTGCCAGCGCTGCACGTTCGAGCCCGACGGCGCCTGCACCGCGAGATCGACGCACTCCAGCAGCACCTCCCGCTCGACCGGGCGCGTGAGGTCGAGCCGCTTGCGGACCGCACGGGTGGTCGAGAGCAGCTCGTCGGGCGTCAGCGGGAGGCGCACGCGCTCACTCACCGTCGGCGAGCCGGTATCCCTCGCCGCGGACAGTGAGCAGACGCGACGGGTGCGCAGGATCGTCCTCGATCTTCTTGCGCAGTCGCCGCACGTGCGCGGCGACCCGCTCCCCGTTGTCGACGGGATACGAGTCGAACATCAGCTTGTCGAGCTCCTCGTGCGACACCACCGCGCCCTCGCACCCGATCAGCGCCGCGAGCAGCCGGAACTGGTACTTCGTGAGCTCGAGGCGCTCACCGTGCAGCCACGCTTTGCGGCGGTCGGGGTCGAGGTCGAAGTCGCCGAAGCGCAGGTGGGAATGCCGACGATGACCGCCCCGCTGCGCGAGCAGGGCGATCCCGGCCATGGTGACCTCGCCCACGGTGGACGTGGGCGGGATGGTCAGGTGGTCCGGGTGGCCGTTGCCCATCGCGGCGACATCGTGGGCCCCGACGATCAACAGCATCGCTCCCGTCCTCTCGATGCGGGAGATGACGGTGCCGAGGTCGTCGGTGGCGAGAGAACGGCCACACACGACGAGGTCGAACTGCTCGTCGCCGATGAGCTGCACCACCTGCCCTGCGCTCGACGCCAGCGTCGGCGCACACCCTCTCCTCGTGAAGCCCTCCGCGAACCGACCGATCTCGTCGGCGTCGAAGCCCACGAGGAGCACTCGGTCGACCTCGGGTGGGTCGAACCAATGGCTCGTCGCACTCACACCCTGCCCCTTCCCGTGTTGCTTGGCCGCCCCAGCCTTGCTCGTGCCCCCTAGCTGTCGCCTGTTGGCGCGCCCTGGTCCCCGCCTCGTTGCCCGCCCTCTCGGTCCTCTCGGTCCGCTCGCTCTCCTCTGTCCTACGTCGCGGGCAACGAATCGGATTCCGTGCGGAATTGTCACACAGTTGTCGCCATCGCGCCATGGGACCGTGGGTCCGCGTGCCCTTAGACACAATCCACCAGCGGAGGCAAGCGGATCCAGGAGGTCCTACGTGAAGAAGATGAACTTGTGGAGGTTCGCCGCAATGGGTGCGCTTGCAGCCGGAGTGCCCTTGGCGCTCGGTGGCGTTGCCCAGGCACAGTCTCCGGTCGACGTGTTCCAGCTCTCGCTCGTGCACACCCATCAGCTCTCGGCTGCGAACTCGGGTGGGAACGACGCCTGGAACGGCATCGGGCAGTCCAACCACACCGGACAGCACTGCGACGCGTCCGCCAACGACGGTCCGGCGATCACGTTCGGCCCCGCCACCTCTGGGAACCAGGGTGGTAGCTGCACGAACACCGCCACCTCGAGCAACACCGCGAGCAACAACTCGGCGACCGTGACGGCCGGTGCGGCGTCTGCGAGCAACACCAGCAGTGCGTCGGCGAGCCAGACCGGCACCGTGACCGTGACCGATCCTTCGGGGCACACCCTCGTCGTCCAGGCGACGGCAGTGGGCACCGGACAGGCCGCGTTCTCGAACAGCGGTTTCAACTCGGCGGGTAACGACATCGACCAGTCGAACGGCACGTACCAGTCGGCCGACGCGAGCGCCAACGGTGGTGCTGCCATCGGTGGCACGTCGGCGACCAGCGGCAACACGGGAGGCACGGCGTCGAACACCGCCAGCTCCACCAACACCGCGAGCGGGAACTCCGCGAGCGTCTCGACCGGCGCGGCGTCAGCGACGAACAACAGCACGTCGTCGGCCACGCAGACCAGCACGGTGACCGTCACTGGACCGTGACGAGCACACGCTAGGGAAGCCCTACGGGAGCGCGGCAGGCCGAACAGCCGTCGCGCTCCCGTAGCGGTCGGGCTCCTCGAAAGGGAACACACGCGATGCGCTGGGTGAAGTCGGTGCCGTGGATGGTCGCGCTCGTCATGACCGTCCTCGTCGCGCTCGCAGTACCTGCGATGGCGGTCACCGACGACGCGGGTACCACTACGCCGCCGTCGGCCCAGACCACGGATCCGACTCCAACGGACGCGAGCACGCCGCCGGGAGCGACGAGCGACGCGTCGACTACCACGGATCCGACGACCGCGACACCGGGTCCCACCGATCCGGAGAGCTCGCCGGACCCGTCCACGACCGGAACCGACGACGCTGCGACGGAGCCGACGACCTCGCCGACGACCACGACCACGCCGGGCACGTCGACCGACTCGTCGGCGAGCACGTCCGACCCGTCGAGCCGCTCGACCACCCCGGCCACCACGGCCACCACGGTCAGCCAGTCGGCCGGCGTGACGACCGTGGGCACCTCGGTCGCCAACACCGGCATCAACGTCGTCACCAGCACGGCGTCGAGCGGCCCGGCGGGGGCGTCGGCGTCCACCGCCACTGCGACCATCACCACCGACGCGGCCAGCGCCACGGGAGGTGCCACCAACAACGTGATCGCACAGACCGCGTCGGCCATCGTGACCGACTCGGCGAAGGTGACGATCTACCAGCTCGCCCTCGTCCTGAACGTCGGGCTCGCGTTGGCGCAGTCGGGTGGGAACGCCGCCAGCGCGGTGCCGAGCGACTCGCAGGACCT
This sequence comes from uncultured Bifidobacteriaceae bacterium, assembly GCA_964505725.1. Classification (GTDB taxonomy): domain Bacteria; phylum Actinomycetota; class Acidimicrobiia; order IMCC26256; family DASPTH01; genus CAVRJC01. Next base: position 38,874 of record CAZDJK010000024.1, on the reverse strand, counting down.
CGCGAGCATCTCGACCGGCAACGCCGCGGCCACGGGTCTCCAGGCCTCGACGGCGGTCACGCAGGTCGTGAACCTGCTCGACACCGACGAGACGACGATCCAGTCGGTCTCGGTGGTCAACGTCGGCCTGGGGGCGGCCAACACGGGCGGGAACCTCGCGATCGTGAACCACACCCCGGGAGCCCCGGCGGCGGCGATCGCGATCCAGTGGCAGCCAGCATCCGCCGCCGTCGACACCGGCACCGCCACCGCGGTGGGGCTCGCATCGAACACCACGATCGTGCAGGTCGCGATCGGTACGGCGTCCGACGACGGGACCATCCACATCTCGCAGCGCGCGATCGTCCTGAACTTCGGCGCCGCGCTGGCGCTGTCGGGCGACAACGGCGCGGACGCCGCCAACCAGGCGTTCGTCAGTGCCGTCGTGCGGGCGCTGGTGGCGGCCCTGGTGGGCGATCCGTTCGGGGCCTCCGCACTCGACCCGGGTTCCTCGCCGATCTCGGGCAGCTCGATCTTCACCGGGTCGAGCACCGCCGTCGGCGACAGCTCCACGACGTCGATCCAGCAGACCGCCGTCGGCTCCGTGACGGGGGACCACAGCGTCGACGCCAGCCAGACCGCGGCGGTGGCCAACGTCGGCGTCGCGCTCGCCAACTCGGGCGCCAACAACGCGGGTGGGAGCGGCTCCAACGAGCTCGCGGCGACGAGCACCGACCCGGCGGTCGACCAGATCGTCCAGTCGATCCTCGCCCTGATCGGCGCACCCGGTGACGAGGCCTCGTGGTACACGACGCTCGACGTGGGCACCGCGCTGCTGCAGTCGTTCGGCGAGCTGCACACGGTCGACACCATGGTCAGCCCCGAGGACGGCATGGCCACCACCGCCGGTGCCACGATCCGCCAGGTCACCGGCATCGTGAACCTGCTGTTCGCCTTCGCCCACAGCGGCAACAACCAGGCCACGACCAGCACCGACCAACAGAATGGGACCACGGACCCCGCCGACCCGCCGCTCGAGTCCGCCAGCGTCCGCTCGAGCACGATCGGCGCGAGCGACGTGAGCGCGAGCGCCGACGGGCCGGTTTCGCTCGCCACCACGCTGTCGATCGTGACCGGCGACGCCACCGCGGTCGGCAGCCACTCCACGGTCAAGGTCTGCCAGCTGATCAACGCACCCCAGACGATCTGCGACCCGCCCTCGGACCCCGGGACTGGCCCTACGACGACAACCCCGGCCGTGCAGGCCGAAGCCGTGGTACGGCCCGTCGCCGCGGTCGGCAGCGCGCCGTCGGTCCTCGCGTTCACCGGCGCCGGTCCGCTCGGCCTCGAGCTGCTCCTCGCGGGCCTCCTGATCGTGCTCGGCCTGGGTCTGCTGCTGGCCGTTCAACTCCGCCGCCAGCGGGTGTGCTGAGCTACCGGGCGTGCCGTCCCGTGGTGTTCCGCGCCACCTCGCGCTGATCCTCGTCGGCCTCGCGCTGGTCGTCAGCATGGCGGCGCCCGCCGGCGCGGCGGCGAGCGACCAGAAGATCGCGAGCTCGGGCCTCCTCAAGCAGGGTGACGTCGGTAAGGACTGGAACCGGACCCCGACGTCGCCGGCGAACGGGTTCGGCCCGGCCGGGATCGCCCCCTGCAAGAAGGTGACGAAGCTGACGCGCGCCAAGCGCACCAAGCGGGTGATCTCCGACGTGTACGCACGCGGCGACGCCAAGGTGTCGACGTCGGTGTCGGTCTACCGTTCCCCCGCAGCCGCGCTGAGCGCCTTCCAGGCGCTGGCCGGCACGTCGGCGCAGCAGTGCATCCAGCAGGTGCTGAGCGGCGAGCTCGCCAAGCAGGCCTCCGGGCCCGCGTCGGCGCGGTCGGTCGTCGTCTCGACCGCCGACGCACCCACCTACGGCGACCAGCACGCGGCCTACGTGGTGGATGCCGACGGCACCGCTGGCGACGGATCCCATGTGGGGATCAAGGCGCTGCTGGTCGTGGTCCAGGTGCGCCGGGCCGTGCTCGGGAGCACGTTCTCCGGTCCGTCGACGCCCCCGCCCGACGCGGTCGCTCGCGTCCTCGGTCCGCCGGTCGACCGGCTCGTACGCGCCCAGAGATCCCCGAAGAAGAAGTAGCTCCGGCTCGCCCGTGAGCCCCAATGCGCCCGTGAGCCCCGTCTCCGGCACGCCCGACCTCCGGTAGCATCCCGCGCCGATGCGGATCGGCTACGTCACCGCCAACAGCTGGGGCTTCGACACGCCGGCCGAGGTGATCGAGCTTGCCGTCCACGCGGAGGCGCTCGGCGCCGACTCGCTCTGGGTCAGCCATCACGTGCTCCACCGCGGGTTCGTCGCCGACCGGCTCCGCGGCGGCCGGCCCTACCACGACCCGCTCGTCATGCTCGCCGCGTTCGCGTCGGCCACGACCACCGCGCGCCTCGGTACGAGCGTGCTCGTGGTCCCCTACCTCCACCCGATGCCCACCGCCAAGACCCTCGCCACCATCGACCACCTGAGCCGCGGTCGCCTCGACGCCGGGGTCGGGGTCGGCGGCCTCCGCGACGAGCACGACGCCATCGGGCAGGTGCCGTTCGAGCGCCGAGGCCGGTACGGCGACGAGTTCATCGAGGTGATGCAGCTCCTCTGGTCGCCGGGGCCGTCGTCGTTCTCGGGGGAGTTCTTCTCCTTCCAGGATCTCGAGGCCTACCCGGGCCCGTTCCTCGACACCGGCATCCCCGTGTACGTGGGCGGCCACGGCCCCGCGGCGGCGCGCCGCACGGCGCGTTTCGCCGCCGGCTGGCACGGCATCGGCCTCGAGCCGGAGCAGGTGCCTGGCACCTGGGACAACCTCCGTGCCGCGTTCGATGCCTCCGGCCGCAGCGCCGACGGGGTGCCGTTCCAGCTCCGTCTCCACATCCCCGTCGACGATCTCGACGTCGACGGGTGGCTCCGCCGCCGCGACGCCTACGGCGCGGTCGGCGTCACCGAGCTCGTGCTGGCACCCCAGAGCACCGATCGCGACGCGCACCGCCGTTGGCTCGACACGCTCGTCGCCCCCCTCACGAGCTGACCGGGCCGGCGCCCGGGGGCCAGGGGTCAGCCCGCGCTCTCGGCCGGAGCGATCCAGGGAGAGGTCATCGCGATGATCGCCTCGCCGCTCAGGTCGGCGATCTTCCGGTCGATCAGCCGCACCGTGAACCGTGAGGTCTGCGTGCGCAGCGGAGCATCGGGCTGGTCGGCCACCGCCACGATCACGTCCGCGACCTCCTCGGCGGGCTGGCCCCGCGACACGCCGGGCGCGATCACCTCCTTGTAGCGCGCCTTCAGGCGGGCGATCTCGGGATCCGAGGAGTTGATCTGCTCACTGCGGTCGTGGAACGGGGTGGCGACCGGACCGGGCTCGACGATGCACGCGCGCACGCCGAGCGCCGCCGCGACCGGGTGCAACGATTCGTAGAGGCCCTCGACCGCGTGCTTCGACGCGCAGTAGGCGTCGTTGAAGGGCTGCCCGACCACGCCGGCGACGCTGCTCACAACGATCACATGGCCGTGCCCGGCTGCCCGCATGACCGGCAGCACCGCCTTGGTGACGCGGGCGGCCCCGAGGTAGTTGATGTCGAGGGAGCGCTGCAGGTCGTCCATGCTGAGCTCCTCGAGCGTGGCGGACGTGCCGAGACCGGCGTTGTTCACCAGCACGTCGATCCGGCCGTGCTCGTCCACGACCTGGGCGATCGCGGCGGCAACCGACTCGTCGGAGGTCACGTCGAGGGTGACGACCTCCACCGCGACCCCGGCGTCGGCGGCCGCGGTCGCGAGCGCGCCGCCACGCGACGGATCGCGCATGGTGGCGACCACGGTGTCGCCGGCCCGAGCGAAGGCGAGCGCGGTGGCGAGGCCGATACCGCTCGAGCTGCCCGTGATGACGACGATCCGGTTCATGCGCCGGATCGTACCGACTCGTCCGTGATCGGCGGCCAGCTGCGCTCGTGGAGCGCGCCCGACGCCGTGCGCATCAGGTGGTCGTCGCGCATCACCTTGTTCCACAGCACCCGCACGTAGTCCTCGTCGGACACCTTGCCGGCGCGGGCGGAGTCGTCGAGCGCGGCGCGACCTTCGGGCAGCGAGGTGACGCGGCGGCCCAGGGCGGCCGCGATGTCGTCGCGCTCGAGGTCGGCGAACGCACCGCCCGAGAGGTCGAGCTCCTGGAGGTACTTCACCGCCCGCACCAGGCCCTTGGTCCACTGGGACGCGAGCGGATCGGCGATGCGGGGCACGATGGTCTGGAAGGAGCCGAGCACGTCGTCGTACAGCCGGTGCCACTCGGGCGCCTCGGGTGCGGGCGGGCACTCCGGCAGCGGGAGCTCGAGCCCCATCACGGCGGTGAGCGCCTCCAGCCAGAGCCGGCGGTGCAGCTGGGGGTAGATGAGGCCGTTGCCGATGTCGCGCGCCTGCGGCCGTCCCGCGTCGGGGTCGGTCGCCTCGCCCTCGTTGGGGCGGAGGGTCGACATCGTCGCCTCCGCGAACAGGCGGTAGTACCAGATCCGATCGGGGTCGATCGGGTGCCCCGAGAGCTCGGCGTACTCGGCCAGCCGGTCGGGCACGTGGGTGAAGGTGTCCTGGACCGCGCGCAGCGTGAGCCACGCGATGTCGTCCATGGGGTCGCCGAAGTGCGAGAGCTCCCAGTCGACGATCGCGGTGACGTGCCCGTCCTGGTACAGGAAATTCCCGGGCCCGGTGTCTCCCTGGACCACGACGACCGGCCCGTCGTAGGCGGGCACGTTCCGCTCCAGCCAGTCGGCGGTGAGGCGCAGCAGCGGCGGCATCGAGCCGTCGGGCGCGGTCCCGCGCCACCGGATGCCGCGGATGCGCTCGAGGGCGTGCTCGCGCGGCGTCTTCACCGGCCCGAAGCTGGGCAGGTCGAGGGTGCGCGGGTCGAGCTGGTGGATCGCGGCGAGCTTGGCGACGAAGTCGCGCGCCACCGAGACCTGCTCCTCGGGCTCACGGATCCGGTAGAACCACGTGTCGCCGGGCACGCGCTCGGAGAGGATCGCCTCGCGCACGGGGTGCACGGCGAGGACGCGGGGCACGGCCGCGCCCGCCCTCCCGAGCGCGAGCATGATCTCGCCCTCCATCGCGAGGGGGTGGAATGCACTGCGCTCGGGCCGCCGCGGCGCGCTGTTGCGGACGACCTGCCGGGGGGTGTTCCCGGGGGGAGCGGCGACGTCGACGAACCACGCCTCGCGCGCGGCGCCGCCGGGGACCCTGTCCGCGTGCGTGACACGGCCACCGGTGACGTCCTCGACCCACGAGATGACGTCGGGCGGGAGCGACAGCGCCGGGTCGGGCACGGCGGCGACTGTAACCCGACGCGTCGACAGTCCGCCGCCGCGATGGCAACGTTGCCATCTTGACATCGCTGCCACCGTGGTCGAGGATGGCGCCGCCCGAGCGCGCAGAGTCGCGTCGCTCGGATCGACTCATTCGCCCGGAGCGAAGCAAGCTTCGAGAACCGAGCGCGACCAAAGGGGACTCGAATGGCCAACGAGGCGTTCATCGACGTCGACGAGTGGCGGGACACGCCCCGGCGCCACCGTTATGTGCACGGGGGCTTCGAGGACACGCACACTCGGTTCTCGTTCTACTTCCCACCGGAGGAGGAGTACCGGGGACGGTTCTTCCACTACCTCGAGGGCGGGGCCGGGGGCCACGACAACCTAGTCGCGATGGGCTACGACGGCAACGGGATGGCGTGGTTCTTCGACCTGTCGTTCGACGAGTTCGGCGGCTACATGGTCGAGTCGAACCAGGGGCACTTTCCGGGTGAGGGCCTCGGGTTCGAGGACGACTACCGGCTCTTCGGGGCGAGCGCCGACTCGGCCCTCTACGCCAAGCAGCTCGCCCGGGAGATGTACGACGAGGAACCGCACCACGGGTACATCTGGGGCGTCAGCGGCGGCGGCGCCCGCTCGGGGCACTGCCTCGAGAACCGCCCCGACGTCTGGCAGGGCGGGTGTCCCCACGCCGGCATCGGGCAGGACACACAATGGTCACCCTGGGCGCTCACCTGGCTGCTCGCGCGCGAGAAGTTCGCGCAGATCATCGACGCGGTGGAACCGGGCGGCAGCGGCGACCCGTTCGAGGGTCTCACCCACGGGCAGCGGGAGGCGCTCGCGGAGATGTACCGGCGCGGCTACCCGCGCGGCGCGGAGAACCAGCTCGCCCCGTTCACGCCGTGGGCGTTTCCCATGTACGCGACGCGCGACTTCGATCCCGAGTACTTCGACGACTTCTGGAACGAGCCCGGCTACCTCGGCCACGACGACCCGCAGATCCTCGAGCCGGTGCTGATCAACGAGCGGCACACGGTGACGCGTGTGGTTCCGGCGAGCCAGATCGCCAACGTCATGGCGCAGATGGCAATGCGGCTCGCCACCGCGGGCGCGTCCGGCACCGAGCCCACGTGGGGCATCCAGGTCGACACCGACGATCACGAGCGGCTCTTCATGGCGAAGGTGAACGTGCTCTCCGGGAAGGCCGCCGGTCGCGTGCTGTTCATCGCCGGCACCGAGGAGGACGTGCTGAGCCCGTTCAGCGAACGCACACCGGAGATGTTCGAAGGCGTCGAGGTGGGCGACGAGGTGCAGATCGACAACCGCGACTTCATCGCGTTCTGCTACTACCACTGGTACCAGATCAAGGACCCGACACGCGACGGCATCGACACCGAGTTCGAGCCATGGATGGTCGACGGGCGGACCGTTTACCCCCAGCGTGGACGGAGCCCCGTCAGCGCGGCCGCGCCCTGGCGGTACAAGCGCACGCTCACCAACAAGATGATCTACGTCCAGCCCACGCTCGACGCGCAGGTGTGGCCGACCACGATCTGGCCCTACCAGCGGAGCGTGCGCGAGAACCTCGGCGACCGGACCGACGACCACTTCCGGCTCTGGTTCTGCGAGAACGCGCCGCACGGCACTCCCGAGTTCCTCGGGCCCGCGCTCACGTCGGAGAAGGACCCGGGTGTGTGGACCAGCCGTCTCGTGAACTACGACGGCGTCACGGCGCAGGCGCTGCGCGACGTCGTGCGTTGGACCGAGGAGGACGTCGCGCCGCCCTCGTACCGCGGCTGCTTCCTCGGCCGCGACAACCAGCTCGTCTTGCCGAAGACGGCGGCGGAACGGGGCGGGGTGCAACCGGTCGTCACCGCCCAGGCCAACGGCTCCGCCCGGGCGGAGGTGAAGATCGGCGAGCCGGTGAACTTCCTCGGCAGCGCCGAACAGCCCCTCGGCATGGGGACCATCGTCCACGCCGAATGGGACTTCGAGGGGCGGGGCGCATTCGAGGCGATGGACGTGAACGGCGGGTCGGCCAGCGTCGACATCAAGGCCGAGCACGCCTACTCCGAGCCCGGAACCTACTTCGCGAGCTTCCGCGTCGGCGCCTACCGCGACGGCACCACCACCGGCCCCACCACCCAGAACCTCGCCCGCGTCCGCGTGGTCGTCACCCGCTAGTTGTCATCCCCACAACCATTCAAACTTGCATCAGGGCTCGCGCCGGCCGGGGCCTCCCACCACACCTGCTTCACGCAGCTCGGCGATGCGGGCGTCGTCGTAGCCGAGGTCGCGCAGCACGAGGTCGGTGTGCTCGCCGATGCGCGCGCCGACCCCGAGCCGCGCGCCCGAGCGGGAGAACGACACCAGCTCGGCGGTGCGGACGTGCTCGTCGAAGATCGGGTGGCGGACCTTGACGAGCATGCCGAGCTGGTCAGCGAGCTGTCCCTCCTCGAAGAGGTTCATGACCAGACCGCCGGCGGGTGGCCCCAGCTCCACGCACGCGACGTCGACGGCGGTGAGCGCCTTCTCCCAGTCGCCGGCGGCGCGCGTCGCGAACACCGCGGTGAGCGCGTCGACGAGTGCGGCGTCGTTGGCGGTGCGGCCCGCACTGGTCGCGTAGCGCGGATCGCCCGCGAGGTCGACCTCGGCCGAGAGCTCGCGTGCGAGCGAGCTCCACTCCTGCTCGTTCTCGACGCAGAGCATGACCCAGCCGTCGTCCGCGGTCTCGTAGAGGCGATCGAGGGCGTGGAAGCCGCGGCCGTCGTCGTCGACCATCCGGACCGGGGGCATCCCGGGATACTCGATCATGATGTCGCCGAGCACGTGGCACATCGTCGACAGCATCGACGTCATCGTCTGCTGCCCGCCGGCGCCCAGGTCGCGTGCGGCGAGCCCGAGCGCCATCGCGGCCGCGACACCCAGTGAGGCGAACCCGTCGGGGTGGCCCGCGGGGCTCCCCCCGGTGGTCGACGACGCGTCCTTGATCTCGTCGAGCGTGAGCGGCGCGCCCTCGGGACCGCCGCCCCCGCAGCGCCGCGCGAAGCCGGAGCCCGCTGCGATGGTCGGCGCGTAGGCCGAACGGCGCGCGTACGGACCGTCGATGCCGTAGCCGACGCCGTGGTGGTACACGAGGTCGGGGTTGACGGCGTGCATCGCGTCGGCGTCGAGGCCCATCCGCTCCGCCACGCCGCCGCGGTAGCTGTGCAGCACCATGTCGGCGCCACGGACCAGCTCGACGATGATCGCGTGCCCCTCGTCGGAGAACGCGTCGACCGCGATGCTCTGCTTGCCCTGGGTGACCCGCACTCCGGCGCTCTCGGGCACGGGCATCTGGAAGCGGATGGGGTCGCCGTCGAGCTGCTCGATCTTGATGACGCGGGCTCCCTGGTCGGCGAGCATCGTGCTGCCGAACGGCCCCGCGTAGAACGTGCCGAGGTCGATGATGGTGACGTCCTCGAGCGGCGGCCGCCCGACCGGCGCCTCGCCCGCGGGACGCGCAACCGCGCGCACCGGCCGCGCGCGCAGCTCGGCGTTGTGCTCCCCGACCGCGGGGACCGGCCGCTCGGCCGAGCCCGGCGTCTTCCACATCCTCACGAAGACGTTCGGCTCGCGCACCGACCCGAGCTCCGGCAGCTCGACCGTCGCCACGTGGTGGTCGTGCACGATCTGGGGGTGCTCGAACAGCTGGGTGCCGGCGCGGAACACCTCCGCGAACACGTCCTTCTCGCGGTCGAAGACCTCCTGCCACTCTTCGACCGTCCTCGAGCGGACGTCCTCGAGCATCATGGTCCAGAAGCGGTCGCGCTTCGCCTCGTCGTCGCTGTCGGGGGCGTCGTGCAGCTCGCTGTCGCTGCGCGTCCACTCGAGGCCGAGCGTGCGGACGAACGCCTCGAACTGGCGGGGCGTCGCGTGGGCGAACTGGAGCCAGTGCTCGTCGGCGGTGAAGCCGGTGAGGAGACCGAAGCCCAGCCAGCTGTTCGGCACCGGCCGACCCGGCGCGCGCGGCGGGGCCATCGAGAACGCATCGGGGTACCGCATCGCGAGCAGACGGATGAAGTACGCCCACGGATCCTGGGCGAGCATCCCCTGGAGCATCGTCGTGTCGACGCGCTGGCCGTGGCCGGTCACCGAGCGCTCGTGCAGCGCGACCCCGATCCCCTGGATCGCGAGCAGCGCGGCCGCCATGGTGGCGCCGTACGGTACGAGCATCGTCGGCCCCACTCGACCGCTGCGGGCCCGACCGTACGACGCGCCCATCTTCGCCATCGCGATCGACTCGTAGGGCTTGACGTATGCCAGCGGCCCGGAGCGGCCGAATGCGGTGATGGACACGTACACGAGCCCCGGGCTGTCGTCCTTCACGTCGTCGTAGTCGACACCGGCCGCCGCGGCCACGCCGGGATTCGACGCGTCCACCACCACGTCGGCGCCCCGCACGAGGGAGCGTGCGACCTCGGCGTCGGCAGGATCGGCGAGATCGAGCGCGATGCTCTGCTTGCCCCGCATCCAGAACGGCCACGCGGGCTGATCGCGGAGGCGGCTGCCCCCGGGCGGCTCGACCTGGATGACCTCGGCTCCGAAGTCGGCGAGCGCGAGGCTCGGGTAGGCGCTCGCCAGGTTGGACGACAGGTCGACGACGACCAACCCGGCAAAGGGTCCTGCTTCCGGCATGCGGTTTCCCCCCGGCTGGGCTCGTAGGGCGTGCCGACGAGGCTACGCCGCGTCGCGCGACCGCGTCGCCGCGGGTCGGGTCACACGAAGCCGACGATCGCGTGCGGCACGTACGGCTCCTCGAGCCGCGCGATCTCGTCGGGGGTGAGCTCCACGTCGACCGCGGCAACCGCGTCCTCGAGGTGGTGCGGCTTCGTCGCACCCACGATGGGCGCGGTGATCACCGGCTTCGAGAGCATCCACGCCAGCGCGACCTGGGCCCGGGGGATGCCGCGCTCGGCCGCGATCTCCCCCACCCGCTCGACGACGACACGGTCGGAGTCGGCGTAGAGGGTGCGCCCGAATTCGTCGGTCTCCGAGCGCGCGGTCTGCTCGTCCCACTCCCGCGCGAGCCGGCCGCGGGCGAGCGGGCTCCACGGGATCACGCCGATTCCCTGGTCGGCGCACAGCGGCAGCATCTCGCGCTCCTCCTCGCGGTTGAGGAGGTTGTAGTGGTCCTGCATGGACGAGAACCTCGTCCACCCGTGCGCGTCTGCGGTGAACAGGGCCTTCGCGAACTGCCACGCGTACATCGACGACGCGCCGAGGTAGCGCACCTTCCCCATCTTGACCAGGTCGTGGAGCGCCTCGAGCGTCTCCTCGAGCGGAGTACGGCGATCGAGGCGATGGATCTGGTACAGGTCGATGTAGTCGGTGCCGAGGCGGCGCAGGCTGTGGTCGACCTCGGTCATGATCGCCTTGCGCGAGAGGCCCGCGCCGTTCGGGCCCCTACGCATCGCACCGTGCACCTTGGTCGCGATGACCACCTCGTCGCGATTGGTGAGCTCCTTCAACGCGCGGCCGGCGAACTCCTCGCTGGTACCGGCGGAAAAGACGTTCGCGGTGTCGAAGAAGTTGATCCCGGCCTCCACCGCGGCCTTGTAGAACGGCCTGCTCGCGTCCTCGTCGAGCGACCACGGATGACCGCCCGCCTTCGGCTCGCCGTAACTCATGCAACCGAGACAGATCACCGACACGTCGAGCCCGGTGTTCCCCAGCTTCACGTACTTCATCGCGTTCCTCCTGGTGCAGGTTCGGGCGACCGCGGCCCGGCGGTGCGGCGGGATCGCAGCGTATGCTCGCCGCCATGGCGGCTTCCGTGAGCGACTGGCGCTCCGAGTTCCGGGTCGGCGACCGGCGGGTGCTCGGCGTCGCCGACGGCGTCTTCACGATGGCAGACGACTTCATGAGCGTCCCCAACTACAACCGCCGGTTCGCGGACGACGACGGCAAGGCCCGGTTCCCGGTCGGCTCGTTCGTGATCCCGGGCGAGCAGACCACGCTGATCGACGCCGGAGTCGGGCCGTTCTCGGTCGAAGGGCTCACCGGGGGCGCCCTGGTCGACGAGCTCGCGGCCATCGGCGTGCACCCCGACGACATCGACGTGATCGCGTTGTCGCACCTGCACCTCGACCACGACGGTTGGATCGCGACCCGCGACGCCGGCGTCACCTTCCCGAACGCGGTGATCCACATGGGAAGGGGCGACTACGACGCCTTCGTGGTCGACGACCAATTCGAGCAATTCCGCATGGCGCGGCACAAGAAGGCGGCGTTCGCCGAGCTGTTCGAGGCGGGCCGGATCGTGCTGGTCGACGACGCGCTGGAGTTCGTCCCCGGGATCGTGGCGTTGCCGACGCCGGGCCACACGCCTGGCCACCTCGCGTTCGTGATCCGTGATCGCGACGAGCGACTGCTGATCCTCGGCGACGCGATGTACTGCCCCGCCCAGCTCACCGACGCCGACCTCACGGCGATGCACGACGTCGACCCGAAGCTCGCGCGGAGGAGCCGCGAGCTGCTCCAACGCGAGGCCGAAGCCCACGGCACGCGCGCACTCGGCTGCCACTTCCCCGGGTTGAAGGCGTCGCGCGTGGTCGACGGGATCGTCGTCAACGCCTGAGCACGCGAGACGGCGGGGCGAGGGAAGTCCCCGCCCCGCCGTCCCGATCGAACAGCGCTACGGCTGGCAGTAGAGCTTCGGGACCTTCCCGTCGAGGTTGTCGACGTACTTCGCGCCCTTGATCTTGTAGAGGTAGAAGCACTTGACCTGCGGGTTCGGCGCGGTGCCGTCGCTGTAGGTGAGCGGCGGGTTGCTGCCTCCGAGGGTCTCGTCCTTGAACTGCGACAGCCCCTTGATCACGTCCGCCGTCGTCACGTTGGCGTTCGCGGCCACTCCCGAGTTCTCGACCGCCTTGGCGAACGCGAGACCCGCCTCCCACGAGTCGATCGCCGCGAGCATGCCGCCACTGTTGTACTTCTTGCCCCCCGGCGCGTAGTCCGGCGCGTACTTCTTCAACGCGGCAAAGAAGTCCTTCGTCGCCGGGTACTGGTTGTACGGCGAGATCGAGGGTGTCGGGCCGACGAGCCCCTCGAACTGCGGCGTGCTCTTGAGCTGGTCGAGGGTGTACGAGAAGTTGGTCGTGATGATGAGCGGCTTGTAGTTCTGACGGCCGCAGTCACGGATCAACGTCACGTTGTTCACGCCCTGGGGTGACAACACGTTGGCGCCGGAGTTCTTCATCGCGATGCACTGCGGCGTGTAGCTCGTCGCGTTCGCATCCGCCAACTGGTTGTACACGATGTCGACGCCGAGGTCCTTCGCGGCCGCGTTGATCAGGCCCGCGGCGCCCTGGCAGACCGACGAGTTCGAGCACAGCAGCGAGGCCAGCTTCGTCTTGCCGAGGTTCTTCGCGGCGAACACCTGGGCCCAGACGTTCGTGAGCACCGTCGTGCTCACCGGGTAGAACATCGGGCTCGTGAACCAGTTCGCCGAGTACTCCGCACCGCCGATGACCGGGATCTTCTGCGCCTCGATATAGGTCTTCCACGTGGGCTCGGTGCTCGACGCGTTCTGCCCCACGATCGCGATCACGTGGTCCTGCTCGATCAGCTCCTTCAGCGCGGCACTCGCCTGCGCCGGGTCGGCCTTGTCGTTGAGCACGGTCACCGCGACCTTGTGGCCGGCTATCCCGCCGTGGGCGTTCTCCCACTTGGCCCACGCCGCGAGCGTGTCGGTGCTGGTGGTGATCTTGCCGGTCGCGCCGGCGCCGCCGGTCTGGGTCTCGAGCGACCCGACCTGGATCGTCGGACCGCTCGGGCCCGACGCCGCGCCGGCTGATGTGACGCTGGTGACGCTCGTCCCGACCGCAGCGCAAAGCGCGACTGCGGCGACCAGGAGCGCGCCGAGACGACTACGAAGCACAGGTTCCCCCCTCATGCGTGAGTGCCTCGTCGCGCACGGTCAGAGCACGCTGCACGCGCCCGCTCGGCACATCCGATTGTGATCGGACGACCGGATGGCGCTCCCCCCTTCGACAAGCCGACGACTCGGTCGTCGCTCACCTTCTCGCCGCGAGCCTGACCCAGCACCGTCCGGCTGTCAAGAGCGGGAAGTACCCACCGCGATCAGTCGAGGTGCGCGACGAGCGCGGGGATGTCCTCCAGCGCGCGCAGGGTGTCGTTCAGGTGCGTGCACGTCGTCGGTCCGAGGAACTCGGTACGCACTGCCGGGCGCAGGCCTGCGAGGTCGCGTCCTGCGAGGCGCGCCGCGCTCGCGGCGGCCTGCGGGCACTCCCACCAGGGCAGGACGTGTGGGACGGCCTCGGCCTCCACGAACCGGCGCGCCGTCATGTCGACGGTGCCGGTGACGATGTACTCGTGGATGGTCGTCTCGTAGCCGTCCTCGCCCATGTGCGAGTCGCGGAAGTGCGCCTCGAACGCGACGCGGTCAGGCTGGTCGGTGGCGCGCTGCACGTCGATGCGCCGCCGGCGGCGCATGCCATCGGGCGGCAACGGGTCGATCTCGTGGAACGCCCACGGGTCGTCGGGCCGCTCGACCGAAGGAGTGACCGGGCCGGTCACGTGGGCACCGCCGGACCGATTCCCCTCGGCCCGTGCGGTCATGATCGTGCCACCGGCCTGGAAGCCCGCGCACAGGTCGGCGACCTGGAGCTCCGCCATCCCCTCGGCGCGGCGCCACGGCCGCGCGTCGTCGGGATCGGTCGCGTCGAGCTCGCCGACGAAGCCGACGGCGTAGCCCGACACCAGGGTCGCGACCGGAATGTCGTCGAGGAGCTGGTACACGACCCGACCGCGCCATCTCGGAAGCTCGATCGCCGCGTCGACCGCGGCACGGAAACCGGTTGCGGCTGCGCGGCCGATCACCTGCTGCAGACCCTCGATCTCAGGGTCCGTCTCGATGGTGGCGACGCTCACCGCGTCGAGGAAGTCGACCACGACGTGCATCGTCGCGGCGTCGCGGACCTCCACCGTGCCGTCGGAGCGAGTGAGCAGGTCGCGCCCGCGACCGCGCAGAGTCAGGTCGCGACGGATGCCGTCGGGCCGGATCATGTCGATCGACTCGGTCCGGCGCACCGAGCCCGGCCCGCGATCGGGTGTGGCGTTCACGGGGTCGTGCACGCCGTGGCGCGGATCGAGCCTGCGCCGAGGCGGGTACACCGGAGTGACGGTCATGCGCGGACCGTACTGCAACCCCCGAGCGCGCGGCCACCGCGGCCCTCCGCGTTCGGGAGGATCGACCCGTGGGCCGGCGCGGCGTTCACACCACGCGGTTGACGTGGGGCCGGAGGTCGAGCGACATCGCCCGGTCGTAGTAGCGGACCGCGACGCCACACGGGGGCACGAGGGCGTCGATGCGTTCGAAGTCGTCCCGGGTGAGCTCCACGGTGACCGCGCCGAGGTTGTCGACGACCTGGTCGAACGTGCGCGGGCCGATGATCGGCGCGGTCACACCCGGCTGCGCGCCGCACCACGCGAGTGCCACCTGCGACGGTGAGCGGCCCTTCTCGGCCGCGATCTTCTTCACCAGGTCGACGGTGTCCCACGCCAGCGGCGTGGCCTCCCGACCGGCGTTGTCCTTGCCGTTGCTCCAGCGTCCGGCCTCGCCGCCGCCGTCGCGCTCGTACTTGCCGGTGAGGAGCCCGCCGCACAGTGGGCCCCACGGAATGATCGCGGTGCCGAACGACTGTGCGGCTGGGATCACTTCGCGCTCCGCAGTGCGGTCGAGCATGTGGAACGCGGGTTGCTCGCACACGAACCGGTTGAGCCCCAGCTCCTTGGCGATCCAGAGGGCCTCGACCATCTGCCAACCGGGGAACATGCTCGTGCCGATGTAGCGGACCTTGCCCGCGTGGACGAGGTCGTCGAGCGCGCGCAGGGTCTCGTCGATCGGGACGTCGGCGTTGGAACGATGGAGCTGGTAGAGGTCGATCCAGTCGGTCTGCAGGCGGCGCAACGAGTCCTCACACGCCTGGATCACGTGACGCCGGCTCAGCCCGCGGTCGTTCACGTCGTCGCCCTGGGCGCCGTGCACCTTGGTCGCGAGCACTGTGTGCCTGCGTTTGCCGTCGCGCGCGAGCGCCTCGCCCACGATCCGTTCGCTCTCGTTCCCGGCGTAGACGTTGGCGGTGTCGACGAAGTTGACGCCCTGGTCGAGCGCGTAGTCGATCATGCGCTGGGATTCCTGCTCGTCGGCGCGGCCGCCGAACATCATCGTGCCGAGGCAGATCTCGCTCACCTGCACGCCAGTGCGGCCGAGGGGCCGGTACTCCATGGATCACCTCGCAGCTGGTCGACGGTCGACGGTTTCCCCGCGGACCCTACCGCCCGACTCCGACGGAGGGAGACGCAGACGGTCAGTCGATGACGAGGACGCGGCTCACGAGCTTCCACCCCTCCGGCGTCTTGCGGAACTCGTCGTCGTATCGGCCCAGCAACGTAGGAATCGGGGTCGCGTCCGTCGACCGATAGAACACGAAAGTGGAGCGCGCGGTCGCGACGTCACGACCGAGCAGACGGATCTCGCCTGGCGTGACCACGTGGAGGGTCGCGGTGCCGGGTCCGTAGAGCCCGGCTTCTCGTCGCTCCCGCAGCCCGGCGAGTATCTCCTCGCGTCCTCGGCGGACACTGGCGGGCATCCCCACAGCACCCGCCGCGTCCGGCGACCGCCACACCGCATCTTCGACGAAGTTCTCGATGTACTCCTCGTAGGTCCCGCGGTCGGCGGTGTGAGCGAGCCGCGCGAGCAGATTTCTGATCTCGTTCTCGTCTGACACAGCGCATCCCCCATTTGGCGGTTGTGAGAAGTGTCACGCGGCGTCGCCTCCCGCGCTTGGTGCCTCAGCGCGTCGGGTGGCTGCGCTCCCAGTACTCCGCCGCCCGCGCGAACACCTCGTTGGCGAGGTCGAGGTCGAACGGCTCCTCCACCATCGCGGGCGGGAGCCACTGGCTGCGGGCCTGACTCACGAAGTCGCCGCCGTACACGTGGATCGCGCCGGTCGGCCGCCCGGTGGGATTGGCGACCGCGTGCACGGTCTCCTCGCCGAGCAGGGTCACGTCGCCGGTGTCGAGCCGCTTGCCGCCCGACTCGACGAGGCCGGGCCCGCCGCGAGGTGGGCGACGGAAGAAGGAGTTGTCCTCGATGCCACCGTAGATACCGATCGCCGCCCACATGCGATGGTCGTGCGCGAACAGTCGAATGCCGGGCGGCCACACCGCGTGGACGATGGTGAGGTCGGGCGCGCGGTACACGAGGTCGAGGCCCTGGAACCCGGGCGGGACCCACGCGGCGACCGCGGCCGGCCGGGCCATCGCGCGCGAGAGCACCTCGCGCACCGCGCGTCTCGGCTCGTCCGCGTCGAGACAGCTCACGGTGTCGGCGATGAAGCTGTCGAGATCGGGCATCGCGCCTCGCAATCGATCGGTCACCCGGTTCCGGGGACGAAGCTCAAGCGCACGTGGCGGTGTGGGTTGTCGCGGTTGAGGTCGACCAGCACGATGCTCTGCCACGTGCCGAGCAGCGGTTCGCCGCGCTGCACCGGGAGCACGAGGGAGGGTGAGACGATCGCGGGCAGGAGGTGGTCGGCGCCGTGGCCGGTCGAGCCGTGCGCGTGCCGGTAGCGGTCGTCGCGCGGCAGCAGCCTCTGCAACGCGTCGACCAGATCGGCCTCGGACCGGGCGCCCGTCTCGATCAGCGCGACGCCGGCCGTGGCGTGCGGAGCGAACACGTTGCACAGGCCGTCGCCCTGTCCCTCGCAGAACGAGCGCACCTGCCGGGTGAGGTCGACAATCTGGTCGTGTGACGTGTCGACGTCGACCAGCAGCGTGTCCACCGTCGCGAGCCTAGGCTCGCCCGAGCGTTACGACACCGGCGTGAAGCGCACGACCTTCGAGTCGCCGGCCGGCTCGAACACCGCAGCGACGGGGTCCCCGATGCGCACCGACCGCGGGTCGGCTCCGACGATGTTGGTGAGCACCCGCGGTCCCTCGTCGAGCTCGACGTAGGCGATCACGTACGGCGCGTGCTCGGCCCACGGGCCCGGGCCGCGCTCGCTCACGGTGAAGCTGTAGACGGTGCCGCGTCCACTGGCGTCGACCCATTCGACGTCCGAGGTGTGGCAGTCGGGGCAGAACGACCGGGGGTACCAGATGTGCACGCCGCACCCGCGACAGCGCGGGAGCACGAGCCGGTCCTCCGCCGCGGCCCGCCAGAACGGCTCGTCGTCGGGACCGGGATCGGGCGGGACCGCGGGCAGCGGACCGGTCGCGGTCACGCGTCCTCCCTGCCGAGCACCAGGGTCGCACTGCCCATCCGGCTGCCCAATGAGCCGCCCGTGCCGTGGGCCAACGCGAGCTCGCAGTCCGGCACCTGGACCGCGGGGTGCGCCTCCTCCCGCAGCTGGCGCACCGCTTCGATGATCTTGGTCATCCCGCCGCGGTTCGCGGGATGGTTGTTGCAGAGCCCGCCGCCGTCGGTGTTGAAGGGCAGCGCGCCGTCGGGCGCGACGAGGGTGCCACCGCTGACGAAGTCGCCACCTTTGCCCTTCTCGCAGAAGCCGAGGTCCTCGAGCGTCATGAGGACCGTGATCGTGAACGAGTCGTAGACCGAGACGTAGTCGATGTCGGCGGGCCCGACACCACCTTCTTCGAACGCGCGCGGGCCCGACCACACCGCGCCGCTGTAGGTGACGTCGATGCGCCCGTTGTCGGTGTGCTTGGGCGCCTCGCCGTGGCCGAGGACCTTCACCGTGCGGCGCGGGAGGTCGCGCGCCACCTCGGGGCTCACGACGACGATCGCGCCGCCGCCGTCGGTCACGACGCAGCAGTCCATCCGGTGGAGCGGCGAGCTCACCATCGGCGACTCGAGGACCTCGTCGACGGTCACCGGATCGGGCAGGAACGCGTGCGGGTTGTGCTGGGCGTGGAGCGACGCCGCCACCTTGACCTCTGCGAGCTGCTCGCTCGTGGTGCCGAACTCGTACATGTGGCGCTGCGCGGCGAGCGCGTACCCGGCGACCGGGCCGCCCATCCCCCACGAGCGCTCGAAGTTGCTCTCGGGTCCGCCCCCGCCGCGCGTGCCGGGCGCCGCGCCGCCGGTCCGTGGCTTTCCCCCCAACGTGACCAGCGCGATCCGACACTTGCCGGCCGCGATCGCGGCCGCCGCATGGCCGACATGACAGAGGTACGACGACCCCCCGGTGTCGGTGCTGTCGACGTATGCGCAGCGCAGGCCCATGTACTCGATCATCGAGAGCGGCCCGAAGCCGGGCGCGTCGCCGGCGCAGAAATACGCGTCGACGTCGTCGAAGCCGAGGCCCGCGTCGGCGAGCGCGCCGGCGGCGACTGTCGCGTGGATCTGCGGAACGCTGAGGTCGGGGAGCTCGCGCCCGGGGTGTTCGAACGCGCCGGCGATGAACGCCTGCTCGTTGATCGTCATGGGCGATTCACTCCCGCATCGTCGCGTTGGACGCGGCCTCGGAGATCAGACCGGGGAGCACGTCGCTGTAGCGCGCGGGCGGCCAGACCTCGTCCTGTTCGACCGAAGGACCGGGGTGCCAGCCCTCGGCGATGCCGACCCGTCCTCCGCCGACCATGAAGACACGACCGGTGACGCCGCGCGACTGGCCGCTCCCCAGCCACACCACGAGCGGCGCGATCGCAGCCGGCGCGTAGGGGTCGAACGGCGCGTCGGCCGGCGTCTGGCTCACGGCCCCGCCGAGGTTCTCGGTCATGCGCGTGCGGGCCGACGGCGAGATCGCGTTCACCGTCACCCCGTAGCGCTCGAGCTCCATCGCAGCGATCACGGTGAACGCGGCGATGCCCGCCTTCGCCGCGCCGTAGTTGGTCTGCCCGATGTTGCCGAAGATCCCTGACGGCGACGTCGTGTTGATGATGCGCGCGTCGAGCTCCTCGCCCGCCTTGGCCAGCTCCCGCCAGTGCGCCGACGCGTGGTGCGCCGGCCCGAAGGTGCCGCGCAGGTGGACCCGGATGACGGCGTCCCACTCCTCGGCGCTCATCCCGAACACCATGCGATCGCGCAGGATGCCGGCGTTGTTCACCAGCACGTCGAGCTTGCCGTACGTGTCGATCGCGGTGCGGACGAGGGCGCCGGCAGCGTCGAAGTCGGACACGTCGTCGCCGTTCGCGATCGCGTCACCACCGGCGCCGCGTATCTCGTCCACCACCCGCCCGGCGGGACCGGGCGAGGATCCGGTCCCGTCCACTTCGGTACCGAGGTCGTTGACCACCACCTTGGCGCCCTCGGCCGCGAACGCGAGCGCATGGGCACGGCCGAGCCCGCGTCCCGCGCCGGTCACGATCACCACCCGTCCGTCGCAGATACCGCTCATCGCCCCTTCACCCTCGCGCGATCTCGGGGAGCGTGCCGCCGGTGTCGAGCAGCCCCATCACCGCGGCGCCCCACGAGCCGAGGTACAGGGCGTTACCGCGTACAGCGCGCTCCGCCGCTTCGACGTCCTCGTCGATCAGCGCGACGAAGGTCGCGAGCATGACGGCCTCCAACCCGAAGTTGAACACGATGCTCCACTCGAGGCAGTCGTCGAAGTAGGCCTGCGACCACTGGTCGAGCGACTGGCCGCCCCAGTTGTTGTGGCCCCAGTCGAGCGCCTCGGTCCAGATCGTCCGGAGGTCCTTCGCCCCGCCTTCGCCGAGCGCGATGCGATCGAGAGCGCCGGGGCAGCCGCGCGCGGAGATCTCGAACGCGCGGCGCCACTGCTGCAGCCATGCGGGTGCGCGCATCGCGTAGTCGATGCGCAGGAAGTCACGGGCGTTGGCGCGGATCGAGCCAGTCCCGGCCTGGAGTTCCGAGGGGAGCTCGCCGAGCGGGGCGTACTCGGAGATCACCTCGACGTATCCGGTGTTGTACGCAGCGCCGTGGAGCGTGCCCGTACACGGCTCCTCCCGGAGCAGGGTAGGGAGCGCCTCCAGGAGCGCGGTGCCGCCCGCCTCGAGCAGGGCATGACGTTGCGCGAGCTTGGCCGCGAGGTCGGCGACGCTGTCCGCGCTCGGCGCCGCTGCTTCCATGCCCAGGTTGATCACCGCCGGCGGCACTCCGAAGTTCACCTGCATCTCGAGCATTCCCCAGTAGCCGGTGGCGTAGATCGCCCACACCGCCTCTCGCAGGCTCTCCCGTGACGCTCCGCTCATCTCTTCGCCGACGAGCTTGTCCACCACGAACGTGTGGAACGCGAGCCACCACGCGGACGGTGTGGCCAGCGCGTCGCCCGCGGGGAGGAACTCGCTCGCGAGCCGGTCCAGGAGCGCGGGGGCGGGGTCCATGACCAGCGCGAGGTTCCCGAGCCAGGGCGGCTCGCCGACCACCTTGCAGTCGTCGACGGCGCTCGAGTTCTCGAATGTGCTCATCGGCGGCTCCCTTTTGTGCTCGGCCGGCGTGCTCCGTGGGCGTGCTCGGCCGGTGCCGCGAGGGACGGTAGTCGGGCCCGGCGTCCCGCCGCTCGGGCCGCCGGGACCGGGTTGCTGAGGATCCTCTGAGAACCGCGGGGGCCAGCGGGAAACGCCGGGATGCGACAGTGCGTTGCGAAGGACAGAAGGCGTGCGCAGCAGGCGCACGTGAACCCGATCGCCCAGGTGGTCCGGAGATGACGAGCGTCGACAGCACCCCACCCACGGAGCCCGGACCGCAGCCCGGACTCCCCTTCCCGCCCGTGAGGCACAAGGCGAGCGCCACCAGGCGTCCGGCCGTGCTCTTCGCCGTCCTCGCGGCCGCGGCGCTGGTGGTCGGGGTGGCTGTGGGGCACGTGACCGCCACGAACGGCTCGTCGAGCTCCCCCGCGGCTGCGTCGTTCCCGTCGGGCTCCGGGTCGACCGGCAACGGCTCGTTCGGCAACGGGTTCGGGAACGCCAACGGCGGCAACGGCTCGAGCAGCAACGGAAGCGGCGGCGGCGGGTTCGGCGGGTTCGGGAACGGCAACGGCAACGGCTTCGGCTCGGGCGGGAGCTCGGGTGGCAGCGGCGGGAGCGCCGCCGCGAACGGCATCGCCTCGAAGGTCTCGCCGGCGGTCGTGAACATCAACACCGTGCTCGGCGACAGCGGTGCGGCCGCGGGAACCGGCATGATCGTCACGTCGTCGGGTGAGGTGATCACGAACAACCACGTGATCGACGGCGCAACCCAGATCTCGGTCGAGCTCGCGGACGGCTCCACGCACTCCGCGAAGGTCCTCGGCTACGACGCCGGCGACGACGTCGCGCTCATCAAGGTCAACGGCGTGTCGGGACTCCCGACGGTCAGCGCCGGCAGCACGTCGTCGCTATCGGTCGGCGACCCCGTCGTCGCGATCGGCAACGCCGGCGGCAAGGGCGGGGCCCCGAGCGTCGTCACCGGCTCGATCACCGGCCTCAACCAGACCATCACCGCGTCCGACGACAACGGCGCGAACCCCGAGACGCTCCACAAGCTGATCCAGACCGACGCGCCGATCCAGCCCGGCGACTCGGGCGGCCCGCTCGTGAACGCCGACGGCAAGGTCATCGGCATGGACGCGGCCGCCTCGGCCACCAGCGGCTTCGGCTTCCGGCAGGCGGCGAGCTCCGAGGGCTACGCGATCCCGATCGACAACGCGCTCTCGATCGCCCAGCAGATCGCTGCGGGCAACGAGACGAGCGGCGTGCACATCGGCGAGCGCGGCATCCTCGGCGTCGCGGTGCAGCCCGACTCCGTGTCGTCCGGCGACTTCGGCGGGGGCAACGGCTTCGGGTCCAGCGGGAACTCGGGGACGTCGAGCAACGGCGCGCTGATCCAGGGCGTGCAATCGAACTCCCCGGCCGACAACGCCGGCCTGCGACAGGGCGACACGATCGTCGGCGTCGCGGGCAACTCGATCCGGTCGGCTTCACAGCTCGAGAACGCGATGAACCGCTACCACCCCGGCGACAAGGTGTCGATCTCCTGGGTCGACGGCTCGGGCTCGCGTCACTCGGCGACGCTCCAGCTCGTCGCGGGGCCTCCCGCCTGACCTCAGGCCGCCTGACCTCAGGGCGTAGGACCTCAGGCCGCCTGACCTGAGGGCGTGGCCGTGGGCGCGCCCGACCCGGCCGGGAGGCCGTGCCGGGCGACGATGCGGTCGTAGTTCGTCCGCAGGAGCGTGATCACGTCGCGCACGTCGGTCTCGCCCGCGATGATGCGGGCGGCGGGGCCGGTCTTGTCCGGGAAGACGGGGTGCGGCACGATGCGGCCCTCGGCCCGCAGCTCGCGCCAGAGCGGGGGCGGGAAGGTGAAGTGCGCGGCGTGATCGCCATGGAGATGGCCGAGTTGACGCGGCCCCACGGCGAAGGCGATCTCGCCGATCTCGCCCCGATCGACCTCGACGCCGGGCCAGCTCGCGACCACGGCGGCGATCTCCTCGCTCGGTGTGCGGGTGGCGCTCATCATGCGACTCCTTCGTAGCGGCCGTCTCGGTGATCCAGCAGGGGTCACGCTATAACTTCAAGTTCACTTGAAGTCAAGAGATCTCCGCGATTACCATCCGCGGTCGTGGAGGCGGAGCTGACGATCGGCGAGCTGAGCAGGCGCACCGGGGTCGCCCCGTCGGCGCTTCGCTTCTACCAGGCGGAAGGGCTTCTCCGCGCCGGGCGGTCGCCCGGCGGCCAACGCCGGTATCCGCGTGACGCCATCCGTCGCGTGTCGTTCATCCGCGTGGCCCAGGAGGTCGGTCTGAGCCTCGAGGAGATCCGGGCCGCGCTCGCGACGCTCCCCCAGCAGCGCACACCCAACTCCAAGGACTGGGAGCGCCTGTCGCGGTCGTGGCGTCCGCGGCTCGACGCCCAGATCGCGATGCTCGAGCGCCTGCGGGACCGGCTGCACGGCTGCATCGGCTGTGGCTGCCTCTCTCTGCGTTCGTGCCGCCTGCTCAACCCGGACGATCGCGCGGGCGCTCAGGGAGCGGGTCCGCGCTACATCATCGATGGACTCGACTGACCACGTCGCGCGCAGCCGCATGCGCGCGCAGCGCCTGTGGGGGCGCGGATCAGGTTCGCTCGCCGACGCCGTCTCGGAGCTCACCGCGATGCAGGCCCAGGAACATTCCTACGCGCGGTGGTCGGTGGTGCAGCGCACGCGCTCGTCGCCCTCGTCGTCCGAGTTCGACCGCGCCTTCGACGACGGGCGCGTCCTGCGCACGCACGTGCTGCGTCCCACCTGGCACTACGTCTCGCCCGCCGATCTCCGCTGGCTGCTCGCGCTCAGCGGGCCGCGGCTCCACCTCCGCAACGCCCGTCGCTACTGGGAGCTCGGCCTCGATTCCCGGACCCTCGGGCGCGGCGACGACCTCATCGCGGGCGCGGTCTCGGGCGGGCCCCGCACCCGTCGGGAGCTCGGCGAGGAGCTGGCACGCGGGGGCGTCGCAGTCGACGGTCAGCGGATCGCGTACCTGGTGATGCACGCCGAGCTGAACCAGGTCGTGTGCAGCGGTCCCGTGCGCGGGAAGCAGCACACGTACGCCGCGTTCGACGAGCGCGTCCCGGCGGGGTCCGGTCCCGAGGGTGACGACGCGCTCGCCGAGCTCGCGCGTCGGTACTTCACCGCCCGGGGTCCGGCGACGCTCCCCGATTTCGGCTGGTGGTCGGGGCTCGCCCGCGCCGACGCGCGACACGGGCTCGACCTCGCGGCGGTGCATCTGACGTCAAGGGCCATCGACGACCGCATGTACTGGTTCTCCGACCTGACCACTCCACGCGTGCCCGCACCGCGGATCGATCTCGTCCAGATCTACGACGAGGTCATCATCGCCTACCGCCTGACCCGCGACGTGCTGCAGACGCCGACCGTCGCGTTCCCGGTGCCGCGCCACGTCGACGGCTTCGCGCACGTCCTGCTGCTCGACGGACGCCTGTTGGGGCACTGGCGTGCGATCACGGGACGCGAGGGGCTCCGGGTCGAGACCCGCATCGACCGGTCACTCGACCGCGCGGAGCGGGACGCGCTCAGCGCCGCCGTCGACCGCTACCTGCGCTTCGTCCGCGGCTGACCCGCAGCACGGCGAGCCGTCAGCGAGGCGGGAGCGAGGGCACCCGGTCCTTCATCGGCGGAGCGTCCTCCTGCCGCAGGACGCCGCGCTCGACGAGGTCGTCGACCGCCGCGCACCACTGCCGCGTGTAGACGTCCTGCGAGGGGTACAGCCCGTGCACCACCTCGACGGGCAGCGCGCGTGACGACCCCATGAGGGGTGGTCGCCCGGTCCCGAAGGACACGCCCCGGTACTCGCGCAGTGGCGCCGCGAGCTCGGGCAGCCGGATGCCGCCGATCGCGTTCCCGAGCTCGTCGCGCGGGATCCGCGCGGGGCGGCCGCGCTCGACCTCGATCCGAGGTTGGTGCGCGGGGGCGATGCCGTCGACGAGCCAACGCTGGATCGCCCGCAGTGCGGCGTCCTGCAGCGGCTGGAGCACCAGTGGGTTCGCGGTCCAGCCGCCGTCGTCGGACGTGATGGGCGAGGGCGCGTGCGGCGTGCCCGCGACCTCCCAGATGCGGAACGTGGCGGTGTCGACGGCGCCGGTGTTGGCCACCGGGCCGGCTTCGAACTCGCTGTTCACCACGATCACTGGAGTGGGCACGTCGTCGCGGACGCGCGTGAGCAGCCCGGCCGGCATCGGTCCCTCCTCGTAGCGTGGCGCCGCGCCTTCCCACACTCCGAGCACGAAACCGTCGACGACGGGGTCCACCGCGTGGATGCCGTTGAGGTAGGCGACGAGCCGCATCGCCGACTGCGAGACCCCGACCGCGACGACCCGTTCGACCGCGAGCCCGGCCATCGGGTCGATCGCGGTGCCGCGCCGCGGACCGACCACGCGCGCGGCGTCCACGAAGATCGAGAACGACCCCCGGTCGCCCGGGTGGAAGAGGGGCGCGTACCGCGCCGGGTCGTGGTCCTTCAGAGGACGCGCCTGGCTCCCGAACCGGTCGCCGAGCCCCATCGGGAAGCCGTAGAGGCCCACCTCCTGGGCGCTGACCCCGACCCACGCGAAGCCCGCGTCGTAGAGCTCGCCGCGCGACGGCGCGCGGATCTCGGCGCCCCCGGACACGTTCTGCCAGTTGAGGAGGACGGTGCCGTTGAACACCCCGGGGTCGGCGGGACGGATCACGAGCAGGCGTGTCACGTAGTCGCCGACGCCCGCCGCCTCGAGCGCCCACCGCCCGTCGAGCCCGGGCCGCTCGTCCCCAGCGGCGACGTACGCGGTGGCGGTGCCGCCGAAGAAGAACTCCTCCACGGCGTAGCCGCGCTCGGACACGTCGAGCCGGGGCAACCCGTACGGGGGGCGTTCGCCGCTCACCGGCCCGCCCACGTCGACGGCTGCCACGCGCTCCTCGTCGGGTGTGCTCACCCCTCGAGCCTCGCGCAGTGCAGGAGTGGCGGGGCCTACCCGGCGCGGCGATAGGTGAGCACGAGCACGCCGTCGGGCCCCACCGGCCTGGCCTCGGCGAGCCGCAGCTTCACGCGGTCGATCCGGTCGGGGAACAGCCGCCGGCCGCGACCGAGGACGGTCGGGAACACCATGAGCCTGAGCTCGTCGACCAGATCCTCTGCGAGCAGCGTCTCGACCAGCCTCCCGCTCCCCGCGACGAGGACGTCTCCCGTGGTCGCGTCCTTCAGCACCGCGATCGACTCGGGGACGCGCTCCGAGATGACGGTCGTGTTCTGCCACTGCGGGTCGGCGAGGGTGGTCGACACCACGTACTTGGGGTCGCGGTTGATCTTGTCCGCGAACTCGCCGTCGCGCGACGGCCACGCCGCGGCGAAGCCCTCGTAGGTGACGCGCCCGAACAGCTGCACCTCGGCCTCCATGAGCTCGTCGAGCTTGAACTGGTTGCCGTCGTCGCCGCGGTCGTAGTCGAACGTCCACCCGCCGTGCTCGTACTCCTCGGAGCCGCCCGGGTCCTCGAACACGCCGTCGACCGACACGAACTCCGTGACCACCAACTCACCCATCGCGTGCCGTCCTTTCCCCTTGCCCGTCGTGCAGTACGACTTCAGCGAGCCCCGGATCTCATCGCCCGGCTGCCGGCGCCACGTGCACCGCGTCGATCGAGAGCGAGGTCACGACGCTGGTGGCGAGTGCGACGAGCTCTTCGGCCGGCACCGCGGGCGCGGCGAGGAGCGCCGTGGTCAGCTCCCCGATCGCGGCGAGCGTCGCCCGGTCGTTCAGGCGACCGTCGGCATCCGACTTCGTCCGCGGCGCCGCGATCGCGAGGTCGCCGACCACGTACGCACCCTGCCAGGTGAGCGTCTGCGCGACCTGCCGGCGCGCGTGCTCGCCCCCCGTCGTCCCGGCGCTCACCACCGCGACCGGCTTGCGGTACATGGATCCCGAGCCCACGAGCCAGTCGAACGCGTTCTTCAACGCGCCTGCCACCGCACCTGCGTACTCGGGAGCAGCCACGAGGACCACGTCCGCGGCCTCGACGCGCGCCCGCCAGTCGTCGACGGCGCCGATCGATTCCTCCTCGCGGTCCGGGTCGAACGCGGGGACGTCGGCGAGGCGGTCGAAGTCGTCGACCTCGGCGCCGGCGTCCACCGCTACTGCAGTGGCGACATCCAGCGTCGCGCGGTTCGCGGACCGGCGCTGGAGGCTCCCGCAGACGGTCAAGAGCCGTGTGGCTCGCGTGGCTCGCGATTCGTCGGGCATACGACGAGCAACGCCTCCGGCCCGTGAAGCTTCCCGCCCGTTCCAGGCGGTTGTGCGGCGCGCGTCAGCGCTTCCGGGCCTTCCCGCGTTCGAAGAGCTGGCGCCAGCCGCGAGCCTCGATCTCGACGTCGTACTTCCTCGCTGCGGCGCGGATCCGTCGCCACGCACGATCCCGCTCAGCGTCGGAGACGCCCTCGACCTGGTCGAAGCGCGCGACCGCGTTCCGGACGTGCTTGGCGTCGGTCAGGGGTTCCTTGCGTTCCTTCGGGAACGCGAACTTCGAGTCGGGGAGCCGGTCCTTCTCGGCCGTGCTCATCCCCTGACCACGGCGGGGGATCTGCTTCCCGTGCGCGCGGGCGCTCTGCACCTTGCGGGCCTTCGCGATGTTGCGACGGGCCGCCTGCTTCTGCTTGGTCGTCGCCATCGGCATCCTTTCTCCGGGCGAATCCAGCGTCGGAACCGGCTCGTCCCCGTGCTACCCACCTGCGCTGCGGTCGATGCGCGGCGGCAGCCCTTCGATGCACCCGACGAGGTCCGGGGCGTCGCCGAGGGGCGGCCCTGCTCCCCCGATTGATGGCACACTTGCCCGACGCACGAGCCACCGAACGGACGACGTCCGGTCGCACAGGAGGAAGTGATTTGCAGCCACTGCGAGGCAAGGCGGCGCTCGTCACCGGCGGATCCCGCGGTACCGGCCGGGCGATCGCGCTCGAGCTCGCCGAGCTCGGTGCGGACGTGGCCGTGACCGCGCGAACGGTCGTGGAGGGCGGCGAGCTACCGGGCACCATCGGCGAGACGAGGAACCTCATCGAGGACCACGGCGTGCGATCGGTCGCGGTTGCCGCCGACATGAAGGAGCCCGACGAGGTCACACAGGTGGTCGAGGAGGTACTCGAGGCGTTCGGGCGGTGCGACATCCTCGTGAACAACGCCTCCGACACAGGGGACAACGTGTTTCGTGACTTCTGGGAGACCCCTCCGGAGCTGTGGAACGGGCAGGTCCAGCTGAACGTCAACGCGATGTACGCCCTGATGTGGGGCCTGGCGCCGAGCATGAAGGAGAACGGTGGCGGCTTCATGATCAACATCGGCTCGGCGAAGGAACCGCCGGGTCGTCTCGTCCCCGGCGGAATGCGCCTGAACGAGAACACCCGCATCGGCGCCGCGTACCTCACCACCAAGGTGGCGATCTACGCGATGTCGTCATTCGTCGCCCAACAGCTCGCCGAGGACAACATCGTCGTGACCTGCGTGAACCCCGGCGGTGCGGCGAGCGAGGCGCACTACCACCACATGGAGAAGTTGGGCATCGAGCCGCACCCCACACCGATGGCGATGCCCGTCAAGACAGTCGGCTACATCGTCACCTGCGAGCACCCGTTGGAGGAGTTCGCCGGCCAGTACGTCAACGCCGTCGAATTCGCGCAGGAGAAGGGGCTCGCCCGCCTCGAGGATGCCTGACCGGTTCCGGGAGCTGGTCGCGCGCGATTCGTCAACTCGAGGCTGCACCGCAAGAACGTCATCGTTGTCGACGACGGCGAGGTCTGCTCGACGAACCTCACCCAGATCATCTCTCCACGAGACTCTCGAGGGATCACCACAGTCGAGCGGGCGCCGGTCGGCGTCGGGCAACCGACGACAACTTGCCCACGGCAGCACCGACCCGGCAGCGCGCCGACCGGCGGTCGGTTACCGTCGCCCGGATGGGAGCCCGGAAGTGAGCGACATCGAGACCAACAAGCGCATCGTGCGAGAGCGCCACCAGGCGACGCAACGGCTGTGCCTCGGCGGGGAAGATCATCGCCAGCACATGGCAGGCGGCGAACGTCACTTCCTCGCCGGCTCGATGCCCGAGCACGCCGCGACCGGTGTCGAGTGGCTCAAGGCGTGGCATTCGCGAACGGTGTCGCCCACCTTCCACGGCCTGGGGCCCATGATCGCCGAGGGCAACTACGTGGCCGAGGAGTGGGAGACGTTCATCCACGGCGGCGACGGCGCCCTCTACAACAACCAGTACTGCTGGATCCAGCGCATCGAGGGCGAGCGCGTCGTCGAGGTGCGCGAGTACGAGGACAGTCATCACGTGTGGACGCTGCTCGGCCGTGATCCCGAATGGCCCGCGCTCGCGCCGCTCACCGCGCGCCGCCGGTCGAACCTCGAAGGCGTGGAGATCAGCGCCGAGCTGACGCTCGATCCCGCGCTCGTGCGCGATCCGAGGCCGCGCGCCGACGGCCCGCGCGCCGACGGCACCGGCCCGGAGGCGAATCGTGCATTCGTGCGTTCGCTGCACGAGGCGCAGGCCGCCGGCGACGCGGCGCGCGTCGACAGCTACTACGCGCCGGGATTCCGACACTTCCTCGCCGGGGAGC
The DNA here is from genome assembly GCA_964505725.1 of uncultured Bifidobacteriaceae bacterium. GTDB lineage: Bacteria > Actinomycetota > Acidimicrobiia > IMCC26256 > DASPTH01 > CAVRJC01. The sequence continues at coordinate 9,522 of CAZDJK010000024.1, read as the reverse complement.
GGCCCTTCGGCTGGGATCATCTCCCGCTCGAGGTGCTCTACCGCCCGCTGCTCGACCACCTGGCGTCGCCGATCAGGCTGCGCTTCGGGCCGATGGTCGCCGAAGGCAATCGCGTGTTCGAGGAGATGGAGACCTACGCCGAGCTCGACGACGGCACGGTGTACGACAACTGGCACTGCTTCGTGCACGAGCTCCGCGACGGGAGGATCGTGGAGACGCGCGAGTACCTCGACACCCACCACGTGTGGGTCACCGTCGGCCGGTGGGCCGAATGGGCAGCCGAGCCGGTGCCGCCGCTGAAGCGCGCGCGGCGCTCGAACCTCCCCGTAGTGGTCGCCACCTTCCAGCACCGCAACCCGTTCCTCGACCTCGAGCGCTGGGACGGTGCCCTCGTGTGACTCGGCCGTCGCGACGCGGCTGCCGCGACGGGTGGCGGCGTCAGGCGGGTGTTGCCGACTTCTGAAGCGGCAGGATCTGCACCGCGGTGCCCGACAGCACCGGCATGCCGGTGAGGGGGTCGAGGTCGTCCGCGCTGATCAAGGTGTTCACGTTGGCCTGGCCCCAGCCGTGCGGGATGGAGACGGTGCCCACCGCGATGGTGTCGGTGACACGCGCGCGCAGTCGCAGTCGACCGGCGGCCGCGGTGACCTCGACGTCGTCGCCGTCGACGATCCCCTGCGGCGCGGCGTCGCGCACATGGAGCACGGCCTCGGGCGTGTCGCCGTCGCGATAGACGAGGCCGTTCATGTGGCGGCCCTGCCGTCGGGGCGCAAGCACGAGCGGCGGGCTGGGGGGGACGATCGCGAGCTGCTGGACGAACGGCTCGGGCGCGAGGCGCCACCGGCCCCACGGCATGTGCTCCTGCACCCAGCCGTACACCGCGGGCGCCTCGACAAGCACACCGCCGGCATCGCGGATCGCGTCGATGTCGACGGCCGGCCGTACCCGCCGGGTGAGCACTTCGGTCGGGAGCGTGTCGGGATCCTCGCCCGGCTCGAGCAGGTCGTGACCGAGCCGCGCCGCCAGCTTGGCGAACACGCGCCACATCTCCGGCTGCTCGGGCCGCGGGGCCACGACCGCGTCGGTCCAGCGCGTCGCGAGCGTGGAACCGAACAGGTCGAGGGACGGCAGATCGGGGCGCTCGAGCTGGTCGGCGCAGCCGAACGCGTGCGTGGCCGCGGCGGTCGTCTCGTTGTGCACGATGTCGGTCGCGATCAGCACGTCGAGCCGACGGAGCGCGCGGTGCAACCGCGCGGTGTCGGGAAGCGCCGTGGCGGGATCTCCGCCGACCACCACCAGCGCGCGCAGGCGGCCGGCCTCGATCTCCTCGGGGATGAGCGCCGCGGGCCACTCGCCGAAGAGGCTTCCCATGCCCGGGCGCGACGGCGGCCCCTCCCCGATCGGCAGCTCGCGCAACGGTCGGCGCCGGTCGAGCCGGATGTGGAAGCCGGGGTTGAACCACATCCCGCCGGGCTGGTCGAAGGAGTCGGTGACGATCATCAGCGCCCATGCGAGCCATTCGGTGAGGTACGCGGCGCGCGCCATGGTGGTGCCCGTGCCGGTGACCACCGCGACGCGACCGGCGAGCAGCACCGCAGCAACGAGGTCGTCGAGATCGGTGGGCTCGATCCCGGTGAGCTGGGCCGCGCGCTCGCGGTCATACGGCGCGACCGCGTCCGCGAGCTCGTCGACGCCGTCGGCGCGCTCGGCGACGGACGGGCGGTCGACGCCTGCCGCGATGACCGCGCGCACGAGATGTGCCATCACCGCGTAGTCGGTGCCGGGACGCGGCGCGACGTGTCGATCGGCGAGCGCGGCCGTCTCGCTGCGTCGCGGGTCGACCACCCAGACCTCGCCGCTCGCACGCGCGGCGCGGATGCGCTCGATCGGATTGGCGAACGGTGTCGACTGCCCGTGCGACACCACTGGGTTCGAGCCCACCAGGAGCAGCAGCCGCGTCGCGGCATCGGGATGGGGGATCAGCGAGCCGGTACCGGCCATGAGGTGCGAGGTGAGCACCTTCGACACCGCGTCGACCGTCGACGTGCTGTAGGTGTGCGTGATGCCGAGCACCTGCCGAAGGCGTCCCGCGGCCCAGCTGCCCATCGGGTCGCTGAAGCCGCCGCTTCCGAGGAACGTGGCGACCGCGTCGGGGCCGTGCTCGTCGAGCACCGCGCGCAGGCGCGTCGCCGCGTCGTCGAGGCCGTCGTCGATCGTGGTGGCGCGCACCGTGTCGGCGTTACGCACGAGCGCGCCTTCGAGGCGTGCACCGTGGTGGATGTCGGCGAGCGCGCGGCCCTTGGCGCACACGTAGCCCTGTGACACCGGGTCGGCAGCGTCGCCGCGGACGGCCACGACCTGGTTGCCCTCGACCGTCACCACGATCCCGCACGTTGCGAGGCAGATGCGGCAGAAGCTGCGCTGGTCTCTCCTCGGCCCTGCCATATTCCTGCCATCATGACTCATCGGACGAGCCGGGGAGGCCGGATGACCGCATGGATCGAGGAATACCTGGGCGCCTGGGGCGGCACCGACGTCGAGAAGGTCATGGACTGGATGACCGACGACATCGACTTCGAGGACGTGACCATGGGTCACCGCAACGTGGGCAAGGGCCGCGTGCGCCGGTTCGTGGCTGCCTGTTTCGAGCAGGTGCCCGACGCTCGATTCGAGGTGGTCGGGAGCTCGCTCCACGACGACGGCTACTGGGTGGAGTGGATCATGCAGCCGATGGGCGTGCGCGGCGCGTCGGTCGGACGCCTCCGCGACGGCAAGATCGCCTACAACCGCGACTACTGGAACGGGGCCGCCTTTCAACCCTGACGGGGCGACGTCGGTGGTGTGCTCAGGAGCTGCGCGCGGCGAGCCCGGCCTCGTCCTCCGCGAGCATGTCGCGGTAGGTCTCGATGTCGACCTGCTCGGGCGGGCGCAGATATCCCGCGCGCGCGAGTGGAACTGCGCGAGCAGGCGTTCGTCGACCGGATCGCCGTGCGGCACGTCGTCGGGAGCCGGCCGCCCGAGGCCGCGATCGCCTCGGGCGCGGTCAGGCGCGCGGCGACATCCCGTCGATCCAGGCGTCGTAGTCGGCAGCCTTGTCGGCCAGGCTGTTGCCGAGCTCCGGATGGCTCAGCACCAGGAAGCGCTCGGCGTCAATCGCGTCGACCAGCAGATCGGCGACCTGGTCGGGTGTGAGTGCCATCGTCATCGCCGGGTGGTCGGCGGGGAACTCGTTGGCGCGTAGCATTCGCGTCATCATCGGGCCGGGGCAGAAGCACGACACCTTCACGCCGCGGGGTCGGTAGTGGATCGCGAGCCATTCCGACAGCGCGAGCGCCGCGTGCTTGGTGACGGAGTACGTGACCTTGTCGGCCTGCGCCGACAGCGAGATCACCGACGCGGTTTGGAGTAGGTAGCCGTCGCCGCGGGCCAACATCGACGGCCCGACCTCGCGCACCGCGTAGACGTGCGACATCACGTGCAGGTGCCACGTCATGTCCCACACGTCGTTGCTCTGGAGGTCGCCGGGTTGCGGTGGCCCGGAGTACCCGGCGTTGCTGAACCACACGTCGATGTCGCCGTACGTGCGCCGCGCGAGGTCGGCGACCGCCTTCACGTTGTCCTCAACGGTGATGTCGGTGGCGAGGCCGACGCTCCCGACGTCCGACGCGACGCGCGCGACAGCATCCGCCTCGATATCCGTGACCACCACCTTGGCGCCTTCGGCGCTGAAGCGCCGTGCGCACGCCTCGCCGATGCCGTTGCCCGATCCCGTGACGACGACGACCTTGTCCCGCAGCTTCATGTCGCGAACCTAACCCGGCGGCGCGAGCCGTGCACCAGGGCCGCGGTCACTGTGGGCGCGTGATGCGCGCGAAGCGGGCTTCGGCGTCGGCGATGCGCTCGGGGTGCGTGAACACGTAGAGCCGGCGGTCGCGCATCGCGGCGACTACCGCGCTCGCGACGTCGGCGGGTTCGAGCACGCCGGGCTCGGCCGTTGAGGGCGGCACGTCGTCGTCGTCGTCAGCGTCGCCTACGCGCCCGAGCGCGGTGCGCACGCGGCCCGGCATCACCACGCTCACCCCGACCGGCGCGCCGGTCGCCTCGAGCTCGGCGCTCAAGACCTCGCTCAGCGCGAGCACGCCGTGCTTCGACACGTTGTAGGGGCCGATGCCGGGGACGGGCACGACTGCGGCCATTGACGAGACGTTCACCACGTGGCCCTCCTCGCCGGTCGCGAGGATGAGTGGCACGAACGTGTGCACGCCGTGCACCACGCCGAGGAGGTTCACGCGCAGCACGAAGTTCCAGTCGTCGAGCGGCAGCTCCCACGTCCGCCCCGGCCGGATGACGCCCGCGTTGTTACAGACCACGTGCACGCGGCCGAAGCGGCCGAGCGCGAGGTCGGCGAGTGCGTCGACCGCCGCCGGATCGGCGACGTCGCAGGTCGCGCTCGCGACCTCGGCGCCCGTGTCGCGAAGGCGCGCCGCCGCGCGCTCGAGCCGACGCTCGTCGACGTCGGCCATCACCACCCGCATGCCCTCCGACGCGAACGCGGTCGCGATCCCGAGACCGATCCCGCTCGCCGCGCCGGTGACGACGGCCACCCGGTTGCGAAGCTCCTGCACGTCCCGCAGTCTGGCGCGGCTCGGCGGCCCACGGCGTACGGTGCACCATCATGAGGCGCCGCCACGGCGCCCGGCGATCGGAAGGGGGAGCGGGTGGACCGGCGCTTCGAGGGCAAGGTCGTGGTGATCACGGGCGGCGGCGCCGGCATCGGCCGGACGTACGGCCGTCGCTTCGCGGCGGAGGGCGCCGCGGTGGCGGTGGCCGACCTCGATCCGGCCGCCGGCGAGCGTGTGGTGAACGAGCTCGAAGGCCTGGGCGCGCGCGCCATATCGGTGGAGATGGACGTGACCGACGCCGACGGCGCCGAGCGCATGGCCGCCGAGGCGGCGGCGCAGCTCGGCGGCATCGACATCCTGGTGAACAACGCAGGGGTCCACCTGCATCACGCGCAGGCGTCATTCACGCGTGAGGCGCTGCCGCAGTGGCGCCGGGTGCTCGACGTGAACGTGATGGGCGCCCTCACCTGCTCGATCGCCTGCCGCGCGGCGATGGCTGCTCGCGGCGGCGGCGCGATCGTGAACCACTCGTCGATGGCCGCGTACATGGGCGGCGGCGCGTACGGCGTATCGAAGCTCGCGCTCAACGCGCTGACGGTCTCGCTCGCAGCCGAGCTCGCGTCCGACGGCATCCGCGTCAACGGCATCGCACCCGGCCTGGTCGACTCGGAGGCGGCCGTCGAGTGGATGCACGACCCCGCGCGCGCGGGCATCGAGGACGCGCTCGTGGGTGGTCAGCTCGTGAAGCGACTCGGACGCATGGAGGACCTCGCCGACATGGCGCTCTTCCTGTGCTCCGACCAGGCGAGCTTCGTGACCGGCCAGACGATGCTCGTCGACGGCGGGTTCACCAAGAAGCCGTTCTGATGGGTGAGCTTCCGATGGAAGGGCTCGGTGTCGTCGACCTCTCGTCGGGCATCGCGGGTGCGGTCACCACCATGCTGCTCGCCGACCGCGGCGCGACGGTCGTCAAGGTGGAGCCGCCGGGTGGAGATCCGTCTCGATCGATGGCGGGATACACGGTGTGGGACCGCGGCAAGCGCAGCGTCGTGCTCGACCTGTACGCCAAGGACGACGCCGACGCGTTCGTCGCCATCCTGCGCGAGGCCGACGTGTTGGTGGAAAGCTACGCGCCCGGCGTCACCGCGCGCCTCGGCATCGACGAGCCCACGCTGCGCGCGGTGAATCCCGCGCTCGTGTACTGCTCGATCACCGGGTACGGGCGCACGGGCGCGGATCGCGACCGGCCTGCTCACGACGGTCTCGTGCAGGCGCGCCTCGGTATGCAGAACGAGCAGCCGGGACTGCGGCCGGGCCCGGTGTTCCTGCACACGCCGCTACCGAGCTTCGGCGCGGCCCTGCTCGCGTCGGTGGGCATCCGCGCCGCGCTGCTCGCGCGCGAGCGCACCGGGCGCGGCCAGGGGGTGGAGACGTCGCTGGCGCAGGGTGGCCTCCTCTGGATGACCCAGGTATGGAAGCGGGCCGAGCGGCCGACGCCACCGCTGCACGAGCTGTGGCGCGTGAAGGAGCTGCCGCCGACGCCCTGCTTCGAAGCGGCCGACGGCGAGTGGTTCCACCCGATGCCCCAGGGCGTGCCGGTCGCGCTCGCGCACCTCGGGCGCGATCCGGGCGAGATCAACATGATGGCGGCCGCCTTCGGCGACTATGACGACCGCAGGGCCTATTTCGACGCCGTGCGAGAGCTCTACTTGCAGCGGCCGCGCGACGAATGGGTGGCGCTGCTGCAAGCGGCCGACGTGTCGTGCCAGCCGGTCGGCTCCGCGGAAGCGGCCCTCGACCATCCGCAGCTCGTCCACAACGGCGCGGTCACGGTGGTCGACGTGCCCGGCGTCGGCCCGGTGCGCCAGCTCGGCCGCGCCTTCCGCACGAGCGCAGACCCGCCCACTTTCTCGCCCGCACCGCCGCCGGCAGTGGGCGAGCACTCCGCGTCGCTACGTTCGTCGACCGCGGTGCTGCGCGCTCTGGGCGAGACGGCGCCCGCACCGGGCGCCGATCCTGCCGCGCGCGGGCCGCTCGCCGGGCTGCGGGTGGTCGACTTCGGCACCGCGCTGGCCGGGCCGTTCGGACCGATGATCCTCGGCGACCTCGGTGCCGACGTGATCAAGGTGGACCCCGTCGGGCTCGGCGTCGGCAATCCAGGCGAGTCCACATGGGTGGCGTGCCAGCGCGGCAAGCGCAGCATCGCGATCGACCTCAAGTCGGAAGCGGGCCAACGCATCGCGCGCGAGCTCGTCGCGTTGTCCGACGTGCTGCACTACAACCTCCGCACCGGCGTGGCCGAGCGGCTCGGGTTCGGCTACGAGCAGGCCCGCGCCGTGAACCCGCGCATCGTGTTCTGTCACGTCACCGCGTACGGCAGCTCGGGCCCGCTGGCCACCTGGCCCGGCGTCGACCAGATGGGCCAGGCGGTCTGCGGCCACGAGTACGAGCAGGGTGCGACGCCCAACGGCGGTCACCCGACCTGGTACCGATTCGGGATGTGCGACGCCGCTACCGGCATGCTGTCGATCGTCGGAGTGCTCGAAGCGCTGCTCGCGCGCGACCGCGCCGAGGAACCGACCAGCCACAAGATCGACGCCGACATCCTCACCGCCGGCATGTTCCTCGCGTCGGACGCGTTCGTGGGGCCGCCTGAGCTCTCGACGCGCCCCCATCTCGACGCGCGGCAGATGGGGCTCGGCCCGCTGCACCGTCTCTTCGAGACCGCCGACGGGTGGCTGTGCGTCGTGGCCGACGACGAGCAGCACTGGGGGACGCTCTGCACGGCGACCGGTCTCGAAGCGCTGGCTTCCGATCCGCGCTTCGCGGACGCATCGTCGCGCGCCGGCAACGGTGACGCGCTCGCGGCCGAGCTCGAGCCGGTGTTCCGTGCGCGCTCGGCAGCCGAGTGGTTCGCCGCGCTCGACGCCGCCGGCGTGCCGTGCGAGGTGTCGGAGCTCGACGGTGCGACGCGCCTCTGGAACGACGCCGACGCGGTGGCGCGCGGTCGGGTGGTCGCGTTCGACCATCCGGTGTGGGGACGCCTCGAGCAGCCCGGCCTCCTGGTCGACTTCTCGGCCACGCCGGCGCGCGTCGCGGGGCCGCCTCCGGTGCTCGGCGCTGACACGCGCGCCATCCTCACGGAGCTCGGCTACGACGATGCCGCCATCGAGGGGTTGCGCGCCGACGGGGTGATCGCGTGGTGAGGTGTGCCACGCTGGGCGCATCGCTCGCCGGACCAGCCGGGCGTGCCATGAGCACGAGGGGTGGACGATGAGCTTCGAGGGCAACGCGTGAAGCGCTGGCAGGTGGCTCGCCTCGAGCCACAGGGGATGGCTACGTTGGCCCCGTGATTGCAGTCGAACCGTATCCGTACGAGTTGCCCGGCCCCGTGCAGGAGGCGGCGCCGTCCCGCCGCGCCAGGTCGGTGCGCCGAACCAGCAACCTCGACGCCACGCGGGGCAACGAGGGCGCATTCCTCGGCGCGTCGTCGGTCGAGGGCCGGGCGCGCGACCTGCTCACCGCGGCCGACGGCGACGCGTCCGTTGTCGGCGAAGCGTCACTCCTGGTCACCATTGGTTCCGACGGCCGGTTCGCGTCGGTCGAGCAGTCACCCGACACACCGAGCTGCACCGACCTCGTCGGTGCGCACGCGAGCTTCGCCATGCGCTCGGGGATCAAAGACCTGCTGGTGCGTGTCGCGGGCACGCCGCTCGGTTGGCTGGTCGACGACCTCGCGGGCGCGCCGGCACCCGGTGGCTACGGCGCGTTGCGCGAGCGCGTGCTGCTCGGGTTGCCCGACCCGCCCCGGCCGCCGATGCCCGAGGGCGCAGCGCCGCGCTTCACCCAGACCGACGTGTGCGCAGGCTGGCGCGCCGGTGGCGCCGCTGCGAGCAGTGTCGAGATGGGTGCCGCGTCGGCATTCGACCCCGACCCTGCCGTCGCACCCGAGCTCGTGGTGCCCGGCGACGAGCTCGCGTGGCACGCCATGGCGCCGCTCGGTCACCGGCAGAGCCGCCGGCTCCGCCGGCTCGACGTGTGGCGCGACCGAGACCGGGTCATGGTCGACACCATGTTCCGCGACAGCACGACCGACCCCGACCTCACCGAGCGGGTCGTGCACGAGTATGCGGTGACCGCGGTCCTCGACGGCGAGACGTTCGTGGTACTCGAGATGGAGGCGACCCCACGCACGCTGCCGTTCGCCTCCGACTGCCCATACGCGGCGGGCAGCGCGCAGCTCATCGTCGGCCATCGCGCGGGCGACCTCCGCACCGCGGTGAAGGCGCTGAGCCGCGGGCCGGTGTCGTGCACGCATCTGAACGACCTCTACCGGTCGCTCGCCGACGTGCCGGTGCTCGCACGCGCGCTCGGCTGACGTCCGCCCGCGCGCAGCCCACGGCCGCTCACATCCAGCGTTCTGGCGGCACCCGCTCGTACGCGACGCGCACGAGGGCGTCGGGGTCGTGCACGAGCCTCACCTCGTCGTCGAAGACCATCGTCGGCCGGTCGTCCGTCGTGTACGACGGCCAGGCCGGAATCGCGTCGTGGTTGGGGTCGCCCTGGTGGGCGAAGCGCACCCACGTTTCGCTCACGACGTCCTGCATCGCGTAGTCCTGCGGCCGGTCGCCTTCGAAGGGCGACACATCGGCGAAGCCCTCCGAGCTCGTCATTCCGATGGTCTTGAACACGAACGCCAGCTCGCCGCCGTGGCGCGCGCCGGCCATGCCGTCCATCCCGGGTGCGCGGTAGTCCCACCGGCCCGAAGGCAACTGCGTCACGCACCCCGCTCCAGGGCGACGGCGGCGCGGGAGCCTTCCAGCGGTTGCGCCCCGCTGTGGTCCCGCCGTACGGGATCCCGCGAAAGCGGTACACGCCGTCGCGCGCGTCGCCGCGGATC
>CAZDJK010000023.1:0-46591 GCA_964505725.1 uncultured Bifidobacteriaceae bacterium | reverse complement strand
GCGCCGACGCCGACGAACATCTCCATGAAGTCGGAGCCGGTGACCGACACGAACGGCACCCCGGCCTCACCGGCGACGGCGCGGGCGATGAGCGTCTTGCCGGTGCCGGGCGGGCCGACGAGCAGCACACCCTTCGGGATGCGCGCGCCGATCTCCTTGAACTTGCCCGGGTTCTTCAGGAAGTCGACGACCTCGGCGATCTCGAGCTTCACCGGCCCGTATCCGGCGACGTCGGCGAACGTCGTCTTGGGCTTCTCGGTGTTGTACACCTTCGCCCGGCTGCGCCCGATGTTCATCACCGCGCCCATCTGCCCCTGGGCGCGCCGGCTCAGGTACACGAACAGCCCGATGAGCACCGCGAACGGCAGCACCCACACGACGATCGTCCCGAGGATGTCGCTGCCGTTGTCGACGTACTTCACGTCGACGTTCTGCTTGTCGAGATCCCGGAGCACCGCGGCCGGCAGGTCGTTCTTCGGGCCGGAGCTCGTGAACTCGGTGTTGCCGTTCTGCGGCGAGTTGTACTTGCCGTTGATCGTGCCGGTCGACTTGTTGAATTCGATGCTCTTGACCTGCCCCGCGTCGACCGCCTTCTGGAACTGGCTGAAGCTGAGGTCGTTCTTGGCGGATCCGGTGCTCGCGAGGCTGCTCACGAGGAACGCGGCGGCGATCAGCGCGAGCACGATCCAGGGCACCCACCGCAGCGACGACGACGAGGACGGGCGGCGCTCGCCCTGGTCGGGCCGCTCCGACTGGCCCGAGCCGGGACGCCAACCGGGCGGGGGAGTGGGGGGACGCCCGTTGCCGCCCGGCCCGCCCGTGCCGCGAACGGGTTCGTCGTCGCGCAGATCGGATGGTTCGGGCGGACGTCGGCTCATTACTCGGCCGGGCTCCTCGACGGGTCCAGGGCACCATGGTACGGCCCTTCGAAGGTGCCAACGACCCGGGATGCGCCAACGTTCCCGGTAGGGTGCCATCCGTGCAGCCGGCGCCATCGACCCGGCCCCGGGTGCGGTGGGGCATCGGCGATTTCCTCATCGCGTTCGTCGTCGGGGCGGTGGTGGGGGGCATCGCGGGTGCGCTCGTCCAGCACGGGACGACCCTCACCCCCACGGTCCTCCTCGTCTCGTTGGTCGCCCAGGAGGCGGCGACGATCGCGTACCTCGCGTGGGCGTCCCGGGCGAAGGGGCTCGGATCCCTGCGCGCCGATTTCGGCCTCACCGTGCGCCTGGAGGACATCGGGTGGTTCTTCGGCGGGCTCGGGCTCCAGCTCGCCGCGCTGATCCCCACCGCGCTCCTGGTGGCGGTCCACGGGCACGCAGCCAAGCAGGAGGTGGTCAAGAGCGCCGAGCAGGCCCACGGCATCGCCATCCCGTTCATCGTCCTCGGGGTGGGAGTGCTCGCCCCCCTCACCGAGGAGCTGCTGTTCCGGGGGGCCCTCCTGCGCTCGATGCTCCGGCGCATGTCGCCGGCGCTGGCGGTGTTCTGGTCGGCGGTGGTGTTCGGCCTCGTGCACGAGATCGGCGACCCCTCGGTCGGCACGCTGGTGGCCTTCCCCGTGATCGTGGTGCTGGGCGTGGTCTCGGCGTACCAGGCCGTCCGCACGGGCGACCTCTCGCGCTCGGTGATGCTGCACGTCGGCTTCAACAGCCTGACCGTCCTCCTGCTCTTCCTCTGATCTTCTCCCGGCGCGGCATTCGCGCGGCAAATGTCCGGGTTGAGGCGATCGAGGTGTCATGCGTCACACCAGGCTCAAGTTTTTCCGAACCTTTTCCGATTCCTCGCCCTGCGTGGAGCAATTGGGAGGTTCCTGATGCACTGTTCCCGGTGTTCGAAGCCGGTGCTCGTCGAGATTCACATGACCGTCGGCAACCGCGAGGTGACCTTCCGGCGCTGCGGTCGGTGCGAGGCCCAGTCGTGGGCGACCGCGGACGGCACGGTGCCGCTCTCGCACGTCCTCGACCTCGCACGCGCCTGAGCCGGCGGCGAGCCGCTCGCCTCCGCGAGCCGGGCCCGTCCTCGCGCCGGTGACGGAGGCGGCGACTGGCATATTGGGGTGATGGTCACGACGCGCGAGCCGGAGACGTTCGCGCGGCCCGACGATCTCCCCGTCGACGACTCCGGCGGCCTGCCCGTCGAGTGGGCCGCCCGGCTCGAGCGCTGGATCGGGATCGCGATCGTCGTCGCGTGCTGCGTGTACGTCTTCGTGCAGCTGCAGCCCCGACTGCTCTTCCTCGACACCACCGCGGCCGGCGGCGACACCGGGGCGCACGTGTGGTTCCCCGCGTACCTGCGGGACCACCTCCTGCCGCACCTGCGCCTCGCAGGATGGAGCCCCGACTACTACGCCGGTTTCCCCGCGGGGCAGTTCTACTTCCCACTGCCGGCGCTGTTCACGGTCGTGCTCGGCGTGGTGTTTCCGTACAACGTGGCGTTCAAGCTCGTCACCGCGCTCGGACCGGTGCTCCTGCCCGTGGGGGCGTACGTGCTCGGCCGGGGCCTCCGGGTGCGCCAGCCGGGTCCCGCGCTCATGGCGGTGGGCGCCACCGCGTTCCTGTTCTTCAAGAACGGCGGCGACGCGACCATGCGGTTCGACCACCAGATCATGGGCGGGACGATCACGAGCACGCTCGCGGGCGAGTTCTCGTTCGAGATCGCGCTCGCGTTCGCGCTGCTCTTCCTCGGCACGTTCGCGATGGCGCTCGATCGGCGCGGCGCGCTCTGGGTTCCCGCGGTGCTGTTCGCCGCGACCGTCATGAGCCACCTCGTCGTCGGCGTCTTCGCGGTGTACGCGGGCGGGGTGCTCTGGCTGCTGCACCGACCGCTGCGCAACGCGACCCGGGCGGCGGCCATCGTGGCGGTCGGGGGACTCCTCACGGCGGTGTGGGCGCTCCCGCTGGCCGCGACGCTCGGCTACACGACCGACATGCGCTACGAGCCGATCGGGTCCACCCTCAACGGCGCCGCCAGCTACCTCGACTGGATGTTCCTCAGCGAGATGTGGTTCCTCTTCCCGCTCGTGGTGGTCGCGATCGTGGCCGCGATCGTGTTCCGCCGACGTGGCACCCGGGACCTCGTCGCCATCGGCCTGGCCGCTGGGCTCGTCTTCTACGGGTGGGAGGGTCTGCGCGCCGTCCTCGGCAAGGCCCCGGCCTGGAACCTGCGCCTGCTGCCGTTCTGGTACCTCTCGCTCTATCTCGTCGCCGGCGTGGGCGCGGCCGAGATCGTGCGGTTCGTGGCTCGCTTCGCCGCCTGGGTCGGCTACGGCACCGAGGATCTCGCCCACGATCCCGACCCCGAGCTCGCGCCGGCGACGAGCGTGAGCGAGGCGGGTATCCCGCCGAGCAGCGAGCGAGGCGATGGAGATGGGGACGTCCGCAGCGAGCGGAGCGAGCGGAGGCGTCCCCGAGCGAGCGTGAGCGAGGCGGGTATCCCGCCGAGCAGCGAGCGAGGCAGAGTTTGGGTCAGGGCCGTCAGCATCGGGCTGGTCGCGACGGTGCTCGCGGTCGTCGCGCTGGTGCGCATCAACGACACGCGCGGGTACGTGACCTATTGGGCGAAGTACAACTACACCGGCTACCAGGGCGGCAGCACCACCGACGCCACCGCGAAGTCGTACGCCGAGTACAAGGCGTTCATCGACACCGCGAAGTCGCTGCCGCCCGGGCGTCTGCTCTGGGAGGGCACCGACGGCATCGGCGCGTACGGCACGCCGCTCGCGCTCATGCTCCTCCCCTACTGGACCGACGGCCGCATCAGCTCGATGGAGGGCCTCTACTACGAGTCGTCGGCCACGACTCCATACCACTTCATGGCGGCGGCGACGCTCATGCTCCATCCGTCGAACCCCGTGCGTGGGCTTCCCTACCGGACCCTCGCCGACTTCGACCTCGGCGTGCGCTACCTCCAGCTGATGGGCGTGCGCTACTTCGCGGCGACGAGCCCCGAGGTGAAGCAGCGCGCCGATGCCAGCCCCGAGCTCCGAGCGGTGGCCACGGTGCCCGACCTCGATCACAAGGCACCCGACGGCTGGACCATCTACGAGGTCGCCGACGCGCCGGTCGTGTCCCCGCTGTCGAGCCAGCCGGTCGTGGTGGACGGCATGCACGCGGACGCCAACTGGAAGTGCGAGGACACGAGCCCCTCGCCGCCGGGCACGCCCGACGCGGAGTTCGACGCCTGGGACTGCACCGCGGTGCCGTGGTTCAACGACCCCGCCGCGCTCGACCGCGTGCTGACCACGGGCGGGCCGTCGAGCTGGCAGCACGCATCCCCGCAGGCGGCGCGCGGCGAGCCGCGCGTGGGGCGACAGCCGGTGCAGGTCACCGACATCCGCAGCACCGACGACACGGTCTCCTTCGACGTGTCGCGCACGGGTGTGCCGGTGCTCGTGAAGACCTCCTACTTCCCGAACTGGGAGGCCCGCGGGGCGAAGGGGCCCTGGCGGGCGACTCCCGACTTCATGGTCGTCGTGCCGACCAGCCATCACGTCGAGCTCGTGTACGGCACCACCACCGCCGAATGGCTCGGGCGCGTCGCGACCGTGCTCGGGTTCGTGGGCCTGGGGCTGCTCGTGTGGTGGGGCCGGCGCGCCCGGGCGGGATCACCCGACCCCGCCGGCGAGGACGAAGGTGACCCGGGAGCCGGCGACGGGGTAGGGAACACCGGTGGGCGGCGCCGCCGCCGCCCGGTACGCTTTCCCGTCCGATCCCGCCCCGAAGTCGGGAGCTGAAGCCGCCGAGAGGCCCCCAGTGGCGCACGACGTTCTCGACACCATCTTCAAGGCCTACGACATCCGTGGCGTCTACCCCGACGAGGTCGACGAGGCCACGGCGAGGAAGGTGGGCAACGCCTTCGTGGCCTTCACCGGGGCCGCCCGGGTGCTCGTCGGTCACGACGCCCGCCCGTCGTCCGTCCCCCTCGTCGCCGCCTTCCGGGAGGGCGCAACGATGGCCGGGGCGGACGTGGTCGAGCTCGGCCTCGCCTCGACCGACCTCTGCTACTTCGCCGCGGGACGGCTCGACGAGCCGGCCGCGATGTTCACCGCCAGCCACAACCCGGCCCAGTACAACGGCATCAAGCTGTGCCGCGCCGGCGCGCTCCCCATCGGCGAGGAGACCGGGCTCGGCGAGATCAAGGCCATCGTCCGGGCGGGGATGCTCGAGCGCGCCGAAGATCCCGGTCGCACCGAACGCGTCGACCTGCTGCCGGCCTTCGTCGCCCACGTGCGTTCGTTCGTCGACCTCGAGGCACTCGCGCCGTTGCGGGTCGTGGCCGACACCGCCAACGGTGTCGGCGGGCTCATCGTCCCCGCGGTGCTCTCGGGCCTCCCGTTCGAGCTCACGGTCCTCTTCGGGGAGCTCGACGGCACGTTCCCGAACCATCCGGCCGACCCGACCCAGGCCGACAACCTCAAGGACCTCCAGCGTGCCGTGCTCGATCGCGACGCCGCGCTCGGGCTCGCGTTCGACGGCGACGCCGACCGCGTGGTGCTCGTCGACAACGACGCGCAGCCGGTGTCGGGATCGACGACCACCGCGATCCTCGCGGCGTCGATCCTCGACGCCCATCCCGGTGAGGCCGTGGTCCACAACCTGATCTGCTCGCGCGCGGTGCCCGAGGTGATCCGCGAGCACGGCGGCACGCCGGTGCGGTCGCGAGTCGGCCACTCGTTCATGAAGCAGGTGATGGCCGAGACCGGTGCCGTGTTCGGCGGCGAGCACTCCGCGCACTACTACTTCCGCGACAACTTCCGGGCCGACTCGGGCATCATCGCCGCGCTCAAGGTGCTCGAGCAGCTCTCCAAGTCGGGCTTGCCGCTCTCGGAGCTGCGCAAGCCGTACGAGCGGTACGCGGCATCGGGCGAGATCAACACGCCGGTCCCCGACCCCGCCGCGGTCATCGAGCAGGTGGCCGCCGCGTACCGGTCGGCGTCCCAGGACCGCCTCGACGGCCTCACCGTCGACCTGGGCGACTGGTGGTTCAACCTGCGCCCGAGCAACACCGAGCCGCTGTTGCGCCTCAACCTCGAAGCCGCGACCCGCGCGTCGTGCGACGAGCACACCGCCGAGGTGCTCTCGATCGTGCGCGGTACCTGACGCCCGGAGGGGACCCCGACCATGACGCTCGATCCCGCACTGCTCGAGATCCTCGGCTGCCCCGAGGACAAGGGCCCGTTGCTGTACTTCGCCGACGAGTCGTCGCTCTACAACCCGCGTCTGCACCGGCGGTATGCGGTGAAGGACGACATCCCGATCATGCTGATCGACGAGGCGGAGTCGGTCGACGACGCCGAGCACGCCCGGCTGCTCGCGAAGGCCGAGCGGGAGGGCATCGCGCCCACCTGGGACGCGAGCGCCACGTGACCGACACCATCGGTGTCGCAGAGGCGTTGTGCTCGCTGCCCGAGCAGCTCGCGCGGGCGCACGAGCAGGCGGGGCGGATCCCGTCGTCCGCGCTCCCCGACCCGGCTGGGTTCGACAACGTGGTGATGCTCGGGATGGGCGGCTCCGGCATCGCCGGCGACATCGTCCAGGCCGTGGGCACCGCAACCCTGCCGCTGCCGCTCGTCGTGATGAAGCACTACCGCACGCCCGCGTTCGTCGGGCACCGCACGCTCGCGTTCGCGCTCTCGTACTCGGGCGACACCGAGGAGACGGTCGAAATGGCACGCGGTGCGCTCGCCAGCGGCGCCACGCTCGTCACCGTGTCCTGCGGCGGCGAGCTCGCGAGGCTCGGCCGGGAGCGCGGCCGGCTCCACATCGAGTGCCCCGACGACATCCCCATGCCCCGCCTCGCGCTCGGTGCCATCGTCGCACCCGTGTGCGTCGTGCTGTTCCGGATGGGCATGCTCCCCGAGGCACACGCCGGCCTGCTCCGCGCCCAGCAACAGCTCGCGCGCCGTCGCGACCAGTGTCGCCCCGATGCCGACCCGGCCACCAACCCCGCGCGCGAGCTCGCCCGCAGGATCGACCGCACGATCCCGATCGTCTACGGCGTCGGCGGGCTCGGCGGCGTCGCCGCCCTGCGGTGGAAGCAGTCGATGAACGAGAACGCCAAGGCGCCTGCGTTCTGGAACGTCTACCCCGAGCTCGACCACAACGAGATCGTCGGCTGGGGCCAGCACGGCGACGTCACCCGGCAGATCTTCACGCTCGTCGAGCTCTCGCACGGCCTCGAGCACGCTGCACTCGAGAAGCGCGCCGCCGCCACGCGCGATCTGATCTCGGAGGCGCTCCACCAGGTGCTGCGGGTCGAGGCGGAGGGGGAGGGGCGCCTCGCGCAGCTCCTGGACCTCATCTACGTCGGCGACTGGACCAGCTACTACGTCGCGCTCGCCAACGACGTCGACCCGGGGCCCATCGACGCCGTCCGCGAGATCAAGCGCGCGCTGTCCGCCTGAACGGGGCGGAACCACGAGCCCGGCTGCGGTAGCCTGACGGCAGGTCGGGCGATCGGCGTCATGCCTGCGCTGTCATCCGGTGATCCGGGCCGGCTCCTCAATCAGCAGGTTGGCGCGCGCCGCGCCATCGTCGACGAGGAGTCAACCATGACCACGACCAGCTCTCCCGCGTCCACGACGTTCACCGACTTCAAGGTCGCCGACCTCGGCCTCGCCGACTTCGGCCGCAAGGAGATCGAGCTCGCCGAGGTCGAGATGCCGGGCCTGATGGCCCTACGCGAGCGCTACGCCGCCGACCGGCCGCTCGCCGGCGGCCGCATCACCGGCTCCCTGCACATGACGATCCAGACCGCCGTGCTCATCGAGACCCTCGTCGCCCTCGGCGCGCAGGTGCGGTGGGCGAGCTGCAACATCTTCTCCACCCAGGACCACGCGGCGGCGGCGATCGCGGCCGCCGGCATCCCGGTGTTCGCCTGGAAGGGCGAGACGCTCGAGGAGTACTGGTGGTGCACGCAGCGGGCGCTCACGTGGCCCAACGAGGCGGGGCCCAACATGATCCTCGACGACGGCGGCGATGCCACGCTCCTGGTCCACAAGGGTGTCGAGTACGAGCGCGCGCACGCGGTGCCGGATCCGTCCACCGCCGACAACGACGAGCTCGCGGTCGTGCTCGGTGTGCTGGGCGCTCAGCTGACCGAGGATCCGCAGTGTTGGCACCGCATGGCCGAGGGCATCGTCGGCGTCACCGAGGAGACCACGACCGGCGTCCACCGCCTGTACCAGATGCAGGACACCGGCACGTTGCTGTTCCCGGCGATCAACGTGAACGACTCCGTGACCAAGAGCAAGTTCGACAACCTGTACGGGTGCCGGCACTCGCTCGTCGACGGCATCTGTCGCGCCACCGACGTGATGCTCGCGGGCAAGGTGGCGGTGGTCTGCGGCTACGGCGACGTCGGCAAGGGGTGCGCGCAGTCGCTCCGGGGCCAGGGCGCGCGCGTGGTGATCACCGAGATCGACCCGATCTGCGCGTTGCAGGCCGCGATGGAGGGGTACGAGGTCACCACGGTCCAGGACGTGGTGGAGACCGCCGACCTGTTCGTGACCGCCACCGGCAACGCCAATGTCATCACCGTCGACGACATGGCGCGGATGAAGCACAACGCGATCGTCGGCAACATCGGTCACTTCGACACCGAGATCGACATGGCCGGGCTCGCGCGGTATCCGGGCGTCGAGCGCGTCAACGTGAAGCCACAGGTGGACGAGTGGATCTTCCCGGCCGGTTCGGGCCGGCCTGCGCACTCGATCATCGTGCTGGCCGAGGGCCGGCTCCTGAACCTCGGCTGCGCCACCGGGCACCCGAGCTTCGTGATGTCGAACAGCTTCACCAACCAGGTGATGGCGCAGATCGAGCTGTTCGGCCACCGCGACTTCTACGAGCGCAAGGTGTACACGCTGCCGAAGCACCTCGACGAGGAGGTGGCCCGGTTGCACCTCGACAAGCTCGGCGTGAAGCTCACCCGCCTCACCGAGGACCAGGCGAGCTACCTGGGCGTGCCCGTCGACGGCCCGTACAAGCCCGACTACTACCGCTACTGACGGGCTACTGCAGGAACAGCAGGCCGATCGCGACCGCGAGGATCGCGAGGACGCCGACGAGAATCTTGTCGAAGTAGTCGTCGGCGTGTGACAGCGCCCGCTCGGTCCTGGTGACGGTGCTGCGAGCCCAGCTGACGAGCAGTTCCATACGGGCCTCCCTGGTGTCGGACTCCGGCAACGGCGTGTGCATGGTTGATCGACGGCGTCCGCTTCCGTCCTTGACCCGCGCGACGCTTTCTTGGAGCTTCGTTGTGCCTTTCCGAACGGCTGCATGTCCTGCCTTGCGCGCTCGCGGCGGTTCGCGGGCCGCGTGTGGCCGGCCCGCTTGCGGTTCCCCGCTGCGCCCTTCGCTCGGTCGAGCCCCTGCACGCCTCGCTCCGCTCGGCGTGGCTCTTCGAGCCGGGGCTCGACCGACGGGCGCAACTGCGGGGAACCGAGGGGACCGTCCACACGCTCGACGGACGGGCGTGAGCGTCCGCAACCGAGACCGGCGTCGGTCCGCGGGGTGGTCGGGGTGGGTGTCGTAGGGGGTTCGTAGGGTGCGGGGGTGCTGGAGTTCGTGTTCCCGTTGGTGTGCCCGGGGTGTGGGCGGGCGTCGGGGCGGCCCGTGTGTCCGGAGTGCGCGGCAGAGCTGCGGGCGCCGCCGCGCGTGGGGCCGCCCGACGGGATCGACGCATGGGCGGCGGCGTTCGCGTACGAGGGCGTGGCGCGGGAGGTGGTTGCGCGGGTGAAGTACCGGAACGTACGGGCGGTGGTGCCCTGGCTGGCGGGACGCATGGTCGCGGCCGCCACGGATGCGGGCCTCGCGGAGGTGGATGCGGCGGTGTGGGCGCCGACCACGGCCGAGCGTCGGCGCCGGCGCGGGTTCGACGCCGCCGAGCTGTTGGCGCGGGCAGTGGCGCGACGGCTGCATGTGCCGGCGGCGGCTCTCCTCGAACGATTACCCGGTCCGCCGCAGACCGGGCTGGTCGGCGCGGCCCGGCGTGTCGGTCCGGGCTTCACCGCACGGCAAGGGGTGCCGGGGGCGGTGGTGCTCGTCGACGATGTCGCGACGACGGGCGCGACGCTGGCAGCCGCGGCGCGCGCGCTGCGGGCCACGGGCGCGCGGTGCGTCGTGGCGGTCACCGCCGCCCGCACGCCCGCGCCGGGGGACGGACCGATCGGGTCGTGCGTATACTCGGCTGAGGGCGCCGACTCGTAGAGGGTTGCGATGGACGACGTGGATCTCGACGTCGTGGTCCGAGGCAAGAACCGCGCGGTGTCCACGCGCCTGAAGGATCTCACCTCCGAGAAGGTCGTCCGCATTGCTCGCTTCGCGCACGACGCGCGCCGGGTGGAGGTGGAGTTCTCCGAGCTCCGGAACCCGCGTGTCCACGACCGTCAGGTGTGCGAGATCACCGTGCACCTGACGCGCCACCTCGTGAAGGCGCGCGCGGCGGCGACCGAGCCGGTCGCGGCGCTCGACCTCGTGGTCGCCAAGGTCGAGCACCAGGTGGGCCGGATCAAGGACAAGCGGGTCGCCCGCTCGCACCCGCGTCGCAACGGCCACGGTGGTCCCGTCGGCGGCGACCTCGACGACGAGGACGACGGGCTCGAGTCCCAGATCGTGAAGCGCAAGCGGTTCGCCGCCAAGCCCATGACCACCGACGAGGCCGTGCTCCAGATGGACCTGCTCGGCCACGCGTTCTTCCTCTTCACCAACACCGAGACCGGTCACGCGGCGCTGCTCTACCGGCGCCACGACGGCGCCCTCGGTCTCATCGACGCAACTGCGTAGTCACGCCTCGCGCGTGCGGGAGCGGGGCCGGAGCGGAGGGAGCCCCCGGTACACTTGCGGGGTCTATGGGCCTGTTCGACAAGCTCCTCCACGCCGGCGAGGGCCGCAAGCTGAAGATGCTGGAGGGGATCGCGCCCGTCGTGGGCGCGTTCGAGCCCGAGATGCAGCGCCGCTCCGACGACGAGCTGCGCGCCCTCACCACCGCGTGGCGGGAGCAGCTCGACCGGGTGCGCGACGACGATTCCGCCCGGGCCGACCTCCTCGACGACATCCTGCCGGAGGCCTTCGCGGCCGTCCGCGAGGCGGGGGTGCGCACGCTCGGCCAGCGCCACTTCGACGTGCAGATCATGGGCGGCGCCGCGCTCCACTTCGGTTGGGTCGCCGAGATGAAGACGGGCGAAGGCAAGACGCTCGTCGCCACCCTTCCCCTGTACCTCAACGCGCTTGCGGGGCGGGGCGCGCACCTCGTCACCGTGAACGACTACCTCGCGCGCTTCCATGCCGAGTGGATGTCGAGGCTCTACGGCTTCCTCGGCCTCGAGACCGGGGTGGTGCTCCCGCAGATCGAGGACTACGCGCTCAAGCGGACCGCCTACCAGGCGGACGTCACCTACGGGACGAACAACGAGTTCGGCTTCGACTACCTGCGCGACAACATGACGGTCTCGCGCGAGGACCAGGTGCAGCGGGGCCACGCGTTCGCGATCGTCGACGAGGTCGACTCGATCCTCATCGACGAGGCGCGCACCCCGCTGATCATCTCGGGACGCGCCGATGACGCGCAGGTGCTCTACAACCAGTTCGCGGCCGTGGTCAAGGGCCTCCAGCGCGATCGCGACTACGAGGTCGACGAGGCGAAGAAGACCGTCGTCCCCACCGAGGAGGGCATCGGGCGCGTCGAGGACGCGCTCGGGGTCACCAACCTCTACGAGCACGTCAACCAGAACTACGTCCACCAGCTGCAGGCGGCACTGCGCGCCAAGGAGCTGTTCAAGCGCGACGTCGACTACGTCGTCCAGAGCGGCGAGGTCAAGATCGTCGACGAGTTCACCGGTCGCATCCTCGAGGGTCGCCGCTGGAGCGAGGGCCTGCACCAGGCCGTCGAGGCCAAGGAACGGGTGCGCATCAAGGAGGAGAACCAGACCCTCGCCACGATCACGCTCCAGAACTACTTCCGCATGTACGACAAGCTCGCCGGCATGACCGGTACCGCCAACACCGAGGCGGGCGAGTTCGCGCACACCTACGGGCTCGAGGTCGTGACCATTCCCACCAACATGCCGATGATCCGCGCCGACCGGCCCGACCTCATCTACCAGTCGGAGCCGGCCAAATTCGAGGCGGTGGCCGAGGACATCTCGGAGCGGCACGACGCCGGCCAGCCGGTCCTGGTCGGCACCATCTCGGTCGAGAAGTCGGAGCTGCTCTCACGCCTGCTCGACAAGCGTGGCATCGAACACCGGGTGCTCAACGCGAAGCAGCACGAGCGGGAGGCCCACATCGTCGCCCAGGCGGGGCGCCCGCATGCAGTCACGGTGGCCACCAACATGGCGGGCCGCGGTGTCGACATCCTGCTCGGCGGCGACCCGGAGGGTCTCGCACGCGAGGAGCTGCTCGCCGGTGGATCCACCGTCGAGGAGTCTCCCGACAAGTTCGCCGAGCTCGTCGAGCGCTACCGCGACGAGTGCCGTGCCGATGGCGAGCGCGTGCGCGAGCTCGGTGGCCTCTACGTGCTCGGCACCGAGCGCCACGAGAGCCGGCGCATCGACAACCAGCTGCGCGGCCGTTCCGGCCGCCAGGGCGACCCGGGTGAGAGCCGCTTCTACCTGTCGCTCGAGGACGACCTCATGCGGCTCTTCGCGACCGGCGCCATGAACTGGGTGATGGGGAAGGCGTTCCCCGACGACGTGCCGCTCGAGGCGAAGATGGTCACCCGGGCGATCGAGCGCGCGCAGCGCACGGTGGAGGACCGGAACTTCGAGATCCGCAAGGACGTCCTCAAGTACGACGAGGTGATGAACGAGCAGCGCAAGGTGATCTACCGGCGCCGCCAGCAGATCCTCGAGGGCGGCGACCTGCGCGACGACACGGTCGACGCGGTCGAGGCCGCGATCGACCGCGTCGTGGTCGCGAGCTGCCCCGGCGAGTTCCCCGAGGAGTGGAACGTCGAGGAGCTCGTGCGCGAGATGCAGACCGTCTTCCCCACAACGGTCACGGCCGAGCAGGTCGCAGACTGCACGCACCGCGACGCGGTCACCGAGCTCTACGCGGCCGACGCGCTCGAACAGTACGGGGCCAAGGAAGCCAAGATCGGCGCCGAGAACCTCCGCGAGGTGGAACGGCGCGTCATGCTCTCTATGATCGACCAGCACTGGCGGGAGCACCTCTACGAGATGGACTATCTCCGCGAGGGCATCAACCTGCGCGCCATGGGCCAGCGGGATCCGCTCTCCGAGTGGCAACGCGAGGGCTTCGACATGTTCGAGGCCATGATGGGCCAGATCCAGGACAGCTTCGTCTCGTACATCCTCCACGTCGAGGTCGCGCTGCAGGAGCAGCCCCAGTCGCCGTCGCTCAGCGGCGTGCGCTACACCGCGGCAGAGGATCCGGTGCAGGGCGCGAGCGCGCTCCGGGCCACTGCCGCGACCATGACCGAGGAAGAGCTCTACTCCGAGCTCGACGCCGGGGCCGCCGAGCCGGTCGCGCCCAACGGCGCCGAGGCCGCGCAGACCCCGGTGCGGGTCGAGAAGACGCCGGGGCGCAACGAGCCCTGTTGGTGCGGCAGCGGCAAGAAGTACAAGCTCTGCCACGGCCGCGCCGGCCGCTGAGGCAACCCCGCCGCCGAGACCCCCTTCACCATGCGCGACTTCACGCCCGACCTCGCCGAGCTCCGCCGCCGCACCGAAGGCGCGCACGCCTACCTCGGCGTCGACGCTGCGACGCAGCGGATCGGCGAGCTGGAGTCGGAGGCGAGCCGGCCCGGGCTGTGGGACGACCCCGATGCGGCCCGGAAGGTCACCACCGAGCTGGCGCGGCTCCGCGACGACGTCGACCTGGTCGAACGCCTCTCCGGCACCGTCTCGGATCTGGAGACGCTCGCGGAACTCGCGCGCGAGGAGGGTGACGAGTCATTCGAGCCCGAGATCGCGTCCGGCATCGACGCGCTCGCGTCCGAGCTCGACGGTCTGGAGCTGCGCGCGCTCTTCACGGGCGAGCACGACGATCGCGACGCGATCTGCACCGTGAACTCCGGTGCCGGAGGCACCGACGCGCAGGACTGGACCAACATGTTGCTGCGCATGTACCTGCGCTGGGCCGAGCGGCGCGGCTTCAAGGTGACCCTCGACGAAGTGTCACCGGGTACCGAGGCCGGGATCGGCTCCGCGACGTTCACGGTTGCCGGCCGCTACGCGTACGGGCTGCTCACCGGCGAGCGCGGCGTGCACCGTCTCATCCGCATCTCCCCGTTCGACGCCAACGCACGCCGCCAGACCGCGTTTGCGTCGTTCGACGTGGTGCCTGCGCTCGACGCGGCGGAGGAGCCCGAGATCGACCAGAACGACCTGCGCATCGACACGTACCGCTCGTCGGGAGCCGGCGGCCAGCACGTCAACGTCACCGACTCCGCGGTGCGCATCACGCATTTGCCCACCGGGGTCGTCGTCGCGGTACAGAACGAGCGCTCGCAGACCCAGAACAAGGCGCGTGCGATGCAGATCCTCGCCGCTCGGCTGGCGGAGCGGATGCGCCAGGAACGCACCGCGGAGCTCGAGGCATTGTCGGGCGAGAAGCGCGACGTGGCGTTCGGCAATCAGATCCGCACGTACACGCTGCACCCGTACCAGCTCGTGAAGGACGAGCGCACGCGTTACGAGACCGGCAACGTCCAGGCGGTGCTCGACGGCGACCTCGACGGCTTCATCGAGTCCACGCTGCAGTGGCGTCGTCAGCACGCGAGGAGCTGAGTTCCCCGCATCGCGGCACGCGCGCGTAGCCTCGAAGCACGTCCGCACGGGTGGAGACACCCATCGGGCACAACCCCCTGCTACCCTCACCGCTGGCCGCGCGCTGATCGCGGTCATCCCCTGCGCCATGATCACCTTCGAGAACGTCTCCAAGATCTACAAGGGCGAGGTCGCCGCGCTTCGCGACGTGACCGCGGACGTGCAAAAAGGTGAATTCGTCTTCCTCGTCGGGCCGTCGGGATCGGGGAAGTCCACCTTCCTCCGCCTGCTGCTCCGGGAGGAGCAGGCCACCAAGGGCCGCATCGTGGTGGCCGGACGCGACATCTCCCAGCTCAGCCACTGGCGGGTTCCCCAGCTCCGGCGCAACATCGGCTGCGTCTTCCAGGACTTCAAGCTCCTCCCGACCAAGACCGTCTACGAGAACGTGGCCTTCGCCATGGAAGTCATCGGCCGTCCCCGGCACGTGGTGCGCACCCAGGTCCCGCAGGTGCTCGACCTCGTCGGCCTCGCGAAGAAGGCGGCGCGGTTCCCCTCGGAGCTGTCGGGTGGCGAACAGCAGCGGGTGTCCATCGCCCGCGCGTTCGTCAACCGGCCGCTGATCGTCCTCGCCGACGAGCCAACGGGCAACCTCGACCCGGCGACCACGGTGGGCATCATGCGCATCCTCGACCGGATCAACCGCACGGGCACCACCGTCGTCATGGCCACGCACGACCAGCGCATCGTCGACGCCATGCGCCGACGCGTCATCGAGCTCGACCACGGAAGCCTCGTGCGCGACCAGGCACGCGGCGTCTACGGCGTCGGAGGCTGAACCAGCTCCATGTGGACGCGCATCTCGTACTTCTCGCGCGAGACGTTGGTCTCGCTGCGTCGCAACGTCCTGATGACGGTGGCGGGCATCGCGACCGTCGCCGTGTCGCTGTCGCTGTTCGGCGGCATCCTGATGCTGTCGAAGTGGGTCGACCACGGCACCGAGAAGATCAAGGGCGGGGTGACGCTCGAGATCTTCATGACCGTGAAGGCCACACGCGAAGAGGTCGACGCAGTCAGGAAGAACCTCGACGCGGCCGAGAAACCAGGCGGCAACGTCAAGTCGTACCATTACCTGAACAAGCAGGATGCGTACGCCGAGTTCAAGCGCATCTTCCACCGGCAGCCCGACCTGGTGAACAGCATCACGGCGGCCGACCTCCCCGAGTCGTTCCGCGTCGCGCCGACCCGCGCGGAGCTCACCGACACGGTGAAGAGTCAGTTCAGCACGCAGCAGGGCGTCGAGGAGGTGACGACTCCCGGTGAGGCGCTCAAGGGCCTCATCGACGTCACCAACAAGGTGCGCTGGATCTTCATCGTGATCTCGCTCGTGCTCCTGGCGTCGTCGCTCTTCCTCATCGTGAACACCATCCGCCTCGCCACTTACGCGCGCCGGCGCGAGATCGAGGTGATGAAGCTCGTCGGCGCGTCGAACTGGTTCGTGAGGATCCCGTTCCTCGCCGAGGGGATGGTGCAGGGTCTGGTCGGCGCGGGCCTGGCGGTGCTCGCGGTGATCTCGCTCAAGCACTTCGGCTTCGACCAGGCCTTCAACGACCCCAACAGCTTCTTCGGCGACTTCTACGTGACCACCGGCGACGCCAGCCTCATCGCCTTCGTGGTGCTGCTCGGCGGGATCCTGATCGGCAGCCTCGGCGCCGCCGTCGGCCTCCGCCGTTTCCTCCGCACCTGATCTCTGCCTCGCTCGCTGCTCGGCGGGATACCCGCCTCCCGGTCGCTCGCTCGGTGCCGCCTCCGCCTCGCTGCGCTCGCCTGCGGACGGCCTCTGGTCCCGCCGCGGCGCTCAGGCCGGGCCGGGTGGCTGCCGACAACCAGCCTGGAGGCCGACTTCTGGGGCTGCTGTGGTCCGTGTTGCTCATGTGGGCAGTGTTGCGTACGATGCGCGCATGCGGAGGTGTGCTCACTACCTCCTCGCGGCCGCGGCGTTGGCCGGCGCAGGGCTGGTGACCGCCGCCCCTCCCGGGTCCGCACAGCAGTGCAGCAGCACGAAGCAGTGCCAGCTCCAGCACCAGCTCGACGAGACCTCGTCGGCGGAAGCGGCCGCCCGCAGCCAGCTCGCCAACCTCCAGAGCAAGAAGCAGGCTCAGGACTCCGCGCTCGCTGCGATCGACGCCCGCGTCGCCGCCGCCGCCGACCAGCTCGCGTCCGCGCAGGCGGACGCCGACCGGCTCGCCGCCGCCGCCGCCGACCTCCAGGCGAAGGTCGCGGCGACCACCAAGCAGCTCCAGCAGGCCAAGCGCGACATACGGAACAGCGCGCTCCAGCTCTACCAGCACCACGATGCGAGCCAGATGCTCGCCCTGTTCCGCGCTGCGGGATCGGGCGAGTTCGTCGAGGGCCAGCACTACCTACGCCGCGTCTCGGACCGGCGGCAGGGGGACGCCGCGACGGTCACCCGCCTACGGGACGCGCTCCAGCAGCAGCAGGCCCAGGTCGAGGTCCAGCAGAAGGCAGCCGACGACGCCCGCGACGCGGCGGCCAGCGAGAAGGCACAGCTCGACGCGCTCCAGGCCCAGGCTGCGGCGTCCCAGTCGGAGGTCGCGTCCACCGAGCAGCAGACCCACGACCTCGTCGCCGGTCTGCAGTCGCAGCAGGACGCGCTCGAAGCCGACCTGAGCGCCGAGTCGGACCGCATCGCCGCCAGCCTGCGGAGCGCGGCCGGGATCGCGCCGCTCGGGAGTGGACGGTTCATCCGCCCGGTGAGCGCGCCCATCACCAGCCCGTTCGGCGAACGGACCGATCCCGTCACCGGCGGGAGCGAGTTCCACACCGGGGTCGACTTCGGGGCGTCCTGTGGCACGCCGATCAAGGCGGCCGGCACCGGGGTCGTGTTCGAGACGCTGTCCGAATCGCAGAGCGGCGGCTACGGGAACATGACCATCATCAACCACGGTGGGGGGCTCGCCACGCTCTACGGCCACCAGTCGTCGATCGCGGTCACGCAGGGCCAGACCGTGAGCCAGGGGCAGGTGATCGGCTACGTGGGGTCGACCGGGAAGTCCACCGGGTGCCATCTCCACTTCGAGGTGCGCGTCAACGGCACGCCCGTGGAGCCCACCCAGTACCTCTAGGTGTGGGGCCACGTGAGCGGCGCGTGACCGAACGGCCGGAGCGGCGGGAATCGGTGCCGCCGCCGCCAGCGAGCCCCGGTTCGGACGGCCGGGGCCCGTCTCATGCCGCCAGTCGTTGCGCCATCGTGGCCTGGAGGCGCGCCTCCACCTGCGGGAGCGCGTCGACGATCCCGCGAAACTCGCGGGCGTTGGCCACGACCGCGCGCAATGGTGCGCTCGCCACCAGCGTGGCGGTGCGCGGCCGCTCGCCGAGCAGGGCGATCTCGCCGAGCGGCGAGCCCGGCCCCCGCGTCGCGACGACGTTCCCGCGCTGGATCACGTCGACCGCACCGTCGAGCACCACGAAGAACTCGGCGCCGACATCGCCTTCCCATGCCAGGACGCGACCGGCCGGAAGTTCCACCAGGGTGGAGAGTTGCGCCGCGAGCGCGAGCTCCCGGCGCGTCAGCCCCTCGAAGAGCGGGACGCGGGCGAGGGGATCGGGGTGGGGGGTGCGTTGCAGCATCGGTGCATGCCTCCGTCTCCCCCCGTTGCTGGTCGGTCCCCCCGAGTGTGGTCGCCGGACGTTTCCGGCCGGTCACGTCCACGCGACCGTCTCCCGACGGCCGCGTGAACAGTGGGCGATCGGCTACTTGTCGGGCTGCGGGGTGACCCGGAGGTACGGCTTGAGCGTCTTCCAGCCCTTCGGGAACTTGCCCTTGGCATCCTCGTCGGAGACCGCGGGGACGATGATGACGTCCTCGCCCTGCGACCAGTTCACCGGGGTGGCGACCTGGTAGTTGGCGGTGAGCTGGAGCGAGTCGATCACCCGGAGGAGCTCGTCGACGTTGCGGCCGGTGCTCGCCGGGTAGGTGATGATGAGCTTCACCTTCTTGTCCGGGCCGTTGATGAACACCGAGCGCACCGTGAGGGTGTCGTTGGCGTTCGGGTGGATCATGTCGTAGAGGTCGGCGACCTTGCGCTCGGGGTCGGCGATCAGCGGGTAGTTGAGCGCCGCGCCCTGCGTCTCCTCGATGTCCGAGGCCCAGCCCCGGTGCGAGTCGAGTGGGTCGACGCTCACGCCGATCAGCTTGACCCCGCGCTGGTCGAAGTCGCCCTTGCGCTTGGCAAAGGCGCCGAGCTCGGTGGTGCACACCGGCGTGAAGTCCTTCGGATGCGAGAACAGCATCCCCCAGCCGTCCCCGAGGTAGTCGTACAGGTTGATGGTGCCCTCGGTGGTCTCTGCGGTGAAGTTGGGGGCGTCGTCGCCCAGGCGAACCGGCATGCTCGTGCCTCCTCTGATGCTGCTTTCGTCGTTGCCGGCGACGTGCGTCGCGCCGCCGACTGCGTGCTGTGGACCATAGTCGCGGCGCGGCGAAAAGCGGAGTGAAAAGGTCGGGAAATGGGGCGACGGGAGACGGGCCTGCCACGGGCTGGTTGACACCGCCGCTCCCGCGATGAATGGTGGCGCCTTTGGCGCGAGGGCGTCGATCCCGGGAGCAGGCGCGCGTGGACGAACACAGTGGAGGGCGAGCCGCGTGACGAGCGCCGGCTACTCGGGTACGCCGTTGCCGCGCAAGCTCGGGATCAAACCGGGTGCGCGGGTGGCGCTCGTGTCGGCACCCGCCGGGTTCGAGCGGACCCTCGGAAGCCTTCCGCCCCACGTCCGGCTGCGGGCCCAGGCCCGGGGCCGCCTCGACGTCGTGCTCTTCTTCGTGACGCGCCACGCCGAGCTCGCCCGCCGTTTCCCGGGTATCGCCCGGGCGCTCGAGCCCGATGGCGGCCTGTGGGTCGCGTGGCCGAAGAAGACCTCCGGGGTGGCGACCGATCTCGCCTTCGAGCGGGTCCAGCAGGTCGGCCTCGCGTGCGGGCTCGTCGACAACAAGGTCGCCGCCATCGACGGCACCTGGTCGGGGCTGCGGTTCGTCTACCGGCTCTCCGACCGCCCGCGCCCCCACGCCTGATCCGCTCGAGCCGACCGCCAGCCGCCCGATCGCGATTCATTGTCATCTCCGCGCTCGCAGAGGACGCGAATCCGACAATGAATCGCGCGGGGCCCGGTTCGCTCGGATAGAACTGGACCCGTGTGCGGACGCTACGTGGTGGCGTCGTCTCCGCAGCTCCTCGCCGAGCGGTTCGGGGCGACCGAGGTCGACTTCGAGGCGCACGAGCCGGACTACAACGTCACGCCGCGAGCGCTGGTGCCGATCGTGCGCGACCGGCCCCGGACCGCGTCGCGCGCCGTGTCACTCGTGCGGTGGGGGCTGGTGCCGTCGTGGGCGAAGGACCCCGGAGTCGGCGACCGCAGGATCAACGCGCGTGCGGAGACCGTGGCCACCGCGGGCTCGTACAAGACCGCGTTCGCCCGGCGGCGCTGCATCGTGCCCGCCGACGCGTTCTACGAGTGGACGGCGAAGGAGAACGATCCCGGCGCGCCGCGACGCCGACCGGTGCGCCAGCCGTACCTGGTGCGCCGACGCGACCGCGAGCCGATGGCGTTCGCAGGGCTCTGGGAGATCTGGCGCGACGAAACGGTCGCCGACCGCGACGCACCCGGCGCCTGGCTGCGCACGTGCGCGATCGTCACCACCGCCGCCAATGCGCTGCTCGCGCCGATCCACGACCGCATGCCGGCGATGCTCGATCCCGGCGCGTGGGACGCCTGGCTCGATCCGGCAGTCCACGACGCCGACGTCCTCCTCGCCATGCTGCGCCCGGCTCCCGAGGACTGGCTCGAGCTGTACGCGGTGAGCCCCCGGGTCAACAAGCCCGAGAACAACGACCCCGACCTGCTCCGACCGGTGTCGGCCTAGTCTCCCGGCGTGGAGCAGCACGAATACACCGAGACGGTCCGCGCCGAGTCCGATCGGCTCGCGGCCGCGGCCGAGGCGGTCGGGCTCGACACCGACGTCGAGTCGTGCCCGGGGTGGACGATGAAGGACCTCGTCGTGCACGTCGGCAACGTGCACCGCTGGGCGGCCGAGATCGTGCGCACCGCGGCCCAGGAACGGTTGCCGTTCGGCGACCCGCCCGCGATCGCCGACGCCGAGCTCCTGCCGTGGTTCCGCGACGGCGCCGTCGTGCTCGTCGCGGTGCTCGAAGCTGCCGACCCGGCCACACCGCTGTGGACCTTCGGGCTCGACGGCACCGTCGCGTTCTGGCTCCGCCGTCAGGCCCAGGAGACCGCGGTGCACCGGTGGGACGCGCAGGGTGCCGCGGGAACCGCAGAGCCGCTCGGGGGCGCGCTCGCCGCCGACGGCATCGACGAGTGGCTCGCGCTCCTGGCACGGCGGGGAGCGCGCGCCGGCGGCGGCAATGGGGAGACCGTGCACCTCCACTGCACCGACGTCGACGGCGAGTGGCTCGTGACCCGCACACCCGACGGGATCGCGGTCGAGCCCGTGCACGCCAAGGGCGACGTCGCCGCCCGCGGCACCGCGTCCGACCTCGACCTCTACCTGTGGGGACGCGGCCCGGTCGACGCGCTCGAGGTGTTCGGCGACGTCGCGGTGCTCGACGCGCTCCGCGTCGCGGGGACTCGCTAGCGCGCCGCTACGCCGGCCCGAGCGCGTCGATCGCGCGCCGCGCCGCGTCGGGCCCGGGGACGAGGACCTTGGGCGTCGGCGTGGTCACGCCGGCCTCGATGTAGCGGTCCATTCCCGCGCGGATGCGGGACTCGTCACCCCAGATGATGAGCTCGTCGATCAGCTCGTCGGGGATCACCTCGGTCGCCTTCTTGCGGTCACCCGCGGCCCACGCGTCCCACATCGGCGTGAGCACCTCGGTGCGGCCGAGCCACTCCTGGAACGCGCGGTACACCGGCACGTTCAGGTACGCGTTCATGTGCCGCGTCGCGATCTGGCGCACTACACCGAAGTCCCCGGTGGGGACCACGAACGTGCGGCACACGATCTCCTTGCCCGGCCCGACCTCGGCGGTGATCCGGGGCATGTCGCCCGGCGAGAGCCAATTGAGCACCACGCCGTCGCCCTCGGTGCCGGCGAGGCGGAGCATCTTCTGGCGCAGCGCGGCCACCAGGATGGGCGGCGGTTCCGCGGGGACGAGCTCCAGGCGGAAGCCATTGACGGTGAACGTGTCGTACTTCTCCGTGATCTTCTCGCCCGCGAGCGCGGCGCGCAGGAACCGGATCGTGTCGCGCACACGCGAGTAGGGGCGGTCGAACGGGATGCCGTTCCAGCTCTCGACGATCACGTTCGACGACGATCCGATCCCGACCACCACCCGTCCCGGCGCGGCGTCGCACAGCGTGGCGATGGACTGCGCGAGCACGGCAGGCCCGCGCGTGAACACCGGGATGATCGAGTTGGACAGCCGCAACGTGGGCGCCCACGCCGCGGTCAGCGCGAGCGGCGTGAACCCGTCGGGCCCGCCCGCCTCGCCGCAGGACACGTCGGTGAACCCGCGATCGGCGAGCAGCTCGATCCACTCGCGGTGCTCGTGCAGCGGGATGCCGTCGAACGGGATGGTGATGCCGTACCGGCGGGGGAGGGTCGCGTCGCTCATGGGCCCACTCTCTCACCCGACCGGCTTCGCGCGCACGATCACGATCGGCGTGCGCTCGTCACCCTGGCCCATCGGGTTGTCGAGCAGCACCTCGCGCACGGTTGCCACGTCGAGCGGGAACCCGGGGCTCGTGCCCAGCACCTCGACGTTGATGTTGTTGGCGTCGACCACCGCGACCGGGCACCCCGCGGTTGCCGCGAGGTCGGCCGCGGCCCGCGCCGGGTCCTCGGGCCCGAGCATGGCGAACTCGTCGAACGGCTTGACCGTCGCCGGGTTGAAGCCGTCGATCTCGGAGATACGGTGGCCGGCGACGCGGTAGAAGTCGCCGCGCCGGCCCAGCAGCCGCGTCGTCCCTCCGACGACCATGGCGGCGAACATTCGGAACCAGCCCGCCTGCATGATCGCGACCTGCATCTTGCGCGGGTCGGAGTACCCGACGTCGTCGGCGTGCTTGGTCACCCCCCGCACGATCAGCCTCGCGAGCGCGCCGGGGTGCACCACGGACTGGTGGATGACCCGACCCTGCGAGATGGTCACGAACTTCTCGGACACCGCGAGCCAGTCGCCGTCCTGCAGGAGCGGCGCCACGTAGCGCTCGACAACGGGGGCGAGCGGCTCCTTGATGTGGATGAGGTGCGTCTCCACCGGGCGACGCGTCCACGTGGTGCCGTGCACGCGTACGTCCGGCTCGGGCGGGGCGGTCACACCTGTACCTCCTGGTCGAGGTACCGGCGCATCCACAGCTCGGTCACGAGCACGCGCCAGAAGATGAGCCCATCGCCCGGACGCCCGGCGAGGTACTCGTCCCAGGCCGACCCGAGCGCGTCGGTGTCGTACAGCTCACGGCCGGCGAGCGCCGCCGAGGAGAAGATGTCCCTGATCTCGGGCGCCTTGGCCCGCATCCAGGTGATGTCCGGGTTGGTGAAGCCGATCTTGGAGCGGCGCATGCGGCTCTTCTCCGGCATGCGGCCCGCCATCGCCCGCCGGTAGACGGCGCGGTTCCACCCGCCCTTGATCTTCTGGTCGATCGGCAGCGAGAAGATGAACTCGACCAGCTCGTGGTCGAGGAACGGCACGCGCGCCTCGATCGAGAACGCCATGGAGTTCTTGTCCTCGTAGCGGAGCAGGTTCGGGGTCGAGTACGCGAGCACGTCGCTCGCCAGCCGCTCGTTGAGGTTGCGCTCCGCCGACCACCGAGCGGCCGACACCTCGGGGCCCGCGCGGAGCAGCTCGCGCGCCGTCACCGCCGGTGCGCGGCCGGGCAGGCGCGCACGCGCGACCTCGGCGAAGTACTTGCGGTAGAGGTCCCAACCCTTCACGATCTCCCGGGCGGGCGCGAGGAAGTGGCGCTGGTCGAACGCGGACGTGAGGTAGGCGCGGAAGTACGGGATGTAGCCCGCGAGCAGCTCGTCGCCGCCGTTTCCCGACACCATCACCTTCACGTGCCGGCTCGCGAGCCGGTAGACGCAGTAGTAGGCGTAGGGCGCCGACGCGATCGTCGGCTCCTCCTGGAACCAGACCCACTCCATGATCTCGTCCCAGAACTGGTCGAGCTGGGGGTACGCGTAGTGGGGGACGGTCCCGACCTCGCGCTCGACCTGGTGGATGAACTCGCTCTCGTCGATGGTCTGGCCCGGGTACAGGGCCGAGAAGCTGAACAGGCCTTCGGTGTGGAGGTCGGTCCCGCCGGTCATGAGCCGGGCCATGGTCGCCACGACGCCGCTCGAGTCGAGGCCGCCCGACAACGGGACGCCGACGGGGACGTCGGAGATCAGGTGACGCGCCACCACGCGCTCGTAGCGGTCGGCGAACTCGGCGGCGTAAGAGTCGTCGGAGCGGCTCGACGCGAACTCCGGGTTCACCTCGGGGTTCCAGTACCGCTCGACCTTCGCCACGCCGTCGGGTCGCACGATCATCGTGTGGGCGGGGAGGAGCCGCTTCACCCCGTCGAAGAACGTGTCCTCGCCGTCGTCGTGCACCCGGAAGAGCAGGAACCGCCGCACGACATCGAGATTCGGCGCGCGAGGCACGCGCGGATCCTGGAACAGGGCCTTCAGCTCGGACGCGAACGCGAACCCGTTCGGCCCGTCGACGTAGTACAGCGGCTTGATGCCGAGCCGGTCGCGGGCGAGGAACAGCTCGCCGCGCTCGTGGTCGCTGATCGCAAATGCGAACATGCCCGTGAGGTGGTCGACGACCGCCGGGCCCCATTCCTCGAAGCCGCGCAGGATCACCTCGGTGTCGGAGTGGTCGGTGCGGAACCGGCGGCCGCGGGCCTCGAGCGCGTGACGGAGCTCACGGTGGTTGTAGATCTCGCCGTTGAAGACCAGCGCGAGGTTGCCGTCGTCGGAGAAGAGCGGCTGGTCGCCACCGTCGACGTCGATGATCGCGAGCCGCCGCATCCCGATCGAGAAGTGCGGGCCGTGGTCGACCCCGGACCCGTCCGGGCCCCGGTGCACGATCGAGCGGAGCATGCGGTCGAGCCGATCGGGATCGAAGCCGGCGAACCCGGCGATGCCGCACATCCGGCCCAGGTTACGGGTGCGCCCCCGGCGCGGGACTGCTCAGAGGACCGTCGCGTGCGTCGCGGTGGCGCGGAGCCGCGGAGAAGGCACAGGATCGCGGGTCACGGCAGCAGGGAAGGGAGTGTCGATGCATGCAGTTGTCGGGCGGGTGCTGATCAAGGCCGGCCACGAAGAGGAGACGCTGGCGATGATCCGCGAGCACGGGATCGGCATGCTCGAGGGCATGGAGGGGTCGGCGGGCGGCTACTGGGCGCGGGCGGTCGACGGCGACCTGGTCCAGCACTCCTGGTGGCTCTTCGACCGCGAGGCGGACGCGCGGGCGGCGGAGGCGATGTTCGGCTCGCTGCGCGACATGCCCGATGCCCCGGCCACGTTCGTCAGCGTCGACGTCTGCGAGGTGGTCGGCCGGGCGTAGGAGCGGCTGTGCTACCGCCGGGGCGAGGGGCGGGCGATCGCGCCCGGACGCTTCGACGCGTCGAAGGCGACCGGCTCCTCGTCGACGCGGATGGGCGTGCCGTTCACGAGCACGTGGGTGACGCCTCGCGGCGAGTCGGCCGTGACGCGCTCGGCGCCGGCCGGGAAGTCACGGACGCGCCGGTTGGGCCCGGGCGCCACGGTGTCGGGATCGATCACGGTGATGTCGGCGAACGCGCCCTCACGCAGGTACCCGCGGTCCCCGAGGTTGAAGAGGTCGGCCTGGACGCCGGTGAGCTTGCGCACCGCCTCTTCCACCGGCATGAGACCGCGGTCGCGCACCCAGTTGCCGAGCAGGTCGGTGGCCTGGGGGGCGTCGCAGAGCTGGCCGACGTGCGCGCCGGCGTCGGAGAGCCCGAGCGTGCAGTGCTCGTCGCGTAGCAGCTCGCCGACCGCGTCCTTGTCCTCGTTGGTGAGGATCACGCTGACGCGGAGCCCGAGGTCGGGCTCGTCGAGCGCGAGGTCGAGCATGGTCTCGAACGGGCTGGTGCGCCGCTCGGCGGCGACGTCGACGAGGCGCCGGCCCTCGAGCTCGGGGTGGGCGGTCGAGCAGCTCACCTCGTACCCGTCCCACATGCCGTCGTAGTTCGCCCGCGTGGCTCGGAACTCGTCGATGGTGTGCGTGCGCCACTCCGGATCGGCGTAGGAGGCGCGCCGGCGCTCGGCCTCGCCCGCCATCAGATCGCCGAACGCCGGCTGCACGTTCAGCACGAACGGCGAGGCCATCGAGTACTCGAAGCGCAGCGGACGCGGTGACACCTGCGGCCACACCTCGGCGCCGTGCTCCCACCCTTCGCGGTTGAGGTCGACGAGGCGGCGGTGGCTCCCCGAACGCGACGCGAGCAGCGCGGTGATCGTGATCGGGATCCCGAGACGCGGCTGCAGCTCGTAGAGGTACGCGTTGCTCCACGGTTCGCCCGCCGCGACCGCGATCACGCCGCGACCCGAATCGGCGACCGCGTCCGCGAGCGCGTCGAGCTCGGTCCGCTCCGCGAACCGGCTCGGCACCGGCTTGCCGTCCACGCCGCGGTGGGTCTGGATGCAGCTCGTGGCGAAGCCCGCGGCTCCCGCGCCCATCGCCTCGCGGAGGACGTCGCACATCCTCGCCGTCTCCTCCGGCGTGGCGACGCGCTCGTACGCGGCGTCGCCCATCACGTAGAGGCGGAGCGCGGTGTGCCCGATGTAGGCGTTGAAGTTGAGCACCGAGCCGCGCCGGCCCACGCAGTCGAGGTACTCGGGGAAGGTCTCGAACTCCCACGGGATGCCGGCCGCCAGCGTCGCGACGTCCATGTCCTCGACGTTCTCGAGCGTGCGGGCGATGGTGTCGTGGTGATCGGGACGCGTCGGCGCGATCGAGAAGCCGCAGTTCCCGGCGATCACGGTCGTGACGCCGTGGAAGCTCGACGGAGTGAGCGCCGGATCCCAGAACACCTGCGCGTCGTAGTGCGTGTGGATGTCGATGAAGCCGGGGGCGACGATCCGGCCCGACGCGTCGAGCACGCGCGCCCCGTTGCTCTCGACCGCGGGGCCGATCTCGACGATGCGGTCGCCGCGCACGGCGACGTCGGCCGCGACGCCGGGCGCACCGGTCCCGTCGACCACGATCCCGCCGCGGATCACGATGTCGGCGCTCATCCGACCTCCTCGGTACGGGGCCCTCGCCTGATCAACCCTAGAGCGCGACGCCTCCGGCCGTGGTCGGCCCCTCCCCGAGCGGCACCCACCGCGGGTGCGTGTCCTCGCCGGGCACGAAGTCGACGAGCACCACCCCCGGCACGCCGCCGCGCGACGCGGCGGTGGCGCCGCAGTAGCGCACGGGCGTCGGACGGTTGCGCACCTCTTCGTACGCGTGCTGGTGGCCCAGCGCGACGTAGTCCCACCGGACCTCGTAGAGGTCGCTCTCGAAGATGGGCGACGACCGCATGTTCGGGCCGTCGTCGAGCACCAGGCCGTGCCCGAGCGCGATCGACCACCGGTCACGGGGCGGGGACGGCAGCCCGGCGAACGGCCGGTACCCCGGCTCGTGCTCCACCATGGCCCGGCCCCACACCACGATGTCGGTCCCCTCGAGCTCGACGGCCGTGCCGTCGGCATCGTCGATGAAGGTGACGTGGGCGAGGCGGGTGCCGACGTCGAAGCGGTGGTGGGGCGACCGCTCGTCGAGCTGGTCGTGGTTCCCGGGGATGATGACGACGGGGCAGTGCAGCGAGTCGAGCTGGTCCGCGGTCCAGTCGAGGATCTCGTCCGAGGCGCGGGGGCTGTCGAAGAGGTCGCCGACGATGAGCGCGGCGTCGACACCCTCCCGGCGGGCGAGGGCCATCGCCTGCTCGAACGCCCGCTCCTCGCGCCCGGGTGCGCCCGAGCCCAGGTGGCAGTCGGAGGTGTGCAGCACCGTCGCGGGACGACGGGCGTCCGGTGATGTGCTCACCCGAGCACGGTAGCGCCGGCG
The DNA here is from genome assembly GCA_964505725.1 of uncultured Bifidobacteriaceae bacterium. Taxonomy (GTDB): domain Bacteria; phylum Actinomycetota; class Acidimicrobiia; order IMCC26256; family DASPTH01; genus CAVRJC01. Next base: position 18,772 of record CAZDJK010000023.1, on the reverse strand, counting down.
CCCGGGAGGGTTTGCACGGGTCGCCCCGGCTGCCCGAGACTCTGCACGTCGTACGAGTCATCGCGATCGGAGCGAGTTGCATGGAGATCGAACTCTCCGACGACCAGGAGTTCTTCCAGTCTACGACCCGCAAGTTCCTCGAGGCCGAGTGCCCGGTGACCTCCTTGCGCGAGCTGCGTGACTCGCCCGAGGGCTTCGACCGCGGCTACTGGTCGCAGGGCTGCGAGCTGGGTTGGACGTCGCTGCTCGTGAGCGAGGAGGCCGGCGGCGGGAGCATCAGCGGCTCCGGCGTGGTCGATCTCACCCTCGTGGCCTACGAGTTCGGCCGGCACGCGTCGCCCGGGCCCCTGCTCGCCACCAACGTGGTGGCCGCGGCGCTGAGCGCGGGCGCCGACACCGACGAGCAGCGTGAGGTGCTCGCGGGCATCATCGCCGGCGAGGTCGTGGCGTCGTGGGCCTGGTCGGGCCCCCGCCCGAACGACGCGCTCGGCGCCACCGGCGTCTCGGCGATCCGAGCCGGCGACGACTGGATGCTGCAGGGCGAGGCGCGGCCGGTCGAGGCGGGCGCGCAGGCCGAGTGGCTGCTCGTGACTGCGTCGACCGACGGCGGCCTCACCCAGTTCCTGCTGCCCACGTCGACCGGTGGCATGTCGATCAAGCCCCTGAAGGGCGTCGACCTCACCCGCCGGTACGCGAGCGTGACCTTCGACGGGGTGACCGCGCCCGCGTTGGCGGTCGTCGGCACCGCCGGAGAGGCGACCGACGCGGTCGAGTGCCAGCTCGAGCTCGCGTCGACGATCCAGACCGCGGAGACCGTCGGTGCGATGGAGCGCGCGCTGGAGATGACGATCGAGTGGGCGTTCGCCCGCTACTCGTTCGGGCGGCCGCTGGCGTCGTACCAGGAGCTCAAGCACCGCTTCGCAGACATGAAGACGTGGCTCGAGGCGAGCCACGCGATCCAGGCCGACGCCGCACGTGCGGTGCAGTCAGAGTCTCGCGGCGCCCCGAAGATGGTGAGCGTCGCGGCGTCGTACGTCGGTGACCAGAGCGTGGCCCTCATCCAGGACTGCGTGCAGATGCACGGCGGCATCGGCGTCACCTTCGACCACGACATGCACCTGTACCTGCGGCGCGCGACCCAGAACCGCGTGCTGTACGGCAATCCGAACGAGCACCGCGAACGGATCACGTCGCAGCTCGAGAACGACGAGGAGGCGGCATGACCGACGTGCTGGAGACGACGGCCGACGTGGAGCCGGTCGAGGAATTCCGCCTACGTGCGCGCAATTGGCTGAAGGACAACGTGCCTCCCGCGCGCGACGCGGGGACCGGCGCCTCGTTCGCCGCCAGCGGGTCGGAGGAGGAGGAGCTCGCCGACGTGCAGCGCAACCGCGACCTCCAGCGGCTGTTCTACGACGGCGGGTTCGCGGGCATCTGCTTCCCGAAGGAGTACGACGGGCAGGGCCTGACGCCCGAGCACCAGGCTGCGTTCAACGAGGAGCTCACCGGCTACCAGTACTCGGCGCGTATCCAGGTGCCGACGTTCCAGCCGTGCGCGTCGGTGCTGCTCGACTTCGGCACCGAGGAGCAGAAGAAGGAGCACTTCCCGCGCATCTTCAAGGGCGAGGAGATCTGGATGCAGCTCCTCTCGGAGCCGTCCGGTGGCTCCGACGTCGCCGGCGCGCAGACGTTCGCGGTGCGCGACGGGGACGAGTGGGTGATCAACGGGTCAAAGATCTGGACCACGGGCGCGTGGTGGTCCGACTGGGGCCTCGCGCTCGTCCGCACGAACTCCGAAGTGCCGAAGCACCGCGGGCTCTCGGTGTTCATCTTCGCGTTGCACCAGCCGGGCATCGAGATCCACCAGATCGAGATGGTCAACGGCGCCAAGGAGTTCTGCCAGGAGTTCATCACCGACCTGCGGGTCCCCGACTCCGCGCGGGTCGGGGAGGTCAACGACGGGTGGACCGTCGGCATCCGGTGGATGTACTACGAGCGCAGCCTCGGCGGGCGTTCGCCGTTCATCACCCGGCCGACCGGCGCGGCACGGGGTGCCGAGAGCCAGCAGGGGGACCCGATGCTCAGGCTGGCGCGGCGTGCCGGCAAGCTCGACGACCCGCACACCCGGGCGCTGGTGGGGGAGGCCCACGCGCTCGGCGTGGTGGGGCGCTCGCTCTCGAACCGCCTCGCCACGCTCATCGCCACCGGCCGGATCACCGATCAGGCGGCGGGCATCGGACGGGTGATGGGCGGCGAAACCGGGGTGCGCAACTCCACCATCGCCTACGAGATCGCGGGCACCTCGGCCGGCGTGTGGGATCCCGACGACCGCAGCGACGCCGCGCTCGGCGCCACCGGCACCGCGTTCCTGACGCGCCAGGCGTCGTGCATCGCGGGCGGCACCACCGAGATGTCGCGCAACGTCATCAGCGAGCGCGTGCTCGGCATGCCCCGCGAGCGCACGCTCGACAAGGACGTCCCCTTCAAGGACGTCCCGAAGGGCCCCCCGGCGCGCGGGTAGGGCGGGCCTTCGACGCCGGGTCGCGGCCGACCAGCTCGTAGCCGATGCGGAGCAGCTCGCGGCAGACCGCGTCGGGGCCGGTCACGTCGATCGCGGTGCCCCATCCCGCGAGCTGCTGCGCGAGCGCGGTTGCGCTCGTCGCCGCGATCGTCACGTGGTAGCGCCCGTCGGCGAGCTCGTCGCCGACCTCGAGGTCGTCGCCGAACTGGTACCGGAGCGGTGCGACGTGCTCGGCGCGGGCGTTCACGGTCGCCCGCACCGTCCGGCGCAGCTCGTTCACCTGCTCGACCGTCCGGCGCCACTCACTCCCGAGGTCGAAGTCGGCGCTGCGGGTCGCGCGCGCGTCTGTGAGCGTGACCGCTCGCACGCGCCCGACACGGAAGGTGCGCTGTCCGTCGTCGGTGTCGGCGAGCAGGTACCAGGTGCGAGCCTTGCGCGCGACGCCGAGCGGGTTGACCGTGCGCGTGGAGGCCTCGCCCCTCCGGTCGACGTACACCAGCTCGACCTTGCGACGCTCGACGATCGCCTGCCGCAACGGCTCCAGGTGCGGGGGCTCGGGGAACGGGTGCCCGCCCCACGCGGCGTCGTCGACCACGACCGCCGCCGACGACGCCGACGCGCGCTCGCGGAACGGTGCCGGGAGCGCCTGCAGCAGCTTCCGGAGCGCGGCCTTCGCCGCCGGCGACACCTCGGCTGTCGGACCGACCAGGAAGAAGAGCGCCCGCGCCTCGGCCTCGCTCAGGCCGCTCAGGTCGGTGCGGGCGCCGCCGACCAGCTGCCAGCCACCGTTGCGTCCCGGCGACGAGTACAGCGGCACGCCCGCCATCGCGAGCGCCTCGAGGTCGCGGCGGGCGGTCTTGATCGACACCTCGAGCTCCTCGGCGAGCTGGGCCGCGGTGACCCGGCCGCGCGCCTGGAGCACGAGCAGAGCGGCGACGAGGCGGTCGGCGCGCACCGACCGACCATACCCATCGACATGGCCAGAATACGACCAGGTTCAGGCCCGCACCATCGACAACGCATGCGCTTCGGGGCGGAGGAGAGGCTCAGGAGTGCTTTCGGGCCGCCCGCGTGACGGTCTCCACGACGTCGCGTGCCGAGGCACCCGGGCCGAGGACGCCGACGACCCCGGCTGCCGTGAGCGCGGGGACGTCGTCCTCGGGGATGATCCCGCCGACGACCAGGGGGACGTCGAGACCGGCGTCCCGAAGCGCCGCCGTCATGCGGCGGGCGAGTGCGAGATGGCCCGCGTTGTGCATCGAGATCCCGATGACGTCGGCATCCTCCTCCACGGCTGCCGCGACGATGGTCTGCGCCGTCTGGCGCAAGCCGAGCAGGATCACCTCCATGCCGGCGTCGCGGAGAGTCCGGGCCACGACCTTGAGACCCCGGTCGTGGCCGTCCAGACCGAGCTTCGCGAGCACGACCCGAAGCGGCGGGGACTCGTCGGTCACGCGCTCGCTCGCTCGGTGTAGGTACCGAAGACCTGCTCGAGCGCGTGGACGATCTCGCCTTCGGTCGCGCGAGTCCGCGTGGCTGCGATCAGCGCCGGCACGAGGTTGGCGGTCGGGTCCGAGGCGACGGCCGCGACGTGATCGAGCGCATGCTGCACGTCCGCTTGGTTGCGATGACGCTTCACCTCGCCGAGCCGTGCGAGCTGCGCTTCTTCGGTGTCGTCATCGATCCGCAGGAGGTGCTGCGGGCCCTCGTCGCCCTCCGTGAACGCGTTGACGCCGACGAGTATCCGCTCGCCGTCGTTGAGCGAGCGCTCGAAGACGTAGGCCGCGTCGGCGATCTCGCCGACGAAGTAGCCGTTGTCGATTCCCTCGAACACGCCTTCGAGGATCGACCCGTGGCCGAGCTCGTCGATGTGCGCGAGCACCTCTTCGGCGCGCTGTTCGAGCTCGTCGGTCATCCACTCCACGTACGGCGCGCCGCCGAGAGGATCGGCGACGTTGGCGACTCCGGTCTCGTGCGCGATGACCTGCTGGGTGCGGAGCGCGATCCGTGCCGACTGTTCGGTGGGCAGAGCCAGGGCCTCGTCGAAGCTGTCGGTGTGGAGACTCTGCGTGCCGCCGAGCACGCCGGCGAGCGCCTCGATCGCGACGCGGGCGATGTTGAGCTCCGGTTGCTGCGCGGTCAGCGACACCCCGGCGGTCTGCGTGTGAAACCTGCACATCAAGCTGCGCTCGTCCCGCGCGCCGTAGCGCTCACGCATCCAGCGGGCCCAGATCCGCCGCGCGGCACGAAACTTGCCGATCTCCTCGAAGAAGTCGATGTGGCTGTTGAAGAAGAAGCTCAAGCGCGGCGCGAAATCGTCGACGGCCAGGCCTGCCCGTGTCGCAGCCTCGACGTACGCGAAACCGTTGCCGAGCGTGAACGCGAGCTCCTGGGCCGCGGTCGAACCGGCTTCGCGGATGTGGTAGCCGGAGACGGACACAGGGTGCCAGCGCGGCACCTCGACCGTCGCGAAGCGCACGACGTCGCATACGAGCCGCATCGAGGGGCGCGGCGGGAAGATGTACTCCTTCTGGGCCTGGTACTCCTTCAGGATGTCGTTCTGCAGCGTTCCCGAGAGGCGGCGACGGTCGATCCCACGCTCCTCCGCCGCCGCCACGTACATCGCGAACAGGATCGCGGCAGGGCCGTTGACCGTCATCGAGGTGCTCACCGACCCGAGGTCCACGTCGGCGAAGAGGTCGTGCATGTCGGTGAGCGTGTCGACCGCGACGCCGGCCCGACCGACCTCGCCCACCGACCAGTCGTCGTCGGAGTCGCGGCCCATCAGCGTGGGCATGTCGAACGCCGTCGACAGACCGGTGACGCCCGAGCGCAGCAGCTCCTTGAACCGCCGGTTCGTGTCCTCGGCGGTGCCGAAGCCGGCGAACATCCGCATGGTCCAGAGCTTCGAGCGGTACATAGAGGCGAAGAGCCCCCGCGTGTAGGGGAACTGACCCGGATAGGGCTCATCGCCGTACACCGCGTCGACCGGGATCCCCGACATCGTCTCGAACCGCTCGGCTCGGGGGGTCGACGCGTCGTATGCCGTCTGCCACGAGCCGCGGGCGGCGTCTGCGGGCTCTCGGTGCACGTCGATGGCTGCGACCCCCTCGACCCGGCAATAGTTGGATGTCAAACTATAGCGACGACGGCACCGCCAGGTGCTCGACGCCGCCCGCCGCGGTCAGGCGAAGTCGCCCGCTTCGTGCCGGAGCGTCCGCAGCACCTCGAAGAGGACGTCGGCATCCCGTTCGTTCAGGCCGACGTGGGTGAACACCTCACGGTTCATCACCCGGGTCGCCTCCTCGGCGATCTCTCGTCCGGCGGGCGTGATCGCGGCGAGCGTCGTCCGGCCGTCGGTGGCGTGGGGGCGGCGTTGTACGAAACCCTGCGCTTCGAGACGGTCGATCGCGTTGGTGACGCTCGCCGGGTGCACCTGCAATCGCTCGCCGATCTTCCCGAGCGGCAACTCGCCCCGGCGGCTGAACACCAACAGCATGAGCACCTCGTAACGCGAGAACGTCAACCGCATCGGGCGCAGGACGTCGTCGACGAGGGCCGCGAACACCTGCTGCGCGCGCATGATCGACGTGACGATCGCCATGCCCTGCGCCGCGTCGCCCCAGCCATGGTCACGCCAATGGGTGCGCGCCTGCGCGATCGGGTCGAACGGGAGCTCACGTCGCTTCGACACCGCGCCCAACCTACGAGATCAGCGCGGACCCACCGCTGTACTGCTCCCTGTGTGCCGACGCACTGCTCGTGCCCGCGTCAGCGAACAGACGCACAGTCGCAGGTGGATCAGTGGAGGGTGGCGGGAGTCGAACCCCCGCGGAGCCTGACCGGCCGCTGACGGCGCAAGTCAGAGAATGCTATTTGCGCTGGTCAGAGGCGGTGCGGGTTGCTGCACGCTCCTGTGTGCTCTTGGCCCCTGACACCGCGGGATCATCGGGCACTCCGAGTGGGCCGCAGCGCGGTCGGGTCTCGGAGCCCAGCGGCTCAGCCCCAGCGGTACGGCGTCAGCGTGCCGTGCTCGTCGGCCAGGTACTGCGCGCCGATGCTCGGGCACTCGGGCATCGCAGGCGCTGCGCGTCAGGCGGTGACCGCTTCCAGCGCGCGGCGGACGAGCACGCGGGCGAGATGTGCGCGGTAGTCCGGCGACGCATGGAGATCGTCGGGAGGATCAGTTCCCTCGGCCGCGTGCTCGGCGGCCGCGGCCGCGGACGCACCACCGGCCAGTGCCTCTTCCACGCCGGTCGCTCGGATCGGGCGCGTGCCCATGTTGACCAGCGCGACGCGCGTCGCGCCATTGCTGCGAACGGCGACGGCGCCAACCGTCGCCCAGTCCTGCGCGCGGCGGTTGAACTTCTCGTACGCGAAGCCGGCGGCGCCGGCTTTCGGTACGCGTATCTCGGTGATCATCTCGTCGGGGCGCAACGACGTCTCGAGGAAGTCGACGAAGAGCTCGCTCGTGGGAATCGTGCGATCACCCCTCGGGCCGCGGGCGATCACCGACGCGTCGAGCGCGAGGAGTACGGCCGGTAGGTCGGACGCGGGATCGCCGTGGGCGATCGATCCACCGATCGTGCCGCGGTGTCTGACCTGCGGGTCTCCGACCTCGGCCGCGACGGCGCGGAGCGCGCCGCACGTCTGCGCGAGGAGCTGGCTGCTTGCGACGTCGCAGTGCCGCGCGAGCGCGCCGACGGTGACATGATCGCCGTCGTCGCGAATGAACGAGAGGTCGGGCACTCGCCCGAGGTCGACGAGCACGCTCGGGGTCGCCAGCCGCAGTTTCATGAGCGGGATCAGCGACATGCCGCCGGCTATCAGCTTGGCGTCGTCGCCGTGCTCCCGGAGCGCGGAGACGGCTTCATCGGCCGACCGCGCCGCGAAGTAGTCGAAGCGCGCCGGGATCACTGCCGGGCTTCCCGGATTGCGGTCCACACGTGGTGGGGCGACGCCGGCATGTCGATGTCGTGAACCCCGAGCGGGCGCAGGGCGTCGATGACGGCGTTCATCACGGCCGGCGTGGAGCCGATCGTGCCGGCCTCTCCGACCCCTTTGACGCCCATGGCGGTGGTGGGGCTCGGCGTCACGGTCGAGTCCATCTCGAGCCGGGGCGCTTCGGTCGCCGACGGCACGAGGTAGTCGATCAGGGACGCAGTGCGGAGATTGCCGCGCTCGTCGTAGCTCGCCTCCTCCCATAGGGCCTGCGCGATTCCCTGGAGCACGCCACCTTCGATCTGCCCTTCCACGATCAGGGGGTTGACCTGCACGCCGCAGTCGTCGACCGCGATGAACCGCTCGAGCTCCACGGCACCGGTTTCCTCGTCGACTTCGACCACCGCGATGTGCGCACCGAACGGGAACGTGAAGTTGGTCGGGTCGTACGACGCGTCCGACGTGAGGTTCGGTTCGATGCCCTCGGGAAGGTTGTGCGCGGTGAAGGCCGCGAACGCCGCCTCCTGGAGGCTGAACGAAGCTGAGGGTGTCCCCTTCACGCGGAAGACGCCGTCGACGAATTCGAGGTCGTCGGCGGCTGCCTCCAGCGCGTGTGCGGCGATCGTGCGCGCCTTGTCGACGACTTTGTCGCATGCGTTGAGCACGGCCATGCCGCCGACGGAGAGCGAGCGCGAGCCGTACGTGTCGAGACCGAGGTGGGAGATCGCGGTGTCGGAGTGCAGCACCTCGACGTCGTCCACCGGCAAGCCGAGCCTGTCGGCGGCGATCATCGACCACGATGTCTCGTGCCCCTGCCCGTGCGGGCTCGTCCCCGTGACGACCTCGACCTTGCCGGTAGGGAGCACGCGCACGGACGCGTGCTCCCATCCGCCCGCGCCGAAGGAGAGCTGACCGAGCAAGCGGCTGGGAGCGAGGCCGCACATCTCGACGTACGTCGAGAGCCCGATCCCGAGGTGCTTCGTGTCACCGTGGGCTCGGCGCGCGGCTTGCTCGGCACGCACGCCGTCGTAGTCGACGAGCTCGAGCGCACGGTCGAGCGTGGCGGGGTAGTTCCCGCTGTCGTAGAGGAGACCGGCCGACGTGGTGAACGGGAACCTGTCGGTGGCAATGAAGTTCCGCCGCCGGATCTCGACCGGATCGATACCGACCACCCGCGCGAGCTCGTCGATGCTGCGCTCGATCGCATACGTTGCCTCCGGGCGTCCCGCACCCCTGTAGGCGTCCGTCGGCGTCTTGTTCGTGAACACACTCGTGCACGAGAACGAGTATGCGGGGATGTCGTAAGTCCCGTGGTACACGAACGCGCCGAGCAACGGGACACCCGGCGTCACGAGCTGGAGGTACGCACCCATGTCGGCGAGCAGGCGAGCGCGCACGGCCGTGATGCGGCCGTCGGCGTCGGCGGCGAGCTCGATCTCCTGCACCATGCCCCGGCCGTGGGTGGTCGCCTGCGTCGCCTCCGTACGCTCCTCCGTCCAGCGCACGGGGCGCTGCAGCCGGAGCGCGATTGCGAGCGCCAGCGCCTCCTCCGCGTACACATTGAGCTTCGACCCGAAGCCACCGCCGACCGCGGGCGCGATCACGCGGACGCGGTGCTCGGCGATGCCCAAGATGATGGCGAGCTGGATCTTGAGGATGTGCGGGATCTGCGTCGACGAATAGATGGTGACGTCGCCGCCGTAGGGCTCGGGGACCACGCACACGCCCCGAGGCTCCATGGCCATCGGGATCAGCCGTTGCTGGAGGTAGCGCTCGTGCACCGTGTGCACCGCGTCGGCGAAGGCGCGTTCGACGGCGTCGGGATCGGGTTCGAGCGTCCAGGTATAGCTCGTGTTGGTGCCCAGCGCGGAGTGCACCAGCACGCGGTCTGCGGCGGCATCGTCGAGGTCGAGCACCGCAGGCAGTTCTTCGTAGTCAACGACGACGACTTCCAGCGCGTCGCGCGCCGCGTCGGCGCTCTCGGCGACGACAACCGCGACGCCCTCACCAGCGAACCGCACCTCGTCGACGGGCAACGGCCAATGTTCGGGGTTCTTCATGTCGGGCGTCACCGGCCACGCGCAGGGGAGCGGCGTCTGCCAGTCAGCGCGGAGATCGGTACCGGTGAAGACCGCGACCACACCGGGCATTGCGCGCGCGGCATCGGCGTCGATCGAGCGGATGCGCGCGTGTGCGAACGGGCTGCGCACGACCTTGAGGTGGGCGGCGCCCGTGACGCGCAGGTCGTCGACGAAGCGGGCCTCGCCAGTGAGCAGCACTGCATCTTCGCGGCGCAGGACGCGAGTACCGACGACGGTCATCGGGTGGCACCTCCCGCCGCGAGCACAGCGTCGACGATGTTCTGGTAACCGGTGCAGCGGCAGAGGTTGCCCTCGAGGCCGAGTCGCACGTCGCGCTCGGTCGCGTCCGGCAGCTCGTCGAGCAGCGAGACTGCGGCCATCAGCATCCCCGCGGTGCAGAAACCGCACTGCAGTGCGTGGTGCTCGTGGAACGCCTGTTGCACGGGGTGCAGTGGACCGGTCGTGTGCAGACCTTCGACGGTCGTGACCTCACGGCCCCCGGCCTGCACTGCGAACATCGTGCACGACTTCACCGACTCGCCGTCGAGCAGCACCGTGCACGCACCACAGGACGACGTGTCGCAGCCGACCTTGGTGCCCGTGAGCCCGCAGACGTCGCGGAGGTACTGCACGAGGAGGAGCCGGGGTTCGACGTCGTCGTCTCGGGTCGAGCCGTTGATCGTGACTGACAGCTCCATCGCGCCCCCTCGTCGCCAGCCGCGTTCGCGATCCTGTGCTAGCAACTCTCGCGCGCTCCGCCACGGTCCGTCCAGATGCGCGCGCGGCCAGTCGACGTAGCGTGTCGCTCGTCCTACGCGGCCGGCGCCTCGCCCGCAGGTCGCCTACGGCGCCACTCGGACTCTTCGTCACCGGCGTCCAGCTCGTACGCCTCGGCGTCGAGTGCGCGCAGCTCGATGAAGCGCACGTCGCCGGCGCTGTCGCCGACAGGACCGCAACCGCATCGGGACCGGAGGACAGCTCGCGGCCTGGAGCACCAGCTCCACGCTGCGGCGGATCACATCGAGATCGCCACCCGCGCGGATCGCGTCGAGCAGCTCGGACAGGTCAAACTCACTGAGGGCCACCGGCCATCTCCTTCGTGAATCCGGCTAGGAACACGTCGAAGATCACGCCGGTGGCCCACCCAAGTGGTGGACCCTCAAGCCCTCCTACACCACATCACGGGACGTCCCCCGTCGGGCACGTCTCGCCTGGTACTTGGTCGTGCTCGTTCTTGCTCCGGATGACTCTGCCCAATACGGAACAAGGCGGGTAGATCATTCCGCGCGGTTTCACGGCCGGATGACCGTCACACGGCCATGCCACGATCTCTTGACCAGATCGGCCCGGCCTTGCCACGCGCACCCCGAGCGCCTACGTCCCCACCGCTGGGCACGATCTGGCAGAATCACACACGTGTAATCCGCGGATCGGGAGCTGATGGTCGAGAGCCCGAACGAAGCAGCCGACTCTCGTTCCAGGCAGCGGCGGCTGGACGAGCCGCCCGTTCCGAGTGCGGGACGTGCAAGTCGACCGGATTCGCCCTGAGGAGGGGTTGGGCCGCAAGCGAGACCGCGAGGGACACCGTGAGTTGTGTCGCTCGATCGAGCAGCTCGCGGTCTTCACGCCGATCACCGTTCGACGAGCGCCGGATCAGTCCGGCGACTACCTGCTGATAGAGGCAACGGTCGCACACTCGCTTGTCGTCTGCTCGGACTCGAGAAGATTCCGGCGGTCATCGTCAGCGATGAGTTCGCCGAGACCGAGAAGGTCCAGCAGTCCCTTGTCGAGAACGTCGCGCGTCTTCGAATGCGTCCCGTCGATCGAGCGCTACTCATTGCTCACGCACTAGCCCGCCCACCAGCTGCTGATCGAGATGCGCCGCATCGAGGACGCGACGCTCGCGCAGATCGCGAGCGAATCCGGCTCCAGTGTGTCGGCTGTGTCGCAGCGACCTCGGACGGCGCACCGCGCCGTTGACCGCAACCTCGCGTCGTGAGGTGGATCATGAGAACTTGCACGGAGTGTGGTCGAGAGTTCGAACCGTCGAGTCGACACCGTCGGTGCCCCGCGTGTCGTGCGCGAACCATTTGTGCCTGCGGCCGCCCGAAGCAGGCCAAGTCGGAGCAGTGCGCGATCTGCCGCAGCGTGGCGAGGGAGTCGAACGGGAACTGGAAAGGTGGCCGAACGAAGCACAAGGCCGGGTACGTGATGAGGCGAGTGCTCGGACATCCGCGTGTGCGGAGATCGCCCTACGTCTTCGAGCAGATCCTCATCGCCGAGGAGCTCCTGGGGCGCTACTTCAGACGGGGTGAGTCCGTCCACCATCGAAACGGTGTTCGCGACGACAATCGGCCCGAGAACCTAGAGCTCTGGACGACGCCGCAACCCTCGGGCATACGCGCCAGTGACGCGGTCGAGTGGGCGATCCAGGTCCTCGATCGGTACACCGACTGGGGTCGTGGCGCACCTCCAACAGTGCTCCCGCGCGCGCGAGCACTCTTGGAGGTGGCGGGAGTCGAACCCGCGTCTCCCGAGACGTTGGAAGGGCTTCTCCGAGCGCAGCCGGGATGAAGATCTCGGACCGCCGCCGTTCACCGGCGACGCCGGCGGCCCCAGCCCCGGTGCGATGTCCCGCCGGGCCCCGAGGCCGGTCCCGACGGTGAGCCGCTCGAAATGGCGCCCCGGTTCCGGCCGAGCGGCTGGGCCGGGTGGGACGCGCTGCTAGTTGGTACTAGGCAGCGAGTGCGAGGTTGTCCTCGGCATTTGTTTGTTGTTGCCGGCTCTTTCACGACGATCCGGCGACGTCGGCTCGCTTCCCCCACCTCGATCGTCGGGATCGAAGCCACGCACCCCCTTGTCAATTGTTGCGGTACCGGTGCGTGTCGGTCGGTACGAACGCCATGCTACCGCCGGGCCCCCGTGGCTCGGCAGGGGTCTCGGGAAGAAGCCCCTTGCATGATAGCTATCCAATAGCTATCATAATATCCATGGCCGGTCACCCTCGTCACCGCACGCACCAGGAGTCCACCCGGGCTGTCTACGTCCGCATGCCGGACCGCCTGGCCCGCAAGCTCGACCGGGCGGCCGAACGCCTCGGGGCCAGCAAGCGGGATCTTCTCGCCGCGCTGGTCGAGGAGCACCTGAACGTCGACGGCGGCGAGTTCCTCGGGCGGCCGATGCGGGCCGAGGCGGAGCCCGATGGCGAGGCCGCGCCCGCGGCGCCCGAGGTGCTGACCGTCGACGAGGCGGCCGCCCTCCTACGGGTCGCCGCCGAGGACGTCACCGCCCTGATCGAGGCGGGGGGGCTGCCCGCGCGCCGGGTCGGCGCCCACTGGCGTCTCTCCCGCGAGGCGGTGCTCGGCTGGCTCGCGGGCGGAGGTGTCGACGAGCCCCTTCCGGGGCAGGTCTGAGGTTCGTGCAACGAGGGGAGGGTTTCCCATGGACATCGTGGAGGTGGACGGCGTCGCGCGCGCCTTCGGCGACACGAAGGCGCTGCGGGGCGTCGACCTGGTGGTGCCCGAGGGCAAGGTGGTCGCGCTGCTCGGCCCGAACGGGGCGGGCAAGACCACGCTGGTCCGCATCCTGTCCACCCTCATCGAGCCCGACGCGGGCAGGGCGCGCGTCGCCGGGTTCGACGTGGTGAAGCAGCCGGTCGCGGTCCGGCGCTGCATCGGGCTGGCGGGCCAGCACGCCGCGGTCGACGAGACTCTCACCGGCCGCGAGAACCTCGAGATGATCGGCCGGCTCTCGCGGCTGTCGAAGCGTCTGGCCGCCGAACGTGCCGCGGAGGTGCTCGAGCGGGTCGGCCTCACCGATGCCGCCGACCGCGCCCTCAAGACCTACTCGGGCGGCATGCGCCGCCGCATCGACCTCGGCGCCGGCCTCGTCGCGCACCCGCAGGTGCTGCTCCTCGACGAGCCGACCACCGGGCTCGATCCTGCCAACCGCATGGATCTCTGGGCTTACCTCCGGGAGCTGGTGGCGGAGGGGTCAACCATCCTCCTCACCACGCAGTATCTCGAGGAGGCCGACCAGCTCGCGTCGGAGGTCGTCGTCGTCGACCACGGCTCGGTGATCGCGCGGGGCACGCCGCTCGAGCTCAAGCAGGGTCTCGCCGGCGACGTGCTCGACGTCACCGTCCACGACCGCGCGCTCGCCCGCGTCGCCCAGCTGCTCGAGGGCGTGGGTACCGAGCGGCCGACGGTCGACACGGGCACCCGTCGCGTCTCGATGCCGGTGGAGCGGGGCGCGTCGAGCCTGGTCGAGGCGGTGCGCCGGCTCGACGAGGACGACGTGGAGGTTGTCGACATCACCCTTCGTCGCCCGTCCCTGGACGACGTGTTCCTGGTGCTCACCGGTCACACCGCGAGCGCCGACGGCAAGCAAGCGGAGGACGCCGCATGACCGACACCACGCTCGTCGCCCCTTCCTCCCCGCCGGCACCGCCGGTGTCGAACCGCCTCCCGCGCTCGGCCGCGCTCGTCGACGCGGGGGTCATCGCCCATCGCAACGTGAGGCACCTCGTGCGCACGCCGCAGCTGCTCGTGGCGAGCGTGGTGCAGACGGTGATGTTCTTCCTGCTCTTCCGCTATGTCTTCGGTGGCTCGATCGAGATCCCGGGGCTCTCCTTCGTCGACTACCTCGTGCCCGGCTACCTCGCCCAGATCGCGATCTTCGACGGCTTCGGGGTGAGCATCTTCTTCGCCGAGGACTCCAAGTCGGGCCTGATCGACCGGTTCCGCGCGTTGCCGATGGCGCGGTCCGCGGTCGTCGGCGGACGCGCCATCGCCGACATCGCACGTCAGGCGGCGTTGCTCGCCATCACCACGTTGGTGGCCGTGCTCGTCGGCTTCGGGTTCCACGGCGGCGTCGGCAACATCGCGCTCGCGTACGTGCTCGCGTTGGTCTGGGGCTTCGCGATGTTCTGGGTGTTCGCCGCCATCGGGCTCCTCGTGCGCGACGCCGAGACCGCCCAGGCCGCGTCCACGCCCTTCTTCATCCTGGTATTCGTGTCGTCGTCGGTGATCCTGGTCGACACGCTCCCGAGCTGGTTGCAGTCGTTCGCCGCCAACCAGCCGCTCAGCCAGGTGGTGAACGCCATGCGGGGGCTCATGGACGGGCAGGCCGCGGCCGCGCTCGTCAGCCACCCCACGTCGTACTACGTGGTGACGTCGCTGCTGTGGTGTGCGGGGATCGTGGCCGTGTTCGCGCCGCTGGCGATCTGGGCCTACCGCCGGCCCTGACATCACGCGGCCCTGACATCACGCGGCCCTGACACGGGGGCGACGGTCGCTTGACACGGTGGCGCGATCATCGGTCGCATGGAGGAGCTCCGTACCGCCGACGACATCCTCGAGGATCCCGACGCCCTGCGGGCGCGGATCCGCACGGAGGGCTACGTGTTCGTGCGCGGACTGCTCGCGCCCGATCTGGTCGCGGACGTCGGGCGGCAGGCCGCCGCCGCGCTCCAAGCGGCCGGCTGGACCGCGCCGTCCGAGGATCCGCTCGTGGCCGCGCCGTGCGCGCCCGTACGCGCCGTCGCGATGCGCGACGCGGTCGGCGATGCGGGCTACCGCGCGTTCGCCACCCTCGAGGGGTTCAACATGCTGCCGTACCTCGAGCCGTTCGAGGCGGTGCTGCACCGCATCATGGGGCCGAGCGCGTTCTGTCGTCCGCGCAAGGTCCCGCGCGTCGTGTACCCGCAGGCGATGGTCCCGGGGCACCCGGGCGCGGTCGTGCACAAGGACTACGGCGGCGTGCAGGACATGTTCACCTGTTGGGTGCCGCTCATCGACATCCCGATCGAGCACGGCGGGCTCGCCGTGTTCCCGGGCAGTCAGCGCTGGGTGCGGTTCCGTCCCCGTTCGGTTTCGGTCGACGAACCGGGCTGGTGCACCACGCACTACCGGCCGGGTGACGTGCTGGTCTTCCACTGCCTCACCACCCACGCCGCGCTACCGAACCACGGTGAGCACCTGCGCCTGTCCGGCGAGTACCGCTGGCAGCTCGCCGAGGAACCGGTGCCCGGCACGACGGTGCAGACCCCGGACGGCCACGAGCTGTACTCGCGGCTCTTCGGGCACGCGTCGTGGTGGCACCCGGTGCCCGCGGGCCTGCAGTTCGTCGACGAGGAGCCCGGCGAGGGCCGCCGCTCGCTGCCGACCCCGTCCCGCTTCGTCGACTTCGACGAGCTCCCCGCAGGTCAGTCCCGCAGGCCCTTGAGCGCGCGCTCGGCCTCGCGGCGCGCGTCCCGCTCGGCCAGGGCCTGGCGCTTGTCGTAGGCGCGCTTACCGCGCGCCAACGCGAGCTCGACCTTCGCCCGGCCGTCCTTGAAGTACACGCGCAGCGGCACGAGCGTGTGCCCCTTCTGCTCGGTGCCGCGCTCCATCTCGGCGAGCTCCTTGTGGTGCACGAGCAGCTTGCGCCGGCGGACCGGATCGAGATCGGCACGCGAAAACGCGTACGGCGGCACGTGCATGCCGTAGAGCCACAGCTCGCCGTCGTCGACTCGCGCGTACGCGTCCTGCAGGTTCGCGTGCCCTTCGCGCATGCTCTTCACCTCGGCGCCCTCGAGCACGATCCCGCACTCCCACTGGTCGAGCAGGAGGTAGTCGTGGCGCGCCCGTCGGTTCGTGCTCACGAGCTGGTCGCCGCGTCGGCTCATCCCGAGCACGGTACCGGGACCGCCGATGGATCCGCGGCGCGATCATGGTCCGGTGTCGGGAGGGATCACGGTGGCCGTCCAGGCCGCGCCGAAGGCGGCGGAGGAGTGGGCGGCCCTGGCGCGACGCGTCGAGTCGCTGGGTTTCGACGCCCTCTGCGTCGCGGACCATCCCGGGCTCACGGTCTCGCCGTTCGTGGCGCTCGCGGCGGCCGCGTCGGCGACCCGCACCGTCCGCTTGGGCACCGCGGTCGTGAACGCGGGGGTCCGCGAGCCCCTCGACGTCGCGAGCGACGTCGCGACGCTCGCCCTCGTGTCGGCCGGGCGCGCGTTCCTCGGGATCGGCGCCGGGCACACGCCCGCCGAGTGGACGGCTGTGGGGCGTGCCTTTCCACCAGCCGCGGCCCGGGTCGAGCGGCTCGTCGAGATGCTCCCCCAGGTCGTCGCGCTGCTGCGCGGCCAGGTGCTCGACCACGACGGCGCGCACTTCTCGCTCCGCGGGGCGAGCCTTGCGTGCGCGCCTTCTCACCACGTGCCGCTGCTGGTCGGTGCCAACCATCCGAGGCTCGTGCGGTTGGGTGCCGAGTGGGCCGATGTCGTGGAGATCTCGGGGCTCGGGCGCACTCTCCCCGACGGCCACTTCCACGAGCTGCGTTGGCGACCGCGCGAGATCGACACGGCCGTGCGGACGTTCCGGGACGCGGCGGGGTCACGGCCCACGCAGCTCGGCGCGCTGGTCCAGCTCGTCGTCGACACCGACGACGCGGGCCGCGTCGCCGAACGCTTTCTCGCGTCGGTCGCCGAGCGCCAGCCCGCCGCGACGCTCCCCACGGTCGACGAGGTGCTCGAGGCACCGTTCGTGCTGATCGGTACCGTTGCCGACATCGTCGCGAAGCTCGTCGCCGCGAAGCGCCGGTGGGGGATCAGCCGTTACACCGTGCGCGAGGCGAACGTCGACGTCATGGCCGCCGTGCTCGCGGCGCTCGACCGTTAGATTGCGCCGATGCCGATCGAGCTCGCGACGCCGACGGTCCGCCTCCGCGCCGCGCACTACGACGTGATCGTGTCGCACTGTTACGACGGGTTCCCCGACGAGGCGTGCGGCCTGCTCGCGGGCCCCCTGGTCGACGGCGCGCCGACGGGAGAGGTGCGACGCGTGTACCCGTGCCGGAACGCCGACGCGTCGGCGCGCACGTACACCGTCGACCCGCGCGACTACCTGCGGAGCATGCGCGACGCCGAGGAGGCCGGCGACGACATCGTCGGGGTGTGGCACTCCCACACCCACACCGACGCGTATCCCTCGCCCACCGACGTGCGCCAGGCCGTCGACCCCGGCTGGGCGTATGTCATCGTCAGCTTGAAGTACGGAGAGCCCGTGCTGCGCGCCTACGGGATCCGCGACGGCGTCATCGCCGAGCTCGCGGTCGAGGTCGAGGGTTGACTTGCGCCGAGCGGCGCTCGGTGTCGCAACGATGGTCGCGGTGGTCGTCGCGGTCACGCTGGGCGCATCGATGCCGGTCCGCGGGGTGACCGGGTTCTCGCTCACCAGCAGCGCGTTCGCCGACGGTGCCGCGATCCCGGTGCAGTTCACCTGCCACGGCGCGGGCGACTCGCCGCCGCTGGCGTGGGCGAACGTCCCGAAGCGGACGAGGCGACTGGCGCTGATCGTCCGGGATCCCGACGCCCCGAGCGGGACGTTCGTGCACTGGGTCACGGCGAACTTCCCGGCCTTGCCCGCATCGATCGCGCCGGGCCACGCGCCCGCCGGCGCGTACGGAGGCACCAACGGCGCAGGGCGGCCCGGCTGGACGCCTCCGTGCCCGCCGGCGGGTCCGCCCCACCACTACGTGTTCACGCTCTACGCGCTGAAGCAGAAGGTGAAGCTGCCTCTGGGTGCCACCGCGACCACGGTGCGCAGGGCGATGCAGGGGAAGATCCTCGGTCGCGCCACCCTGACCGGTACCTACGGCACCTGACCGGCCGCACCTGACCGGGCACCACGGAAACCTGACCCCTGCGGTCAGGCTTGGCCCCCACGCCCCTTGTACGATGGCCGCATGACCGTCGAGGTGCGGCTGCCGACCCTGTTCCGCCAGCACGCGGGCGGCGCCGCGACCGTGTCCGCCGAGGGTGCCACCGTGGGGGAGGTGTTCGGCGACCTCACCGCCCGCTACCCCGGGCTCGCGGGCCAGATCGTCGACGAGTCGGGCGGACTCCACAAGTTCGTCAACGTGTACCGCAACGACGACGACATCCGGTACCTCGACCAGCTCGACACCAAGGTCACCGACGGCGACGTCATCTCGATCCTGCCCGCAGTTGCGGGAGGCTGAGCGCGTCCTCCGGCCGGGACGGTCCTCCATGCGTCACGACGACATCCTCGGGCTCATCGGCGACACGCCGATGGTGGGCGTGCACCAGTTGTCGCCGAACCCCGCGGTCCGCATCTTCGCCAAGCTGGAGGGGCAGAACCCCGGCGGCTCGTCGAAGGACCGCATCGCGTTGCGGATGGTCGAGCTCGCCGAGGCCGACGGCGTGCTCCACCGCGGCGACACGATCCTC
>CAZDJK010000022.1:0-17778 GCA_964505725.1 uncultured Bifidobacteriaceae bacterium | reverse complement strand
CGGCGGGCCGCTGGCCTCCGTCTTCGCGTCCTTCGACGAGGAGCCGATCGCCGCGGCTTCCATCGCCCAGGTGCACGCGGCGAGGCTCCTCACCGGCGAGGAGGTCGTGGTCAAGGTGCAGCGGCCCCGGGTGGCGGAGCTGTTCCGCGCCGACATCGCCGCGCTCGCGTGGCTCGCGCCCTACCTCGTCGGGCGCATCCGCGTCACCGCGCTCGCGAACCCGCCGGCACTGCTCGAGCTGTTCGCGGAGACGGTCATCGAGGAGCTCGACTTCCGCCTCGAGGCCGACAACATGCTCGACATCGCGACGGTCCTGGCCGACACCGATCAGCGCGCCATGGTGGTGCCGAGGCCCCATCCGATGCTCGTCACCCGTCGCGTGCTCGTGATGGAGCGGCTCCGCGGCTTCGCGTTCGACGACGTCGCGGCGATGCACGCGGCGGGCATCGACACCCACGCCCTGCTGCAGGCGGGGCTCATTGCGTCGCTCGAGGGCGCGTTGATCTACGGCGTGTTCCACGGCGACCTCCACGGCGGCAACCTCGTCGTGCAACCCGACGGCCGCACGGTGCTCTTCGACTTCGGCCAGACCGGGCGCCTCACCGAGCCCCAGCGGCTCGCGTTCCTGCGGCTCCTCACCACGGGCATGGTCGGCGACCCACGCGGTCAGCTCGCGGCGCTGCGCGACCTCGGGGCGTTCCCGCCCGACGTCGACATCGAGGCCGTCGTCGTCGACCTCGATCTCGAGGGACCGGTGCGCGACCCCACGAGCATGTCGGCCGACGAGCTCGTCACCGAGATGCGCGACATCATGGCGAAGCTGCTCGGCTACGGCGCACGCGCGCCCAAGGAGCTCATGCTCTTCGTCAAGAACATGATGTTCCTCAACAGCGCCACCGCGATCCTCGCGCCCGACCTCGACATGATCGAGCAGATGATGCAGGTGTACGCGTACTTCGCGCAGCAGCACGGCGACCGGATCATGCGCGACATCGGTGTCGACCCCGCCGCGCTCACGCCCGACCGCGAGGCGGTGAAGGCGGCGTTCCTCGTGGAGCCCGATGTCGACCGCCTGACCTTCCGCGACCTGCAGGCCCGTCGCGAGGAGGTCAGGGCCAAGTTCCAGCGGCGACGGCGCCGATCGCGGCGGTAGGGGAGGGACCGGTGCCCGAGCTGCCCCAGATGCAGGCCCTGGCCGAGCGCCTCGATCGCGAGCTCGCCGGCCACACGCTCGAGCGCGCTGACGCCCTCGGCTTCTCAGCCCTGAAGACCGTGGCGCCCCCGCCCGACGCGCTCGTCGGCGCTCGACTCGAGCGAGTCGAGCGGGTCGGCAAGTACCTCGTGCTCGACTTCGCCGACCGGGGCCGGATCCTCGTGCACCTCTCGCAGGCCGGGCGGGTCGATGTGGAGTCGCCACCGAAGTCGACGCGTGCGAAGGGTTCGGTCGTGCGTCTGCGCTTCAGCGGAGGGATCGGCGTGCTCGTCCGTGAGTACGGCACCGAGCGCAAGGCTGCGTGGTGGGTGCTCGGTCCGGGTGACGACGGTCCGCTCGAGCGCCTGGGCCCCGAGCCCGGGAGTGACGAGTTCGCGGAGCTGATCCTCCACGGCGACGATCGCCGGCGCGTGCACACCATTTTGCGCGACCAGCGAACCGTCTCCGGCGTGGGCCGCGGCTACGCCGACGACGCCCTGTGGCGCGCCGAGCTCTCACCGTACGCCACGCTCGCGTCGCTCGACGGCCCGCAGCGCGTGCGGTTGCTCGACGCGGTCCGCGGGGTCATCGCCGACGGTGTGGAGCGGGAGCGCACCCGTGAGGGCGGCCTCTCACAGCCGAAGCTCGGTGAGCACTTCGAGGTGCACGCGCGTTACGGGACACCGTGCCCGCGCTGCGGCACCCCGATGCGCCGGGTGAGCTACGAGAGCCACGAGGTCACCTACTGCCCGACCTGTCAGACCGGGGGCAAGGTCCTCGCCGACCGCCGCCTCTCGCGTCTCGTGAAGTAGGGCCCGGCGCAAGGAAGGAGCGTCACCAGCCCCGGGTGCCGGGGCCGCCCTTGAACGGCCCTGTGACGTGCGACGTGATCCAGCCGCCGTAGAACCCGCCCGGCTGCGGGGCGGCGCGCTCGCCGTCGACGAGGCAGGCGTCCATGCGCGCCGAATAGAACGCGACGTGGTCTCCGAGCGCCGCGTATCCGGGACTGGGTGCGTCGTAGCCCCAGGCGGCGTCGGCCTCGGTGCGTCCACCGCCTCGCACGCGGAAGTAGTGGGCTCGTCCCTTCCACTCGCAGAACGACGCCGCGTCGGTGCGGTCGAGCGCGTCGGAGCGCACGTCGTCGAGCGGGAAGTAGTAGTTCGGCGGGTGGCTGGTCTCGAGCACCATCAAGCCGCGGCGCGTCTCCGCGACCGTCACGCCCCCCAGCACCACGACGAGGTGGTACGGCGCGGGCTCCAGCGCGGGAGGGCGGG
This sequence comes from uncultured Bifidobacteriaceae bacterium, assembly GCA_964505725.1. Taxonomy (GTDB): domain Bacteria; phylum Actinomycetota; class Acidimicrobiia; order IMCC26256; family DASPTH01; genus CAVRJC01. The sequence continues at coordinate 15,312 of CAZDJK010000022.1, read as the reverse complement.
GAAAGCTCCAGGCGGAGCGCTGCCCGGGTGCCACCGGAGCCGTTTCCGGGCGCACGGGCCCGCGCGGCTCCGATCCGCTCATGGCGCGAGCGTACGGCGCGGTCAGTGGCGGATCGGCTCGCCGGTGTCGCGTGCGCGAGCAGGATGCCCGAGCCCGAGCTTCTAATCTCGGGCGTCGTGCCGGTCGCCTCGATCCCGAGCCCGAGCAGTGGGAATCTCGGGCCGTTCCACATGTACGGCCTGCTCCTCGCAGTCGGGGTGCTCGTGGCGACCTACGTGGCCGAGCGCCGGTGGCGCAACCGGGGCTACCCCCGTGACGGCATCTACGACATCGCGTTCTGGGTCGTCATCGCGGGCGTGGTGGGGGCGCGCCTCTACCACGTCGCGAGCGACTACGAGCTGTTCGAGCACGATGCGTGGCGGGCGTTCGAGATCTGGCGCGGCGGTCTGTCCATCTGGGGCGCGGTGCTCGGCGGCGCGGTCGCCGTCGTCGTCGTCTGCCGTCGGCGCCACCTCCCGACGCTCGCGGTGATGGACTGCATGGCGCCCGGCATCGTGCTCGCGCAGGCGATCGGTCGTTGGGGCAACTACTTCAATCAGGAGCTCTTCGGGAAGCCGTCAACCCTGCCCTGGGCGCTCGAGATCTCGCCGGCGCACCGCCCGGTCGCGTACGCGCACTTCTCGACGTTCCAACCGATCTTCCTGTACGAGTCGCTCGGGTGCCTGGTGATCGCAGGCGTGCTGCTGCTCTCGGAGCGACACTTCGAGCTGAAACTCGGACAGACGTTCGCGCTCTACATCATCCTCTACACGTTCTGTCGCTTCTGGTTCGAGAACATGCGCAGTGACTTCGCGCACCGCATCGGGCCACTGCGGCTGAACTCGTGGTTGAGCCTCGTGCTCTTCGGGTTCGGCATCGCGTGGTTCCTGTGGCTGCGGCGTCACGAGCCACGCCAGCGGCGCCCGGGCGAGCAGGAGCCGGACTCCGTCGTGGCCGATGCCCGTGCGGCCGGCGCGAGACCATGATCCCAGCGCGGGCCGCCGCATAGGGTGGAAGATCCCCCACCCCACCCGGAGCCGCCCCGTGACGAACACGATGGATCCTCCGCGCACCGAGGTTGCCGCCCGAGCCCAGGACGCACAGAAGATCTACGGCGAGGGCAACGCCGCAGTGCACGCGCTCGACGGGATCACGGTCGAGTTCGAGACGTCACGACTGACCGCCATCATGGGCCCGTCGGGGTCGGGCAAGTCCACCCTGCTCCACTGCATGGCGGGCCTCGACCGGCTCACGTCGGGGGAGATCTTCCTCGGCGACATCGCGATCAGCCACATGAGCGAGAAGCACCTCACGCTGCTCCGGCGCGACAAGCTCGGCTTCGTGTTCCAGGCGTACAACCTGATCCCCACGCTCAACGCGCTGGAGAACATCACGCTGCCGATGTCGCTCGCAGGCCGCAAGCCCGACCCGCAGTGGCTCGACACCGTCGTCACGACCGTGCGCCTACAGGATCGCCTCACGCACCGGCCGGCCGAGCTCTCGGGCGGGCAGCAGCAGCGGGTCGCGGTGGCGCGCGCGCTCCTCAGCCGCCCCGACATCGTCTTCGCCGACGAGCCCACCGGCAACCTCGACTCGCGCTCGGGGAACGAGATTCTCACCTTCATGCGCAAGGCGGTCGACGAGCTCGGCCAGACCACGGTGATGGTCACCCACGACCCCAACGCGGCCAGCTACGCCAACCGGGTCGTGTTCCTCGAAGACGGCCGGATCGTCGACGAGCTCCACGCGCCGACCGCGTCGTCCGTGCTCGACAAGATGAAGAGCCTCGGGGCCTGAACGCGGCCGTCTGATCATGTGGAAGGTCACCCGCAACGGGATCCTGGCGAAGAAGGTCCGGTTCCTCCTCACCGGCGTCGCAGTGATGCTCGGCGTGGCCTTCGTGTCTGGCACCTTCGTGCTCACCGCCACCATCTCGCGCACGTTCGACAACCTCTTCAGCGACATCTACCAGCACACCGACGCGGTCGTGCGGGCAAAGGAGGCGTTCAGCGGCCAGTTCGGCTCGGGCCGCGGCCGCATCAGCGACACGCTGCTCCCCCTCGTGCGGTCGGCTCCCGGCGTCGCGGAGGCCGACGGGACGGTTCAGGGCATCGCCGTGATCGTCGACAAGCACGACCAGGTGCTCGGGAGCAACGGTCGCGGCGCGCCCACCCTCGGGTTCGCGTACATCCCCGACCGTGACCTGAGCACCATCCACGTGGTGGAGGGGCACGGGCCACGCGCTCCCAACGAGATCCTGATCGACAAGAAGAGCGCAGACGACGCGGGCTACAAGGTCGGCGACACCGTGCCCGTGATCACGAAGGACGGGCGCGCCGACTACCGGCTCACCGGCATCGTCAAGTTCGGCACCGCCGACAGCCCGCTGGGCGCGACCATCGTGGCCTTCACGCCAGGCACCGCGGCGCGGGTGCTCGGCGAGCCGGGCACCTTCGACTCCATCGAGGTGAAGGCCGACCCCGGCGTGTCGCAGGACGAGGTGGTCCACAACATCCGGGCAACCTTCCGCGAGCACCCCGACCAGACCCGGAACATCGAGGTGCTGAGCGGCAAGGCCATCACCACCGAGACCCAGAACAACATCAAGGACAACCTGTCGTTCTTCAACACGTTCCTGTTGGTGTTCGGAGTCATCGCGCTGCTCGTCGGTTCGTTCATCATCTTCAACACCTTCTCGATCATCGTCGCCCAGCGCGGTCGCGAGCTCGCCCTTCTCCGGGCCATCGGCGCCGACACCCGACAGGTGCTCGGGTCGGTGCTGCTCGAAGCCGTGCTCGTCGGCCTGACTGCCTCGATCATCGGGTTCTTCGGCGGAATCCTGCTCGCCGCCGCGCTCAAGGCGCTGCTCGCCGCCTTCGGGATCGACATTCCGGCCGGCGGGATCGTGATCCCCGCGTCCGCCATCATCTGGTCGTTCGTGACCGGCCTCGTCGTCACCGTGGTCGCCGCGATCTTCCCGGCGCTCAAGGCGTCGCGCACGCCGCCGATCGCCGCGATGCAGGACGTGTCGATCGACCGGTCGGGCTCCTCGCGGCGCCGCGCCCTCGTCGGTGCGCTCATCGTGGTGGTCGGCCTGCTCCTGCTCGCAGTGGGCCTGTTCAGCAGCGGTGGGAGCCTGCTGGCGGTCGGCGCCGGTATCGCGATCGCCTTCCTCGGTGTCGCGGTGCTCGGGCCCACGATCGCAGGGCCCATCAGCTCGGTGCTCGGCGCGCCGATCCGCCGCATCCGGGGCATCCCCGGGGCGCTGGCGCGCGAGAACGCGATGCGGAACCCGAAGCGCACGTCGGCCACCGCGGCCGCGCTCATGATCGGCGTCGGGCTCGTCGGGCTGATCACGATCTTCGGCGCCTCCGCCCGCAAGTCGATCAACGCGGCGCTAGACCGTTCGATGAAGGCCGACTACGTCGTGACCAACACCGGGTTCGGCCTGGGGACGATCCCCGTCACCGCGGAGCAACAGCTCGCGGCGGTGCCGAACGTCCACTCGGTCATGGGGGTCCGCCAGGGGCAGGCCGAGATCGAGGGATCGGTGACCCAGCTGAACGCCGCCGATCCGAAGCTGATCCCGTCCGTGTTCGACCTCGAGGCGGTGCAGGGCTCGTTCAACGACCTCGGCCCCACCGGCCTCGCGGTGCTCGAGCACCAGGCCACCGACAACAACCTGCACATCGGCTCAAAGGTGCCGATCCAGTTCGCCCAGACCGGGACCAAGGTCTTCACGGTGCAGGTGATCTACAAGCAGGCGGGCTTCGCGGACTGGGTCGTCGGCCTCGACGCGTACGAGGCCAACTTCGCCGACCAGTTCGACGCCCAGATCTACGTGAAGACCACCAACGGGGTCACACCCGAGAACACGGCCGCGCTGAAGCAGGTGCTGAAGCAGTACCCGGGGCCCGAGCTGCAGACGCGCGACCAGTTCAAGGCATCGCAGGCCGGTCAGATCAACCAGTTGCTGAACCTGATCTACGCGCTCCTCTTCTTCGCCATCGTGATCGCGCTCTTCGGGATCGCCAACACGCTCGGCCTGTCGATCATCGAGCGCACGCACGAGCTGGGGCTCCTGCGCGCCGTCGGCATGTCGCGCAAGCAACTCCGTCAGACGGTGCGGTGGGAATCGGTGATCATCGCCCTGCTCGGCACCCTGCTCGGTCTCGTGATCGGCGTCGCGTTCGCGTGGGCGATGGTGCGTGCGCTGTCCGACCAGGGCATCGACAAGTTCTCGCTCGCCCCGGTGCAGCTCCTGGTGATCGTCGTGCTCGCAGGGTTCTTCGGTGTGATCGCGGCCGCCTGGCCCGCTCGCCGCGCCTCCCGCCTCGACATCCTCCGCTCCATCCACACGGAGTAGCCCGACCCCCCCCACCCCCGACCTTGCGTCACTCGGGCGGAAATAGTCCGCCTGAGTGACGCAACCTCGCAGGAGGGGAGGGGGTTCGGCGCTTCTTTACCGGATCTTTCCGCCGGTCTGGGAGCCTGCTTCCGGGGGGAGGCGTAGCGTGCTCCCCACAACGCCGCTCCTCCGCACGGGCGGCCCCGGTGAGAGACAGTCCTCGTGCGGACGGACGGCCCCCCGCCCGCACGAGGTGTCTCTCGACGTAGCTCCCGCCCGTTGCCCCCGGGCGGGGCTACCAGTCTCCCGGCAGGGTGCACCGCCCGTGCGGTCCGTAACATCCCATCGCATGGCCTACGACTCGATCCTGCTCGAGGTGCGCGACGGGGTTGCGCACCTCACCCTGAACCGGCCGGAGCACGCCAACGGCGTCGATCTCGGCCTCGCCCGCGAGCTCCGCTCGGCGAGCATCGACATCGCCGCCGACGACGGCGTGCGCGCAGTGCTGCTCACCGGAGCCGGGGCGCGCTTCTGCGCCGGGGGCGACGTGAAGGACTTCGCCGCCCACGCAGACGACCTCCCGCACTACCTGCGCGAGGTCATCGGCGCCCTGCACCCGGCGATCGAGTCGCTGGTGCGTGGCGACGCCCCGGTCGTGGCGGGCGTACACGGCAGCGTCGCGGGTGCGGGCATGGGACTGCTGGGCGCGTCCGACATCGCGGTCGCCGGCGAGTCGACGAAGTTCGTGATGGCGTACACCGGCATCGCGTTGACGCCCGACGGCGCGTCGAGCTGGTTCCTGCCGCGTCTCGTCGGCGTGCGACGCGCGCTCGAGCTCACTCTGACCAACCGGGTCCTGTCGGCCGAGGAGGCGCTCGACTGGGGCCTGGTCACCAAGGTGGTGCCCGACGACGACGTCGCCGGCGAAGCCGCCGCGCTGGCGGCGCAGCTCGCGGCCGGGCCCACCCGCGCCTACGCGGGTGCCAAGCGCCTGATCCACTCGAGCCTCGAGTCCTCGTTCGAGACCCACCTCGCGCACGAGGCGGAGTGGATGGCGCGGAGCATGGGCACCGAGGACGCCCGAGAAGGCGTCGCCTCGTTCGTCGAGAAGCGTCCCGCGGTCTTCCGCGGCCGTTGACTCAGCCCGACCCGTCGCGCAGGCGGGTGTCCTTCTCGCGGACGCTCTCGCCCAGCGCCGCCTGGTAGGCGTCGAGGCGCGCCCGGAGGGCGTCGTCGGTGGCGGCCAGGATGCGGGCCGCGAGCAAGCCGGCGTTGCGCGCCTTGCCGACGCCCACCGTCGCGACCGGGATGCCGTCGGGCATCTGCACGATCGAGAGCAGCGAGTCGAGCCCGTCGAGCTGTGCGAGCGGCACGGGCACGCCGATCACGGGCAGCGTGGTCATCGACGCGGTCATCCCCGGGAGGTGCGCGGCGCCACCCGCGCCGGCGATGACCACGCGGAGCCCGCGTGCGACCGCCGACGACGCGTACTCGTACATCACGTCGGGCGTGCGGTGGGCCGAGACGATGCGCACCTCGTGCGGCACGCCGAGCTCGCGCAGCACGTCGACCGCGCCCTGCATCACCGCGAGGTCGCTGTCGCTCCCCATGATCACGCCCACCAGCTTGACCTCGCTCACCGCGACGCAGGATACCTGCGCGACGGCCGTCGGCTCGCAGGTCGCTCGCGCTCGCTCTATTCGCGACCGGCGGGCTAACGCCCGCTCCGGGCGCGGGCGCGCTCTTCGGCCAGGTCGCGCCCGTACATCATGGTGACGAGGTTCTCGAACGTCATGCGGGGTTCCCAGCCGAGCACGGAGCGCGCCTTGGACGCGTCGCCCATGAGCAGGTCGACCTCCGCGGGACGGTCGAAACGCGGATCCTTCTGCACGTACGCCGACCAGTCGTCGTAGCCGGCAGCGCGGAACGCGACGTCGAGACACTCGCGGATGGTGTGGGTCTGACCCGACGCGACGACGTAGTCGTCGGGCTCGTCCTGTTGCAGCATGAGCCACATCGCCTCGACGTAGTCGCCCGCGTAGCCCCAGTCGCGCGCGGAGTCGAGGTTCCCCAGTGAGATCGAGTCCTGCAACCCGAGCTTGATGCGCGCGAGCGACGTGGTGATCTTGCGCTCGACGAACTCGATGCCGCGCTTCTCCGACCCGTGGTTGAACAGGATCCCCGCCGACGCGTGCAGTCCGTACGACTCGCGGTAGTTGACCGTCATGTGGTGCCCGAAGACCTTGGCCACGCCGTAGGGAGAACGCGGATGGAACGGCGTCATCTCGTTCTGCGGCGTCTCCCGCACCTTCCCGAACATCTCCGACGACGACGCCTGGTAGAAGCGGATCGGGTTGGCCTCGGTGCCGCCGACGATGCGCACCGCTTCGAGCATGCGCAGCACGCCCAGGCCCGTGATCTCCGAGGTGAGCTCGGGCTGCTTCCACGAGAGCGGCACGAAGCTGATCGCACCGAGGTTGTAGACCTCGTCGGGTTGCACCTGCTCGACCGCGGCGATGAGCGACGAGAGATCCCGGAGATCGCCGTCGACGAGCTCCAGCGCCGGGTTCTCCTGGACGATCATCTCGGCCTTCGGGTTGTTCTGGCCCCGCACCAGACCCGACACCTGATAGCCCTTGCCGGCGAGGAACGACGCCAGGAACCGGCCATCCTGACCCGTGATGCCGGTGACGAGCGCCCGCTTCATCCGGCGACGTTACCCGTGGCGTCTCTCGCCAGCCGATCCCAGTCGGGTTCGAGCTGGTGCAGGAATTCGTCGCACCGCACCGCTTCGTCGGTCTCGCCGATGCGCACCGCGGTGCCGCGCAACCCGTCGAGCGCGCGCAGGAACCCCCGGTTGGGCTCGTGACGCCACCGGACGTAGCCCGATCCGCGCCATCCAGCCTGGCGAAGACGGTCGAGCCCGCGGTGGTAGCCGACGCGGAAGCATGCGTACGCCTCCACGTCGTCGCGCGCGAGCTCGCCGAGGCGTGCCCACGCGTCGAGAAAACGAGGGTGGCGGCCCACGACGGCCGCCACCTCGTCCCGCCGATCCGCCTCCGGATGGGCGAGCGCGTCCGCGAGGTCGGAGAGCACCTGGGGGGACTCCCGCTCGAGGATCGTCTCGCCCGGGCCTTGTGGCGACATCGAGATCGGCTGACCGGTCAACGAGGAAGAATGTACCGACCGCCCCGGTAGAGTCGGAGAAATGACCGACATTGCGACGCCGGCGAGCGACGTGGCGTCCGAGGCGGCCTCCGACGCGGCCGAGACCGAGGAGCCGCAGGCCCCGAAGCCGCCTCCCGCCACCCGGCTCCTCCTCGCGCGGCACGCGGTGACGGCCCAGACCGGGCCGCTCCTCTCGGGCCGCACGCCCGGCATCGACCTCTCCGATGCGGGGCGCGACCAGGCCGCTGCGCTCGGCGCACGCCTCGCGGACCTGCCGGTCGCAGCCGTGTACGCGAGCCCGATCGAGCGCACGACCCAGACGGCGGAGGCCATCGCGGCCCACCACGGTCTGCCCGTCCTCCCGCTTCCCGGCGTGCTCGAAGCGGACTACGGCGAGTGGACCGGCGGGAAGCTCTCGGAGCTCGCGAAGACCGACCTGTGGCGCACGGTCCAGCGCGCGCCTTCGCGCGCCCGGTTCCCGAGCGGCGAGTCGCTCACCGAGATGCAGGCCCGCATGGTCGCCGCGCTCGAGGCGGTGGTCGCCGAGCACACGGGCGAGCTCGTCGTGGTCGTGTCCCACGCCGACCCGATCAAGGCCGCGATCGCGCACTTCACCGGCGTGCACCTCGACCTGTTCCAGCGGATCGTGGTGTCGCCCGCCTCGGTGACCGTGTTCGAGCTCTCCCCGCACGGGGCCGCACTGGTGAAGTGCAACGACACCGGCTCCCTCGACGAGCTCAAGCCGCGGCCCGAGCGTCAGGAGGCCGAGGCCGCGGACGCGGACGCGCCCGAGCCGGCCGGCTCCGTCGCGGAGGCAGCGCCATGAGCCAGATCATCGAGCTCGAGGACGTCGACGCGCTGGGCACCGGCGCGGTGGGCCAGCCCGGTTCGCGTGCCTTCTTCATCCAAGCCCGCACCGAATCCGCCCAGCTCACGGTGCTCGTGGAGAAGGAGCAGGTCGCGCTCCTCGCCACCGAGGCGGTGGCGTTCCTCGATCGCATCGCCGACGAGTACCCCGAGGTCCCGATCGCCGTCCCGAGCGGCCAGGCGCAGCTGCGCGAGCCGACGGTGCCGCTGTTCCGCGCCCGGCTCATCGGGCTCGGCTTCGACCCCGAACGCGAGCTGGTGCTCCTCGAGCTGCGCGAACGCGCGAGCGACGAGGGCGCCGACGTCGAGGCCGAGGAGGAACCGGGCCACGCCGACGACGAGGGTTACGTCGCCCGGATCTATGCGACGCGCGCGCAGGTGCGGGCGATGGCGGCGCGTGGTGCCGAGGCGGTCGCCGGCGGCCGTCCGCCGTGCCCGCTGTGCGAGCAGCCGATGGACCCCTCCGGCCACCAGTGTCCTCGCTGGAACTGACGCCCGACGAGCTCGCGAGCGCGCTCGAGCGCGCCGAGCTCGAGGTGGTCGGGCGCATGTACTACTCCTCCAACGCGACGTTCCTGGTGGAGGCGCGGGTCGACGGGCTCGAGCTCGCCGCCGTGTACAAGCCGCGGCGGGGGGAGCGGCCGCTCTGGGACTTCCCACACGGCACGCTCTGTGACCGCGAGGTCGCGGCGTACGAGGTGTCGCGCGCGCTCGGCTGGGACATCGTCCCGGTCACGATCCTCCGCGACGGTCCTCTCGGCATCGGTGCGGTGCAACAGTTCGTAGACCACGATCCCGACGAGCACTACTTCACCCTGCTCGAACACCACGAGGACCGCTTCCGCCAGTTCGCATACTTCGACGTCATCGTGAACAACACCGACCGCAAGGGCGGTCACTGCCTGCACGACCAGGTCAACGACGTCATCGTCGGCATCGACCACGGGCTCACGTTCCACACGGTGTACAAGCTGCGCACGGTGATCTGGGACTTCGCGGGGGAGCGCGTGACGCCAGACGCCGCCGACGACGTGTGCGCGCTGCTCGAGCAGCTCGCCGCCGGCGACCTCCGCGAGCGGCTCGGGCGACTCCTCGACCGCGACGAGATCGAGGCCGTGAGCCGTCGCGCGTCGAGTCTGTTGTCGCACGGCCTGCCGGAGCCCCACGACCGGCACGCGATGCCCTGGCCGCTCGTTTGATCGTGCGAGCGCGCGCTACTTGCGCACGTACACGTCGAAATTGTCGATCCGGATCTGGAACCGGTACTGCTGGGCGACGATGCGCGCCAGACGCGGGAACTTCGAGATGGGGTAGTACTGCCCGCCGCGCACGTCGGCGTGGGTCGCGTCGACGAAGTAGTGGGGCGGATGGGCGGCGAAGTCGGAGTAGAAGTCGGCCCAGGCCTGTTTGGTGGTCGCGTCGACGGCGGGACGGTTCGGCGGGCGGCCCGGGTAGTCGCCGGTGAGGAACGAGCTGGTCAGGAACTTGGTTGCGGGCAGCTTGCCCGACGCCCAGTAGATCTCGGGGACGCTGCCCCAGACGAAGATCGGGTCGTCGGGGCGTGACGTCGTGGCCAGGTAGCGGCTGACCGACTCGTAGTTGGGCTCGGGGCCGCCGGGGTGCATGAAGTACCCGGCGGCGGAGAACGCGAGCGCGCACACCGCCGCGAACGCGACCGTGATGGTCGCCAGGCGGCGCGCACCACGCGCGAGTGCGCCGCTGGTGAGCAGCACGAGCGGCGGTACGAGCTGCATGTAGTAGTGACCGAAGAACCGCAGCCCGATCGCGACCGACATCGCCGCTGACAACGCCCACAACCAGAGGTCGGTGTCGGTGCCCCCGTCGAGCGCCCGCACCCGACGGTCGCGCCACGCGCGCGGGAGCCTCCACAGCAGCGGGAGGTTGCACGCCGCCCACGTCGCCGACATGAACAGGAACGTGGTGATCACCGCGCCCGAGACCGTCGCCAGCCCCAGGTACGAGCCGTTCCCGATCACCGCCCAGTAGAGCAATTGGCTCGGCCCCACCGCGAGCGCGATGAGCGCGGTGGGCACCGCGAAGCCGAGCGCAGCCAGCGCGACTCCCCGCCGGCCCCGTGACCGCGCGAGCAGGTAGACGACCGGCAGCAGCGTGGCGGCACCGGTCTGCTTCGCGAGCGTCGCCAACGCGACCCCCACGCCGGCCGAGACGGCGCGGCCGCGCCGGGCGAACAGGACCGCCGCCGTCATCGACGGCAGCATGAACACCTCGAAGTTGGCGGCCTGGCCGTCCTGCGGCGCGAAGGCGACCATCGCGAGCACGAACAGCGACCCCGCGATCCAACCTGCCCGCGCGCCCCATCGACGGCGCGCTTCGATCGCGAGCAGGAGCGCGGTGATCGCGACCGCGAACATCGCGACCATGCGCACCGACCAGAGCGCGGTGGTGCCGAAGAAGCTGAACGTCGCCGCGTACACGTACGGCACCACCGGCGGCTTGCGGTCGGTGGCCTGCTCGTACAGGTTCCCGCCGACGTCGATCACATGAGCCTGCGTCGCGAGGTAGGTCTCGTCGGAGTTGAATACGGCGACGAAGAAGCCCGGCATGCGGAGGACGACGGTGAGCGCCAGCAGCACGAGGAACATGCGGCCGAGCTCCCGTCGGCCGAGGGCGCGATCGCGGGTCGCGACGGCGACGGAGCGTCCCGGCGCGTCGGGCGCGCCCGTGGAGGCGAGCGCGTCGGGCAGACCGGTCGTGTCCATCGGAGGCCCCATTCTGCCTCCCGGCAGCCGTCAGACCGATTCCAGCTCGTGCCCGTGGTAGCGGTCCCGGCAGAGCGACCGCTGGAGCTTGCCCGACGACGTCTTCGGGAGCGTCCCCGAGCGCACGAGGACCACGTCGGCGGGCGGGATCCCGACCGCGTCGCGCACGGTCGCCGCGACCGCGTCCCGAAGCGAGTCGAGCCCGCCGTCGGCCCTGGTCTCGGCCACCACGACCAGGGCCTCGCCGGATCGGGTGGTGCCCCGCCGCCGCTCGGCGCCGAACGCGATGACGTTGCCGGCCCGGACACCCTCGACCGCCGCCGCCGCACGTTCGACGTCCTCCGGGAACACGTTGCGGCCGCCGACGATGATCACGTCCTTGAGCCGTCCGCACACGACGAGCTCGCCGTCGACCAGGTACGCGAGGTCTCCCGTCCGCAGCCAGCCGTCGTGGAACGTCGCCGACGTCGCGGCCGGGTTGCGGAAGTAGCCGGGGGTCAACGACGGTCCCCGGAGCTCGAGCTCGCCCACCTCGCGCGCCGCGATCGGCTCGTGCGTGTCCGGGTCGACGACGCGAAGCTCGAATCCGCGTAGCGGGCGTCCGAGCACCGCGAGCCGGCGCGCGTCGCTGCCGGCCGCGGGCGCCGCGTAGCGCTCGCGCTCGAGCGCGAGCCGGTCGACCGGGTCGACTGTCATCCCGGTGCCCGGCAGCGGGAACGTCACCGCGAGGGTCGCCTCGGCCATGCCGAACACGGGGCAGGCCGCGGTGGCCGAGAGCCGGTGTGGCGCACCCGCGGCGCAGAAGGCGTCGACCGCGTCGGGATCGACGGGCTCGGCGCCGTTGAGCGCCAGGCGCCACGACGACAGGTCGAACGAGCCGGTACCCGCGCGCCGGAGCGCGCGGGCGGCGAGCGCGTACGAGAAGTTCGGACCTGCGGTGACGGTTCCCCGCATCTCCGACATCCACTGCAGCCAGGTCGCCGGCGAGGCGAGGAAGTCCTGGGGCGCGCCGAGCACCAGCTCGAAGCCGTGCAGCATCGGCGTGAGGAGGAGGCCGATGAGCCCCATGTCGTGGTACAGCGGGAGCCACGACACCGCCCGGTCGCCCTCCCCGATGGCGGCGCCCTCCACGATCGCGTCGATGTTCTCGAGCACGCAGCGGTCGGGGAGCATCACGCCCTTCGGGTCCGCGGTGGAGCCGCTCGTGTACTGGAGGATTGCGAGCCGGTCGGGCTCGTCGGGCGGTGCTGCGTACCGGCGCGCGGCCGCCGGCGTGGGCGCGAGCTCGTCGAGCAGCGCGACGGGAGCGCCCGCGGGCCGCGGTGGGAGGTACGGCGCGAGGTCGCGGTCGACCACGACGAGCCCGACGTCGGCGTGTTCGATGCGTGCGACCGTCTGCTCCACGAAGGCGTCGACCGATCCGAGGCGCATCGGCAGCGGGAGCGCGACCACCGTGGCACCGGCGAGCCACGTCGCCGTGAGCGCCGTCACCAGGGGACGCGTGGTGGGGCCGAGCACCGCGACCCGCGACCCCGGCCCTACGCCGCGGGCCTGGAGTGACGCAGAGACTCCGCGCGCGTCGTCGAACAGCACGCCCCACTCGACCCGGTCGGCGCGGCCGGCGGCTCCCGCGGCGGCGCCCACGAAGGTGATGCTGCCCGAGCCGGGGAGCGCGTGGACGCGCGACGAGAGGGTCGGCACCGCGGTTGGACTCCCAGCGTGCCCCGGCGGTTACCGCGCGGGGGTGCCCCCGTTGGAGGCCACGGGGAGCACACCGGGGGCGGCGACGGCGAACTCGGGCCAGCGCTTGCGTGACGTACGCGAGAGGCGGTGCAGCAGCTCGATGGCGCCGGGGTCGTCGTCACCCGGGCGCACGTCGACCCAGCCGTCGCGCTGCATCGCGTCGAGCAGCTCGCGGCCGACGTCGGTGCGGACGATGGTGAGGGTCCAGTCGTTGAACGCGCCGATGCCCCCGGTGGCGATGTCGGAGTGCTCGGCGGCGAAGTCGGGGCACAGCTTGCAGCCCTCACGGGTGAACTCGTGGCACTCCTTCAGCGGCACTTCGTGGTAGTCGCCGTTGCGCATCCAGATCTGGAGTCGTCCCTTGATGTTCATCTTCGCGATGTCGGCGCGGGCGAGCCCGTACCGGGCGAGCAGCAGCTCTTCGAAGATCGCGTCGTCGAAGGTCTTCGAGCACAGCAGGCCGATGTTGAGCGAGAGGCGGCGCGCCACCTTGCCGGCTTTGCGCTGCTTCATCACCGGCGGCATCGAGCTCTGGCAGCTCATGCCCACGAGCGCGATGCGTTCGGCGCCACCCTCGACCGCTTCGGTGTAGGCGAGCGGGTTCGCGGAGTAGGTGTAGCGGCTGCCGGCCGACGCGATGACGTCGTCGCGGGTGCGCGCCACGCCGGGCACCGCCTTCCACGTGGTGCCGTCGCCCTCCAGGTAGCTCACCAGCGCGGCGTCGATCACGTCGTGCTCGAGCGCGTACACGAGGATGGCGGACACGAGACCGCCGTCCTGCCCGACCTCCGCGAGCACGGGGTCGGTCGCGCGTGCGAGCACGATGTCCTTGCTGATGCCGGCCACCTCGTCCGCGGTGCGCGTCCGTCCGAACATGAACTCGTCGATCTCGGGCTCCCACGCCCGGAAGCGGGGACAGGCGCGGGTGCACGACGTGCAGCCGCGCTCGCCGTGGCTGCAGTTGTCGGGCGCGTACCCCGGCTCGAGGTGGAACGGCTTGTAGACCCCGGCGTCGTCCCGGTACCCGAGCACGTCGTGGGGGCACGCGATGACGCACCCGGCGCAGCCGGTGCACAGACCCGAGGTGACCACCTCGGAGTAGAGCTCTTTCCACTGGAGCTTCTCGGGCGGCATGTCGGCAGTCTTGCACGGCGGCATCCGAGGAGGCACGGGCGGCTCCGGATGTCACCGGCTGCCGATTCGGCGCGGCGCCGCTCGGGGACGTGTCCTACGCTGACCCGATGCGCATCGACGAGGTCCTGCGCGAGGGCACCAGCTACTCGTTCGAGTTCTTCCCGCCACGCGACGAGAAGATGGAAGCAACGCTCGCCACGACGCTGCGCGACCTGGAACCGCTCCGGCCGTCGTACGTCTCGGTCACGTACGGGGCGGGTGGCAGCACGCGCGAGCGCACCCACGACCTGGTGGTGAAGATCAACCGCGAGACGTCGATGACGGCGATGGCGCACCTCACCTGCGCCGCGCACACGCGCGCGGAGCTCGCGGCGATCGTGGCCCGTTACCGGGATGCCGGCGTCGAGAACGTCCTCGCCCTCGGCGGCGACCCGCCCACGGATCTCGACCTCCCGCCGGGTGAGCTCGAGCACTCGGTCGACCTCGTGCGCCTCGTACGGGAGGTCGGAGACTTCTCGGTGGGCGTCGCCGCCCACCCGGAGCCCCACCCGTTGTCGCCCACCCGTGAGAGCGACCGCTACTACACGGCGGAGAAGCTGGCCCACGCCGACTTCGCCATCACCCAGTTCTTCTTCGACGCCGAGCACTACTTCGAGCTCGTCGACAGCCTGCAGCGGCTGGGCGTGCACAAGCCGGTGATCGCCGGCATCATGCCCGTGACGAGCCTCTCGTCGATCCGGCGCATGGCGGAGCTGCAGGGCTCGGAGTTCCCGGAGTGGTTGGCGTCCAAGCTCGCGGCGGTGGGCGACGACCCCACGGCGGTGCGCCGGGTCGGGATCGAGGAGGCCACCCGGCTCTGTCGCACGCTCCTCGAGGGCGGTGCGCCCGGCCTGCACTTCTACACCCTGAACCGCTCCACCGCGACCCGCGAGATCTACGAGCAGCTCGGGCTCGTGCCGCTGGCCTGAGCGGCCCGCGCACACGACCCCTCCGCCCTCTCCGCCGGGCCTTCGCCCTGCCCTTCGCGGCGCCTTCGCGCCCTGGGGGGGACTTCCGACTCGACCCTTAGGTAAGGGTTGCCTTACGACGCTCTCCGACCAGGAGAACACGATCGGGCGGGTGAAGGCGAGCGGCGCGCCCCTCGGCCGTGCCCATGAGCACGACGTGGTGCCACTCACCGCGCGGCGCGACGGCGAGCCGCTGATCCCGACCGACGCGCACATCCGCCTCGCGGCGCCGACGGAGAACCACGGGGTGCGCCTGCTGCGGCG
>CAZDJK010000021.1:0-3085 GCA_964505725.1 uncultured Bifidobacteriaceae bacterium | reverse complement strand
CGCGGCGCCCATCCGCGCACGAACATCCGCACGAGTCGCGAGGTGTTCGATCGCCGCGCTCAGGGCGTCGACGTCTCGGAGCCGGACGAGCAAACCGTTGCGCCCGTCGTCGACGACCTGCCGGCAGCCGCGAATGTCGGTGGCGACGATCGGGAGCCCCATGGCCGCCGCCTCCATGGCCGCCCGCGGGAACCCCTCGCGGTGCGAGGCGAGGACGAACACGTCTATCGCCGCGTAGAGCGCGTCGACGTCCTCACGCGCGCCGAGCACGTGCACGCCCTGCGCACGGGCGCGATCGAGCAGCGTGGGCGCGAGGGCGTCGGCCTTGTGTGGGTCCTCGCCCCCGGCGACGATCAACGTAACCCGGTCGCGCGGCAGCTCGGCCACCGCCTCGAACAGCTCGGGGTAGCCCTTCTCGGCGACGAGCCGGCCGACCGCGCCGATCACGACCGTGTCGTCGGCGATCCCCAGCTCGCGCCGCGTCGCGCGTCGCTGCGCGTGGTCGAAGCGCGCGGGATCGAAGCGCTGCAGGTCGACGCCGTTGCCGAGCAGGCGGGCGCGCCGGGTGAGGTGCAGGCGCTCCATCAGCTCGAGATCCTCGGGGTTCTGGATCAGCTCCGCGTCGGACCACCGGGCGGCGAAAGCCTCCAGGCCGTACACCGCCGCCCGCTTGGTGAGCCGGTCGTCGGGCGTCGCGTAGAGGCCGTGCACGGTGTTGACCACGATCGGCACCCCGACCGCGCGACCGACGACGCGGCCGTAGACGCCGGGCTTGGGGTTGTGGGTGTGCAGCACGTCGACGTGCTCGCGCCGCAGCACTCCGTACAGCTCCCGCGCGGCGCGGAGGTCATTCGTCACATTGACGGCACGCGTCGACGACGCGAGCGGGATGTGCTCGATACCCTCCGCCTCGAGCTCTGCCACCCATGGACCAGGCGCGCTGATCCCGATCGCGCGCGCTCCGCGGTCGCGTACCGATCGGAGCTGCGCGAGCAGCAGGTAGCGCAAGCTCAGGTCGACGGTCGTGAGGTGCGCGACCGTGACCGGACGCGGAGCGCGCGCAGAGTCCATGTGCGCGATGCTACGAGTCGCTCATCGGTCGATGCATCGACACGGAGCGCGCGCAGCACACGGCCACGCAGAGGAGCGCGGTTGAAGGTTGTCGTCATCGGAGCGTCGGGACACGGCCGCCAGGTCATCGACGCCATCGAAGCCAGTGGGGAGCACGACGTCGTCGGAGTGCTCGACCGCGCGCTCGAGCCGGGTACCGAGGTGGTCGGCTACCCCGTGCTCGGTGGTGACACCGAACTCGCAGAGCTCGCTTCCGCCGCCGGCGCACGCGGGTACGTCGTCGCCATCGGCGACAACTTCACCCGGGGGCTCGTCGCCGACCGCGCCGCCGGCGCGGCTCCCGACCTCGAGCTGGTGAGCGTGGTGCACCCGAGCGCAGTGGTGGCGCGCGACGCGGTCTTCGGTCCGGGCACTGTCCTGCTCGCCAGATCGGTCGTGTCCAACGGCTCGCGGCTCGGGCGCGGGGTGCTACTCGGGACCGGCGCGTCGCTCGACCACGACGGGGTCGTCGGCGACTTCGCGAGCCTCGCCCCCGGCGTGACCACCGGGGGGGGCGTGCGGATCGGGCGGTACACCGCGGTCGCGCTCGGCGCGGACGTCCTCCACGACGTCACCGTCGGCGAGCACACCGTCGTCGGCGCCGGTGCCCTCGTGCTCGACGACGTGCCCGACCTCGTGGTCATGTACGGCGTGCCCGCGCGTGTCATCCGCGGTCGGGAGCCGGGCGAGCCCTACCTTCGGCGCCGGTCCTTGTAGCTCTCTTGCGAGTCGCCGACGATCCTCCCTGTGCGGCGGTCGTCGGCTGACCGCGCCGAGTGGTCGACGACCACGTCACGGGGCCCACGGGAACACGCTGCGTGCTCGTGCGGGACATCTGTCACCCGTTTGACACGGTACGGGCGTGTGGTACCTTTTCACCGCTCGCGGTGGTCCGCGGGCGGCGCTGAGAGGAACGCCGAGACCCCCGAATCCCGAGTCGGTCACCGTGTGGGGCGGGGCGAGCGAGTGGTGAGACCGGCCGATCCGCGTGGGGCACGCGCCCGGGAGGGCGCCGGACGGGAGTGGGGACATGGCCAGGTCTTGGTTCGGCGCGCGACGCGCCGGGTTGGTCGAGCCGCGGGCGTGGCGCTCGTGGCGGGCTGCGTCGTGGCCGCGATGCTCTCGGGCGCGACCAGCGCCGGGGCGGCGGGCAACGACGGGTCGATCACCGTCCGGAAGGTCGGTGACCGGGCCGCCGACGGCACGCTCGTGCCCCTCGCGGGTGCGACGTACGACGCGTACACCGGCTCCGACTTCACCGGGCTCGTCGGCTCGTGCACCACGGTTGCGCCGTCAGGGCAGTGCACGGTGGCGAACCTCGCGTACCCGGCCACGTACTACGTGCGGGAGGCGACCGCGCCCGCGCCGTTCCAGGCGATCGGCCAGGTGCAGACCACCGGAGGCGGGCTCACGCCCTACTTCGAGGCGGTGAGCCTCACCGACAACGCGCACAACGCGACGACGCGGCAGTTCGTCAACCGGCGCACCAACCCGGCGTTCCCGTCTCAGTGCGGCGTGAACGTCGCGCTCGTCGTGGACCGGTCGAACTCGATCGACGCCAACGAGCTGGCGACGATGAAGACCGCCGGGAACGAGTTCGCGCAGGCGCTCGTGAACACGCCGTCGACCATGAGCGTCTACAGCTTCGGCACCACCGCCACGCAGAACCTCTCGGCGACGTCGGTGTCGACCCAGGGCGGCGTGAACACCGTGCAGGCGGCGATCAACGGGCTCACCACCGGCGGCGGCTTCACCAACTGGGACGGCGCGTTCCGCGCGGTGGCGGCGAGTGGCGACGCGCGCGTCGTCATCATCCTCACCGACGGCAACCCGACGGTCACCGACGACATTCCGTTCAGCGGCGGCACCCAGCTCGTCGACATCGAGGCCGGCGCCGCGTCGGCGAACCTGGTGAAGTCGCAGGGCGCCCAAGGCACGTCGGTGCTCGCGGTCGGGATCGGCAACGACGTCTCGG
>CAZDJK010000020.1:0-7617 GCA_964505725.1 uncultured Bifidobacteriaceae bacterium | reverse complement strand
TGCTCGGCAGCGTGACCGAGGCAGTGCTGCACCGAACCCCGCACCCCTTGCTGCTCGTCGGACCTCAGCTCCAGACGAGGCTCAGCGCGCTCGAACCGGCCAACCTGCTCTTCGCCATCGACGGATCGGCGATTTCCGAGTCGATCATTCCGATCGTGACGGAATGGGCCGCGATGCTCCACCTCTCCGTTCGCGTGGCCGAGGTGACGATCCCGTCGGCCGGGCTGCTCGTCGCTCGCCACGAACAGGGCGCCCATGCGGACGTCGAAGGAGTCGTCGAGCTTCTGCGCAGCCGCGGCGTCGACGCGGACGGCGAGGTCCTGCTCGGCGCCGATTCGGCCGAGCACATCGTCGACCGAGCCATCGGGTGGCCTGCGACGATGGTCGCGATCGCGACCCACGGTCGCACCGGTGTAGCACGCGTCGTGCTCGGGAGCGTCGCGATGAAGATCGTGCACGCCAGCCCCTGCCCCGTGCTCGTCGCTCGACCCCCACGGCTCACGAATCGTTCCTGAGGTCCACGCGCCGCCACACCCGTTGGCAGGCGCGGTCACTCGATGCCGGGGTCGAGTTCCTCGTATCGGATCTCGAGGTCACCCACGAGTGCCGTTCGGTGCAACGCGCGGCCCGGGTCGTCTTCCTCGAGCACCGCCTCGGCTTGCTCATCCTCATCTGGTACCGGAAGCTCGAGATCCTCGCCGCCGACGTCGAGTACATCGGCCGAGGGTTCACGAGCCGTCAAGGGGTGCACGCTCAAGACCTCATCGGCCGCGAGGCCGGGTGCTGGCTCGCCGGGCGCCCAGCTCTCCTGCGACATGTCGACCTCGTCCACCGACTCCACATCCCCGAGCAACGCGATGTCGTCGTCCTCTGCGCCAGGCTGTGCTCCCAACGCGTCCTCGAGCTCAGACCGTTCGCGCGGCTCGGATGCTCCCGGTCCCTGATTTTGCTGCGGCATCGCTGACCTCCCATCGGAGTCGCCTTCCAGCATCTTGCTGCCTGCCCGGCGCGCAGGGAACGGTCGAAGGGCCCATTTTGGGGAAATCCTCCGACCCGCCGGCGGTGCTACTCCGGTCGGGGAACGACGAGCACCGGAGAAGGACTGGAATGCGCGATGCCTGCGGCGTCGCTGCCGAAGACCAACCGATCGAGCCCATGGCGAGCACGGGTGCCCACGACCACGAGCGCCGCCGGATGCTCCCGCAGGTAACCGCGCATGCCCTCCGCCGGGCTGATCGGGTCCCAGACCACACGCGTCTCGACGCTCACACCGGCAGCGCGAACAGGCCCGCCCAACGAGTCGAGGAACGACTCCACGTCGCCGTCCGGGCCGAAACGCCGGCGGGCGATCCGACCAGTGACCGGCGAAGGAACGGGCTCGGCGACGGTCACGACGGTCAGGGGCTCTCCGAGGCCGGTTGCCCAGCGCGCGGCCTCGCCGAGGAGAGACGGCGCCACCGGCATCTCGTCGACGCAAACCACGACACCACGAGCCGGAGCGTCTTTCGGCGCCCAGGGCGCAAGCTCACCACTACCGGGACCCACGAGCAGCAACGGCTCGCGACTCCGCGCGATGACCTCATTGGCGACGGAGCCGAGGATGGAGGCAGAGCGACCGCGCCCGTGTGTCGCCATGCACACCACCGCGTGCTGCGACTCGGCGAGCAAATCGTCGATCGCGCCAGCCGGATCGGCGACGACGACGGAGTGGCGGACCCGAGGTCCCCTCACGTCGGCAGCGACAAGGTCCGCCTCGCGCGCTGCGATCTCGTCGTCGTGTTGAACAGCGGCGACGAGGCAGAGGTCGGCGCCCAGGCGATCGGCAAGGTGCACGGCGATCGGCAGTGCCCGTTCGGCGAACGCCGAGCCGTCGAGCGGCACGAGGATCTCGTCCACGATCAACGGTTCCCGGGTGGCCTCGGCGACCTTCTCGCTCGACAGTGGCGCTCGCTCGCTCATCAATGGAACCTCCCCGATCTAATGTCGCCACCACTCCGCGCGCACCCGCCACCGGAACACCAGAGGCCAAGGTCCCCTCCCGGTGGGGCACGCCATCCAAAGGCCCCAGCTGCGAACCGGACACCCGAAGCCAGCGCCTTGGACACGCCGACAGGCTGTCAGGGCTCAATGATCAGTCGGCTCTCCACCTTCGTGATTCCTGGCGCGGCGTATGCGGCGCTCCTTGCGCTGCGTGCTTCGGCTAGCGAGTGCACGTGACCGCTGAGAACGGCTGTGGAATCGTGAACCGTCACCTGGATTCGCCGTGCGTCGAGAGACGCTTGGCGGCTGAACGCGCTCGCGATCTCCTGCTCCACCGCCTGCGCGACCTCAGGACGCGCTTCGAGCTCGATGAGGTTCCTGACGCCCCGAACGCCGATGATGCCGCGAACCGCGCGGGTGGCCGCCTCGCGTTGGAAATCCCAGCTGGTTGTCCCCTTCAAGGTGACAGTCGCGTCGGCGACCTCGGCTTGGACGTCCTTGGGGACGGTCGCGTTCCAAGTCAAGATGTGCGCGACCGCCTCCGCGATGTCACTGTCGTTTCGGACATGGGAACCCACGAGCCGGATCTCGACGTCGTCTGCGACCGCCTTCACCCCAGAGACCCGTTCCGCGGCACGCACCGCGCTCAGCTTCTCCATGTACGTGGAGACATGACCGCTGAGGGTCACTGCACCTTCCTTCGCGCTCACCGAGATGTGACGCTCATCGAGCTTGGGTTCCCAGACCAGCTCGTGTTCCACGTCTCTGCGAAGTTGATCGTCGCTCTTCATCGGTCACCTCCGACGTCTCGTGCGAGCCCGACGCAGACCGCTCTCGGGCACACCACTCGCCCGGCGAACGGAGTGTGCCTCGGTCTCGGTCCTCTCACTCATGCGCTCACCGAGCATGCCCAGGCGCCGACCGACAGGGCAGAGGACAAGGTCCCGAACCAGAGCCTGCCGCCCCCAATCGCATTCAGGGGTCCGTGTGCGAGACCACTCCTCAACGAGGACAGCCCTTCCGAAAGCGGGCCCGGGGATCAAGTCGTGTTCGGGTGCGGGAGGTGAAGGTGGAGGGCGGGTCGGCGGGGACGCTGCTCGATCGTTGCCGTGCAGCTGGCCGGGAACCCGGCGGCGAGCACTCGCTGCACGATCGGGAGCTGGGAGCGTGCAACTGTCCCAGTGAGTGTCCCGACCTCGTCGCCCGCGATCGAGATCCGTAACGTGTCGGACGGCCCCGCCGGTACGAGCAAGCGTGCGGTCGTGCGCAGGGCAGCGGCGTCACCGAGGAGCCGCGCGAGCGCGACATGGTGCTGCTCGGTGCAGCGGACCGGGACCGTGAGCTCGGGGGGCAGGAATGGGGCGTCGGCTTCGCACGGGATGACGCGCGGGTCGACGTCGAGGGCGACCCCGAGCGAGCCGCGTCCGTACGGGCCTCGTTCCCATCCTCCGGTCAGCCGCGCGCGAGTCGTCGCGACCTTCTGATCGCTTCCCAGCTGCTCGAGGATCGGGTGGAACTTCGGAGCGTCTGCGCGAGGCAGGTAGCCGACGGTGTCGGTACCGATGTCGACGCGGACCGCGCCGGGATCGTGGGGGTTGGTGTGTTCGCGTGCGAGGCGTGCGGTGAACCATCGGGTCCGGGGTCCGCGCCACGTGCGTCCATGGGCGAGTCGCTCGAGGGCGCTCGCGTAGTGGGCTTCGCCGACGACCTGCTGGGTGCCGCCGGGTTGCAGAGTGGGCCACTGCATCCATGTCGTGGGTACCGACTCGCGAGCCACGCGATCGCGGGAGCGTGCCGCGTCCTCGAGAACCGCGTCGACGCGACTCGTGCGATGGCCGTGCCGGTCGGCGATGCGGCGTAGGCGTCCCGGTCCGCCGCCGCGTCCGCAGCCGAAGCAGTACCAGCGGCATCCTTCGGCGTCGATGTGCAGCGAGGGGTGATGGTCGGCGTGGAAGGGGCACAGGTAGTACCGGTCCCCCGCCTCGAGTTGCACGCCGAAGCGTGCCCACAGCTGCGCGAACTCACGGCGTTCATCCATCGTGCGCGGGGCGACGGCTCGACTCGTCCCCGCGTGCCGACCCGCATCGCGCGCGTTGTCGGCAGGCAGATCGACCAGCCAGGTCGGCAGGCCGACCAACTCGTGCTCCTTGGGTGAGGCACCGACGTCCCAGGCGTATCGGGTGCCCGAGGGGTGCATGCTGGGTGGCGACATGACCACACCGCCGTCGGCCTTCACGTCCACACCCTCGACCAAG
Source organism: uncultured Bifidobacteriaceae bacterium (assembly GCA_964505725.1). Lineage (GTDB taxonomy): Bacteria > Actinomycetota > Acidimicrobiia > IMCC26256 > DASPTH01 > CAVRJC01. The sequence continues at coordinate 3,382 of CAZDJK010000020.1, read as the reverse complement.
GGACCGCTCCGAACGACGCCTCCGGGATGACGGAAGTACAGGTGCGCGCCACCTCCCCCGGTGACGCACTCCACGGTGGCGGGCAGTGCGCCGAAGCGCTCCTCGAGTGCCACGAGCGCTTCGTCCCCACCCGAGCGCGGATCGACGTCGATCACCACCAGACCGGACACGGCACCAGTGACCACACCAAGATTGGCATCGGGCCAGCGTCGCCACCAGCGGTGCACCTCATCCTCGCGTGGCAGGCGATGCTGGTAGTCGTCCCACCGCACCCGCGGGTGCTTGCCCAGGGACGGACACGACGCCACGCCACAGCTGCAACGGCCACCTCGGGTCGTGTGCATCGGCACGACCGACCATCCCCGGTGCCAGGCTCGCAGCGCGGCGTCGAGCATGTTCACATGGGGCATCACACCGACCTCGCCCTCGTGCCGCTCGTGCCCCGATCATCCATCGGCTGGGCCCGCCTCGCACACGGGCTCCATCCCCGGGAAGACGACCATGCTTCGCGCACACGCAGCGCACGAGAAGAGCGGGAGGCGCCGGGATGACCGGGGACGAGCGTACGCCGGCGCCTGGCGGTGAGCAGGCATTCCTCGAGCGACTCCGCGCCCGTCTGCCTCCGGCGCCAGAGGGGCAGGTCTGGATCGGTGACGACGCCGCCGTCCTCGACGATGTGCTCCTCGCGACCGATGCGCTCGTCGAGGGTGTGCATTTCGAGCTGACATGGTGCTCGGGTGCGGACGTGGGCTGGAAGGCACTGGTGGTCAACCTCTCCGACCTCGCCGCGATGGGAGGGGTGCCGCGCGCCGCGGTCGTGACCCTCACGATTCCCGCAGACCGCCCGGGGCTGGCGGACATGATCACTGACGGCATCGTGGCGGCAGGCAACGCATTCGGCTGCCCGCTGGTCGGGGGCGACACCACCAGTGGCCCGGCCGTGATTGTGTCGGTCACGGTGCTCGGCGACTGCGGCCCGCACGGTCCGGTGCTTCGTCGCGGCGCGCGGCCGGGAGATGCCGTGTTCGTGACCCGGCCGCTCGGTGCCGCCGCGGCGGCGCTCGACGACCTACGTCGGGAACGGGCAGTCGAGCCGGAGCTCGCGCGACGGCTGCACCGTCCGGTGCCACGCCTCCGAGAGGGCCTCGCGGCGGCCGGCGGCGGGGCCACGGCCATGATCGATCTCTCCGACGGGCTGGCCACCGATCTCGGTCACCTCTGCGATGCATCGAGCGTCGGGGTCCGCGTGGAGACGGCAGCGATACCCGTCGCATCCGGCGCGGAGCTCGCGGACGCGTTCGCCGGTGACGACTATGAGCTGTGCTTCGCCGCGCCCGACCCGACCAGCGTCACCCGGGCATTCGCGGCGTCCGGATGCGCGCCGCCGACGCGCATCGGCACGATCGTTCCGGACGGGCGATTTCTCGTCGAGAGCGACGGGACCGAACGTCCACTCCCCGCGGGCGGATGGGAACACACGGTCCCCTGAGCCCTGCGTCGGGAGCCCTGCTTTTCAGAGGCATGCTCCGGGCCCGTCTCGTCAGGAGGACAAGGATCGGGACGGACTTCGGTGCGATCGCGTCCCGCTGCGAACGGCCACCAGGCACCGCGCCCCAACGGTCAGGCGGGTGAGTCGTCGACGCGGCCTGCGGGTGGGGTGACCTTCGACCCTGGCGCGCACCATCCCGGAGCCCACAGACTGGGAACGAGCACGGGGGCGTGTCCAGATGCGGGCCCGGACGGTGAAATGGCGAGGTGGTTGGGATGGTCGGAGAAGCTCGATCAGCGGGGGTGGCGGTCGTCGCTCGGGGTGATGTCCGCGACGACGAGCGGACGTACGCGCAGCGCAAGGTGGAGCACCTCGGGACCCTCGTGCAGGGCCCGCTGCTGTTCGCCCGGGTCGAGCTGACCGCGCACGACGATCCGGCCCGGGAACGCCCGGCGTTCGCAAAGGCCGAGCTCGACGTGAACGGGCGGATGGTCCGCGCACATGCCACGGCGGCGACGATGTTCGAGGCCATCGACCAGCTCGACGCCCGGCTCCGCGAGCGTCTCGAGCGTGCCGCGCATCACGAAGCCGACGAGCACCTCCGCTTCCGTGGTGAGAGAACGCATGAGTGGCGTCATGGCGAGTACGTACCGCCGCGTCCCGTGTTCTTCCCCCGTCCGGTCGAGGAGCGTGAGATGGTGCGGCACAAGACCTTCTCGTGGGGCGAGATGACCCCCGATGAGGCGGTATCCGATTTGGAGGCCCTGGACCACGACTTCTATCTCTTCACGAACCTGGAGACCGGTGAGGACAACGTGATCGCCCGGTCGGGGCCCGCCTACGAGCTCTCTGAGCCGTCCGCGACGTGCTCGCTCAGCGAGGCGGCGGTGCCGGTCACGCAGAGCCCGGTCCGGCCGGCCACGATGACCACTGAAGAGGCCCGCGAGACGCTGGATCTGACCGACCGTCCGTTCGTGTTCTTTCTCGATCCGGGCGACGGACGGGGTCGGGTGCTCTACCGCCGCTACGACGGTCACTACGGGCTCCTCGAGCCAGCGACGACCGGTTCCTGAGGGTGAGTGACGTCGTGATGCACTGGAGTGACCTCGACGAGCTGCGCGAGCCGCGTGAGTACCCGGTGGTATCCATCCTGGCGCCAGTGCAGCGCCACCGTCCCGGCAACCCCGAAGACCCGATCCGGCTGCGCGACCTCGCCGACCGGGCACGTCGCCGCCTCCACACCGAGCTCGGAGACCGGGAGAGCGCGGAGATCGTGCGCCGCATCGACGACGCGGTCGCGTCCGTCGACCTGCGCCACCCGTCCGACGGGATTGCGGTGTTCGTGGCGCCGGGAGAGACGCACGTCTTCGCGCTGGGCTTCCCGGTGCCCGAGCGCGTCGAGATCGACGAGACGTTCGCAACCCGCGACCTGGTGCGGGGCCTCGCCCGCACCCCCCGCTACCGACTCCTCGCCCTCGGCGAGAAACCCACGCGCCTCTTCGACGGGGCAGGGACCGTGCTCACCGAGCACCAGGGGCACGGGTTCCCGTGCTTCGTGGAAGGCGCCCGCGGCGAGCCGCTCGCCTCGGGTGGCTTCACGGTGCACAGCTCACGTTCCGAGGCACAGCACCGCGCGTTCTTCCACCACGTCGACCAAGCCCTCGACAAGGTCACTGTGCAGGATCCGCTTCCCCTCTTGGTGGCGGGCACCGAACGTGACCTCGCCTACTTCGACGACGTCACCTCCCACGGCGCCTCGGTCATCGGACGGCTCACCGGGAACCACGAGGACACCAGCCCTGACGAGCTGGCCCGCCTCGCCGCGCCGCTCCTCGAGGACGCGCTGGCGTCATGGCGCGCCGGGGTGGTCGACGAGCTGGGGGAGGCGATCGG
>CAZDJK010000019.1:0-3978 GCA_964505725.1 uncultured Bifidobacteriaceae bacterium | reverse complement strand
GACTACGGCACCACGCTCGAGCAGCTCGCCGAGATCGCAGTGTCGGCCCGGGTCAACGCGGCCTCGAACCCCGACGCCCAGGCCCGGGATCCGATCACGGTCGACGACGTGCTCGGGAGCCGCATGATCGCCGATCCCTTCACCGCGTTGCAGTGCTGCCTCCGGTCCGACGGCGGCGCCGCGGCGGTCCTCGTGGCCGAGGACCGTGTGGCCGATCTCTCGGTGGAGCCGGTGTGGGTCCTCGGCGCAGGCGAGCACGTTTCGCACGTGTCGATGGGGCAGTGGGACGACTTCACCGCGGGTCCCGCCGCGGTGTCGGGGCGCCTCGCGTTCGAACGCGCGGGCGTAGGCCCGGCCGACATCGACGTGTGCGAGCTGTACGACGCGTTCACGTACATGTTGCTCATCACGATCGAGGATCTGGGCTTCTGCGCCAAGGGCGAGGGAGGTCCCTACGTGGAGGGCGGCAGACTCCGGCTGGACGGCGCGCTGCCCACGAACACCGACGGCGGCGGACTCTCGTCGTGCCACCCCGGCCAGCGGGGGCTGTTCCTGCTGGTCGAGGCGACGCGCCAGCTCCGCGGCGAGGCGGCGGGGCGGCAGATCCCCGATGCCGAGCTCGCGTGCGTGAGCGCGACCGGCGGATGGTTCTGCAGCAGCGCCACCATGATCCTCGGGGCCGCGTGACGCCGCCACCGCTACGCGGCGAGCACGCGACGCTCGGCGTTGCACTGCGGGCGGCCGCCACACAGTTCCGTGAGTGCGAGGCCTACGTCGACGGTGTCCGCCGACTGACCTTCGCGGAATGGCTGCGCAGCGCCGACGCGGTGGCCGCCGACCTCGTCAGGCGCGGTGTGCAGCCCGGCGACGTCGTCGCGATCGCGCTCCCTTCGTCGATCGACTATGCGATCGCGTTCGCAGCGGTGACCCTGGCAGGCGGCGTCGCGACCGGGTTGAACCCACGACTCGGACCACGGGAGGTCGAGGCGATCTTCGCTCGCGCGGCTCCGGTCGTGTCGTTCGTCGGCGGTGAGCCTCCGCTGGGCATGCCGGACGACACCGCGGTCGTCGACGTCGAGTCGCTTCGCGACGCGACACGCGGCGTGCCCCTCGGTGGCCACGGCCCCCGCCGGAAGCCCTCGGACCCCGCAGTGATCATCTGGACCAGCGGCACCACCGGCCTGCCGAAGGGCGCATGGTTCGACCACGCCAACCTCCGCGCCGCGGTGAGCACCGCCGGCGTCATGACGGCGCCCTTCGATCGCCGTCTCGCGGCGGTTCCGTTCGCCCATGCCGGCTACATGGCGAAGGTGTGGGAACAGGCCGCGTGGGCGACCACGCTCGTCATCACCGCCGTGCCCTGGAACGCGCGCGACACGCTCCGTGTCCTCGTCGACGAGCGCATCACCGTCGCCGGGGCGGTTCCCGCGCAGTGGGCCAAGCTGCTCGAGGAGCCCGGGATCGACGGCGCCGACCTCTCCGCGCTGCGGTTGGGCGTGGCCGCGACCGCGCCTGCCCCGCCCGAGCTGGTGGAACGGGTGGTCGGCCGCTTCGGCTGTCCGCTCGTGGTCCGGTACGCGATGACCGAGTCACCCTCGATCACCGGAACCGACCCGAGCGACCCGCCCGACGTCCAGTACCGCACGGTCGGTCGTCCCCAGGCCGGCGTCGAGGTCTCGTTGCGTGGCGACGACGGCGTCCCGGTCGGAGCGGGTGACGTGGGGCGGGTGCACGTGCGCGGCCCGTGCGTGATGCGGGGCTACTGGCGAGAGCCCGGCCTCACCGCGGAAGTGCTCGATCGCGACGGCTGGTTGCGCAGCACCGATCTCGGCCACCTCGACGCCGACGGCAATCTCGTGCTCGACGGGCGCGTGGGCGACATGTACATCCGCGGTGGCTACAACGTGTATCCGGTCGAGGTGGAGCACGTGCTGGCGGAGCACCCCGATGTGGAGCAGGTGGCCGTGATCGGTGCGCCCGCCCCGGTGCTCGGCGAGATCGGCGTCGCGTTCGTCGTTGCCGCTCCGGGCCGCGCCGCACCGGCGCTCGGGGAGCTACGCGCCTGGTGCCGCGCTCGTCTCGCCGACTACAAGGCGCCCGACCGCATCGAGGTCGTCGGTGCGCTGCCCCTCACGAGCATGATGAAGGTCGACAAGGCCCGATTGCGTGAGGAATTGTGATCGAGGTCGCGTGGCGTTCTCAGCCGCCGAGGCTGAGGCCCCGTGCACGCGTGCCGAATATCTCGGTCGACATCCGGCGGCTCAGCTTCTCCGCGTCCCAGTACGCACCACCGTTGTCGATGGTGCGGGCTTCGGTCCATCCCTGCATGAGGTGGATCTCCGTGCGCATCGCGCGGATGCACTGTCCGCTCACCTCGGAGGCCGAGTCGCTCGCGAGCCACGCGACCACGGGCGCGCTCATCGCGGGGTTGAGGGGATCGAATTCGTCGGCTCCGTACTCGTCCGGTTCTCGGGGCACGCCGCCGCTCACGCCGGCGGAGAGGCGGGTGACCGCGCCCGGTCCGATCGCGTTCACGGTGACCCCGATGCTCGCCAGCTCCAGGCTCAACGTCAGGGTGAGCCCCATGATCGCCGCCTTCGCGGTCGCGTAGTTCGATTGGCCGAAGTTGCCGAGGAGGCCGGCTCCCGAGACGGTGTTGATGATGCGCCCGGCCACCGTCTCGCCCGCCCTGGCCTGCGCGCGCCAATAGCGCGCCGCGGCACGCGAGACCAGCCAGGTACCCCGGACGTGCACGCGCATGACCGCGTCGAAGTCCTCTACGGGCATGTTCCAGATCGCCCGGTCGCGCACGATGCCGGCGTTGTTCACGACGATGTCGAGCCGGCCCCATTCCTGTTCGGCGCGCGACACCATTGCGTCGGCTGCGGCTTCGTCCCCGACGTCGCCGTAGTCGGCGACGGCCTCACCGCCGCGTCCCCTGATCATGTCGACCACGGTGTCGGCGTCGCGTCCGCTCCCCTCGCCGCTCACCGAAGTGCCGAGGTCGTTGACGACGACCTTGGCGCCCTGGCGGGCGAGCTCCAGCGCGTGGCCGCGGCCGATGCCGTGTCCGGCGCCGGTGACGAGCGCGATCTTGCCTTCGAGCAGTGCCATGAGTGCTCCGTCCCTCGTTGCGCGCGTCGGTCGGTTCAGGCGGGCCGGAAGACCGGCGCGGTGATCTGGTCGTCGAGATCCTGGAACTCGACGACGACGTCCATGCCGACTTCGAGCTCGGCGGGGTCGGCACCGACGATGTTGCTCATCACGCGTGGGCCCTCCTCGAGGTCGACGGCACCGACGACGTAGGGCACACGCTCGGCGAACGGCGGCAGGTCGTTCATGTACACGGTCGAGAACGTGTACAGCGTGCCGCGCCCGCTCGCCTCCTCCCACGACACGTCGTCGCTCCAACAGGTGACGCAGAAGGGCCGCGGGTAGTGCTGGGCGGCACCACATGCGGCGCAGCGCTGGATCAGCAGGCGGTGCTCCGTGGCCGCGTCCCAGTAGGGCTGGCTCTCGGGCTCGATCGTCGGAAGGTCGAAACGCGGACCGTCGGGCATCGTCGTGGACCTCGGGACTCGGTGGGGCGTCCTGCTCGCGAGCACTCCGGCCTGCGGTGGGGCGTGCCTAATGTCTCCTCATGGACCGTTCGAACCTAGCGCGAATGCTCGCGCCCGCCTCGATCGCCGTGGTCGGCGCGAGCGAGAAGCTCGGCATGTCGAACAACGCGGTGCTGCCCATGCTCGATGCCGGCCGCGAAGTCCACCTCGTCAACCCGAACCGTGACTCGGTCTACGACCGGCTGACGGTGCCGAGCCTCGGCGCGGTGGGCGCACCGGTCGACGCGGTGCTGTCGCTCGTGAGCGCCGAACGTTCGATCGCGGTCGTCCGCGAGGCGCGCGACCTCGGCTGCGGTGGGGTCGCGGTCGCCGCCGGCGGATTCGCCGAGCTCGGCGACGCCGGCGCCGCGCTCCAGAG
>CAZDJK010000018.1:0-11456 GCA_964505725.1 uncultured Bifidobacteriaceae bacterium | reverse complement strand
CACTCATGACCTCCAGTGTCACGGGAGTGCAGGCCACGATCGTCACCGGGTTGGGAATGTCAAGAACGATCCCGATCTCGCCGAAGTGCTGTCCGGACTCGATGAAGGCGATCTCGTGTCCGTCGAAGATCACGCGTGCTGAGCCCTCGACCACGATCCCGAACTCCACGCATCGGCGCCCCTCCCGAGCCAAGACCGTGCCTGGCGTCACGAAGATCCTGGCCCGGAGGCGGTCGAGGCGGCGGAGCTCCTGCTTCGAGCAGTGAGCGAACGGCGGTAGTTGACCCAGCTCATGGGCAGATGAGTGGCGCTGTGGCATCTCGGTTCCTTCTCCTCGGTGTTCCTGGCCGTGCTCGGGGCCACACCGACTCGGCACCGTCCGGCTGGAGCGTTCCCGCGCGCGTCGGTGCTCGCCACGGGGATCTCGCCGTCGTCGGGCCGCGGCGGGGACGCGGTCATTGGGCGGGTTGGAAGAGCTCGACCACGTTGCCGGAAGGGTCCTGCAGCAGGATCTGCTTGCCGCCGGGTCCTTCGATGACGTCGTTGCGGAACCGGGCGCCGGCGTCGCGGAGGCGAGCGACTTCGGCGTCGATGTCACCGACGATCAGGTGGATGCGGTTCCAGCCGCCGGGCCCGGGCTTGGCGCCATCCGGCATCGGTCTCCCGGCCGAGCTGGTCGGTCCGCTGAGCAGCAGCCGCAGGTTGCCGCGGGCGACGTCGGCGAGGGCGGGCGGGAAGGAAAACGTGACCTCGAAGTCGAGGAACTTGGTGTAGAAGGCGACCGCCTCTTCGACGTCGTCGACCATGTAGCGGACGCTCACCATCGCAGTCGGTTCGGTCATTTGCTTCTCCTCGTTCTCAGGACTGTTCAGGATGTGGGTGTGCTGTTGGTGAGCACCGCGAGCAGGAACCCGATGCGAGTCTCCAGCTCGGCAGCGGTGCGTTGGAATGCGGGATAGCTGGCCTCGTCATCGGCTTGGCCGGCCGCGGGGTCAGGGATGCTCCAGTGGATGGTCTCGGGGTCGCCGGGGAACTCGGGGCACACCTCGCGGACCCGGTCGCACAGGCTGATCACCCAGTCGAAGTGCTGGTCGGCGAAGACGCTCAGATGCTTCGACTGGTGACCGGCGAGGTCGATGCCGTGTTCGTCTCGCATCACCCGGACCGCGTTGGGATGCAACGGCTTGGGGTGGCTGCCGGCGCTGAAGGCCTGGACGGCTCCTCCGGAACGATCCCGGATCAGCGCCTCGGCCATCTGCGACCGGGCGCTGTTGCCCGTGCACAAGAAGAGCACCGTCGCCGTGACGGGCCCGGCGCTGCGATCGGACGGCGGGGTGACGCGAAGGCCGGGGTGAAGGGCCCCAGCCGTCGCGGACAGCAGCTCACCGATGCGGGTCAGATCGACGGTGTAGTAGGCGTCGCGGCCGTCGGCCGAGCTCCGTCGCATCGAAACCAGGTCGGCTTCGCGGAGCTTGCCCAGGTGGTACGAGACCAGGTTCTGCGCCTCGCCGACCAGGCCCGTCAACTCGTGCACGCGGCGATCGCTCCGGGCCAGCTCCTCCAGGAGCCGCCAACGCAGCGGATGGCCCGCCAGCTGAAGGAACTCGGGCGGGGTGGTGCCCGGGACGGTGTGCTGCTGCACGATCACGAGTCGAATCTACATCAACTGGCCTCGATAGATCAAGTCCAATTGGTGTATTTCTTTGGCGGTGTGGCGCCCAGCGCGGCCCGTTGGGATCACTTCGACTCGCGGACCGAGAGGCGGCCCTGTCGTGGACGCGACGTCGACTCACGGCCGATGCTCAGCCGATGCGCCGGCTGGGGAGGCTCGGCACCGCCAGTCGCTCGGGTTGGTCGTCGTCGAGCGCGGCCGCTCGTTTCGAGTAGGCGGCGACGAGTGGCCCCGCGGATATGCCGTGCAGCACCACGCTCGCGAGCACGGTGGCCACGATGGCGCCGAGCACCACCGACCCGTCGTGACGGGGCAGCCCGTCGAACGCGAGCAGGCCGAAGACGACCGAGGCCAGGCCCCGCGGTCCGAACCACCCGATGAACAGCACGGTGGAAGCGTGGAGGCGCGATCGGAAGAGAGAGACCGCGACCGGGAGCATCCGCACGACCGTGACGCTCAGGAACGCATAGACGACGATCCCGGCCGGGGCGGCCTCGAGCACATTCACCAAGAACGCGCCGAACAGGAACCACAACAGGAGCGACAGCACCTCACCGACGAGCGCGACGAGGCGCATCGCGTCCTCGGCCCGCTCCGGGGTATCACGTCCGACCGCGCCGAACGCGAGCCCACCCACGAACGCGGCGACGAACCCGTTGACGTCGAGCTCGCGTGCGGTGAGGAACGCCGCCAGCGCGAGCCCCGCGACCGCGATGGGGACGAACGACTCGCTCGCCCACCCCACGCGCCGCTCGCGACCCAGCAGCCGGCCACCCACGACCCCCACGGCCACGCCGACGAGCACACCCAGACCAAGGTCGCGGAGCGCTTGCCCGATCTGCTCGTGCACCACGACGTTCGTCGCTTCGACGGCACCCACGATGAAGAGGGTGACCACCGGGCTCGCCAACCCGTCGTTCAGCCCGCTCTCCACGTTGAGCGCGCGCCGGACCCGGCCCGGCACCCGCTCGTCGTCGACCACCAGCGCCCCCAACGCGGCGTCGGTGGGGGCGAGCGCGGCGCCGATGATCGCGGCGAGCCACGGGTCGAGGGTCGTGAAACACACCAGCGCCGCGGCGATGCCGAGCCCGATGGTGAGCGGCAGACCGATCCCGAGGAGCCGGGTCGGGATCGCCGCGTCGTGGCGGAGCGCGTGCACGTTGACGCGTGCCGCGTCGGAGAACAGGACGAACGCGAGCGCGAATTCGGCGATCTCCCGGACCGTGTCGCTGCTGGTCTTCACGTGCACGACGCCGAGCACGTTCACCGACACCAGGCCGAGGACCACGAACGCAAGCGGCGCGCTGACGTTCCACTGGGTCAGTCGCGCGGACGCCAGCCCCCAGAGCACGAGACCGACCGCGAACACCAGACCGACCGCGAGCCCCGGACCACTCTCCACACCGGGATCATGGCGCGCTTTCGGGCCCCCGGGAAGCGCACGCTACGGTCCTGCGGATGGTTGCCCCGAGCGCGGCGTTTGAGGGAATCACTCGCGGCCTGTCCCAGATCGAGCGCACGGCATTGTTCCAAGCCGGGCGTGCGCGCAGATACTCGCCGAACGCACGCGTGTTCAGCGACGGCGATCACAGTGATTTCGTCATCGTGATCGTCGAGGGTCGGGTCAAGGTATTCGTGACCTCGAGGGAGGGTGAAGAAACGGTGCTTGGTATTCGCGGCCCGGGTGCGGTGGTCGGTGAGTTCGCCGCGTTCGATGGTGGGCCGCGAGTAGCGAGCGCGGTCGCGCTCGAGTCGCTCACCGTCCGGGTGCTGACCGCAGAGGAGTTTCGGGCGTTCATCGAGCAACGACCGAAGGCTGGCCTCGAGCTCATACGCACCCTCATCGGTCGTCTCGGCGAAGCAGACCGCCGCCGCGCGGAATTCGGGGTCTACGACACGGTTTCCCGCGTCGCGCACCTGCTGAGTGACTTGGCCGCCGAGCAGCGAGGAGGGACCGACGAACTCGAGGTGCGACTCTCCCAGCAAGACATCGCCGGCCTCGTCGGTGCTTCCCGAGAGTCCGTCGTCCGCGCGCTCACGACGCTTCGAAACCGAGGCCTCGTAACGACCGGTCGGCGGACGATCCGCGTCCTCGACCCGGACGCGCTTCGCTCATTCGCCGATTGAGGCCTCCCGGTCGTGTGACGTCGGTCGCTGCCGTTCTGTCTCAGCTGACGCAGACGCCCCGCGTCCATCGCCTCATGCTTGCGCTGGCAGGCCGAAGCATGAGGAGTTGCCATGAACGATCCCGGACGAATCGACAGGCAACCGCCCCCGGTACCGCTCTTCCAGGGGCTTTCGAAGCGACAACGAGGCACGGTGTCGAGCCTCGGGACACGGATCGACGCCGAGGCGGGCAAGGTCCTCGCCCGTGAGGGACAACCTGGCGGCGAGTTCATCCTGGTGCGGGAAGGCTACGTCGAGGTGCGCGTGGGAGATCGAGTGGTTGCCACGCGTGGGCCCGGTGACTATGTCGGCGAAACCGCGCTCCTCTGTGCCGGGCCCCGGTCTGCGACCGTGGTCGCCCAGACACAGGTCATCATCCTGGTGCTGTCGAGGCGCGAGTTCTGGAGCTTGCTGGATGCAGTACCTGAACTCTCAGATCACCTCCGCGCCACCATGAACGAGCGGATGATCGAACTCGAAACCTCCGAGCTGCCAGACCCATTCTCGGAATCGCTCGAGCACGCGATCACAGTCTGAGCTGCAGGAGCGGACTGGGACCCCCAGCTGCTGATCGCGTGTCGCAGGATCACATCCCGACGTGCCACCGCATGACGCATCGCGTCCAGTTCCTGATTCGCGACTTCGAGGGCTTGAGTCAGACGGGCGTACACGCTCCGACGTGCCATGACGCGGTGCGAGCGGGGAGACTCGAACTCCCACACCTTTCGGTACCAGGACCTAAACCTGGCGCGTCTGCCAGTTCCGCCACGCTCGCGTCGGGACAGTGTCGCGCGCAGCGAACGGCGAGGCGCGCGGGTTAGTCGCCTGCGGCCGCCCGCCGGTAGCGCTGCACGCCAAGGTAGGTGAAGACGACCGTGATGCCGGTCACCCAGAGGACGAAGTGGAGGAACGGCACGAGAAGCGGTCCACCGATCGCGAGCGAGCGGGCGAGGTCGACCGCCGAAGTGACGGGGTTCCACCGCGCGATCAGTTGCATGAAGCCGGGGAGCCGGTTCACCGGGGAGAACGCCGAGCTCGTGAACACGAGCGGGAGAACCGGGACGAGAAGCGCCGTCTGTGCCGTCTCCGGATCGCCGACGCGGAGGCCGATCCATCCCGCGAACGCGGTGAACGCGAGCCCGAAGGCCACGACGACGAGGATCACACCGCACGCCTGAAGGAAGCCCTCGTGGAAGCGGAACCCGATGCCGAGCGCGATCACGACCAGGAGGACGGTCTGGAGGGCGAGGCGCAACGTGTCGCTCACCGTGCGCCCGACCAGCACCGCGGCACGCGCGATCGGCAGGGAACGGAATCGGTCGATCATCCCGGTGTCGAGGTCGTCGGCGACCGCGACGCCCGTCCGCATCGCCGCGAGCACGACGGTCTGGATGAACACGGCGGGCACGACGAATTCGCGATAGGTGAGTCCGGGGACGTGTGCGATGCCATTGAAGACGAACGCGAACAGCACGAGCTGCGCGACCGGCTGAATGGTCGACAGCACCATCAGACGGCGATTGCGTGAGAACTTCACGAGGTTGCGCCACGCCAGCACCAGCACGTCGAAGACCACTCGGGGCGGCGGCGCCGTCGACCGGACAGGGAGGCGCGCGGCGGCGTCAAAAGTTGTCACGGCTCACCGTCGATCTGGTAGTGCACGTCACTCGCTCCATGACCAGTGAGCGCGAGGAAGACGTCGTCGAGCGACGGTCGTTGGAGGGTGACGTCCGCAACCCGGAACCCTCGCTCCTCGATCGCGCGCCCGGCGGCGAACGGCGACAGCTCGAGCGTGCCGACGGGGAAGGTCACATAGCCCTTGTCGTCGTCGGCATGGGGCTCCCGGCCGTCCAGCTCGAAGGCGTCGGCCAGCGCCTTGGCCGCGCGGGAGGCAGTGCCGCGTTCCGCAAGGTTGACGACGAGTACGTCACCCCCGACGAGGTCCTTCAACTGGTCGGCGGTGCCGTCGGCGATGATGCGGCCCGCGTCGATCACGCTGATGCGGTCCGCGAGCTGGTCGGCCTCCTCGAGGTACTGCGTGGTGAGGAGGATCGTCGTGCCGTCGCTGCGCAGGTCGCGGACGACGTCCCAGAGCTCGAGCCGGCTCGGTGGGTCGAGGCCCGTCGTCGGCTCGTCCAGGAACAGCACTGTCGGCGGCACCATCAGGCTCGCCGCGAGATCCAGCCGGCGGCGCATCCCGCCCGAGTAGGTCCGCACGAGGTGCTCGGCCGCGGCGCTCAACCCGAAACGTTCGAGGAGCTCACCGGCGCGGGCCCGGGCGCGGCGGAGCGGCAACCGGCACAGGACCCCGATCATCGTGAGGTTCTCGTGTCCGGTGAGATCGTCGTCGACCGCGGTGTACTGGCCGGTCAGCGAGATGGCCGACCGGACCTCGTGCGCCTGCGTGACCACGTCGAAGCCGGCCACCGTGGCCCGGCCCCTGTCCGGCAACAGGAGCGTGGTGAACATCCGAATCGAAGTCGTCTTCCCAGCGCCGTTCGGCCCGAGCAGGCCGACCACGGTGCCGGGCGCGACGGTGAAGTCGATCGCATCGACCGCCGTGTATTCCCCGAACCGCTTCGTGAGCTGTTCCGCGACCACGCCTCCAGCTGTCATGTCACGCGACCGGCGCGGTGGCCGGATGGAGGTTCCCGACCCCGGTCGAGGGACCTGCGAGGGTCGCGACGCCGTCCCGTCGGACGTAGAGCAACATCGGAGTGCGCAGCGAGCACCACTCCTGCAGCGTCAACTCCAGCTGGGGCGTCAGCGGCGCCGGCAACTCGTACGACTGGGATTCCATCTCCGATCTGCCGATCTCGACGACGCGCAGCAGCGCGCCGTCGGGTCGCGGGTCGAGCTGGACGAGCGTCACCTGGCGCAGATCGAGCGGCGTCGTCGTGCCGACACCGAACGCGAGGTCGAAGCACTGCGCCGCGACGGTCCACCGAAGGCGCGCGGCCCAGGACAGGTAAAGGGGAGCGCAGGCGAGCGCCGCGAGAGTGAGGAATCCCCCCGCGATCGCGATGATTCGTACCTCGTTCATCGACGCCCCCGAAGCCTCCGGAGCGACTCGTCGTGCGCCACGCTCGAGATCGAGCCTAGAGACGCGCGCCGACCACGGCGGCCAAGAACGCGGTAATTCCGCCGGCAAGCGCGCAGAGATTTCGTAAAGACCCTCCGCTTCGCCCTCAATCCTGCCCGGCGGTGGTCTGCTCGAGGCAGCCCCTCGGGCGAAGGCAGGCGATCAGGTGCCGGTTTGCCCGAGCGGCGCCTCGGACGCGAGCGCGGCGCCGAGCTGATCCGCGAGCGTCACCGCGATCGCGCGTTCGTCGATCGACACCCCGACCTCCCAGTCGGGCACGAGCACGATCCGGCCCATCGGCCGGCCCCGGCCGACCACGGGGATCTCCGCGCCCTCGGCCGGCAGCGACAGCTCGGTGCCGACCCAGCGACGCCGTCCGCCCTCGATCGCCCCGGTGCGGGCGATGAGGGGTAGGTGCTCGTTCGCGCCGCGCGCCTCGTAGCGGCACTCCTGGAGGCCGAGCAGGCCCGCCAGCTCGCGCTCGACCGTGTGCACGAGCTCGTCGATCGGCGCGCCCGCGGCGGCGAGCGCGGCGACCCGGCGGACCCGCTGCTCCTGGTCGCGCTGCTGTTCCGCCCGGACGCGGCTGCGCTGCGCGAGGCCCATGAGCTCGGCGACCACGAGGCCGATCACCAGCAGCAAGACGGTCGTGATGATGTCCTCGGCCCTGTCGATCTTCAGCGATTCGAACGGCCGGGTGAAGAAGAAGTCGTAGAACATCGTGGAGACGATGGCCGCCGCGGCGCCCGCGACGCGACCACCCTCGGCGGCAGCCGCGACCACGATGATCACGAACACGAGAGCCATGTTGGAGCTCACCTCGGTGTGCTCCCGCAGCGGCACGAACACCCCGGCGACGAGCAGGGGCCCGAGCCCCGCGATGGCGAGCCCGACCGCCTGCAGGCGGTCGTCGGGCCGCCATCTCCTCGATTGGGCAGTACTGGTCATGCTTCGGTTGTACGCCTCGGCGCCCGCTTCCGGAACGGTCTTAACGCCTTCCTGACGCCGAGACCCGCGACTTTGACGGGTGGCTGACGCCCCCCAAATCTGCGGGGGTTGGGGTTCCCTGGCGCGTCAAGAATCCCGACCGGCGCGCCAAGACGGCGACAAGACGCTTGATTCGCCGGGCGACGGTGTGTATCCAGGGGCATGGCCGATTTCTTCGTGGTGATCGGGGTCTTCGCGTTCTTCGGGCTGTGCGTGGCGTTCGTGCACGGGTGCGAGCGCATCATCGGGCCCGACGAGGCGTCGGACCTCGAGATCGGGACGCCGGAAGCCGTTGGGCCGGGCGAGCCCGCCGGGGCCGCCGAGGCGGTCGGGACCCCGCGGTGAGCGGCGAGAACATCGCCGGTCTCGTGCTCGCGGTTCTGCTCGGGGTCTACCTCGTGGCGGCGCTCCTCTTCCCCGAGCGGTTCTGATGAGTCTCGCGGGGTGGGTGCAGCTCATCGCCCTGATCGTGCTGATCGGCGTCACCGCACCGCCGCTCGGCAAGTTCATGGCGAACGTGTACGAGGGCGGCCCGTCGCGGCTCGACCGCGTCTTCGGCCCGGTCGAGCGCTTCATCTACCGGGTGTGCCGGATCGACGAGGAGCGCGAGCAGCGCTGGAACGTGTACGCGCTGTCGCTGATCGCGTTCAGCGTCGTCGGGTTCCTCCTGCTCTACGTGATCCAGCGCGTCCAGAGCTCGCTGCCGTTCAACCCGACCGACATGGTGAGCGTGGCTCCCGCGCTCTCGTTCAACACCGCCGTGAGCTTCGTCACCAACACGAACTGGCAGAGCTACGCCGGGGAGACCACGCTGAGCCATCTCACGCAGATGGCCGGGCTGACGGTGCAGCAGTTCGTGTCGGCGGCGGCGGGCATGGCGGTCATGGCGGCACTCATCCGTGGGCTGTCGCGAGCCGGCCAGCGGACCGTCGGGAACTTCTGGGTCGACCTGGTGCGGACGACCTTCCGCATCCTGCTCCCCATCGCGTTCGTGTTCGCGATCGTGCTCGTCGCGACCGGCGTGATCGACAACACGCACGGCTTCACCACCGTGCACACCATCGCCGGTACCACCCAGAAGATCCCGGGCGGCCCGAACGCGAGCATGGAGTCGATCAAGCAGCTCGGGACCAACGGCGGCGACTTCTTCAACGTCAACTCTGCTCACCCGTTCTCCAACCCGACGTCGTTGAGCGACTTCCTCGAGCTCTACGCGATCCTGATCATCCCGTTCGCGCTCGCGTTCACTTTCGGCCGCATGGTGAAGGACAAGCGGCAGGGCTACGCGGTGTTCGCGGTCATGTTCATCATCTGGCTCGGGTTTAGCCTCACCGCGATCTTCCTCGAGGTGGGCGGGAACCCGCGGCTCGACTCCCGCGGCGTCACGCAGGCGGTCACCGCCACGTCCCCGGGGGGCAACGCCGAGGGCAAGGAGGTCCGGTTCGGCCCCGCTTCGTCGGGGCTCTGGTGCGCGTCCACGACCGGGACGTCGAACGGCTCGGTCAACTCCATGCACGACAGCTACACGCCCGCGGGCGGGATGACCTGCCTGATCCACATGAAGTTGGGCGAGATCAGCCCGGGCGGCGTGGGCGTCGGGCTCAACGGCCTCCTGATCCTCGTGATCCTGGCCGTGTTCATCGCCGGGCTCATGGTGGGCCGAACACCCGAGTACCTGGGCAAGAAGATCCAGGCCGCCGAGGTGAAGCTGGTCGCGGTCTACATCCTCGTGATGCCGGCGATCGTGCTCTCCTTCGTCGCCATCTCCACCTTCGTGGATTCGGTGACCAACACGTCGATCTTCAACCCCGGCGCGCACGGCTTCACCGAGCTCGTCTACGCGTTCACGTCGGCAGCCAACAACAACGGCTCGGCGTTCGCCGGCCTCAACGCGAACACCGGCTACATGAACACGATGCTCGGCATCGCGATGCTGTTCGGGAGGTTCTTCCTCATCATCCCGACCCTCGCGATCGCCGGATCGCTGGTTCGCAAGCGCCACGTCCCGGCCTCGGTCGGCACATTCCCGACCGACACCCCCCTCTTCGTCGTGCTCGTGATCGGCACCATCGCCATCGTCGCGGCACTCACCTTCCTGCCCGTCCTCGCGCTCGGCCCCATTGTCGAGCAGCTCAAGCTCTGACTGGAGGCGTCGGACATGGCCCGCGACCAGAAGCTCGACGAACCGGAGATCGTGCGCCGAGCAGTCGTCGACAGCTTCGTGAAGCTCAATCCGCGCGTGCTGATGCGCAACCCGGTGATGTTCGTGGTGGGCGTCGGGTCGGTGCTCACGACCGTGCTCTTCTTCAAGGATCTCGGCTCGTCGTCGACCGACCAGAACGTGTTCACGGGCCTCGTGGCCCTCTTCCTCTGGTTCACCGTGCTGTTCGCCAACTTCGCCGAGGCGATCGCCGAGGGTCGCGGCAAGGCTCAGGCCGACACGCTCCGCAAGACGCGCTCGGAGACCGTCGCGCACGTGCGCCGAGCCGACGGCAGCATCGAGGACCGGCCCAGCACCGCCCTCGACCTCGACGACGAGGTGGTCGTGAGCGCGGGCGAGATGATCCCGAGCGACGGCGAGATCACCGAGGGCATCGCGAGCGTCGACGAGTCGGCCATCACCGGTGAGTCGGCACCGGTGATCCGCGAGTCGGGTGGTGACCGGTCGGCGGTCACCGGCGGCACACGCGTCCTTTCCGACCAGATCGTGGTCAAGATCACCGCCCGGCCCGGCGAGACGTTCATCGACCGGATGATCGCGTTGGTCGAGGGCTCGTCGCGCCAGAAGACGCCGAACGAGATCGCGCTGAACATCCTTCTTGCCGGCCTCACGATCATCTTCCTGCTCGCCACCGTCACGCTGCAGCCATTCGCGATGTTCGCCGACGCGGAGCAGCCCGTCGTCATCCTGGTGGCGCTGCTCGTGTGTCTCATCCCCACCACGATCGGCGCCCTGCTCTCGGCGATCGGCATCGCGGGGATGGACCGGCTCGTGCGGCGCAACGTGCTGGCGATGAGCGGCCGCGCGGTCGAGGCCGCCGGCGACTGCGCGACCCTGTTGCTCGACAAGACCGGGACCATCACGTTCGGCAACCGGCAGGCCGACGCGTTCATCCCGGTCGACGGCGTGACCGAGCAGGAGCTCGCCGACGCCGCGCAGCTCTCGAGCCTGGCCGACGAGACGCCCGAGGGACGCTCCATCGTGGTGCTGGCCAAGGAGCGCTACGGCCTCCGCGAGCGCGAGCTCGTGGGCGCCGAGCTCGTGCCGTTCACCGCGCAGACCCGCATGAGCGGCGTCGACTTCGAGAGCGTCAGGGTGCGCAAGGGCGCCGCTGACTCGGTGCGTCGGTGGGTGGAGGAGCAGGGGGGCACGGTGCCGGCGGAGCTCGGCGACACCGTCGACTCGATCGCGGCGCAGGGAGGCACGCCGCTCGTGGTCGCGGAGTCGCGTAACAACGGCGCGGTGCACCCGCCGCGCGCGCTCGGCGTGATCTACCTGAAGGACATCGTGAAGCCTGGCATCGCCGACCGGTTCGCCGATCTCCGCCG
>CAZDJK010000017.1:0-28211 GCA_964505725.1 uncultured Bifidobacteriaceae bacterium | reverse complement strand
ATCGCAAGCGAAGACCAGGCGCCGGACGGCGGGGGCCCCACCTCCGAATCGACCGCGCCCGAACCGGAAGGAGCGACCGCATGAGCGGTGCCCGTCAGAAGATCCGTGTCGCCATCGCAGGAGTCGGCAACTGCGCGAGCAGCCTGGTCCAGGGCGTCGAGTACTACCGCGACGCCGCCGTCGACGACCAGGTGCCCGGCCTCATGCACGTCGAGCTCGGCGGCTACCACGTCGGCGACGTCGAGTTCGTCGCCGCGTTCGACGTCGACGCGGCCAAGGTCGGCGTCGACCTCGGCAAGGCGATCCACGCGGGGCAGAACAACACCATCCGCTTCGCCAACGTCGGCGACCTCGGCGTGGAGGTGCAGCGCGCGCCCACCTTCGACGGGCTCGGCAAGTACTACCGCGACACGATCGAGGAGTCGCCCGCCGACGCGGTCGACGTGGCGCAGGTCCTGCACGACACGCGCGCCGACGTGCTCGTGAGCTACCTGCCCGTGGGCTCCGAGGAGGCGCAGCGCTTCTACGCCGCCGCGTGCCTCGATGCCGGCTGCGGCTTCGTCAACGCGATCCCCGTGTTCATCGCGAGCGACCCCGAGTGGGCGCAGCGGTTCACCGACGCCGGTCTCCCCATCGTCGGCGACGACATCAAGAGCCAGGTCGGGGCGACCATCACGCACCGCATCCTCGCCCGCCTCATGGAGGACCGGGGGATGGCCATCGACCGCACGTACCAGCTCAACTTCGGCGGCAACATGGACTTCAAGAACATGTTGGAGCGCTCACGCCTCGAGTCGAAGAAGATCTCGAAGACGCAGTCGGTCACCAGCCAGATCGAGCAGGGCATCGAGTCGGAGTCGGTGCACATCGGCCCCTCCGACCACGTGCCGTGGCTCGAGGACCGCAAGTGGGCGTACATCCGGCTCGAGGGCCGCAACTTCGGCAACGTGCCGCTGAACGTCGAGCTCAAGCTCGAGGTGTGGGACTCGCCGAACTCGGCCGGTGTGATCATCGACGCGGTGCGCTGCTGCAAGCTCGCGCTCGACCGCGGCATCGGCGGGCCCCTTGCCGGTCCCTCGGCCTACTTCATGAAGTCGCCCGCAGTGCAGTACCACGACGAGGACGCGCGCGACATGGTCGAGGCGTTCATCCGCGGCGACTGATCCGATGACCTTCATCGGCAACGCACCGCTCGACCCCGATCTCCGCCTGGTCGGCGACGTCTCCGGCAAGCGCGTCCTCGACCTCGGTTGCGGCAACGGGCAGGCGGCGATCACCTTCGCCAAGCACGGCGCGGTCGTGATCGCGGTCGACGGGTCGGCGTCGGTCCTCGCGGCCGCCCGCGTGCGTGCCGAGGACGAAGAGGTGCGCGTCGACTGGAAGGTGAGCGACCTCGCCGACCTCGCGTTCCTCCGGGCCGACTCCATCGACGTCGCGTTCAGCGCGGCCGCGGTGGGCGAGGTCGCCGACGTCGCGCGCCTGTTCCGGCAGGTCCAGCGGGTGCTCCGGCCGAACTCACCGTTCGTCTTCTCGCACGACCACCCGTTCGCGCTGGTCGCGCCCGGCGGTGCGGCGCGCTCCTACTTCGACCCCGGCCCGGTCACCGTCGACCGCGGCGGGCAGGCCACGTCGGTGTACGCGCGGACGGTGTCGGAGGTGTTCACCGAGCTGACGCGCGCCGGCTTCCGCGTCGACACCATCCTCGAGCCGCGTCCCGAGCCGGCAAGCGGTGCGCTCCCGACGACCATCGTCTGGCGCGCCCGCAAGGAAGGCTCCTGACCCCCTGCCTGCAGAGCAGGCGCTCGGTCAGGCGCCGGCGGGGTCGATGCCGCGTTCCCGTGCCCACGCGGCGAGGCGCGCGTACGCGTCGGGCTCGGCGATCGGGCCCTCGTCCAGGCGCAGCTCGAGCAGGAAGTCGAGCGCCTCGCCGACGACGCGGCCCGGCGGCACGCCCAGGAAGGCCATCACCTGACGGCCGTCGAGCGGCGGGCGGATGGCGTCGAGCTCCTCCTGCTCGCGCAGCGCGTCGATGCGCGACTCGAGCTCGTCCATCCGCAGGGCGAGCGCGCGGGCCCGCGCCTGGTTGCGCGTGGTGCAGTCGCAGCGCTGCAGGTGATTGAGCTCGTCGAGCAGGTCGCCGGCGTCGCGCACGTAGCGGCGCACCGCCTTGTCGGTCCAGCCCATCGCGTAGGTGTGGATCCGCAGGTGCAGGTACACGAGCTTCACGACCGCGTCGACCACATCGTTCGGGTAGCGCAGCGCGCGCAGGCGCTCCTCGGTCATGCGCGCGCCGACCACCTCGTGGTGGTGGAAGCTCACGCCCCCGCCCGCGAACGACCGCGTCTTCGGCTTGCCGACGTCGTGGAACAGCGCGGCGAGCCGCACCACGAGCTGCGGTCGCGTGTTCTTCACGACCGCGATGGTGTGGGCGAGCACGTCCTTGTGCGTGTGCACCGGGTCCTGCTCGAGCCGCATCGCGCTCAGCTCGGGCAGGAATTCGTCGGCGAGACGGGTCTCCACCAGGAACCACAAGCCCGCGCTCGGGTCGTCGACGAGGAGGAGCTTCGAGAGCTCGTCGCGGATGCGCTCGGCGCTGACGATCTCGAGCCGCTGCCGAAGCTGCGCCACCGCCGCGACGAGCTCGGCGTCGGGAACGAGGTCGAACGCGGCGACGAAGCGCGCGGCGCGGAGCATCCGCAGCGGATCGTCGAGGAACGACACCTCCGGCGCGAGCGGCGTGCGCAGCCGCCGCGCCGCGAGGTCGGCCGCGCCCGAGAACGGGTCGACCAGCACCGGCTCCGGGAGCCGGATCGCCATCGCGTTCACGGTGAAGTCGCGCCGCGAGAGATCGGTCTCGACGTCGTCGGCGTAGGCGACCTCGGGTTTGCGGCTCTCGGCGCGGTAGACCTCGGCGCGGAACGTCGTGATCTCCATGCGCATGCCGTCGCGCACGCAGCCGATGGTGCCGAACCGCTTGCCCTGGAGCCACACGTGGTCGGCCCACGGCCGGACGATCCGCTCCACGGTCTCGGGCCGCGCGTCGGTGGCGAGGTCGGAGTCGCCGGCGGCCCGGTCGAGGAACCCGTCCCGGACGCTGCCCCCGACGAGGTAGCACTCGTGGCCGGCCCCGGCGAGCAGGCGCGCGACCTCGAGCACCGGCGACGCCGGGTCGAGCAGGGAACGCAGCCGCTCGGGAACGTGGGTCACGCGACCATTCTCGCCCGTCGGGCCCGCGCCGCACGCATTCGTTCCGCACGCTCGGAGCCGCGCACCCGTCCCCGGATCGGGGATGACCCTCCGCTACCGTCGGCGCATGACGGCGTCGTGCTCGCGGATCGGCTGCGACGGGCCGGCCGTCGCGGTGTTCGGCTTCGACGCCACGGCCGCGCTCGTCTGGCTCGATCCGCTCGACGGCCGCACCATCGGAGCCGGCATGCTCTGCGCGTCCCACGCCGACTCGCTCACCCCGATCCGCGGCTGGACCCTGCGCGACCGGCGCGCCCGCGCCCCGAAGCTGTGGGTCGACCGCCCGGCGCCGGCCGTCGCACCCACTTCCCGGACGCCGCGCCCGACGCGCGGGCACCCGGACGCAGCCCCAGCTACCGCACCGCTGCCGTTCGCCGAGGTCGCGCCCTACGCCGACGCCCCCGCGGCGTCGGCCGGTTCACTCGGCGACGACACGCGCGACGCGGAGCTGGAGCACCTGCTGTCGGCGCGTACGCCACTGCTCCGGCGTGCCTTCACCGCCGCGCGGGCGCTCACGCCGCGCGGCTGACGCGCGCGCTACCGCAACGGGTTGATCGGGACCCCGACCGCAGGCACGCGCTTTGGAAGCGGTCCACCCGGCTCGTGACGCGCGCCTTCCGGCGGCACCTGCGGATCCCGGTCCAAGTCGGAACGATCCAGCTCGTAGCGAAGCTCCGACGACTCGGCGGCGTGCGCGACCGCGTCGTCACGGCCGATGAGGCCGCTCCGGTAGAGCTGCACCAGGCTCTGGTCGAACGTCTGCATGCCGTACAGGTCGCCCTGCGCCATCTCGCGCGTGAGCTCGTGCACGAGCCCCGGGTCGGCGATGCGCTCGGTCACGCGGCTGTTGGCGACGAGGATCTCGACCGCGGGCACGCGGCCCCGGCCGCGCGCACGTGGGAGCAGGCGCTGGGCGACGATGCCGCGCAGGGCCGAGGCGAGCATCGTGCGGGCCACCGCCTGGCGGTGCGGCTCGAACATCTCGACGAACCGCTCGACGGTGTCGACGACGCTGGTGGTCGGCAAGCTGCTGAACACCAGGTGGCCGGCCTCGGCCGCCTGCAGCGCGGCCCACGCGGTATCCCCGTCGCGCAGCTCGCTCAGCATGAGCACGTCGGGGTCCTGTCGGAGCGCGTGGAGCAGCGCGGAGTGACCGGTCGAGGTGTCCGTTCCGACCTCGCGCTGGTCCACGAGGGAGCGCTTGTCGGGGTGGAGCACCTCGATCGGATCCTCGACGGTCACGATGTGGCACTCGCGGGTGGTGTTGACGTGATCGACCATCGCGGCGAGCGTCGCCGTCTTGCCCGAGCCCGCGAGGCCGGCGACGAGCACGACGCCCTGCGTGTGCTCGGTGAGCGTGCGCACCGTCGGCGGGAGGGTCAGCGCCTCGAAGCCGGGGATCCCGGGCAGCACGCGCCGGAGCACGAGACCGACCCAGCCGCGCTGACGGAACGCACTCACTCGGAATCGTCCCAAGCCGGCGATCCCGTACATGAAGTCGGCCTCGCCCATGGTCTCGAGGTCGTGCATGCGGAGCGCGGGTGCCATCGCCCGCACCGCCTGCTCGGTGTCCTGGGGCTCGACGGTGTCGAACGGGGCCTCCCGCAGCCGGCCGTCGACGCGTAGGCGCGGTCGGGAGCCCACCTTCACGTGCGCGTCGGACGCGCCTTGTTCGACCGCGAACCGCAAGAGCTGGTCCAGATCCAGCACGCCGAGACTCCTCCACTCCCCTGGTGTCCCCGGTATCGGCGCCGGTACCGCCGGCCTGTAGCGCCCGCCCGGCTCGGAGCCCCCGCCCCGGGTACGCTGCCGGGACCGATGACCGCCCGCGACCCCCGCGGCCGGCTCCCGTGAGGCTCGACGTGAGGCAAGGATCGCTGCGCTCCGGCGCCCTCGCCGCGGTGCTGGGCGTGCTCCTGTCGCTCGGGATCCTCGGCGCCAACCCGGCCGCCGCCCAGACCGGCAGCGCCGCGCCGGGCGGGTCACTGGTGCTGACCGCTCAGGACGCCTGGGCGCCCGCGGGCGGGGCGTTCACGATGCACGTGCTCGCCGACGGCGTGGCCCGGAACGGCCTCGCGCTCACTCTCACCGTGCACGACCGGCTCACCCGGAGCGCGTTCGACGCCAGCCTCGCCGGCGGGTCGCTCGGTCCCACCCTCAATCTCGTCAGCGTCCCCTTCGACAGCCTCCCCACCACGTCGGATGGGAGCCGGGTCGTCACCGTGGGCCTCCAGTCGGCGGCCGACCAGAGCTCCGCCAAGCTGGCGGCCCGCAAGCCGGGCGGCGGCGTGTACCCGCTCGAGGTGCAGCTCCGCGACAGCGACGACACCACCGTCGTCCCCGGCTTCGTCACCTATCTCTCGGTGGCGGAGGTGGCGCCGACCGCACCGGGGAGCGCCCCGACGCTCGCGAGCGGCCGCCCCCTCGACGTCGCATGGGTGTGGCCGCTCGTCGACCACCCGGCCTACCTCGCCGACGGCAGCGTCGACCCCGCGGTGCTCGCCGACCTCGGCCCGAACGGGCGTCTCGGCCGCCAGGCCGCCGCCATCGGTGCCGACGGCGACGTGCCGCTCACGCTGGCGCCCAACCCCGAGACGCTCGAGGCCTGGGAGGCGCTGACGCGCCAGCACCTCGACGTGGCACCGGGGATCGGCGCGCTCGTCGCCGCGCCCGCGCACCACGAGGTCCTGAGCGGACCGTTCGTCCCGCTCGACACGCCGACGCTGCTCGCCCGAGGGTTCCCGGGCGCACCGGAAACGGAGTACAACCAGGGCGTCAGCACGCTCGACCGCGTGCTCGGCGCCCGCCTCGATCCTCGCACCGCGCTCCCCGGGCGGCTCGACGTGCCCACGCTCCAATTCCTCCGCGGGCGCGGCGTCGACCGCGTGATCGTGGCCGACACCGAACACGCGCTGTCCCCGGTGGACGAGCGCTACACCCCGGCGCATCCGTTCACCATCCAGGCGTCGCCGGGCGATCCCTCGAGCGCGATGACGCTCCTCACCGGCGACAGCAGGCTCGAACAGCAGCTCAGCGGCGACGACCCGCCCGCGCTGCGGGCCGCGCGCATCCTCGCCGGCCTCGCGCTCGTCGAGGGTGAGCAGCCGAGCATCCAGCGCGGGGTCGTGCTCGTGAACCCGACGCTCTGGGACCCCCCCTCCGACTTCCTCGACGCCATGCTCTCGGGCCTCCGCGGCAATCCGTTCGTGAGCCCGGTCACCCTCGACACGCTGGTGTCGAACGTGCCCGTCGCGACCGCGAACGGTCAGGCGAACGGTGACCCGGTCGTGCGTTCGCCGCAGCCGGCGCCGCCGAGCGCGCCGCCCGTCACAACGGACCAGTGGGCGAAGGGCACGGCCAGCCTCTCGGCCGTACAGCAGCTCTTCGGCACCACCGACGCGAGTGCGGTGCGCGGGCAGCGGTCCCTCGACGCCTCGCTCACCTCGCTCTGGGAGACGCCCGACGGGCGCGCGCGCGCCCGGGCGCTGGTCGCCGGCGTCGGCACGTCGGTCAACACCTTCCTCGGGCACATCCGGGCACCGAGCAACTCGACCGTGAACATCACGTCGAGCCGCGCCGAGATCCCGGTGACGCTGCGCAACGACACGGGACAACCGGTGGCGGTGCACGTCGCGCTCGCCAGCGACAAGCTGCTGTTCCCCGACGGTGCCGACCGCGACATCACGCTCCCGCCGCGCAACACGACGGTACGGTTCACGGTCGAGACCCGTAGCGGGGGGACGTTTCCCGTGCAGGTCAGCGTCACCACGAGCGGCGGAGGGCTGCCGATCCAGACCACCCAGATGACGGTCCGCTCGACCTTCGTCAGCGGGGTCGGCATCTTCCTCACCGTCGCGGCCGTCGTCGTGCTCGCGGCCTGGTGGGGTTACGACATCTACCGGCGGCGCCGGAGCCGGCGGGTGGCCGCACCATCCGGTCAGCCCGCGTGACCAACACCCCGTGGGAGCCACCCGAGCTCCACGCGGAGGCGGGGCTCGAGGGCCGGGAGCCCGACGGCGCAGTCGAAGCGGCGGGCCTCGTCCGCAAGAGCGCCGCGGTCGCGGTCGGCACCGCACTGTCGCGCCTCACCGGCTTCGTCCGCATCGCCGCCATCGCCTATGCGCTCGGCGCGGCCACGCTCGCCGGTACCTACAGCTACGCGAACGAGACGCCCAACATCGTCTACGAGCTGGTGCTGGGCGGCGTGCTCACAGCGACGCTGGTTCCCCTCTTCGTGCGCCACTTCGAGGCCGAGGACCGCGACGCGGCCAGTGCGGTGGTGACGGTCTCGATGCTCGCCCTGTTCGCGGTGACGGTGCTCGGCGTCGTCCTCGCTCCCGTCATCGTGCACCTGTACACGCTCGACGTACACGGCGCGGGCCGCGCCGAGCAGCAGGAGCTCGCCACCAAGCTGCTCCGTCTGTTCATGCCGCAGATGTTCTTCTACGGCATCGTCACCCTCGCGACCACGATCCTGAACGCTCGGCGGCGGTTCCTCGCGGCCGCGTTCGCGCCCATCCTCAACAACGTCGTCGTGATCGCGGTGTTCCTGACCTTGCCCCGCGTCGCGAGCGGCGCGCTGACCGTGAGCTCGGTGCTCCACGACGACGGCCTGCTCGTGCTCATGGGCCTGGGCACGACGGCCGGGGTGGTCGTGATGGCGCTCGCCCTCATGCCGCCCGTCCGGCGCTCGGGTGTGCGCCTGCGGTTCCTGCCGTCGTGGCGGCACCCCGCGGTGCTCACCATGGTGCGCGTCTCGGGCTGGACCGTCGGCTACGTCATCGCCAACCAGGTCGCGCTGTTCGTCGTGACGGTGCTCGCCAACGGCACGAGCGGCGGCCCCTTCGTGTACATGGCCGCGTACGCGTTCTTCCAGCTCCCCTACGGGCTGTTCACGGTCTCCTTGATGACGACGTTCGCGCCCGAGCTCGCCACCGCGGCCAACGCCGACGACGCGGAGGCGTTGCGGGCACGGCTCACGCGCGCGCTGCGGATGACCATCGTCGTGATCGTCCCCGCCACTGCGCTCTACATCGGGCTCGCGCGCCCGATGATCACCGTGCTCCTCGAGCGCGGCGCGTTCACCAGCGGCAACGCGGCCGCGGTTGCCGACACGCTCGTGGCCTTCGCCGTGGGCCTGGTTCCGTTCTCCCTGTACCTGTTCTCGCTCCGCGCCTTCTATTCCCACCTCGACACCTCCACACCGTTCCTCATCAACTGCGGCGAGAACGCGGTGAACATCGCGCTCGCGTTCCCCCTGTACGCGTGGCTCGGGGTGCCCGGGCTCGCGCTGTCGTTCTCGCTCGCCTACCTGGTCGCCGCAGCAGTCACGCTGGTGGTGGTGCAGCGACGCCTGCGCGCGGTCGACGTGCGGGCGGTGTCGGGGACCCTGGTGAGAACCGGCGCCGTCGGCGCGGTCGTGGGCGCGGTCGCGTGGGCCCTGGGCGAGGCGATCGGATGGTCCTCGACCGGCGCGGCGCTCCTTGCGCTCCTCGTCGGTGGAATCGCTGGCATCGGCGTGTACGTCGGGCTGTCGTCCCTGGCGCGGGTCGAGGAGGTGGGTGCGCTGCTCGCCCTCGCACCCTGGCGTCGAGGCGCCGCGGGGCGTCCGGGCGTGTAACGATCTGCCGATGGGTATCCGCGTGGTGACCGACAGCGCGTGCGACCTGCCTCGCCCATTGGTCGACGCGTTGGGCATCGAGGTGGTCCCCCTGACGATCCGATTCGGTGATGACGAGTACGTCGACGGGGTCGACCTGTCAGCCGGCGAGTTCTGGAAGCGAATCGAGGAGTCGGACATCATTCCCGAGACGGCGGCACCGTCGCCCGGCGCGTTCGAGAGCTGCTTCCGGCGGCTCGCGGAGCGCGGCGCGACCGGCATCGTGTGCGTGAGCCTGGCGTCGCAGCTCTCGGCGACGATGCAGAGCGCCCAGGTGGCGGCGGCCGCCGTCGCCGACGTCTGCCCGGTCCAGGTGATCGACTCCCGGACCGCCTCGATGGGCCAGGGCAACCTCTGTCTGACCGCGGCGCGGCGGGCGGCCGACGACGACTCGCTGGAGTCGATCGTCGCCGAGGTCGCCGACCGCCGTGACCGGACCAAGCTCTACGCCACGATCGACGATCTCGCGTTCCTGAAGAAAGGCGGGCGCATCGGCAACGCAAGGGCGCTCGCAGGGGCGATGCTCGCGATCAAGCCGGTCATCGAGCTGCGCGCCGGGATCGTCGAGGAGTCGGCGAAGGTCAGGACCCGGTCGAAGGCCCTCAAATGGCTCGCCGACAACGCGCGCTCGGCGGGAAGGCTCGAGCACCTCGCGGTGCTCCACGGCAACGCGCCCGACCTCGACGAGCTCATGGACATGCTCGGCGGCATCTTCCCCCGCGACGAGATCATCACCGGCCTCGTCGGCCCCGTCATCGGCGCACACGCGGGCCCGCGCGTCGTCGGCATCACCTACCAGGTCGCGCGCTGACGACGCCCCCCACCGCCGTCGACCCACACCGCGCCGTCGGCGTTCCGCGGCGAAGCGACAGAATGAGGCCGTGACGGAGCTCGCGACCCCCGGTCGGGTCCTCGGAGGCCGCTACCGGCTCGTCGAGCCTCTCGCGCGGGGTGGCATGGCGACGGTGTGGATCGCCGACGACCCCGTGCTGTCCCGGCGGGTCGCGGTGAAGATCCTGCGCGCCGACCTCGCGTCCGACGACGCGCTCCGCACCCGGTTCCGCAACGAGGCGATCGCCGCGGCCAAGCTCACGCATCCCAACGTCGTCGCGACCTACGACACGGGCGACGACGACGGCACCGCGTACATCGTGATGGAGCTGGTGTCGGGGCCGACCCTGCGCAAGATCCTCGACGAGGTCGGCGGGCTCCCGGTCCGCGACGTGCTCCGCATCGGGATCCAGGTCGCCGACGCGCTCGACGCCGCGCACCGGGCCGGCCTCGTGCACCGCGACGTGAAACCCGCGAACGTGCTGGTGCCGGAAGCCGGCTCGGTGAAGGTGACCGACTTCGGCATCGCCAAGGCGGTCGGCGTCGACGACCTCACGCGCACGGGCACCGTGATGGGCACCGCGCGCTACCTCGCACCCGAGCAGGTGAACGGGCGCCCGACCGACGCGCGCACCGACGTCTACGCGCTGGGTCTCCTGCTGTACGAGATGCTCTGCGGCAAGCCGCCGTTCGGCGGCGACACCGACATCTCGACCGCGATGGCACGGCTGACCACCTCGGCGCCGGCGGTCCGCAGCAAGCGGGCCGACGTCCCGGGCGCGCTCGACGACGTCGTGCACCGCTGCCTCGCGCGCTCCCCCGACGCGCGCTTCCACTCTGCGGGAGATGTCCGCGACGCGTTGGAGCACGTGCGCGCGGTGCGGCCCGCACCGCCCGTCGCGCGGCCCGCACCGCCCGTCGCGCGGCCTGCACCGGTCGCGCCCGCGCCGGTGCCACGCGCGCCGGTCCCCCCGGCCCCGGCGACCGCGGCGCGGCCCGCACCCGCCGCCCGCCCTCCGGTCAAACGCCGGCGCCGCTCGCTCGGCTGGCTCTGGGTCACGCTCGCCGTCCTGCTCGTGCTTGGGCTCGCGGCGGCGGCCATCGTCCTGGCCGCCTCCAACGACGACAACTCGCCCGGGTCGAGCGGGGCACGGACCTCGGCCGCGGTCGTGCGCCCGGTCGGGGCGGTGCCGTTCGACCCGCCGCCGGGCGACGGCCAGGAGGACAACGCCGACGCACCCAAGGCGATCGACGGCAACCCGGCGACGGCGTGGTCGACCGAGCACTACAAGGACCCGCTCCACGCCACGAAGGCCGGCGTCGGCCTCGTCATCGATCTCGGCACCGAGACCGACGTCCGCCGTGTCACCGTCGACGCGAGCGCGAGCGGGTGGAGCGCCGCGATCTACGTGGACGCGCAGCCGGGCGCCGCCCTCTCGGACTGGGGAAAGCCGGTGGCCCAGGGCACCGGGCTCGGCACCCAGCACGAGTTCGACTTCGCCTCGACCCACGGGCGCTACGTGCTGCTGTGGCTCACCGCGCTCCCCTTCGACGCAGCGAACGACTACTACGCGCTGCAGGTGTCCGAGGTCGCGGTTGCCTGACGACGCCGATCTCGCCGCGCGCGCGGCGCGCGGTGACCGGCGCGCGCTCGAGCTCCTCCTCGACCGTCACGCCGATCGCATCCACGCGCTGTGCCGGCGGGTGGTCGCCGACCCGCAGGACGCGCTCGACGCGACCCAGGAGGCCATGATCGCGGTGGTCCGGGGCATCCGCAGCTTCGACGGGCGATCCGCGTTCACCACGTGGCTGTACCGCGTCGCGACCAACGCCGCGCTCGACGAGCTGCGGCGACGACACCGACGAGCGGTCCCGACCGATCTCGCGGACGCCGAGCGCGACCGCGGCCGGCGCGTGATCGGCCCGCCGGCGCGATCGTCGCTCGACGACGTCGTCGCGGCCCAGCTCGACGTCGACGCCGCGCTCGCCGCGATCCCCGACGACTTCCGCGTCGCGGTGGTGCTGCGCGACCTGTGCGATCTCGAGTACTCGGAGATCGCCGAGATCCTCGGCATTCCGCCCGGCACCGTGCGCTCGCGCATCGCGCGCGGCCGGGAGGCGCTCGCGGATCGGCTCGGGAACCCGACCGCCGCCGGCGACCGTCGGAAGGTGCGCGATGCGTGACGACTCCCGCCCCGGTGGCTCGAACGGCGACGCCGACGGCTCGCGCGACCGGCGGCTCGCGTCCATGCTCGAGGTGGAGCCCCTCGACGACGTCACCCGCCGGCGCCTTGTCGGCACCGCCATGCAGTCGGCCGGCTCGGGCGCGCGCCGCGCGCGCCTGCTCGTGGTGGCGGCCGCGGTCGTGCTCGTGGTCGTCGCCGGCGGCTCCATCCTGATCGGGCTCCGCGGCGGCGGGTCGGATCGTACGGCGAGCCGCCCGCCGAGCACCGCGGCCGCGACGCCCGCATTCGGATCCGCGCCGTCGGTCCGGAACCTCGGTGACCTCGGCGACCTCGACCACGTGGACATGTCCGCCGTCGCGCGTACGGTGCTCGGCGCGGCCGCCGACTCGGCGCGCGCCGGTTCCGCCTCCGCAGCGCCCGCCACGAGCACGCCGATCCGGGTCGACGCGCTCGCGGCGCGGCTCCGCACGCTCACCTGCCGCGATCGGCTTCCCGAGGGCGCGCTGCTGGCGCTCGGGACGGGAAGGGTCGCCGGCAAGGATGCGCTGGTCGTGGCGACGCGGGGAGACGACGGCGTTGTGTCGATCGACGCGATCACCGCGGACCCCTGCGAGGTGCACCCGCTGTCCTGACGCCGCGGCGCGGGCGCGCGGTACGCTCGCGCCCGCCGTTCGAGAGGAGCCCCGGGTGGCCGACTGGACAACCGACGCCGTCGACACGCTCGAGGACATCGTCGGCGCGGTCCGCGAGAAGACGGTGCTCCCGGCGCAGCGGGCGAGCCGTTCCGTCGTCTACGGGCTCCTCGTCGCCTTCTTCGTGGTGATCGCCTTGTTCATGCTGGCGATCGCCCTGTTCCGGGTGCTCGTCGTGCTGGTGGGCGACGTGTGGTTGGCGTACCTCATCCTGGGGGGAATCTTCGTGATCGGCGGCGGGTTCGTGTGGACGTTGCGATTCTCGCAACCCCAGGAACCCGACGCGCGATGAGCCGTCTCGAGACGCTTCCCCCGAGGACCCATGGTTGAGCCCCGCGAGCTCCTGATCATCGGCTCCGGCCCCGCGGGGCTCACCGCCGCGGTGTACGCCGGGCGCGCCGACCTGGCGCCCGTCGTGATCGAGGGCATCGGCGCCGGCGGCCAGCTGATGCTCACGACCGACGTCGAGAACTACCCCGGGTTCCCCGACGGCATCCTCGGGCCCGAGCTGATGATGAAGTTCCGCGAGCAGGCGGAGCGCTTCGGCGCCGAGTTCGTCACCGCAGACGTCGACCGGGTCGACCTGTCGGACGCGCCGTTCGGCGCGTGGGCGGGCGCCACGGAGTACCGCGGCCGCGCCGTCATCGTCACCACCGGCGCGTCGGCGCGCATGCTCGGCCTCCCCGCCGAGCAGCGCCTCCTCGGCCACGGCGTCTCCACGTGCGCGACGTGCGACGGTTTCTTCTTCCGCGAGAAGCCGATCGCGATCGTCGGCGGCGGCGACTCCGCGATCGAGGAGGCGCTGTTCCTCACCAAGTTCGCTACCAGCGTCACCGTCATCCACCGCCGTGACGAGCTGCGCGCGTCCAAGATCATGCAGGACCGCGCGTTCGCCAATCCCAAGGTCGAGTTCCGTTGGAACACGGTCGTCGAGGACATCGTCGGTGACGGCGTGGTCGAGGGGCTGCGCCTCCGCGACACCCTCACCGGGCAGGAGTCCGACTTCGCGGTGTCGGGTCTGTTCGTCGCCATCGGCCACGACCCCAACACCGAGCTGTTCCGCGGCCAGCTCGAGCTCGACGAGAACGGCTACCTCGTCACCGAGGCCGACTCGACCCGCACCACCGTCGAGGGTGTGTTCGCCGCCGGCGACGTGCAGGACCACGTCTACCGCCAGGCCGTCACCGCCGCGGGGAGCGGCTGCATGGCCGCGATCGAAGCCGAACGCTGGCTGGCCGCCCACGCGTAGCGCCGCCGTAAGGCCCGGAATGGGTGCCACCCGAGGAGGGTTGATCACGCGAACGGTCGGTAAACTCGGCCGCACTTCAGGAAAGGACCCTCGGTGGCCGACGACATTCTCACGCTCTCCGACAGCACCTTCGACGAGACGATCGGCGGGTCGGAGACGCCCGTGCTCGTCGACTTCTGGGCCGAGTGGTGCGGCCCCTGCAAGTTGATCGCCCCCACCCTGGCCGAGATCGCCACTGAACAGCGGGGCAAGCTCACGATCGCGAAGCTCAACGTCGACGAGAACCCCGGGATCGCCACCCGCTTCCAGGTGCTGAGCATCCCGACGCTGCTCGTGTTCAAGGACGGCGAGCAGGTGAAGCGCCTCGTCGGCGCCAAGGGCAAGGGTCAGCTCCTCCAGGATCTCGCCGAGTACATCGCTTGAGCGACGCGGCTCGCGATTCGGCTCCACCGCCGGCGGACCTCCGGCTCGGGAGCCGCGGCGAGCCGGTCCGGGATCTGCAGCGCCGCCTGGCCGGGCTGGGCCGGCCGGTGCCGGTCGACGAGATCGGCGCGTTCGGCGATGCCACCGAAAGGGCGGTGCGGGCGTTCCAGGAGGCGCGGGGGCTCCGCGTCGACGGGATCTGTGGACCCGAGACGTGGGCGGCGATGGTCGAGAGCGGCTTCCGCCTCGGCGACCGGCTCCTGTACCGCCGCCGACCGATGCTCCGGGGCGACGACGTCAAAGA
Organism: uncultured Bifidobacteriaceae bacterium; assembly: GCA_964505725.1. GTDB lineage: Bacteria > Actinomycetota > Acidimicrobiia > IMCC26256 > DASPTH01 > CAVRJC01. Next base: position 13,621 of record CAZDJK010000017.1, on the reverse strand, counting down.
GCTCCAGACCCGTCTCAACGCGCTCGGCTTCGACGCCGGGCGTGAGGACGGCATCCTGGGCGACGACACCGCGTCGGCCCTCGGCGAGTTCCAGCGCAACGCCGGCATCACGTCCGACGGCATCTGCGGGCCCGCGACGGTCGCGACCCTGACCCGTCTGAGCGCGCTGGCCGAGGGCTCGGTGGCGAGCGTCCGGGAGCGCGAGTCGCTCCGGCAGGCTCCGCTCACTCTGACCGGCTACCGGGTGTTCGTCGCCGCGGCTCCCGGCCTCGAGCCGGTGGCCGGCGCGGTGGTCGAACAGCTCGTCGAGCACGATGCCGAGACGCTCCTCGACACCGCGGGCGCACCCGGCCCTGCGATCGCCGCCGCCGCGAACGAGTACGGCGCCGACCTGTTCCTCGGGCTCGCGCCCGGCGAGGCCGGCTCGGGGTGCCGGTGCAGCTATTTCGAGTCGGGGCGGTTCCGCTCCGAGGCCGGGTTCCGGGTGGCGTCGGCGATCTTCACCCAGCTCGAGCGGGTCCTCCAGACCGGTGGCGGGGTGTGCGGTCGCACTTACGCGGTGCTGCGCGAGACACGCATGGCCGCTGTCTTGTGCGAGCCGTTCCCGGTCGACGACACCGGGGCGCCCGGATCGCATCCCGCGAACGAGCTCGCCCGCGCGGTCGTGCACGGCATCCGCAGCGGCCTCTGCGCTCCCTCCACCCCAGAGTAGTTGCGAGCGCAACTACTCTGTCAGGCGGTGGCCGCCGCCGGTCCTTCGGTCATCCGGCGGTAGATCCGCTCGAGATCCTCGAGCGTCGAGAACTCGATCACCACCTTGCCCCGTGCGGCGCCCATCGAGATCCTCACGCGCGTCTCGAGATGATCGCCCAGGAGCTCCTCGAGCTCGACCAGGCCGGGAGCACGGAGTGGCGCGCGAGGGGGCGATTCCTCGGGCGACGACGAGCCGGCGTCACCTGTGGCGACGGCCTGGTGCACCCGTACCGCTTCCTCGACCGTCCGCACCGACAGGTCCTCCGCGACCGCGCGGCGCGCCAGCGCCTCCTGGAACGAGCGGTCGGGGGTTCCGAGCAGCGCCCGGGCGTGGCCCATCGACAGCCTGCCCTCGCCCACCAGCTTCTGGATCGTCGGCGGGAGCTGGAGCAGCCGGAGGGTGTTCGAGATCGACGCCCGGCTGCGCCCCACCTGGCGCGCCACCTCGTCGTGCGTGAGACCGAAGTCCTCGATCAGCTGCTGGTAGGCCGTCGCCTCCTCGAGCGGGTTGAGGTCGTCGCGATGGAGGTTCTCGACCAGCGCGTGCTCGAGCGCGGCTGCGTCCGCGGTGTCGCGCACGAGGGCGGGCAACGTCTGGAGCCCGACCCGCCGGGCCGCGCGCCAGCGCCGTTCGCCGGCCACGAGCTCGTACGAGCCGTCGCCCACGGGGCGCACCAGCACCGGCTGGAGGACCCCGACCGCCCGGATGGAGTCGGCGAGCGACGCCAACGCCTCCTCGTCGAAGTGCTCACGGGGCTGGTAACGGTTGGGCCGGATGGCCGCCACCGGGATCTCCTCGAGGCCGCCCGGCTCCGCCGGCGCCTCCGCGCCGGCGGGGATGAGCGCCCCCAACCCCCTACCCAGTCCGCCGCGTCGCGCCACGACTCACCTCTTTCGCCAGCTTCCGGTACGCCTTGGCGCCCTTCGACGTGGGGTCGAAGACGATGATCGGCTGGCCGAAGGAGGGTGCCTCCGCCAGGCGCACCGTCCGGGGCACCACCGTCGCGTACACCTTCTCGCCGAAGTGCTCCCGCACCTCGTTCTCGACCTGCTCCGCCAGGCGGGTCCGGGTGTCGTGCATGGTGAGCACGATGCCGCGCACCTCGAGCGACGGGTTCAGGTTGTTGCGCACCAGGGCGACGTTGCGGAGCAGCTGGCCCAGGCCCTCGAGGGCGTAGTACTCGCACTGGATCGGCACGATCACGTCGTCGGCGGCGGCGAGGCCGTTCACGGTGAGCAGCCCGAGCGAGGGGGGGCAGTCGATGAGCACGAGGTCGTACTCGGCTCGCACCACCTCCAGCGCCCGCCGCAGCTTCTGCTCCCGGCTGAACGCCGGCACCAGCTCGATCTCCGCTCCCGCAAGGTCGAGGGTGGCGGGCACCACGAACAGGTTCTTGAGGCTCGTGGGCTCTACCACGTCGAGCGCGGGGACGTCGTTCATGAGCACGTCGTAGATCGACGTCTCCACGTCGCGGGGGCTCACGCCGAGGCCCGTGGTCGCGTTGCCCTGGGGATCGAGATCGACCACCAGCACCCGGTACCCGGCCTCGGCGAGGGCGGCGCCGAGGTTCACCGCAGTCGTGGTCTTTCCCACGCCGCCCTTCTGGTTCGCGACCGCGATGACCCGGGGCAGCGTCATCGGGGCCGCCTTGGCACTCTCCCTGCCGACACTCGCCGCCGCCGCCGCGTCCTCCGGGCGTCCCAGCACCGCCGCCTCGGCCGGTTCGGGGGAGGCCTGAGCCGGCTCGGCCGGCTCGACCTCGACCGGCTCGGCCTCGATCGCGGCATCCCGGTCCTCGTCGGACCCCGCTCCCCCGACCGGGCGCTCGTCGGGTCCTACGGGCGCGGCCGATCCCTCGTCCCCGTCCGGCTCGGGGGACTCCACAGCCGGCGCGGACAGCGGTGCCGGCATGGGGGCCGGCGCGGCCGCGGCCGCCGATTGCACCGGCTCCTCCGGCGCCGGTGGGAGCTCCTCGGCCGCCCGAGCGGTTGTCGGTGCGCCGGGTTCCGGACCGAAGACGGGCGCCGGGTCCGCGTGCACCTCCGGCGCGATCGGCTCGGCTGCGGTCGGGTCATCGAGCACGGGTTCCTCGACCACCACCATCTCCTCCACCGCCACTTCCGTGGCCTCTCGGGTCACGGGCTGGTCCCCCGGGACCTCACCGTCGCCCCGTTCGTCGCTCGGGTGATCCTGGAGCGCGTGCCCCCCGGGGGAGGCGGCGGTCTCGACGCCCGCCTCGGTCGGTTGCTCGCTGGACTGGTCCGGTGGCGGGGCCTCTCCCCCCATGGCCTCGGCCTCTGTCCCGGCCGCGGCCGGCGCGCCGGGATCAGGGGTGCTGGTGACGGCGCGACGACGACCAAAGAGTCGGCGCCGTTGGCGTTGCTCCGGCATGTCGTCGGCCATCAACCAATCCGGTTCGGTCTCGCTGACGCGACATCCTCAACGACATCGTACCGATGGTCAAGCAGGTTCCCCGTGAAACAGTCAAGATTTTGTCGAGGGTCGGTGGTTCCACGTGGAACATCCAGCGCTACCAGAGGGGGTGCTTGCGCGGGACGCCGCTTCGTCGCGGCCAGCGCTCGTCCCGACCCTCCCGACCGAGCGTCTCGACACGCTCGAGCACCGCGAAGCGGGCAGCGTCGTGGAGCACGGGTCTGGGCGGACCCAGCCCCAGCTCCGCCAACCCGGCGGAGGACCAACGAACCGGGAAGTCGGCGGCGGGGCCCTCGCGATCGCTGACGACGAGCCGGCCTCCCGCGTCGAGGAACCCGACCGCGCACTCCGCGGTGACCGCAGGCGGCCCGAAGCCCCGGGCGACGACCAGCTCGAATCGGTGGCGAAACGCGGGCTCGCGGGCCACCGCCTCCGCCCGCCCGCGCTCGACGGTGCCACGGCCGCGCCACCCCAACGAGATCAGGGCGCGCTCGAGGAAGTCCGCCCGGCGCTGATTCGCCTCGATGAGCAGCGCGGTTGCCTCCGGCCACATCTCGAGCAGTACCAGTCCGGGGACGCCGCCGCCGGTACCGAGGTCGACGAAACGCGCCGGGGGCGCGCCGACCACCGCGGCCAATCCCCGGCCGTGCGCGAGGTGGGCCTCGACCGGCGGTGGTCCGAGGAACCCGAGGTCCCGGGCCTCGGCCAGCACCGTCGCCAGCGGAGGGTGGGCCACCCGCGATGGACCCTGCGGGTCAGGCGGGACGGAGGACGACCCGGCGCCGGGGATCCTCGCCCTCCGACTCGGTCACCACACCCTCGATCCCGGCGGCGGTGTCGTGGACGACCTTCCGATCCGAGGACGACATCGGCTCCAGCCGTTGGGGGCGACCGGTGCTCAGCGCCTTCTCGGCCAGCGAGCGCGTGAACTCCTCGAGCGCGGCTCGGCGCTTCGCCCGGTAGCCGGCCACGTCGACGTTGATGCGGGCGCCTCGGCCGTCGGTCTCGCGTTGGACCACGGTGCGCACCAGCTCCTCGATCGCGGTGAGGGTCGCGCCGCGCGGCCCGACCAGCAACCCGAGGTTCTCGCCGGTGATGTCGATGACCACCGCGCCCTCCTCGATGATGAGGTTGACGCGGGCGCCGAGGTCGAAGGCGTCGACCAGCGCGCGCGTGAACTCCTCGGCGACCCGGCCCTGCTCCTCCACCGGCACCGACTGCTCGTCCGTGTCCACTGCCATCCCCTCTGTGCCCGGCCGCTCAGCAGCCGTGCTCTCGTCCCGAGTGCGCTCGTCCGCGCCTGACCTCGCCCCCGACGCCGGCGAACGCGACCGCCCGCGTCCCCGGCTGCCCCGTTGCCGGGAGCGGGCAGGCCGTTCGGCGGCCTCGCCCTCGACCTCGACCGACGCATCATCACCGTCGGGCCCCGCCGCCGCCGGCGCGGCGGAGGAGCGGCTCTCCCGGCCCGACCCCGATGCCTTTGTCGACGTCGAGCCCGCGCCCCCGGACCGCGGCCGCGATCCCGACCCGCCGCGGCGTTGCCGGCTCTGGCGTTCGCCGGGCTTCTCGCGTGAGATCGGCTTCACCCGCGCCCGCACCCGCGCGTCTCCGGCGCCGATGCGCCCGAAGAGCCCGGTGCGGGGCTGCTCCAGGACCTCGTACTCGACGTCGTCTTCGTCGACCCCGAGCTCGTCGAGGGCCGCGTCGAGGGCGGCTTCGACCGTGCGGCCGGTTGTCTCGACCCACTCCATTGCGTGCTTCCGTTCCGAGCCCGTGCGCCGCGTGCGGTGCGTCAGCGGCGCTTGCGCTTCTTGTTGCTCCGTCGGCTCGACGAGCTCCGCGCGCCGGCCGGCGCCGAGCCGCCCGTGGCCGGCTTCGCCGCGCGACTGCTGGTCGAGGCCTTGGTCGGCTGCTTCGCCGGTGGGCGTGCCGTCCCCCCGGGCGGCTCTCCGCCCGCGTCTCCACCGTTCCCGCGGGTGCCCGACCGGGAGTCGGGCGCGGTCGCGGCCGGCGGCGCCGCGCCGTCGCCGTTCGCGGCCGGAGGCGCGCCGTTGCCCGTCGGCAGCTGGAACAGCTTCCGGAGCCCACCGGGCTTGCCTTCGGTGACCTCACCCCCGGGGGGAGACTTGTCGGCGACCACCGCGCCCTTCACGTCGATCGCGCCCGCCGCGGCCATGCCGGGGCGCGTGATCTTGTGCATGATCAGCTCCTGCTGACCGAGCCGCCAGATGTTGCTCACGAGGAAGTAGAGGACGAGGCCGGCCGGGAACTGCAGCGAGAACAGCGCGAACGCCATCGGCATGATGTTCGTGATCATCGCCATCTGCCCGGTCATGTTCGGCGAGTTGCGCCGGTTCTGACGCGACTGCGCGAAGCCGGTGACGAACACCAACGCGACGAGGATGAAGTAGGGGAGGGCGTCGACGAAGCCGGTGGTCACGCCGGTGGCGTGCTGGGAAAGGTTCATCCCGAGGAAGTACTGCGCGTTGGGCAGCTTGCCCTTGCCGCAGGCGGACTGGCCCACCACCTGGCCGGCCTTGTTCGTGCAGAAGGCCGCGTACAGGCTCGAGCTCTTCGGGATGTGCAGGTACGGCTCGCGCAACACGCGGAACAGCGCGAAGAAGACGGGGAGCTGCACCAGGAGAGGGAAGCACCCCGAGAGCGGGTTGATGTGGTTCTCCTGGTAGAACTTCATCATCTCTTCGTTGAGCTTCTGGCGGTCGCCCTTGTACTTCGCCTGAAGCTTCTTGATCTCCGGCTGCGCACGCTGCATGGCCATCATCGACTTGGCCTGCTTGGCGGTCAGCGGGAACATCGCCAGCATCACGGCGACCGTCATGAGGATGATGGCCACGCCCAGGTTCGGGACGAGGCTGTAGAAGAACGCCAGGATCGCCCCGAACACGTTGTAGAGCGGGTCCAGGAACCAGCCGACGACGAACATGGGTCAGCTCTCCTCCGCCGCCAATAGCGCGGCGCGTGTCTGCGAACGTACGTTCGGCTCCGGCACCGGATCGACGCCTCCTTCGTGCCACGGGTGACAGCGCGCCACCCGCCGCACCGCGAGCCAGGACCCCCGCAGGGCTCCGTGCGTGGCGATCGCGTCGATCGCGTACTGCGAGCACGAAGGGTAGAACCTGCACCGGGGGGGAAGGTGCCTGCTCACGAGCTGCCACGCCCGGATGGGAAGCACGAGCACGCGCGCCGCCCACGACGGTCCGGTGGGTCGCACGGCGCTCATCGCCGGGCCTCGCGCGCGCGGCCGAGGAGCCGGGCCACCGCGCCGTCGAGCTCCGTGAAGGGGAGCTGCTCGGCGGCCACCGCGGCCGAGAAGAGGTAGTACCCGCCGGTCACGAGCAGGTCTTCGTGACGGGCGACCGCGGCACGGAGCCTACGCCGCACCCGGTTGCGCACCACGGCCGGGCCGACCCAGCGCCCGATCGCGTACGAGACCTGGGCGCGCCCGGAGCCGCCGCAGGTGAACCGCAGCGAGACGGGCCCGTCGCTCCGGCGACGCGCCGTGGTGAGGGCCTGGAAGACCGCACGGCCGTGGATCGACGGGATCAGGCCGAGAGCCGCTTCCGGCCGCGCGCGCGGCGCGCCCGGAGCACCGCGCGTCCGCCGCGCGTGCTCATCCGGAGCCGAAAACCGTGCGTCTTCTTGCGTTTGCGGTTGTTCGGCTGGTACGTGCGCTTCACGAACTGGCCTCCTCGAGGGCCGCGCGCGGGCGAAACAGGCTCCGCGCGGGAGGCGGGCGGATCCACGAGTCTACGTGCCGGCGCCGTCGGATCGCAACGCGTGCGGGCCGCGGAAAGGGCGGGAATCGCCCCCTCGGCGACCCCTTGTCGGCCGTCGCGCGCGGTGCTACGTTGCGCGCCTCGCACGGCGGCGGCCGGACGTGCGGACTTCCCCGGAGGGGCCCGCGAGGATCCCACAAGGCCGAGCACGGCAAGACCGCGGCACGGCGACGCGCCGCACCGGGCGGAGGGCGCGTCGACGTCCCCCACTGATCTCCACACCTGTGGACGTTCCTGTGGAAGAGGAGGCTGCGGCGCCGTGACGGCCGACGATCTCTGGGAACAAGGAGCGACCGCGCTCCGAGCGCAACTGGCCCCGGCGACGTGGGCCGCCTGGTTCCACGGCGTGCGCCCGGTCGCGTTCGAAGATTCGGTGCTCGTGCTCGGGGTGCCGAGCTCCCTGGCGGCGGAGCGGATCCGGTCGAGCTACTCGGGGATGCTCGCCGACGTGCTGCTCGACGCCACCGGTCTCAGCGTGGGCATCGACCTCGTGGTCGTCACCGATGTGCGCGAGGCGGTGGTCATGCCGGTGGCCCCGACCAGCCTCGCGCCGGAGCCGTCACTCCTCGAGGAGCCGGCGGCGGGGACGACCACGATCACGCCCGACCCGGGCGACGGTGTCGCCTCGTGGGCGAGCGGGACGTTGAACGACCGTTACACCTTCGACCAGTTCGTCATCGGCGCCTCGAACCGGTTCGCCCACGCGGCCGCCCTCTCGGTCGCGGAAAACCCCGGCCGGTCGTACAACCCGCTGTTCATCTACGGCCCGGCGGGGCTGGGCAAGACCCATCTCCTCCACGCCATCGGGCACCACGTCCGCACCGTCTTCCGCAACAAGCGGGTGCGCTATGTCTCCACCGAGACGTTCATGAACGAGTTCGTCGACGCGATCCGGGCCAAGGCAATGCCGGGGTTCAAGCGGCGTTACCGCAACCTCGACGTACTGCTGATCGACGACATCCAGTTCCTCGAGCGCACCCAGGAGCTGCAGGAGGAGTTCTTCCACACGTTCAACCAGCTCCACGGCGAGGGCGGGCAGATCGTCATCTCCTCCGACCGCGCCCCCAAGTCCATCGCGAGCCTCGAGGACCGGCTCCGCACCCGCTTCGAGTGGGGCCTCATCACCGACGTCCAGCCGCCCGAGTTCGAGACCCGGCTCGCGATCCTCCGCAAGAAGGCCGAGGCCGAGCACCTCGGCGGGATCCCGCCCGAGGTGCTCGCGTTCATCGCCACGTACATCAGCGACAACATCCGCGAGCTCGAAGGGGCGCTGATCCGGATCGCCGCCTACTCCAGCCTCAACCGGGCGACGCTCACCGAGGAGGTCGCGAAGCAGGTGCTCGGTGACCTGCTGCCCCCGGCCTCGCCCCGGGTCATCACCCCCGAGCTCATCCTCGACGAGACCGCCAAGATGTTCGGCTGGACGGTCGAGGACCTCTGCGGCAAGAGCCGCCGCCGGCCGCTCGTCACCGCGCGCCAGATCGGCATGTACGTGTTCCGCGAGCTCACCGACTACAGCTACCCCCGCATTGCGGAGCAGTTCGGGGGCCGTGACCACACGACCGTCATGTACGCGGTCGACAAGATCAAGCAGCAGATGACCGAGCGCCACGTGATCTTCGACCAGGTGAACGAGCTCATGGCGAGAATCCGCCTCGGCAGCAGTGGATAATGCTGTGGACCCTGGGGAACAGGAACGACCACTCTGGGGAGAACCTCGAGAAGGGCGAGGGTGACGCCACCGGCCATGTGGAAGACGGTGGACAACGTGCGCACGATTCCGACGCCGTGACCTGCGACGATGAGGCTTCTCCCCAATCCACAGGTACTACGACGACAACGAATTCAATCCAGTTCTCTTGGTAGGAGGCCCGTGTGAAGTTCCGGAGTGAGCGCACCACCCTGGCCGAGGCGGTCGCCGCCGCGGGACGGGCCGTGGCGTCGCGTACGGGTGCGATGCCGGTGCTGTCGGGACTGCGTGCGACGCTGCAGGGGAACGAGCTCGAGCTCGTCGGCACCGACCTGGAGCTCACGATCCGTGTCACCATCCCGGTCGACGGCGACGGTGAGGGCAGCGCGGTGGTGCCGTCCAGGTTGTTCTCCGAGATCGTGCAGAAGCTCGAGGGTGACACGGTGGTCGTCGACCTGTCCGACGACGACGCGCACGTCGAGGCCGGACGGTTCAGCACCACGTTGCGCACGCTCGCAGCCGCAGAGTTCCCTCGCCTCTCCTCGACGACCGCGGACGGCGTACGTGTCGACGCAGGTGGGTTCGCGGAGGCGTTACGCCAGGTGGTGCCGGCCGCATCACGCGACGACGCGCGCCCGATCCTCACCGGTGTGCTGCTCACTACGTCGGGCGCGGGCTTGCGGCTCGTCGCGACCGACTCGTACCGGCTTGCGATGCGGGATCTCGAGGGTGTGAGCATGCTCTCGGAAGGCCAGCGCGTGCTCGTCGCGGCCAAGGGGCTCGGCGAGGTGCAGCGACTCCTCTCGGGGTCGGGCGAGATCGAGGTCGTGCTCGGCGAGCGGGAGGTCCTGTTTCGCGTCGGCGGCACCGAGATCACGACGCGGCTGATCGAGGGCGACTTCCCGAACTACCAGCAGCTGATCCCGAGCGGCTATCCGAATCATCTGCGCGTCGGACGCGACGCCCTCCAGGCGGCGGTGAACCGCGTGCGGCTCGTGGGCCAGCGCAGCGACGCCGCACCCATCCGCCTCGCGATGAGCGGCGAGGGCCTTGAGCTGTCGGCGACCGCCCAGGACGTCGGCGAGGCGCACGAGTCGGTGGAGGCGAAGTACGAGGGCACCGACCTCACCGTGGCCTTCAACTCCCAGTTCCTGCTCGACGGCATCGACGCGGCTGCCTCGGACGAAGTCGTGCTCGAGTCGATCGACCCGCTCAAGCCGGCGGTCCTCCGTGGCGCCGACGCGAAGGGGTTCCTCTACCTGCTGATGCCTGTGCGCATCTCCTGAGCCGCCCGCGTCTTGTACGTCTCCACGCTCCAGCTCACCGACTTCCGTGCCTACGAGTCGGCCGAGCTGTCGTTCACCCCGGGGATCACCGTCATCACCGGTGCGAACGCGCAGGGCAAGACGACGCTGCTCGAGGCAGTCACCTGGGCCGCGCGCGGCGCGTCGTTCCGCGGCGTTCCCGACGCCGCGCTGGTGAAGTCGAGCAAGGAGCGTGCCATCCTGCGGGCCGAGGTGATCGACGATTCGCGTTCGCAGTGGATCGAGGCGGAGCTCGCCGCGGTGGGCCGCAACCGCGTGCTGGTCAATCGACGGCCGGTCACGACGCGCCGTGAGCAACGGGAGACCTTGCAGGTGTCGGTGTTCGCGCCCGACGACCTGCAGCTGGTGAAGGGCGGACCTGCGGGACGACGCGACTATCTCGACGATCTGCTCGTGACCGTGTGGCCGCGCTACGAGACGACTCGCGCCGACTACGAACGCGTGCTGCGTCAACGGAACGCGCTGTTGCGCGGCGGGCTCCGCGGGCCAGACGCGGTGTCGACGCTCGACGTGTTCGATGCCCAGCTCGCGCGCGCGGGAGGCGAGCTGGTGTGGGGCCGCCTCCAGCTCCTCACGCGCCTCGAGCCGGAGCTGTTGGCCGCGCACCGGGAGCTCACCGGCGAGGACGGACCCGCCGTGGAGGGCCTGTACGCCGCCGAATGGTGTCCCGACGACCCCGGGAGCCGGGAGGACGCGGAACAGCGCCTCCACGGGGCGTTGGCGGCCGGGCGCCGGGCCGAGACCGAACGCGGGGTGACGCTCTCCGGGCCGCACCGGGACGAGTGGCGCATCCGGATCGGCGGCCTCGACAGCCGCAGCCATGCGTCGCAGGGGGAGCAGCGCACCCTGGCCCTCGCCCTCCGGCTCGCCGGACATCGCCTGTGCACGCGGGTGACCGGTCGCAACCCGGTGCTCCTGCTCGACGACGTCTTCAGCGAGCTCGACCACCAGCGGGCGGCCGCGTTGCTCGAGCGCCTGGACGCGGAACAGACGCTGATCACCACTGCGGCATCGCTCCCGCCCGGTATTCGCACCGACTGCGAGCTCGTGGTCGCAGCCGGGCGCGTGCAGGCCGCGGCGTGAACGCTCGCGCAGGCGACGAAGGCGACCCGCGCCCTGTCGGTGAGGCGCTCGACGCGCTCCGCGCGGAGCTGGGCCTTCCGGCCGACGACGCGCTCGCACGGCTGGAGGCGCGGTGGCGCGAAGTCGTCGGCGACGACGTCGCCGCGCACGCGCGCATCGCACGCCTACGCGACGGGACGCTGACGGTCGCGGTGGACAGCCCCCCGTGGGCGACGCAGCTCACGTACCTCGAGGCGGTGCTCGTGGAGCGCGCGGCCGCGGTCGCGGGCGAAGGTGTGGTCCGCACGATCACCGTGGTCGTACGACCGGAGTTCCCGTCGGATCGGCGCCGGATCCGGGACCCGGAGTGGTAAGCTGGGCAGTACCAAGAAAAGCGCTCTGACCTGCGGTTTTACCCCGAAATTCGCCGGTCGGGACGCCTGCCTTTCCCGACCCGTTCCTCGAGTCTCTGTGAGGTTTCGCGCGTGGCGTACGCGGCCAAGGACATCACCGTTCTGAAGGGGCTCGACCCCGTCCGTGAGCGTCCGGGCATGTACATCGGATCCACCGGGATCACGGGTCTGCATCACCTCGTGTACGAGGTCGTCGACAACTCGGTCGACGAGGCGATGGCGGGCGAGGCCACGAAGATCGACGTCACGCTGCTCGCCGACGGCGGCTGTCGCGTCGCCGACAACGGCCGCGGCATCCCGGTCGACAACCACCCGGACTACAAGGGCAAGTCGGCTGCCGAAGTGGTCATGACCACGCTCCACGCGGGCGGGAAGTTCGGCGGCGAGGGCTACAAGATCTCCGGCGGCCTGCACGGCGTCGGCGTGTCGGTCGTGAACGCGTTGTCGAGTCGACTCGACCTCGAGATCCACCGCGACGGCGCGATGTGGGAGCAGCACTTCGCCAAGGGCGGCAAGCCCCAGGACAAGCTCACGCGTGGAAAGGCGTCGAAGCGCCGCGGCACCATCATCACCTTCTGGCCCGACGCCACCATCTTCGAGGAGACCGAGTTCCGCTCCCAGACGCTCGTGGAGCGCCTGCGGGAGATGGCCTTCCTCAACAAGGGCCTCGAGATCACCTTCCGCGACGAGCGCGTCAACCCCGTGTTCGAGCAGACGTTCAAGTTCAACGGCGGCATCGTCGACTTCGTCCGCCATCTCAACGAGTCGAAGGAGCCGCTGACCAAGCGGGTCGTCGCCTACTCCGAGGCGGGCGACGGCTGGGACGTCGACGTCGCGATGCAGTGGAACGCGGGCTACTACGAGGGCATCCACTCGTTCGCCAACAACATCGCGACCACCGAGGGCGGCATGCACGAGGAGGGCTTCAAGAAGGCCCTCACGAACGTCGTCAACCGCTACGCCAAGGGCAAGGGGCTCCTGAAGGACAAGGACGCCAACCTGCTCGGTGAGGACATCCGAGAAGGTCTCACCGCGATCGTGTCGGTCAAGCTGCGCAACCCGCAGTTCGAGGGCCAGACGAAGGCGAAGCTCGGCAACACCGAGATGCGGTCGCAGGTCGAGCGGGTCACCAACGACAGGCTCGCGGCGTGGCTCGAGGAGCACCCGAGCGATGCGCGGGCTGCGGTGAACAAGGCGTCACAAGCCGCCCGCGCGCGCGTCGCCGCGCGGCAGGCGCGCGACCTCACGCGTCGCAAGTCGCTGCTCGAGTCATCGGCGATGCCGGGCAAGCTCGCCGACTGCTCGTCGCGCGACACGCACCTGTGCGAGCTCTTCATCGTCGAGGGCGACAGCGCCGGCGGGCCGGCCAAGCGCGCGCGCAACCCCGAGTTCCAGGCGATCCTGCCCATCCGCGGGAAGATCCTCAACATCGAGCGCGCCCGGCTCGACCGCATGCTGAAGAACGAGGAGATCCAGGCGCTCATGTCCGCGGTCGGCACCGGCATCGGCGAGGAGTTCGAGATCACGAAGCTCCGGTACCACAAGATCGTCCTGATGACCGACGCCGACGTCGACGGCAGCCACATCCGCACGCTGCTGCTCACGTTCTTCTACCGGCAGTTCCCCGAGCTGGTGCGCGCCGGGCACGTCTACGTGGCGCAGCCGCCGTTGTTCCGTGCCGACATCGGCAAGGAGCGCAACTACCTCAAGGACGACGCCGCGCTGCGGGAGTTCGAGGCGGAGCACCCGAACCGCAAGATCGAGGTGAGCCGCTTCAAGGGGCTCGGCGAGATGGACTGGGAGGAGCTCGGCGCCACCACGATGGATCCGGCGACCCGCTCGCTGCTCCAGATCTCGGTCGAGGATGCGGCCATCGCCGACGACGTGTTCTCCCGGCTCATGGGCGACGACGTCGAGTCGCGCAAGGGCTTCATCCAGGAGAACGCGAAAGACGTGCGCTTCCTCGACATCTGATCAACCGCCCGGCCGCGTTCGTGCCGGGCACATTCCGACCACCCAGGAGGTAGGCGTGCCCGACGGCACCCAGCCCACACTCGAAGCCAACGTCGAGCCCATCGAAATCCAAGAGGAGATGGAACGCTCCTTCTTGGACTACGCGATGTCGGTCATCACCGCGCGCGCGCTCC
>CAZDJK010000016.1:0-13698 GCA_964505725.1 uncultured Bifidobacteriaceae bacterium | reverse complement strand
CCGCGCGAGCAGCACCAGCTCGAGCCCGGAGGCTCCGGTGGCGGTATCGGCGCAGGCTCCGAGCTCTGCGAGCGTCCGGGCGAGCTGCACGGTGTAGACGCCGGCGCCCCGGGGCTGGGCCGGCACCGCCGACACGTCGAGCAACACCCGCATCGGCAGCAAGCTACCCGCCGGGCTGCGGCCGGCGGCCGGTAGGGTGATCCAGGCGCCGACCCGGTGACGAACCACCCGTCGACACCATCCGTCGACACCGATCTGCAACGTTCCGCAAGCCCTGCGAGACAGATCCCCGTAGTACTCCAAGATCCGGCGACCGAGGCGGCAGAGCCTGCGATGAACTCCTGGTACCTCTGGCTGGCACCCGTGCGCAACCTCACGTGGGTCGCGGCGCGGTTCGGGCACCAGTAGTCATGCCGTCGGCGGCGCGCTCGCTCGATCACGACGCCGTTCGGCGCTTCGTCAGCGATCAGGTCTTCGCGCCCACCGAGACGCGCGACGTGGGCATCGAGCTCGAGTGGTTCGCGCGCCCGGTCGTCCCGCCGCTCCGGGTCCCGGAGCCCGCCGAGCTGCGCGCGCTGCTCCCACCCGAGTTGCCGGGCGGGAGCCGCATCACCTTCGAGCCGGGCGGCCAGCTCGAGCTCAGCGGGCCCCGCATGCGCGACGTGGGTGCCGCGTGCGACGCGATGCGGGCCGACATCCGCTCCGCACGGGAGTCGTTCGTTCGTGCCGGTATCGAGCTGGTCGGGATCGGCCTCGACTCGGGCGTTCCTCGGCCGCGCCTGCTCGACGAGCCGCGCTACCGCGCGATGGAGGAGTACTTCGACACCCGGTGGCCCGCGGGCCGCACGATGATGCGCAACACCGCCGCGATCCAGGTGAACCTCGACATTGGTCGCGACGCGCAGGACGTCGACGCGCGCTGGCACCGCGTGCACGACATCGGCCCGGTCCTCCTCGCGACCTTCGCCAACTCGCCCTTCGACGTGAGCGGCCGGCCGTCGGGCTGGCGCTCGACCCGCGCCGCGGTGTGGAGCGCCATCGATCCGTGTCGCACCGCGACGGCGCGCAGGGACCGCGTCGCTGCACCCGAGGCGTGGGCCGACTACGCGCTCGCGGCGCCCATGATGCTGATCCGGGCCGACGAGCAGCGCAGCGTGGCGCTGCACGACGCGTTCCCCTTCGGGCGCTGGGTCGACGACGGCCACGAGCTCGGGTGGCCGACGCAGGACGACCTCGCGTACCACCTGACGACACTCTTCCCGCCCGTCCGCCCGCGGGGCTGGCTCGAGCTGCGCATGATCGACGCGCTCCCCGAGGAGTGGTGGCCGGTGGCGGTCGCCGTCGCCACCGCGCTCGTCGACGACCCCGAGGCGGCCGCCGCGATGCCAACCGCGCTGCGGCGCGTGCGCGACGCGTGGACGGGCGCGGCCCACGACGCGCTCGCGATGCCCGAGCTCCGCGAGGCGGCGCAACGATGCTTCGTGCTCGCGCTCGAGGCGCTGCCGCGGATCGGCGCCGACGCCACGACCATCGATGCCGCCGAGCGCTACCACGACCATTACGTGGCGCGTGGGCGCTGCCCGGCCGACGACCGGCTCGACGAGTGGGTCGCGTTCCACTCCACGGTGGCGTGACGGTGGTGACGTGACGGTGGTGACCAAGGACGACATCGTCGCCGCCCTCGGCGAGGCGCGGCGCCGCACCCTCGGGCTCCTCGATCCCGTCCCCGAGACCGAGCAGACCCGCCAGGTGTCGCCGCTGATGTCGCCGCTGTGCTGGGACCTGGCACACATCGGCCACTACGAGGAGCTCTGGCTGGTGCGGGAGCTCACGGGCGCGCCGCCCGCCGACGCGCTCTACGACGACGTCTACGACGCGTTCAAGCACCCCCGGCGCGAGCGGCCGTCGCTCCCCATCCTCGATCCTGTCGGCGCGCGCGACTTCGACGCCTCGGTGCGGGAGCGCACCCTCTCGGTGCTCGCGGACATCGAGCTCGACCGCGACTCGAACCTGCTCGCCGACGGATTCGTGTACGGGATGGTCGTGCAGCACGAGCACCAGCACGACGAGACCCTGCTCGCCACCATCCAGCTCATGGAGACCTTCGAGCACCCGGCGGCCGACGGATCCCAATCACTGGGCACGCGGCCGGCGGTCCGGGTTCCGCCGACGGTTGGCGTGCCGGGCGGCGGCTACATGCTCGGCGCGAGCGGCGAGCCGTGGGCGTACGACAACGAGAGGCCCGCGCACGAGACCACCGTCGCCGAATTCGCGATCGACACCACGCCCGTCAGCAACGCGGCCTACCTCGGGTTCATGATGGACGGCGGCTACGACCGCGAGGAGCTGTGGACGCCCGCGGGATGGGCGTGGCGGACCGAAGCCGGGCTCGTGGCGCCACAGTTCTGGACCTGCGAGCCGAGCGGGGAGTGGTCGCGCCGCCGCTTCGGGCGGGTCGAGCCGGTGCCCCTCGACGAGCCGGTGCAGCACGTGTGCTGGTACGAGGCCGACGCGTACGCGCGCTGGGCCGGGGCGCGCCTCCCGACCGAGACCGAATGGGAGGTCGCGGCGTCGGGCGCGCGCGTGGAGTGCGCCAACCTGTGGCGCGCGGGCGAGCACCGGTTCGGGCCCTCCCCCGTCGACGCGCGATCCGCGGGCTCGAGCGCGTGGGGCGCGCGACAGATGCTGGGCGACGTGTGGGAGTGGACCGCCACCGACTTCCACGGCTACCCCGGCTTCCGCGCCTTCCCCTACCGCGAGTACTCGGAGGTGTTCTTCGGGCCCGAGTACAAGGTGCTGCGCGGCGGTTCCTGGGCCACCCACCCCGCCGCCATGCGCACGTCGTTCCGCAACTGGGACTACCCGATCCGCCGTCAGATCTTCGCCGGCTTCCGCTGCGCGCACGACGCCTGACAGGCTGACGTCCCGTGTGCCGTCACCTCGCCTACCTCGGGCCGCCCGTCGCCCTCCGAACGCTTCTGTTCGACGCGCCCCGTTCGCTCGCCGAGCAGGGCGAACACCCGTGGCACCAGCCACCCGGCCGCGTGAACAAGGACGGCTGGGGCGTCGGCTGGTACGGCCCCGACGGCCGGATCGCCGGCTTCTACCGCACCGTCACGCCGATGTGGGACGACCCCGGCTTCGCCGACGGCGACGCCACCAGCACCTGCGTGCTCGCCGCGGCCCGGCTGGCGTCGCCGGGCGCCGAGCTCGACCCCACCGGCAACGCGCCGTTCCGGGCCGACGGATGGCTGTTCTCGCTCAACGGCTGGATCGGCGACTTCCGCGACGGCGTGGAGGCCGAGCTCCGCGCCGGGCTCAGTGACCGGCGGCGCGACGCGATCGAGGGCGATACCGACTCCGAGGTGGTGTTCGCGCTCGTCCTCGACCGGATGGACGCGGGAGACCGGCCGCAGGACGCGATCCGCGCGGTGATCGAGCGCGTCACCGACCTCGCCGACGCCAAGCTCAACCTGCTGCTCACCGACGGCGAAGTCGTGCACGGCGCACGCTACGGCAACTCGCTGTTCGTCAAGCCGAACCTGATCGCGTCGGAGCGTCTCGACGACGACGTCGACTGGCGCGAGGTGCCCGACCACCACACGGTGTGCATGGCCGCGTCGACGGGCGCCGCCGGGGACGGCGCCTTCTTCGAGCGCACGTGGACGGCGCTGTGAGCGTCACCGTCGACGTGTACGTCACTGCTGCCGACCTGTCGCGCGCGCTCGAGGCCGACGTGCGGGCGGGCTTCCGGTCCACGCCGAAGGAACTCCCACCGAAGTACTTCTACGACGACGCCGGGAGCAAGTTGTTCGACGAGATCACCCGGCTGCCCGAGTATTACCCGACGCGGACCGAGCGCGAGATCCTCGTCGCGCGGGCCGCCGACATCGCCGAGCGCACGGGGGCCGACACGCTCGTGGAGCTGGGATCCGGCACGTCCGAGAAGACACGCCTCCTGCTCGACGCCCTCGCCGGAGCGGGAACGCTGCGGCGCTTCGTACCCTTCGACGTCAGCGAGGGCACGCTGCGCGATGCCGCCGCCGCGATCGCGCGTGAGTACGACGGGATCGACGTCCATGCCGTGGTCGGCGACTTCGACCACCACCTCGGCCGCATCCCGCGCCGCGGCACGCGGGTCGTGGCGTTCCTCGGCAGCACGATCGGCAATCTGGCACCCGCGCCCCGGGCCCGGTTCCTGGCCGAGCTCGCCGGCGGTCTCGCGCCGGGCGACTGGTTCCTGCTCGGCACCGACCTCGTCAAGCCGGAACGCCGCCTGGTCGCGGCCTACGACGACGCCGCGGGCGTCACCGCCGAGTTCAACCGCAACGTGCTGCGGGTGGTCAACCGGGAGCTCGACGCGAACTTCGACCCCGACGCGTTCTCGCACGTCGCCCTGTGGGACGCCGAGAACGAGTGGATCGAGATGCGCCTGCGCGCGGACGCGGCGCAGCGGGCCGTCGTCCGCCGCCTCGACCTGCCGGTCGAGCTCGCGCGCGGCGAGGAGATCCGTACCGAGATCAGCGCCAAGTTCCGCCGCGAGGGCGTCCAACGCGAGCTCGCGGCTGCCGGCCTCACCCTCGTCGACTGGTGGACCGACCCCGACGGCGACTTCGCCCTCTCGCTTTCCACCCCCACGACCCCCACGACCCCCTCGACGTCGAGGTTGCGTCGCCAGGGCCGGCTATGACGGCCTGAGCGACGCAACCTCGGGGGAGGCTCGGGGGAGGAAGAGTCAGAGGGTGGGCTTGCGGGGCTCGGGCACGACAGTCAGGCCCTCGGGGACCTGGAGCACCGAGCACGAGTTGCCCTCGATCTCCACGCTGAGGTACCCGCCCAAGAGGGGCACGTCGCGCAGGGTGATGCGGCCGATCCAGTCGGGGACCGCCGGGGCGAGGTGGAGGCGCCCGTGGCGCACGTCGGGATCGAAGTGGAGCATCGACCGCAGGAACAGCAACGGCGACGCGGCCGCCCACGCCTGGGGTGAGCACGACGTCGGATAGCTCACCGGGAACGAGTACTCGTCACGCGGGAGCCCCGCGAACAGCTCCGGGAGCCGGTTGTCGAAGAACGCGCCCGCCTGCACGATCCCTTCCACCGCCCGATGGGCCTCTTCGACCATGCCGTAGCGCATGAGCCCCGCCACGCAGATCGCGTTGTCGTGCGGCCAGACGCTGCCGTTGTGGTAGCTGATCGGGTTGTAGCCGGTCATCGACGACGCGAGCGTGCGGATCCCCCACCCCGAGAAGCAGTCGTCGGACAGCAGCTGCTTGGCGACGATGGTCGCCTTCTCCTCGTCGAGGATCCCGGTCCAGAGGCAGTGGCCCATGTTGGAGGCGAGCGCGTCGATCGGCTGCTTGTCCTGGTCGAGGCCCATGGCGAGCCACCCGCGCTCCTCGAGCCAGAAGTCGCGGTTGAACCGCGCCTTCAGCGCTGCGGCGCGGGTGCGCAACGCCAGCGCGTACGAGTCGTCGCCGCGCTCGTGCGCGAAGTGCGACCGGGCCATGAGCGCCGCGTACACGTAGCCCTGCACCTCGCACAGCGCGATCGGAGGCTCGGCCAGACGCCCGTCGGCGAAGCGGATCGAGTCGTGCGAGTCCTTCCAGCCCTGGTTCCGCAGGCCGCGGTCGCTCGTGCGCATGTACTCGACGTAGCCGTCGCCGTCGCGGTCGCCGAACTGGTCGATCCACGCCAGCGCACGGTCGGCCGCGGGCAACAGGGCGTCGACCTCCTCCCGGCGGTTCCCCCACCGCTGGAGCTCACCCAACAGCATGACGAACAAAGGCGTGGCGTCGACGCTCCCGTAGTAGATGCCGCCGCCACCGAGCGACAGCTCCGCGGTCTCCCCGAAGCGCATCTCGTGCAGGATGCGTCCCGGCTCCTCCTCGGTGAGAGGGTTCACGTCGGTGCCCTGGTGTCGGGCGAGCGTCTGCAGCGTGCCCAGCGCGAGGTCGGAGTCGACCAGCATCGCCATCCAGCTCGTCAGCAGGCTGTCGCGGCCGAACAGCGTCATGAACCACGGCGCTCCCGCGGCCACGACGGTGCGGTCCGGGAACTCCGGGTCGAAGAGACGGAGCGCGGCGAGATCCTCGGTGCTGCGGTCGAGCAACGCGGAGAAGCCGTCGTGATCGCTCTCGATGACGGGCAGGTTGCGCCGCCACGTCGCGAGCCGGGTGGCCGGCGTCGAGCGCTCGACCGGCCTCCCGCAGAGGTACCGGGGCGTGATCTCCTCGCCCTCGACGACGGGAGTGAGCTGCAGGCACACCGACCACTCGTTCCCCGCCGGCACGATGAACTCGAAGTTCGCGCTCCCGAGCGACAGCGACGGCGCCTGCGAGAAGTCGAGGTGGACGCCCCGGCGGAAGGCGCCCCGGCGGTACGACCACGACATGCGCCCGTCCTCCGCCTCGGTCTCGAGGTGGCCGACTTTCTCGACTCGGCCCTCCTTCACCTCGAAGAGGTCGGCGAAGTCGGCGTCGATCGACAGCTCGAGCGCGCAGAACGCGGGCTCGAGGCCGTAGTTGCGCACACTGATGTCCTCGCGCATGCCCCGGCCCACGTAGCGATGGCGGAACACCACCAGCCTCGAGTCGGCCTCGCCCGGGCGGGGCTGGTCGCGCAGCACGAAGGCGGCGCTGAACGGATCCGAGATGGCGGCGGCGAGGGGCTCGGGCCACTGCCCGTTCACGCGCAGGGTCAGCTCGGAGAGAAAGCGCGTATCACGGAAGAAGACCCCGTGCGGGAAGCCGCCGAGCATGTCGCCCGACGACGACGAGATCGCGAAGGCCGGCCCCTCCACGAGCGTGATCGCCCGCGCCCCGAGCGACGCGCTCGCGGTCATCGTCCACGGCACCGTGTGTGGCTGCGACACGGAGGGTCACCGTAGCGCCGCGCCCGGGCCGCGCTGATCACGCACGGCGCGGCGGCGCCCCTAGGCTGGTGAGGGATGAGGATCGCACAGATCGCACCGCCGTGGTTCACGGTGCCGCCGTACGGCTACGGCGGCATCGAGCTCGTCGTCGCGCTGCTCGCCGACGGCCTGGTCGCGCAGGGCCACGAGGTCACCCTCTTCGCGAGCGGCGGCTCGGAGACCAAGGCGGCGCTGGTGTCGCCGTTCGAGGACGCTCCGGACCCGGCGTTGCTCGGCAACGTGTGGTTCGACGCCTTCCACGCCGTCGCGTCGTACCTCCAGATCGGCGACGACGACTTCGACGTGATCCACGACCACAGCGGCATCATCGGGCCGGCGATGGGGGCTCTGCGCCACGGCGCGCCGCCGGTGGTGCACACGCTCCACGGCCCGTGGACCGAGCCCTCGCGCCGCTTCTTCAACCTCCTCGCCGACCGGATCCACATCGTGGCGATCAGCGAGGCGCAACGCGCCGACTTCCCCGACATCCCTTACGCCGGCGTCGTGCACAACGGCATCGATCTCGGCGCGTACCCGCTCGTCACCGAGAAGGACGACTTCCTCGTGTACATCGGCCGCGCCAACCCCGACAAGGGCGCCATCGTCGCGGTCGAGGTCGCGCGCCGGGCCGGGCTGCCGCTCGCGATGGTCGTGAAGAAGAACGAGCCCTTCGAGCGCGCGTACTGGGACGAGATCGTCGCGCCGATGCTGAACGACGAGGTCGAGGTGTACGAGAACATCTCGCACGAGCAGAAGACGGACCTGCTCGGCCGTGCACGCGCCATGGTGTTCCCGATCCAGTGGCCCGAGCCCTTCGGCCTCGTGATGGTGGAGGCCATGGCCTGCGGCACGCCGGTCGTCGCCCGGCCCGCAGGTGCCGCGACCGAGCTGGTGGAGAACGGCGTCACCGGCTATCTCAGCGACGGCATCGACGACCTCGTCGACGCGGTCGCCAACGTCGACCGCTGCTCCCCCACCGCGTGCCGCCAACGCGTGGCGGACAAATTCAGCGCCGAGGCCATGATCGCCGGCTATTTGCGCGTCTACGCGGAGGCTGCGGCGCGCTGACCGCGCGCTCCGTTACACTCCCGCGATCATGTCAGTGGACGTCGCGAGGGGGCGGCGCGCGCTCTTTCGGCTCGCGCCCCTGCTCGCGATCGCGGCGTTGCTGAGCGCGTGCCTGCCGCTGCCGCCGACCCTCCCGCCGCTCGCACCGAAGGAGTGCGCGAACCACACACCCACCTCGGCCGCCGAGTACCAGAAGCTCTTCGACCGTCGCACCACCGGGTTCGCGAGCGGCGACGAGCTGGCGATCGTCACCCGTCCGGGGCAGTCGGACGTCTGGCTCATGGGCGACCCGATCCGCGGACGGGTGCTGCGCGACGGCTCGATCGAGCCGGGCTGGACGCTGCCGCGCAACAGCCTCCTGAGCGCGCAGGACCGCTGCGTGACGCCCCTCTTCGGCGGCACGAACAGCGCGCCGCGCGGACTCTTCGCCAATCCCACGTCGAGCAACTGGTACTGGCCGGGCGGCGGCGTCGCGGCGCCAGACGGCTCGATGCAGGTGATCCTGGGCGAGATGGAGAACGCCGGGATCTTCTACGACCAGGCCCGCGAGGCGGTCGCAAGGGTGAGCCCCGACCTGCACGTGCAGTCCATCACCGCGCTCGACCCGTCACGCACCCTGGTGAACGGGGTGATGGTGAACTTCGGTGGGTCGGTGGCCGCCGACGACACGTACGCGTACCTCTACGGGCTGGGGGTGACCACCCAGGACGGCTTCCCGGTGGGCAAGTGGGACCAGTACGTGGCCCGGGTCCCGGTAGGCGACATCGCGGGCGGCACGTGGGAGTACTCCTCGTGCGTCGATCCCGCATGTGCGACGCGGCAGTGGGTCACCGACCCGAACGCGGCGAGCCCGATGACGATCGCAGGCGTGTCCGCGCAGTCTTCCGACGACCCTGCGAGCCTGGCGGCCGAGGACCCCGCGAACAAGATGCCCATCGCGGCCTTCCACGTGGTGCGCTACGGCAACGCCTTCGTGGCGGTCGCCAAGGGGTCGGATCTCCTGCCCGACCCCCCGAACCCGGCGGCCGACCAGATCTACGCGTGGCACTCGACGACGCCCGAGGGCCCGTGGACCCCGCTCGGCGCCATCGGTACGACCACCCTGCCCATCCCGGGAGCGCCCGCTGGGAACAGCTACGGCGCCCAGCTGATCGACACGCCGGCGGCCGGCTGGATCCTCACCTGGGACAGCAACGCCGACTTCATGTACGTCTGGGCCCACTCACGGGCGTACGGGCCTGGTTTCGCCACCCCGGTGAACCTGCCGCCGCCGGCGTAGCTCCGGCGCACGGCCGGGAGTACGCGCGGGGTCAGCCGACGCGCGTCCAGGGGGTGCAGCCGGTCGAGGCGAAGCCGACATCCCCGGGCGCGATCGTCACGAGCTGCTCCTCCGAGATGTAGGTGTAGCGGTACTCGATCCACTGGTCCTCAGTGCCGCCGAAGCCGGAGAGCCGCCACCAGGCGCACGCGGGAAGGGGCTTCGACATGTCGGCCCCGTCCGAGCGGTAGGTGCCCGGTGCGATGTCGTAGTTGACCACGAACTCGCCCGGCCCGAACGACGGGTGGTTGGGCGAGTCGGGGAACATCGGCCCGCCCCACGGCCCCGGGACCTGGACCCAGTCGAAGCACCCGTCGGTCTGGAACGAGCTGTCGCTCGGCGGGAGCTGGACGTACTGCACACCATCCCAGGTGAACGGGGGTCCGCTCGCGATGGTCGAGCCGTCGGCGGCGATCCTCGCCCAGCGGCACTGGTCGCCCGGAACGCTCCCGCCGGTACGCCAGAGCCCCGGCGGGGCGGCGAAATCGCCGGTCTGGGCGACGGGGTGCGCGCCCGGCCCGAGGCAGCCCGTGAGCCCGACCGCGACCGCCAACGCCGCGACCAGAACAAGACGATTCTTCACCCAGCCGATGAGATGACTCTAACTTGGGGCAGGCGTCGTTCGGGTTTCCACTACCGGGATAGTGGTAATAAACTCGGTGCGTGGACGGCGAGGCGCTGCTCGAGATCGACGACCTGCACGTCGCCGTGGAGCACCACGAGATCCTCCGTGGGGTCTCGCTCGCGGTGCAGGCGGGCGAGGTGCACGTCCTCATGGGCCCCAACGGCTCGGGCAAGTCCACGCTGGCGAACGCCCTCCTCGCCAATCCCGCCTACGAGATCACCGCGGGGACGATCCGGTTCCGCGGCGAGGACATCACCAAGCTCCCCACCGACGAGCGCGCCGCCCGGGGCATCTTCCTCGGGTTCCAGCACCCGGAGGCGATCCCGGGCGTGAGCGTGCTCAACTTCCTGCGCCAGGCGATGGCGGTCCGCAAGGGGATCCCCGATCTCTCGGTGCTCGAGGTCCGCCTCCAGCTCATGGAATGGACCGCGCGCCTCGGCATGGACGACCGCTTCCAGGAGCGGTACCTCAACGAGGGCTTCTCGGGCGGCGAGCGCAAGCGCAACGAGATCCTCCAGATGGCGATGATGGAGCCCGAGCTCGCGGTGCTCGACGAGACCGACAGCGGCCTCGACATCGACGCGCTGCGCGCGGTCGCGCACGGCATCAACGAGGTGCGCAGCGCGCGTCCGGCGCTCGGCATCCTGCTCATCACGCACTACCAGCGCATCCTCGATCACCTCACGCCCGACGTCGTCCACGTGCTGCTCGACGGCCGTGTTGTCGCCACCGGCGGCATCGAGCTCGCGACCGGCATCGAGTCCGGGGGGTTCGACGCGTTCCGACGTGACCAGGCCGAGCGCAGCCCCGACGACGACCGGCTCAGCGCGACGCGGAGCGGAGTCGCATCATGAGGGTGACCTGATGGGCAAGCTCGACGTCGCGCGCGTCAAGGCCGACTTCCCGATCTTCAAGCGCCAGGTCAACGGGAAGCGCCTCGTGTACCTCGACTCCGCCGCGTCGTCGCAGAAGCCGACATCGGTGCTCGAGGCGATGGACGAGCACTACCGCACCTACTACGCCAACATCCATCGCGGCGTCTACACGATCGCCGAGGAGTCGACGGCGGCGTACGAGGCCGCACGCGGGAAGGTCGCCCGTTTCATCGGCGCGCCGGCCGCGAACGAGATCGTCTTCACAAAGAACGTCACCGAGGCGATCAACCTGTTCGCGCACTCGTGGGGGCGCGCCGAGCTGCACGAGGGCGACGCGGTCGTGCTCACCGAGATGGAGCACCACGCCAACGTGGTGCCCTGGCACATCCTCGCCAGCGAACGGGGTGTCGAGGTGCGGTGGGTGCCGCTCACCACCGACTACCAGCTCGACCTCGCGAGCCTCGACCGTCTCCTCGACGGCGCCAAGCTGTTCGCGTTCACCGCGGTCTCGAACGTGCTCGGCACCCGCAACGACGTCCGCCGGCTCGCCGACGCCGCGCACGCCGCCGGCGCGCTCGCGCTCGTCGACGCCGCGCAGGCCGCCCCGCACGGCGAGGTCGACGTCGCGGCGTGGGACGCCGACTTCGTCGGCTTCACCGGCCACAAGATGCTGGGGCCGAGCGGCATCGGCGGGTTCTGGGCCCGGCGCGAGCTGCTCGACCGCATGCCGCCGTTCCTCGGGGGCGGCGAGATGATCCTCGACGTCCGCAAGGACGGCTTCGTTCCCAACGAGGTCCCCTGGAAGTTCGAGGCCGGCACCATGCCGATCGTCGAGGCGACGGGCCTCGCCGCCGCCGTCGACTACCTCGAGGCCACCGGCCTGCCTGCCATCCGGGCCCACGAGCGCGACCTCACCGCGTACGCGCTCGACACGCTCGCGCGCCGGTTCGGCGACCGCATCTCGGTGCAGGGCCCGTCCGATCTAGACGCCCGCGCGGGCATCATCTCGTTCACGTTCGAGGGCATCCACGCGCACGACGTCTCGCAGGTGCTCGACGGCGAAGGCGTCTGCGTGCGCGCGAGCCATCACTGCGCGAAGCCCCTCATGCGCGTGCTCGGTGTGCCCGCCACCGCCCGCGCGTCCCTGTACCTGTACAACGACACCGCCGACGTCGACGCGCTGGTCGACGCGCTCGAGCGCGCCGAGCGGTTCTTCGCCGTCTGATCCCGACGAGGGCCCAAGGAGACGCCCGATGCCCGGCCTCGAAGACCTCTACCGAGAGATCATCCTCGACCACTACCGCGCGCCCCGCAACCGCGGGGAGCTGGCGTCGCCGCCGGCGGTCAAGGCCGAGGGGTTCAACCCTCTGTGCGGCGACGAGGTGGTGCTCTACCTCGACGTCGACGGCGACACGGTGCGCGACCTCTAGATCGGCGGGCAGGGCTGCTCGATCAGCCAGGCGTCGACCTCGATGATGTCGGCCGCGGTGAAGGGCCTGCCGGTCGCCGAGGCGCGGCGGCTCATCCGGGCGTTCAAGGCGCTGATGTCGATCCACGAGTCCAAGCTCGAGGGCGAGCCCGACGGCGACGAGCTGGCGGCCGAGCTCGAGGGCGTCCGCCTGGGCGACCTCGAGGCGCTCCAGGGCGTCGTGAAGTTCCCCGTCCGCATCAAGTGCGCCACGCTGGCCTGGAACACGCTGCAGCAGGGACTCGACGAGGCCGAGGCCGAGGGTGAGGGCGGCCCGGCGCCGGGAGACGGCCGATGAGCGCCGGGATCGCCGGGAGGAGCCGGATCATCCGGACCAGCCGGGTCATCCGGTCGCCGAAACCTTCCCGCAATGTGCCTGCACCCGGAACGAAACGGGGTAGGGGTACGTTGGACCCTTCGGGAGGTATCCGATGAGCCAGCAGGAGCAACTCACACAAGCAGTCGACGAGGCGATCGCCCGCTTCCGCGGACGCGACCTCGTGTCGAGCGCCGAGGTCACCGACGTGCTGCTCGATCTGCGCCTGTTGCTCCTCGAGGTCGAATCGCTCGAGCACCTGCTCGACGAGCCGGCCCCCACCGCCTGACCCGCTCCGACCCCCCGCCGTTCCCTCACTCGCTCACTCGCTCACTCGAGGTTGCGTCGCCCAGGCGGACTATTCCGGCCCCAGTGACGCAACGTCGCGCTGAGAGCGTCGTGCGGGCCCGAATAATCTCGCGGACGGATGTCCGAGCCTGCCCCGTCGACGCGCGCCCAGGCCCGGAGGCGCCGCCGCAACCGCCGCTGGACGATCGCCGGCGCAGCGGTGGTCGTGCTCGTCCTCGCCATCGGTGGCTTCGTCGCGTTCTCCGGCGGTGACGGCAGCAGCGCGAAGCGAGCCGAGCCGCGGAGCGCCGCACCGCCGTCGGTCGCGACCACCGCGCCGCCGTTCGCCCTCCGCGCCGCCGCTACCAACGGGAGCGACATCACCGTGTACCCGTCCCCCGATGCGAGCGCGGCCCCGCTGGAGACGCTCACCCAGCTCACCGCGTACAAGCTGCCCCGCACGCTCCTCGCCTTCGGCGAGGACAACGGCTGGCTCCACGTCTACCTGCCGACGCGGCCCAACAACTCCACCGGCTGGATCATGGCGAGCAACGTCAATCTGTCGCAGCCGCTGCAGTACTCGGTGAAGATCGACCTCGCGGCACACCACCTCTGGCTGATGCAGAACGGCACCGCCATCTTCGACTCCGAGGTCGCGATCGGCTCGCCGCAGTACCCCACGCCCACGGGCACCTTCTACACGACCGACCCCATCGACCTGCACGACAACCCCAACGCGGGGTACGGAGTCTTCGCCATCGGGCTGTCGGGCCACTCCGACGTGCTCACGGAGTTCCTCGGCGGCGACGGCCAGATCGCGATCCACGGTG
>CAZDJK010000015.1:0-2528 GCA_964505725.1 uncultured Bifidobacteriaceae bacterium | reverse complement strand
GGCGGCATGCACAAGTTCGTGAACGTCTACAAGGATGACGACGACATCCGCTATCTCGACGGGCTCGACACCAAGCTCGCCGATGGCGACGTCCTCACGATCCTCCCCGCGGTCGCGGGGGGTTGACCGCCGGCGCCGCCGGCACCCGCGATGCGCTACGACGACGTCCTCGGTCTCATCGGCAACACGCCGCTCGTCGGGGTCCACGAGCTCTCGCCCTCGCCCGACGTACGCATCTTCGCCAAGCTCGAGGGTCAGAACCCGGGGGGCTCGTCGAAGGACCGCATCGCGCTGAAGATGGTCGAGCTGGCCGAGGCCGAGGGGGTTCTCCACCCCGGCGACACCATCCTCGAGCCGTCGTCGGGCAACACCGGCATCGGCCTGGCGATGGTCGCGCGCCGGCGGGGCTACCGGCTCCGCGTGGTGATGCCGGAGAACGTGTCGATCGAACGTCGGCAGCTGCTCGCGATCTTCGGCGCCGAGGTCGTGCTCTCGCCCGGCGAGGAGGGGAGCAACGGCGCGATCGCACTGTCGGAGAAGCTCGCCGCCGACGACCCGTCGCTGGTGCGTCTGTTCCAGTACGGGAACCCGGCGAACCCGCTCGCTCACTACGAGGGCACCGGTCCCGAGATCTGGCGGGACTGCCCCGAGGTCGACGTGTTCGTCGCGGGGCTCGGCACGAGCGGCACGCTCATGGGCGTGGGCCGCTACCTGAAGGAGCAGAACCCGGCGGTGCAGGTGGTGGCGGTCGAACCACCGGCAGGCGAGCTGGTGCAGGGCCTGCGCAACCTCGACGACGGGTTCGTGCCGCCGATCCTCGATCGCGCGGTGCTCGACCGGAAGTTCATCGTGCGCCCCCGCGAGTCGGTGGAGTGGCTGCGACGGCTGCTCGACGAGTGCCAGGTGTTCGCGGGTATCTCCTCGGGCGCCGCGATCGCCGGGGCCGCCAAGGTCGCGGCAGAGATGGAGTCCGGCACCATCGTCACCCTGCTGCCCGATGGCGGTTGGAAGTACCTCTCGTCGGGCGCGTGGACCGACCCGATCGACGACGTCGTCGAGCGCGCGACCCGCATCAACTACTGGTAGTGCCCGTGCACGACGACGCAGTGCGTGAGGCCGCGGCCGCGCTCCGACGAGGCGAGCTGGTGGCCTTCCCCACCGAGACCGTCTACGGGCTCGGAGCCGACGCGTCGAGCGCGGCGGCCGTCCGACGCCTCTTCGCGGTGAAGCGCCGGCCGGCCGACCATCCCGTGATCGTCCACCTCGGCTCGGCCGACGCGCTGGACGAGTGGGCGGGGGAGGTGCCCGATGGCGCCCGCGCGCTCGCCGGCGCGTGCTGGCCGGGACCGCTCACGCTCGTGCTCCGCCGCGCCGCCCGCGTGCCCGACGAGGTCACGGGTGGACGGGACACCGTCGGTCTCCGTGTCCCCGCGCACGCCACCGCGCTCGCGCTCCTCCGTGAGTTCGGAGGTGGTGTCGCGGCGCCGTCGGCCAACCGCTTCGGCCGGGTCAGCCCGACGTCGGCGGCGGAGGTCCGCGCCGATCTCGGCGCCGACGTCGACGTGGTCCTCGACGGCGGGCGCTGCCCCGTCGGGTTGGAGTCGACCATCGTCGACTGGTCGACGGGCCCGGCCCGGGTGCTGCGTCTCGGCGGCACGCCGCGGGAGCGCATCGAGGAGCTCGTCGGGGGGCCGGTGCCGGTGACCGACCGCGGCGAGGTCGCCGCGCCCGGCACGCTGCCCTCGCACTACGCGCCCGACGCGCGCGTCATCGTCGTCGAGGACGGTGCGCTGGCGGCTGTCGTGCGCGAGCTGCTCGGGGACGGCCGGCGCGTGGGAGTGCTCGCGCTGAAGCTCCCGCAAGACCTGCCGGCGGCCGCGGTCGTCCTGGGCGAGCCCACCGACGCGGAGGAGTACGCCCGCTCGCTCTACCGGTGGTTGCGCCGCGCCGACGAGCTCGGCTTCGACACCGTGGTGGCCGCGCCGCCCGCCGAGGTCGGGATCGGCGCCGCCGTCACCGACCGGCTCCGGCGCGCCGCGGGAGCGCGCTCGTGACCGAGGGCCCGATCGGCGTCTTCGACTCCGGCCTCGGTGGCCTCACCGTGCTGCGCGCGCTGCTCGACCTCCTCCCCGGAGAGGACTTCGTGTACTTCGGCGACACGGGCCGGTTCCCGTACGGTCCCAAGCCGCGCGACGAGGTGTTGAAGCACGCGCTCGAGATCGCCGACGTGCTCGTCGACCTCGGTACCAAGATGATCGTCGTCGCGTGCAACAGCGCCTCCGCGGTCGCGCTCTCGACGCTCGACGAGCGGCTGCCGGTGCCCGTCGTCGGCGTGATCGAGCCCGGCATGCGCGCCGCGTCCGAGGTCACCCGCACTGGTCGGGTCGGGGTGATCGGGACCGTCGGCACCGTCGCGTCGGGCGCCTACCAGCGCGCCAACCCGGGGCGAGCCGGCAACGGCGCCGCCATCGAGCTCACGTGCGCGGCGTGCCCCGGCTTCGTGGAGTTCGTGGAAGCGGGCGACGTCG